>JAUNKF010000002.1 GCA_030532895.1 Lautropia sp. | reverse complement strand
AGAAACGCGGCGACTGGAAAGTACCGCTGATCTCCAGGGGTTGATTCATGCTCTCATGACGAGCCAGTGCCTGGATACGACCGATGAACAACGGCAGCACCTGAATCTGCCAGCGGATGTTGCCCGGAATCAGCACGCCGGGCAGCGGGAGCATGCCGCTCTTGCCCTGCCGCGCCCGCTCGGCTTCAGCCGCGATGTCCACCAGCACGACCCGGCCCTGCCCTCGCCAGATCGAGCCGGCCGCATCGGCCAACCTGACCCGACCCTGCGTGGCCTGCTTCAACCCCCAGTCGACCATCGAGGCCGGCGCAAAGCTCAACGCCACGACCAGGCTGATCAGCAGGCCGAGCGCAGCCCATAGCAGGACGCGTCCGGTGCTCCACGGCCCGAACCAGCTGGGTGCCACCCCTTTTTTTGAACGACGAGCATCACGAGCCACGGCGCGGCACCTCCAAAGCCAGACGACCACTGAACAAACCAGCCGACTCGCGCGTGATCGACAGATCCACCACACGCGTGCGCGTCTCGCGCACGGCACCATCCAGCCAGAACACCCACGCCTCGAAAGGCGCTTGTCGGAAGCGCACTTCGAGGATGTCGCTTTGCCCCTCCACGGTTGCCATGTCCTTGCTGATGCCCTGAGCCAACAACGACTGCTCCAGCCGCACCTTCAGTTGCGCCGTGTTCTCGGGCGGGGCACTGGTGACGCGCGACAGCTCACGGGCCTCGTCGGCCAGTTGATCCATCCGTGCCAGATCGGCGCGCAACGCAGGCAGGCTCTTCTCCAGACGCTTGGTGCCCTGCCAGGCCGGCTCGAACAGGACGAGCCAGATGAGGATGATGAGCAGAAAAACACCCGCGATCATCAGCATCCGGCGGTCACGCGGGGGAAGGCCCGCCCATTTTTGCAGCAAAGTCTCCAGCATATCGTCAGCGCCCCTGAGTGTTGAGACGCGCGGTCGGGTCTCTTTGGTTGTCGAAGACGAGCACGAGGCCCAGACGGGTCGCATCCTGAACCAATGCCTCGCGGGCCTCGGGGCCGTCGACCGATTCCGGTGCAAAACGGATTTTCATCGTCCCTTCACGGTATTCGAGCGCTTCGATCGTGCCTTGCCCGCGCTGGCCCACGGCCTGAGCGAAACGGGCCAGAAGCGGCACGAAATCATCCGGGCCGGGACGACCACTCTTGACGCGCAATTCATTGACGCTTCGCTTCATCTGCAGCGCCGGATCGACGATGACCGCGTTCGGGAAGCTGTCCTTGAAGCGTGCACGGATCGCGGCCTGCAATTGGTCTGCCTCGGCACGGAGCTGCAACCATTGCAGGTTAAGCCCCACCAGCGAAGCCACGAAGACGGCAGCCAGCAAGGCGCCCACACCACGCCACAGCCGCCAATCAACCCGGCTCAGGCGGTTCTTCAGGCCATCGGTCTTGGCCGAGAGCAAATCGAGCGGCGCGGATCGCACCAGCGGCACCGATTCAAAATCAAGCTTCGTCTCGGACGGCCGTGCTGCGGTCTTCAGCGTCGAACGCCAACCATCATCCGCCAGCCACACCCCGATGCGCTTGGGCGTCTGCCCAAGGAGCTTGCCAGCCAGCACGCCAAGCGCCGTCTCACGGTGGGAGGCTTCCTGCTCACCCGCCGCCCAGCCGTAGCCCGTCCACTCACCGGTACGTACCGTCAGATAATCATGCGCAGCCATCATCGACCACTGGCCTTCCTTGTACGGCAGCATCAACTGCGCCGGCCACAAGGCTTCCACGCTGATGCCGCGCTGCTTGAAAGCGGCCAGCACGCTGTCGACCCATTCGTTGTCGATCACCCCGATCACGCGCTGCCCATCCGCGAGCACCGGCCCAGGCACGATCAGGCAACGCGAAGGATCCTGCAACAGGTATTCCTCGACCACGTTGGGCAATGCCTGCTTGAGCCGCTTGCCCGAGAGCGGCGGCACGGCGGCCGTGATCAGCGTGACATCCCGCGCATCAGCCACCAACCAGACCTGCCGGATGCCCTCGAGCGCATCCAGCGAGACGCGACGCAGCGCCGGTTCGGCATCACTGCCCATCTGTGCATACAGCACCGCGCGCGCGCCACTGAGGACGGACTCGCCGGCACTGCGTGGCGGCAGCCAGACAATGGCCTGATGCCGTTTCAATTGCGGTGTTGCCATATCACCTTTACTTGGCCTGTTGGGGCGCGGTTGAGCAGGGTTTCGGTATGGGATTCGACACGATCGTAGCGAATGATGCCGTCAGCCAGAAAATATGCCGACTTCACGTCGACGAGCGTTGCGGGAAGTGTGGTATTGCCACCAAGACTCAACTGGCTCGCATCGAGCGTGGGCGCCGGCAGCCTGTCACGGTTGGCGACGAAACTGCGAATGGCAGGTTGCGACCATGTAGGGGCAACGGCCGACAGCACCTCGACCGAGGCGCTGTTCACGTTGACGGTGCGTGCATCGGCAGGCAGCACCGTCAGATGGGGTTCCAGCTTCTCCATCACTTCGTCGCTAAAACCGGGCAAATCACGCAGATCATCCAGTCGCACGAGCGGCATCACCCAAGTGTTGCCGCCCCTACCCGCATTCTGCGCCGCAACACGCCTCAGGCGCAACAGGATCTGGTCGACCAGACTTTCGGGCAGGGACAACAGGCCCATCAACCGTTTCATCGCCTCCACATGCTCGGCCGACAAGGTGGGATCCCGGCGCTGCCCAGCGCCTTGAGACGAAGCCCCCGTGTCGGGCGGCCCGCCTTCAGCCTTGCCATCGGGCTGGCCACCACCACCTTGGCCACTTTGGCCACCTTGCCCCCCCTGTCCACCCGGATTGCTGGGATCGAAGCTTTCCCGCAGCAGGGCATTGACGTTGAAACGTGACTGCGCGTCATGGATCCGGCCGGCCAGAAAGACCTGACGCTCGGCATCCCCGATCTTCGCACCTCCCGTGACGGTCTCATCGAGCTGCGTCTCGACCACCGGGGTTGCCCAGATCGACAACGCCGAATCCACGTCCCGCGGGGAATTTCGGAGGATCACCTTGGCCCAGTCGATGACGGCCCGCTCGATCCAGCGCGTCTGCGACAGCGTCGCCCGGTTCTCGATCGAGCGCACAGCCACACTTTCTCGGTAAAAAAGACTGCTGACGATGACCGTCACGAGCGCCACCACAAGAAGCGCCGTCACGATGGCGGCCCCCTGCTGCGCCTGAAGAAAGTGTCGTGAAGACGAAGCCATGCGAGACACGCGTCAATCCTGGGTCGAATAAATACGCACGAAACGCTGACCATTCGTGCGTTCGATGATCACTTCCAGGCCGCGCACCATCGACAATTCGCGCTGCCGAAGCAGGTTGGTTCGCACCTCGTCGGGCGTGGTGCTTGTGATGCTGGCCAATGGATTGCCATTCACATCCACTTCGTTGGACGACGTGAGCTTGGCCAACTGCTCCCCAGCCAACCAGGTGTTGCCGGCCCAGCCGCGCACGGTGATCGAGCGGACTTCCTGCAATACGGGCTGCCAAACGAGCGACTGGACGGCGCCCCCCACCGTGGCGGCGTCTTGGCCGCCACTGCCCTGCTGCCACTCGGTAAAGCCACGAGCGAGCTGCCCGTCACGCACCTGGTACACCACTCGCTGGATGCGGGTGGGCAGGCTGCGACGCGCCACCTCCCTCACCAGCACGATCGACTGACTGGCCGCACCCCGTGTACCCTGCCCCAACGGAATCTGCACCGGCACGATGCGGCTGCCCATGTTGCGTACCGGCCAAGTCTGCAACAAATCCTCTTCGAGCTGAGCCAAGGCCAGCGTCAAAGATCGCAATTCGTTTGATTCATGCACCAGACGGTCACGGCTTTGTAACACCGAATCCAGCCCCCGCCAGCTGAGCACGGCCAAAATCGCCAGCAGCCCGACGGCCACCAGCAACTCGATCAAGGTGAAACCGCCGTCACGACACGAACGGGCACGCCGCCGTCGGCCAACCGCCCCCTCCTTCTCAAGCCGCAGACACCGATGCTCGCGCTTGCCGAAAGCTGCCGCCCCTGTCATGCCTCAGCCCCCCACCGTGCCGCCGGCAATGGCAAAACCGAGCAGGCGGGCAAGCCGACCGCCCTGAAGCGCGCCCCCCACCGAGCGCTCGCTGCGCGAGGGATCGAACACCTGCATCTCGATGCGCCGGAAATTGGGGTTGGCGGTGGCGTAGACATCCTCCTGGCAGACGAGCAGCAGATCCCCCTGCGGACAGTCGTAATTGCGCCGCCCCACGGCGGGAAACTCGCCCCGCACGCGGATCTCGGTCAGACGGTTTTCGGCGCTCCACTGCGCAAGCGTCCGTGCACGCAGATCATCGGCACCTGCGGTGATCGACCCCACGGCCCGCAACGACGCCATCAACGCAATGGCGATGATCGTGAGCGCCACCAGCACCTCGATCAGCGTAAAGCCGCTGACAGCCTGGGCATTGCGATGCACGAAGCATTTCGTTGCCATCAAGCCACACCCGCCGACCATTCGTCGATTGGCGTCGGCAACCGCCGGTCGGCTGGCCGAACGGTAGCAAGACCGATGCCCATCAGTCCTTGACCTCACCTCGATGCCGCATGGCTCGCTCACGGACGCGCTCCCTCGGCCGGTTCACGCAACACCTCGAAAGCGCCCAGCCCATTGCCGGCAATGACGATCGAGCCGATCTCCCGACTCAACAGCACGCGATAAGGGGGTTCGATCATGTCGCGGCCAAATTCCAGCAATTTTGCACCATCGGCGCGTTGCACCTGAACACGGGTTTTGGTGGGCCATTGCCGCATGCGCAGATAGGTGTCATCTTCGATCGGGCGCCATTGGCGATCCTTGAAAATGACAAAACCGTAGCGATCGCCTTCGGTCACGAACCGGATCGGCGCGCCTCGAATCTGCGCCTCTTCCCGCGCCAGCGAAAACAGTTGGGTGAGCCGCTCGGCATCACTCTCCAGTGCACGAAGCGGGTTCGGCGTGCCGGAGACGACGACCATGGACAGCACGACGCCGATGATGATCAGTGACACCAGCAGCTCGATCAGCGTGAAACCCCTTTGACGACGCACGGTCCCGACCTGCTCAAACGATCCGGGCCGGCACAGCAGCCAGCAATGCCCGATGCAGCATCAGAGATCCCAGCTGCCGATATCGGCATCGCCGCCTTCACCGCCGGCCGTGCCATCGGCGCCCAGAGAAAACACATCGATTTCGCTCCGGATGCCGGGGTTCAGATACTGGTAGGGCTTACCCCAGGGATCCACCGGCATCTTGTCCAGATAGGATTTCCAGTTGTTGGCCTGTGGGCCGGAGGTGGGACGACTGACCAGCGCCTCCAGCCCCTGCTCCGTCGTGGGATAACGGCCGTTGTCGAGGCGATAGAGCTTCAGCTGCTGCATGATCTGCGCAATGTCCTGCTTGGCAGCAACGGCGCGAGCCTGATCCGGCCGATCCATGAACCGGGGCACGACCAGTGCGGCCAGCACACCCAGAATCATCACCACCACCATCAGCTCGATCAGCGTGAAGCCGGCCGAACGACGGCGGGTCGATGGTTTGGCGCCCTTGGCGCGAGCCTGTGTCGGTACGGACATCCATTCAGTGGTCACGTTCGCCCTCCCTACGGTGATACGTGTGTGAACTCATATATCCCGTAATTTATCGCAGAGTATCCTGTCCGTTTTTAGCATCGGACGATTGGTACCGATTCTTTGACCTGCCTTGATCGGCTTGTATGATAGTAGCCACGACCCCCCTTCCCTCACAGAAAGAGTCATACCCATGCGGAGTTCTTCTGTAGCCGTGCGGCTACTCTCTCTGCTGTTGTTTCTGGTGCTGATCGGCATCATCACCTATTGGGCCATGCAATTGCTGGCGCCCAGGGCCGCCATTGCGCCCGGTGATGCCCTCGGCGACAACAGCCGCCCGCCGCTGCCCGTGGCTGCGAAGCTCTTCGGCGCCCGTCAGGCCACTGGCACCCCCGATGCCCCGCCCCCCGTCGACATCAAGGTCACGGGCATCGTCGAGGCAGGTCGCCGGGGTGTGGCCATTCTGGCCATCGACGGCAAGCCCGCCAAAGCCTTTCGCGTCAACCAACGGGTGGGCGATGGCTCGACACTGAAGGAAGTGCATGCCGACAAGGTCGTGATCGAACACCGAGGACAGCGGATCGAGGCTGACGCGCCCTCGCGCTACAGCCTGGACATCCTCACGAGCAACGCAGGCAAGTCCCGACAGCCGACAGCCGGCATCGGCGAGCCATCGGAAGAGGTGCCGTGGGAGGACGACACCGGGGCGCCCCCGGATGCCCTGCCGCCCGCGGCAGCAGGTCAGCCACCTTTTGCCGATGAGCAGCCCCCCGTGGAAGCCCCGTTCTACGACGACAATCCGGCCCTGCATGCCCAACCGGCCGCCCCGCTGAACGACGATCCGCCCCCTGGCGGCTTGCCACCGGGTGCCCGTGGGCCGATGCATCGCCCGATGGGAGGGGCCACGATGGGCCGAGGGATGCTCCCCCCACCTGAAAACTACGATGCCAATGGCCAGCCCCTCGACGGCAGCATGGTGCCGGACGCCAGCGAATTCGACCCGAACGCCCCGATGACCGGCCCTGGTGGCAGCATCATGTTCGACGAGCAAAACGCACAGGACGCCTATGGGGGCGAGGGTTTTTATGGTGAACAGCCGTTCATCGAGGACATCCCGCCCGACGGCAGCGACATGGATCCGAACCTGATGTATCAGCAACGCGCGCTGACCAAGGAGCTGCAGCGCTAGCGCTCTTCCAACCATGTCACTCACACACGCTTGCCCATGAAAATCCCGCTTGGGCGTGCATGACACGTACCAGCCAGTATCATCGCGGCCATGAAAACCTATCTTGACCTGATCCGCGAGGTTCGAGCGCATGGCACGCGCAAGACCGACCGCACCGGCACCGGCACCCTTTCCATCTTCGGTTGGCAGATGCGCTTTGCGCTCGACGAAGGCTTTCCACTGCTGACCACCAAGAAGCTTCACCTGAAGTCCATCATCCACGAGCTGCTGTGGTTCCTGAAAGGCGACACGAACGTCGGCTACCTGAAAGAGAACGGGGTCACGATCTGGGACGAATGGGCCGACGAGGCAGGTAATCTCGGCCCCGTCTATGGTGCCCAATGGCGTAGCTGGCCCACCCCCGACGGTCAGCACATCGACCAGATCACCCGTGTGATCGACGATATCCGCCGTTCACCTGACTCACGCCGGCTGATCGTCTCGGCCTGGAACGTGGCTGCCTTGCCAGAGATGGCGCTGCCGCCCTGCCATGCCATGTTCCAGTTCTACGTGGCCGACGGCAAACTCTCCTGTCAGCTCTACCAGCGCAGCGCCGACATCTTCCTGGGCGTGCCCTTCAACATTGCCTCCTATGCGCTGCTCACCCACATGGTGGCGCAGCAGTGCGATCTGGAGGTCGGCGATTTCATCTGGACGGGCGGTGACTGTCACCTCTACCTGAATCATCTCGCACAGGCCGAGTGCCAACTGGCTCGCGAGCCACGTGCCCTGCCCCAGCTGAAGATTCTGCGCAAGCCGGATTCGATCTTCGACTATCGGTATGAGGATTTCGAGATCGAGGGCTATGACCCGCACCCCGGCATCAAGGCTCCCATTGCCGTCTGACGAACACCATCACGCCATGCCTCGCCTGACCCTGATCGCCGCCCGCGCCCGCAACGGCGCCATCGGTCATCAAAACCAGTTACCCTGGCACTTGCCCGAAGACCTTCGCCATTTTCGTGCCACCACCACCGGTCACACCGTGCTGATGGGACGCAAAACCTGGGAATCGATCAACCGGGTGCTACCTGGTCGCCAGATGGTCGTCATCAGCCGACGATCCCCCACACTCCCGGCGGGCGTGGAGGCAGCGGCCAGCCTGCAGGAAGCCATCGACCGACATGCCGACGAAGCCGAACTCTTCGTGATCGGTGGCGCGCAAATCTATGCCGAGGCATGGCCCCTCGCCGAGCGGATCATCCTGACCGAGATCGATCTGGCCCCCGAAGCCGATGCCTTCCTGCCCGCACCGGATCCGGCCGAGTGGACGCGCCGCTCGCACCAACCCGCAGTGAGTGAAACCGGCATCCGCTACGCCATCGCGGAATATGTCCGGCGTGCCTGAAAGGCTTCCCCGACAAGCCGGCCATGCGCCGCCGGGCACCGACCATGATGTCTCAATTTGGCGAAATTAAACGCCAAAAACATCGTCACCACTGGCAGCCTTCGAGCGGGCATGCTAAATTGCAACAATAAGGATACATAACGATTACTTCGCGCAAAATCATATAGGCAACTCATTGATGAGCAGGCGTATCACACCGGTCGAGACGCTGCCGCTGGTGCCGTACCATCAAACCACCGATGACCGCACAACCAGCCGCGGCACGGGCATGCCCAGCATGTGCCTGAGCCATGTTTGCCGTCAGCCGCCATGCCCCCGGCCCCTGGCAGCCAGGCGCTCTCGGCTTGTTCCAAGGCTCGCCGGCCTGCTGGCCGCATTGATGATCGGCCTTGGCGCCCCCTGTGCCAGTGCCGCCACCCTTCGCTGGGCCGCCCAGAGCGATATCCTCACGCTCGACCCTCACGCCCACAACCACCCTCAAACCCAGGCCATCCTTCAACAGGTCTACGAAGGACTGACACGCTACTCGCCAGCCAACGAGGTCGAACCGGCGCTGGCCGCCGGCTGGACACAACGCAACGCCCTCACCTGGCGCTTCTTCATCCGTCAAGGCGTGAACTTTCATGACGGCTCACCACTGCGTGCCGCTGATGTCGTCTTTTCGATGATGCGCCTGAAGGAAGCCGGATCGCCTGCCAGCGCCATGTTGAGCGGCATCCGTACCGTGAAGCGGGTGGATGATTACACCGTCGACTTCCTGCTGGAAAAACCGCTGCCATTACTGCCGCGCCAACTCGTGGACGCCCGCATCCTCAGTGAACGCTGGGCCAAAAAACACAAGGCCACCAAGGCCCAGAACCTGAAGATCCACGAAGACACCTACGCCTCGCGTCATGCCAACGGCACCGGCCCTTTCCAGCTCGCAGGCTGGATCCCTTCGCAACAGCTGATCCTGCAACGCCATGATCGATGGTGGGACGAAACGGGCTTTCCCGGCAACATCCGAACCGTCGTCTACCAGCCTATCACCACCGATCAGGGCCGGATCAGTGCCCTTCAGCGCCAGCAGGTCGATCTCGTCACCGACCTGCCACTGCAGCGCATCCCGCCACTGCAAGGCACGACTCACCTGAAAGTGGCCAGCAGCGTGGCCCAGCGCACCCTGATGATCGGCATGGATCAGTTTTCAGCCCGTCTGGCGCATGGCAACGCCAAGGGCGCCAACCCGTTCAAGGATGTCCGGGTTCGTCAGGCACTCTCGCTCGCCATCGACAACCGGCGGCTCTATCGGGTCACGGAAACCCTGTCCCGCCCGGCGGGCACCATCGTGGCACCAGGCGTCAACGGCTGGTCGCCCCACCTGGATCAACGCCCAGCCCGCAACCTCGCCCAAGCCCGCCAGCTGCTGGCCAGCGCCGGTTATCCCAACGGTTTCGAGGTGACGCTCGACTGTCCCCACAACCGCTACGCTTTCGATCAGGAGATCTGTCACGCCCTCGTGCCCATGTGGCGTCAGATCGGTGTTCAGGTCAAGGTCAACACGCTGCCCTTCGCCAGCCTCGTCCCCAAACTTGAAACCCTCGACAGCAGCTTCTGGATGATCGGCTGGGGCAGCCCCAACTTCGATGCCCTTCAGAGCCTGCTCTCGCTCGTCTACACCCGCTCCGGCAAGCTTGATGGCGCCTACAACGCCGGCCGCATCAGCAACCCGGCCCTCGACCGACTGATCGACCGCGCCCGCTTCGAGGCCAACCCCCATGCCCGTCGGCAACTGCTGCAGGACGCACTGCAAATCGTGAAGGAGCAGCATTACTACCTGCCACTGCGCCATCCAATGCATGCCTGGGTCATCAACCGCCGGTTCGAGCTGCTCTCCCCCCCCATCGACCGGCCCGAGATGCGTTTCGTGAGCCTGCGCGAAGAAGGAGCACGGCGTTAACGCGTGTGATGCACGCCTCCATGCACCCCTGCCGTCTTCCGGTACAATCGCCGCTTACGCCTCCGTAGCTCAGTGGATAGAGCATCCCCCTCCTAAGGGGAGGGTCGCACGTTCGATTCGTGCCGGGGGCGCCAATTCCTTTGTGTGTCAATCACTTGCGCATGCCTGACGCCTCCCCGTCCATTTTCCTGCAGGGGCTGACCGTTCAATCCCTGATTGGCGTCTACCCGGAAGAACGCCTGCGTGCTCAGACACTGACACTGGACGTGGAAGTGGGTCTCCCTTCCCTGCGCCCCTTCGTCTCGGATCAATTTACCGACACGATCGACTACGCGGCCGTCGCCGACGCGATCCGTGCCGAGGCCGAGGCGCAGAGCTTCTCGCTCCTGGAGCGGCTTGCCCATCATCTGTGCGACATGCTATGCCGGCAGTTCAAGGCATCCTGGGTGCAGATCCGTATCGTGAAGCCCAACATCGTGCCGGGCGCCGTGGCCGTGGGCGTCAACTACCGCCTTCAGGCCACCGAGCACTGAACACTGGAGCCATGCCCCCTCGGGCTGCCACCGAGCAATTGCCCCCGGCTACACGCCTGGGCCTTGCCCGGAACAATGTGTTGAGAAACGACAGCTAGCGCTCCAGCTTTTCCAAGCCCAACGCACGAACACCCTGATCCAGCGCTTCGGCACTGACACCGTTGGCATCCACACTCACCCTCAGGCCATTGCCCAGCACATATTGAATTTCCACATGCTCGCTGTTCTTCCAGCGGAGCACGGAGACATTGCGGGAACCATCCTGATAACTCTGGCTGACGGCACTGGCGGTCTCCTCGGTCAGGCGACCCGCCTCAGGGCCAGCGGCGGCGGACTCGGCCAGCAAGGCAGCCGCCAGCCCCGCATCGATCACCTTCAACTCGATGCTGCGACCATCCCCGCTCTGGTACAAGGCTCTGGCCTGAACAGACTGGGATGAGGTACCACCAATCGGCTCCACCACGAGGGATTGCCGTGACATGCCCATCAGTCGTTCGGGAAACCAGCTCTTCAATCGTACCTCAGACAACGGCCTGCGCTCCTTGCCGCCCGAGACGGTGCTGGCGAGTGCCGAGACGGCATCCCTGGCGGCCTGTGCCGCGGCCAGGGAATCATTTTGTTCCAGCGCATCGCCTGCCTGACGGGCTGCTGCATCCAGTTTGTCATCAGCACGCTGAATCTTCTGCTGTGTGGATGCCGATGGCGCCCCCTGCTCCTCTTCACCGGACAGTGCCACGACCGTCACGGCCGCGTCATGCGGTAGTCCCAAATAGCGATTGCCTCGCGCTACCCAGGTCGTCGTCAGCATGTTGATCAGCAAGAAACTGACGACCAACAACATGCTGAAGTTCTTCGTCTGGGGCTGCGGCATGGTAAGCAACGTCTGCATACCGCTGTATAACAGATACACCGACCACGCAGCCCCCAACAGGAAAGGCAAAGGTTGCAGGCCAGGCAACCAAGGCTGCAAGAACAGCCCGATCTGAATGCCTGCCATCGAAAAGGCAATCAGGGACAACGCCTTGCGGACATCCCGACGTGCACCAAACCACGGAGCCAGCAACCGGGTCAAAAGCGCCAACACCGTCACCTGCAAAAACAGCAGCACAACCCCTGACACCAACCAGACCAAAGGCTGACGAGCCGAGCTGGCCATATCTGCCGCCATGTCGTCATGCAAGCAGAAACCCAGCACGGTACCCAACCATGCCAACAGCCCCATCGGCAGCAACCAGCCAAGATACAGCCAGACCATCGACTGATCTTCGCGATCGATCACCCGCCATTCTTCCGCAGGAGATCGCAACAATCTTGCCAACCGAACGAAAGCCTTCATCATCACCACAGAGCCAGAGAAATGGTGCATGCCATCCAGCGGCGCATCCCCGCAAAGAGCAGGCCGAATGACGTGCGCAACGATTAAAACTGTGCTGCCTTGGAACGGTCAACCAATACAATGCAACGTTCGGTCACTGCGAAGCGCTCTCCCCCGGAGAGCGCCTTGGCCTTGTTGCCTTAGAACCACATCCGGGAAATCCGACCATGACGACAAAACAACATCCGCATGCCGAGCATGCCGGCCAGTCCCCCTCGCACCCCCCCGATCTGCTCGCTGAACGCATCCGCCACGCCTACTTCAATGAAGGGCTGGCACTTCTGGGTGAAGGCATCGATGCCAACCTCATCGAAGCCGCAGGCCGGGCAGCCGGCTTTGCCGACGGCCCACTGGCCCTGCTCGATGAGGCCGGGCTCGCCCGAACCGACCAGCTCTACCACGCCGTGCTCGCGGCACAGGGCAAGGGCTGCTGCCACGGCCATGAGCATCACGGACACGATCATCACCACGACCATGCACAAGGTGGTGGACATCATCACGCGCATGATCAGCAGCATGTTCATGCGCATGAGACAGCAGAGCATGAGCATGGGCATGGGCATGGGCACGACGAGCATGCTCATGGCTGCAACCACACTCATCATGGTTGCAGCCACACTCACCCCCACCAGCACGATCATCATCATGGGCACTGCCATGATCATGCTCATGGGCACGAGGGGGCCGATCATCACGCACACGGCCACACGCATGAACACGGCACCGAAGACAGCTCAGCAGCTTCCTGGTTTCATCTGACCGAAGCAGGTGCTTATGCGATGGAGAAGATGGCACACGGGCTGCAACGCATGGGCCGAGCCGATGGCGGAGGGTTTTATGAGTACGATGACGACGAAGTCGATGAAGGCGGCGACCGTGAGTTGTGGTCGGGCCTGAAAGCCTTCGTTCGGCGGGGCGTCGCGCTCCCAATGGCCGACATCGAAGACCGACTGCGTTTTGCCCCGGTGCTGGCACTGCTGCAGGCGGTTGCAAGGCTGAACAGCAAGGATGCCGGCGACAGCGCCACGGGCCAGCCCGCCCTTCATTCAGACCATGATGTCAGGCATCAAGCCCAAAGCCCATGCGCCGGCCCGAACGATCTCGACACGAAGGATGTCGCCAAGGCAGCCGCCACCAACAGCCAGTTGTGGCCCCACGGACATGCCCCCTTCTCACTCATTGAGACCTTGGGTGAAACGGCTTTCATCACGCGGGCCAATGACTTGCAGACCCGCTACGGCCAGCGTTTTGCGCTCCCGACAGGCTGGGACGCCCGTCACTGACCCACCCTGCCTGGCCGTACAAGCTTCGCAAGCGAAGCAACGCCGGCAGCGCCGGCAGCACGCGGTTTTGAGGATCAGGCCAAAAGCCCGGCCCCAAAACCACGCAGCTGATCAGCGGATGTGATCCAGGAAATGGATATGACGGTGGTACTGGTCGAGCACGTCATGGATGATGCCGTGCTTGCTCCACCCCATCACGTCATAACCCTGTCCGCCTTCCAGCAGGAAGACTTCCGCCCGATAGAACTGGGCATCGTCACTGATCTTGCGACGCGGGTCTTCAAGCATGAAGCTTGCCGGCTGATAAACCACCGGATGCACGGAATAGAAGAAGTCCATCTCCTCACCGTGACCTACCTGCAGCCAGACGCGCTCACCCTGCTCGTGCTTGACCTCAACCTCCAGGCCCTGCTTGCGTAATTCGGCCGCCACTTCTTCGAGGGCCGGCTGGATCACGCCACCCATATAGGTCAGCACCTCGTGCTTGAGCGGCTGGTGGGTGAGCGCCCGCAAGCGGGCACGCCACTCGCCCTCACCCACGGTCACCGGGGCAATACGGGCCTGGCGTGCTGCCGTACGCTTCGTGATTTCCAGTCGCATGGCACGCAACATGCCCCAACACATCAACCACATGATGATCGTGAATGGCAACGCACTGGCGATGGTGGCCGCCTGCAAGGACTTCAGGCCACCGGCAATCAGCAGGGCAATGGCGATCGCACCGCTCAGCAAGGCCCAGAAAATCCGCTGCCACACCGGTGACATTTCCTCTCCCTCGGAGGTCAACATGTCGATGACGAGCGAACCGGAGTCCGAAGAGGTGACGAAGAAGAACACGACCAGCAGCGTGGCGATGGTGCTGGTGATGAAGGACAGCGGCAACTGCTCCAGAAACTTGAAGAGCGCCACCGAACTGTCGGCCGAGACGGCATCGACCAACGAAGTCATGCCATCGGTCATCACCATATGGAGCGCCGTATTGCCATAGAAGGTCATCCACATGAAGGTGAAGCCCAGCGGCACGAAAAGCACGCTCGTGACGAACTCTCGCACGGTACGCCCACGTGAAATCCGGGCGATGAACATGCCCACGAAGGGTGACCAGGCAATCCACCACCCCCAGTAGAACAACGTCCAGCCACCGATCCAGTCATTGGACGACTGATAGGCATAGAGGTTGAAGGTCATCTCGAACACATGCGAGATGTACATCCCGGTGTTCTGCACGAGGGTCTGCAGCAGGTAGACGGTAGGGCCTGTCAGCAGCACGAACACCATCAGCAAGGTTGCCATGATCATGTTCAGCTCGGAGAGGCGTCTCACCCCCTTGTCCAGCCCCGAGACCACCGAAGCCGTCGCAATCAGCGAGATGACGACGATCAGGATGATCTGCGTCATCAAGCTCACCTCGATCTTCAGCAGGTAATGGAGACCGGAGTTGATCTGGATGACACCCAGACCCAACGAAGTCGCCAGACCGAAGATCGTGCCCAGCACGGCAAAGGTGTCGACCGCATGACCCATCGGGCCGTAGATCCGGTCACCAATCAGCGGATACAGGCAAGACCGGATCCGCAACGGCAGATCGTGCCGATAGGCAAAATAGGCCAGCGACAGGGCCACCACCGCATACACGGCCCAGGCATGAATGCCCCAGTGAAAAAAGGTGATCCGCATGGCCTGCCGGGCCGCATCCATCGTGGCCGGCGTACCTTCGGGCGGCGAGGCATAGTGCATGATCGGCTCGGCCACACCGAAGAACATCAGACCGATGCCCATACCGGCCGCAAACAGCATCGACAGCCACGTCACATAGCTGTAATCCGGCGTGCTGTGATCCGGCCCCAGCTTCAGCTTACCAAAGTTGCTGATGGCCACACCCACCACGAAGACCAGAAAGCCCGCCACCGAAATGACGGTGAACCAGCCTGCATCGGCCGCCACCCAGTTCTGGGCAGCCCTGAACAAGGATTCGGTTTCCTTGGGCGAGATGAAAGACAGTCCCACGAGCAGCAGGATCAAACCTGCGGATGGGTAGAACACCGGCCCCAGGATGCGGGCCTTCGGTGGTTTTGCCAAGTCAGTTCCATCGGACATAGCAAGACTCTCCTCTATAGGTCGACACCAGACGCAGGGGCACCTTCGCCGACCGAGTGAGAGCTTTCTTTTGCCTTCGTTCAACCGAACAAAAAACCCGCACAGGCATCTGTTGGCACAGAGCGGCCAACGGCAGAAGAAAGCTCGACTGAGGCATGGCGGACAAGCCGATCAGGGCTGCCCTGCCTCCGGGCATTCGACCCACGATGCAGGCCGAGACGAAAAAGAGAAGCTGGCACGTGCCGCTCGCGCCCGAACAGGGGGCTCACGCACGGCCGACACGCCATCACACGCACCAACAAACAGCAGCAGCGGCGAGGCGGTTCGATGAACACATCGACAACCCGGTGCTTGATACACATCCAATCGGACAACTGGCAGCGAGCCAAGGCCCACCCACCAAACACCAGGAACAGGGGACGAGCATCCCTTGTTGTTTTGATGCAAATTTAACATGCGCAGCCTGTCAGCGACGCGACAGACTTGGGGGAATCACCATGCCAGGATAACCTGACGGCCGACCAGTGACCAAGGGCAGCCCTGTAAAACACGACCCAAACCCTTGAAATATTTAAAAAAATCCAGAACCGAGGGCCAATCGGTCGAGCAGCCCTGGGACACTGCAACAAGAAGCAAAAAACGTGCCTGATCCACAACAGGGCGGGGGCCCCCTGGATGAGGCTCACACCACACGCCTGAAAGGCGAGACAGCAAGTGAAGGACAATGGGCAGCTGACCGAGCCGCTGATGACAGGCAGGCCCGGCCATGCTCGGCACCCACCAAGGCCACCAACGAGTGCATGGTGCCACCCCGACGACGGACAGCACCACCAAGCACAGGCCCTCCACGTGGGCCCCTCTCCGGCTTGCAGGCCGGAGAGATGGCTACCCACACCCGGACAGCAGTCCGGCTGCTCAGGCACCCTCGGCCGGCGCCTGGGGCTGAACCTCTTCAGCAGCAGCAGCCTTCATCGACAGACGCAGGCGGCCCTTGTCATCGGCCTCGATCACCTTCACGCGCACGCTCTGGCCTTCCTTCACATAGTCTTCGACCTTGTTGACGCGCTCATTGGCAATCTGCGAGACGTGCAGCAGACCATCCCGGCCCGGCAGTACCTGCACGATCGCCCCAAACTCCAGGATCTTCAGCACGGTGCCGTTGTAAATCTTGCCGATTTCGACCTCAGCCGTCAGGTCGGCGATGCGCTGTTGGGCGCGACGGGCAGCCTCGGCATCGACCGCGGCGATCGTGATCGAGCCATCATCCTGGATGTCGATCGTCGTGCCGGTTTCCTCGGTGATGGCGCGGATGGTGGCGCCCCCCTTGCCGATCACGTCACGGATACGCTCCGGATTGATCTTCATCTGGTACATGCGCGGCGCAAAATCCGACAGCTCGGTACGGGCGGCCGGGATCGCCTCCTGCATCTTGCCAAGGATATGCATCCGCGCTTCCTTGGCCTGGGCCAGCGCCACCTGCATGATCTCGCGGGTGATGCCCTGAATCTTGATGTCCATCTGCAGCGCGGTCACACCGGCCTCGGTACCGGCCACCTTGAAGTCCATGTCGCCCAAATGATCCTCGTCACCCAGAATGTCGGTCAGCACCGCGAATTTGTTGCCTTCCTTGATCAGGCCCATCGCGATACCCGCCACATGGCGCTCGACCGGCACACCCGCGTCCATCAGCGCCAGGCAGCCACCGCAAACCGAAGCCATCGAGGACGAGCCGTTCGACTCGGTGATCTCGGAGACCAAGCGGATCGAATAGGCAAAATCGTCGGCCGAGGGCACCAACGGCGTGATGGCGCGCTTGGCCAGGCGGCCATGTCCCACTTCACGACGCTTGGGCGTGCCGATACGACCGGTTTCGCCAGTGGCGTAGGGCGGCATGTTGTACTGCATCATGAAGCGCTCACGATACTCGCCAGTGATCGCATCGATAATCTGCTCGTCACGGGCCGTGCCCAGCGTGGCCACGACCAGCGCCTGCGTCTCGCCACGGGTGAAGAGCGCACTGCCGTGCGCACGCGGCAGCACACCGGTGCGAATCGAGATCGGGCGCACGGTGCGAGTGTCACGGCCATCGATACGCGGCTCGCCGGACAGGATCTGCGTGCGGACGATGCCCGATTGCAGGTCGAACAGGATGTCGGACACATCAGCCGGCGAAGGCGCCGCTTCCTCGGCAGCCAGCTGGGCCTGCACATCGGCCTCGATCGCCTTGATGCGCTGCGAACGCTCCTGCTTCACACGCAACTGATAGGCTTCGCGTAGCCGGTCGCCGGCCAGACCCGTCACCTTCTCGATCAGCGCCGTGTTCTTTTCTGGCGCCGTCCAATCCCACTCTTCCTTGCCACCAGCTTCCACCAGCTCCTCGATGGCCTGGATCGCCACCTGCATCTGCTCGTGACCGAAGACCACGGCGCCCAGCATCACGTCTTCCGACAGCTCGCTGGCCTCGGACTCGACCATCAGCACGGCCTGATCGGTACCGGCCACCACCAGGTCGAGCTGCGAGTTCTTCAGCTCGGAAATGGTCGGGTTCAGCACATACTGCCCATCGATGTAGCCGACGCGTGCGGCACCAACCGGGCCGGCAAAGGGCACACCCGAAATCGCCAGCGCAGCCGAGGCGCCGATCATGGCGGGGATATCAGGATCGACCTCCGGGTTGCTGGAGAGCACCGTCAGCACGACCTGGACTTCGTTCATGAAGCCCTCGGGGAAGAGCGGACGGATCGGCCGGTCGATCAGACGGGCCGTGAGCGTTTCCTTCTCGGTGGGGCGCCCCTCACGCTTGAAGAAACCGCCAGGGATGCGACCGGCCGCATAGAACTTCTCGAAGTAATCGACCGTGAGCGGGAAGAAGGACTGGCCCGGCTTGGGCTCCTTGGCGGCCACGACCGTGGCCAGCACCATCGTGTCGTCCATCGTGACGAGCACGGCGCCGCTGGACTGGCGGGCGATTTCCCCCGTTTCCAGCGTGACGGTGTGGTTGCCCCACTGGAAGGTTTTCTTGGCGATTTCAAACATCGGTAATTTTCCTTGCACCCCTGGTGCCTGACTCAACCCGTGCGATCGATCGGCGGCACGGCCCGCCCTCAACATCATGCAGAATGTTCTGAACACGCCCCGCGCCGATGTCTTGCCCACCATGTACTGGGCCGCAACGACGTGTTCAGAAAATTCTGTGTGCGCTCAGGCACGCTTCTGGTGTCCTCCTGATACGCGGCCGGGCATGCAAGCAGTGGCCCCACCCGGACACAGAAAACAGAATGCCCGCGCTAGGGCGGGCATCCATCCGTGGCGCAATGCGCTTACTTGCGCAGGCCAAGACGCTCGATCAGCGTCCGGTAAGCATCGAGATTCGTGCGCTTCAGATAGTCGAGGAGTTTGCGACGACGGCTCACCATGCGCAGCAGACCACGGCGCGAGTGGTGATCCTTGGCGTTGTCCTTAAAGTGCTGTGCCAGCCCGTTGATGCGGGCGGTGAGCAGAGCGATCTGAACCTCCGGCGAACCGGTGTCATTCTCGGCGCGACGATAGTCAGCGACGACTTTTGCCTTGGCGGCTGCTTCCAGTGCCATGATTTCCCTTTGAAAAGAATGGGTTGAACCTGCGATCCCGCCTGGCAAGCGGGCCGTGAGAAGATGGTGGCCGCACCGGCCACGACAAAGGTGGGGCGGTGAGTCTTCCAGCCATCGCGGTGATTATACCCGGCTTTGCCCCCCTGTCTGCCCCCACGCCCTATAGCCTTGGGCCGCAAGCAGCCGGGCACGCGGGAGGCCCCTGCCAGGCACCGTTCGCACCAACCGTCGGCCATCACATGCCCACGCTCGCCGCCACCTGCCGCCGCGTGTGTCAGGCTTTGGGCAGCGTCACGCCCCGCTGGCCCTGGTACTTGCCCCCGCGGTCACGGTAAGACACCTGACAGACCTCGTCCGACTCGAAGAACAGCACCTGCGCGCAGCCTTCACCGGCGTAGATCTTGGCCGGCAGCGGCGTGGTGTTGGAGAATTCCAGCGTCACATACCCCTCCCACTCCGGCTCGAAAGGCGTCACGTTGACGATGATGCCGCACCGGGCGTAGGTGGATTTGCCCAGGCAGATCGTCAGCACATTGCGCGGGATACGGAAATATTCCACCGTGCGGGCCAACGCAAAAGAGTTGGGCGGGATGATGCAGACATCACCCACGAAATCGACGAAGTTCTTCTCGTCGAAGTTCTTCGGATCGACGATCGTGCTGTTGATGTTGGTGAAGATCTTGAACTCGGGCGCACAACGGATGTCGTAGCCATAGCTGGATGTCCCGTAAGAGACGATCCGGCGGCCATCCACCGCGCGAACCTGACCTGGCTCGAAAGGCTCGATCATGCCGTGCTTCTCGGCCATCTCGCGAATCCAGCGGTCTGATTTGATGCTCATCGTTTACCTTGTGCCATGAAAGCGCGCCCTGCCCGATCTGCCGGCAGAACGCCAGATGAAAACTTGCCACTAGCCCGTGTCATGCAACCCCAAACGGCTTTGGCGGGGACGAATCATGCATGGCACGCCTGACACTATTGTGCCTGAGCCGGCGATTCGATCAGGACTGACGTGCCAACCCAAGCGGTTGGCCATCGTCACCTCCGTGCTGACGAGCAGCACCCGACGATGGCGGTCCTGGTCACCAAGCATTGCCAGAAGATCAGCCCCCACCAGCCCTGTCTGCTGCCAGCCCCCGAAAACTCAGGTGTTCTGCACGACGATCGTCGGGAACTTCGACGACATGTCCTTGGCCTTTTCGGCCACCCGCACCGCCACGCGGCGAGCGATCTGCTTGTATCGTGCCGCCAGCTCCCCATCCGGGTCGGCCACCACCGTCGGGCGCCCCCCGTCGGCGTTCTCACGGATTCGGATGTCGAGCGGCAAGCCGCCCAGGTATGCCAGCCCGTACTCGGCCGCCATCCGCTCCCCGCCGCCCGAGCCGAAGATGTGCTCCACATGTCCGCATTCACTGCAAACGTGCATCGCCATGTTCTCCACCACACCCATCACCGGGATGCCGACCTTCTCGAACATCTTGTAGCCCTTGCGCGCGTCCAGCAGCGCGATGTCCTGCGGCGTCGTCACGATGACGGCCCCCGTCACCGGCACCTTCTGCGAGAGCGTGAGATGGATGTCTCCCGTGCCGGGCGGCATGTCGATCAGCAGGTAGTCCAGATCGCGCCAACGTGTCTCACGCAGCAGCTGCTCCAATGCCTGCGTGACAAGGGGGCCGCGCCAGACCATCGGCGTGTCGATGTCGATCAGGAAACCGATCGAGCTGACCTGCACCCCATGCCCCTCCATCGGCTCCATCGACTTGCCATCGGTCGTCTGCGGCCGGCCCTCGATCCCGAACATCAGCGGTTGTGACGGCCCATAGATGTCGGCATCGAGCACCCCCACCGTCGCCCCTTCGGCCGCCAGCGCCAGCGCCAGATTGGCCGTGAGCGTGCTCTTGCCGACCCCGCCCTTGCCCGAGGCCACGGCAATGATGTTGCGCACCTGTGGCAACAGTTTCACCCCGCGCTGCACGGCATGCGCAACGATCTTCTGGTGAACGTGGGCGCTGACCCCCTTCACCCCAGGCAATGCCTCGATGGCCTTCGTGACAGCCTCGCGGATCGGCGCCAGCTGGCTCAAGGCCGGATAACCCAATTCCACGTCCAGGCTCACATGCCCCTCGTCGACCCGGATGTTGCGGGCAGAACGGCTGCTGATCAGGTCTCGCCCGGTATTCGGGTCGATCACGCCAGACAGCGCCTGGGTGACGGTTTCAACGCTCAAACTCATAGCTGACAAGAAAAAAGGTTCAGGTCGCGATTATTGCCCGCTTTCGGGCGGACGAAAGATGCGCACCGTCAACAATCCCTGGTAGATGAGGATGAGGCGCCCAAAAACAACGCCAAACTTCAAGAGGCAACCTCCCCGGCAAGGCGCCACTACCCCCGTCGGCGCCTTGCCCCCCTGGCCCACGGGCAAGGCGTAACCAACTTCGGCCACCATGCAGCCGGCCAACATCCGACGAGGCCAGGCCATCACACGGCAGGTGATGACACACGGCTCAAACGTACCTGCCGTCGTGCCGCCGCTCCCACACCGGCTGGCATTCCGTGCCTGCCTTGCTACACTTCTGACCACGCCTGCCCCCTTATCGAGAAAGCGAGAAAGACCCTCCGCATGAACACCTCCCAGGTTTCCCCCGTCGCACCGGCCACCAGCGCCGCCCCCGAGCGATTGTTCATCACCACCGCCCTGCCCTACGCCAACGGTTCCTTCCACATCGGCCACATCATGGAGTACATCCAGGCCGACATCTGGGTGCGCTTTCAGCGGATGCTGGGCAAGGAAGTCTTCTTCGTGGGCGCCGATGATGCCCACGGCGCCCCGATCATGCTGAAGGCCGAGGCCGAAGGCATCACGCCCGAGGCACTGGTGGCCCGCATCGCGGCCGAGCGCCCCTATTATCTGAACGGCTACCACATCAGCTTCGACCACTGGCACTCCACCCACTCGCCCGAGAACACCGAGCTGTCCCAAAGCATCTATCGGGCACTGAAAACGGCCGGCCTGATCGCCACGCGCACCATCGAACAGTTCTTCGACCCGGTGAAGGCAATGTTCCTGCCGGATCGCTACATCAAAGGCGAGTGCCCCAAATGCCATGCCAAGGATCAGTATGGCGATGCCTGCGAGGTGTGCAGCACCGTCTACTCGCCCACCGAGCTGATCAACCCCTATTCCACACTCACCGGCAGCACCCCGGTGATCCGCTCCTCCGAACACTATTTCTTCCAGCTCTCCGACCCCCGCTGTCGTGCCTTCCTGCGCGAATGGATCGGCAATGGCCGACTGCAACCGGAAGTGGCGAACAAGGCCCGCGAATGGCTGGGCGACGCCACGGACGATGCTGCCCCTTCATCGCCCACAGCCCCTGATGCATCAGCCCAGGCAAGTGCCAACGCCCAGCAAGACAGCACAAGCAACCCGCTCGCCGACTGGGACATCTCGCGGGACGAACCCTATTTCGGCATCCCGATCCCCGATGCGCCCGGCAAGTACTTCTATGTCTGGCTGGACGCGCCAGTGGGCTACCTGGCTTCGCTGAAAGCCTTGTGCGACAAGCAAGGACTGGATTTCAACACCTTCATCGAGCCGACGGCCGGCCAGGATCCCACGCGCCCCTATCGGCAGGTACATTTCATCGGCAAGGACATCATCTATTTCCACACGCTGTTCTGGCCCGCCATGCTGCGTTTTGCCGACCTGCATGTGCCCGACAACATTTTTGTGCACGGCTTCATGACGGTCTCGGGCGAAAAGATGTCCAAATCCCGTGGCACGGGTCTGTCGCCGAAGAAATACCTCGAACTCGGCATGAACCCCGAATGGCTGCGCTATTACCTCGCAGCCAAGCTCAACAACCGGGTGGAAGACGTAGATTTCAACGCCGAGGACTTCATCGCCCGCGTCAACAGCGACCTCATCGGCAAGCTCGTCAACATCGCCAGCCGCTCAGCAGGTTTTCTGGTCAAGCGATTCGAAGGCAAACTGTCTGCCCCCAACCCGGAGACGATGCGCGCCTTTGCCGAGAGTTGGCCAGGCGCCACCGCCATCGCCGAGCTGTATGAGCAGCGCGAATACGCCAAAGCCATGCGCGCGCTGATGGGGCTGGCCGACCGCATCAACCAGTTCGTCGACACCGAAAAGCCCTGGGATCTGGCCAAGCAACCGGATCAGGTCGAGCGGCTGCATCAGGTCTGCTCCGACGCCCTGCGCGGTTTCTCCACGCTGATCCTGATGCTCACCCCCGTCCTGCCTGACACCGCCGCGCGTGCGGCCGACTTCCTGAACCTGCCCCGTGCCGATCGCTGGGACGCGCTCGACACCCCGCTGCCGGCCGGTCACGCGATCAAGCCCTATCAGCACCTGATGCAGCGTGTGGATCCCAAGATGCTCGACGCTTTGTTCGGACGGGATGAGGCGACTTCTGCCGACGCAGACAAGAAAGGCTCGGGCAAAGGGCAGGATGGCGGCAAGGCTGGAACCAAGGCCGCGGCGGCCGCCCAGGGCGCAACCCCCGGCAAACCAGCAGGTGGCACCCAGGCCACCGGTTCGGGCACTGGCGCAGAGGACGACGCCTACATCACCATTGACGACTTCCTGAAACCCGAGCTTCGGATCGCCCGCATCATCTCGGCCGAAGCCGTGGAAGGGTCGACGAAACTGCTGCGCCTGATGCTGGATCTGGGCGATGACAAACCCCGCCAAGTATTCTCCGGCATCGCCGCCTACTATGACCCCGCCCAACTGGTGGATCGGCTCACCATCGTCGTGGCCAACCTCAAGCCACGCAAGATGAAGTTTGGTGTGTCCGAGGGCATGGTGCTGGCCGCCTCCCACCCTGATGACAAGGGCGGTGTCTTCCTGCTCTCGCCCGACTCGGGCGCCACACCCGGCATGCGGGTGAGCTGAACGGGGCGCATCGGCGTGGCGCGTGCATGACACGCGCTAACGTGGCCCGATGCGCTTCGGATGCAGCATGCCATCCAGCCCTTCCGTGAGCGGGCCAGCATCGAGGCTCGCAAGGCCAAACTGGCCGAAGCCGGCGTGCTGGCCAAGGACTAGAGCGTGTTATGCTGCGGCACGACCATCATCGTCACCAGCCTCTCTACCGATGCCGGCGACTGCCTGCCAGCCAGCCACCACAGCTCACTGCATGCCGCTGCATCGGCCAACGGTCGAAACTCGATAGCCCCCTGATATTTTTTCGACAAAGTCTCGGGCACGATCGCAATACCTGCACCAACGCTGACGAGGCCGAGCAATGAGGCCATGTCCCAGGTTTCAACAGCCACCACCGGTTGCATCCCCTGCGCGGCCAACAGGCCATCGATCACACGGTTGAGCGCGGTTTTCTGCGAGCGAGACACAGACACGAAAGATTCGCCCGCCAGTGCCAACCACGGCACCGTCTCGTGGGCTGACAACGGATGCTCGGCCGGCAGGGCCAGCACCAACCGCTCGGTACACACCAACCCCCGCTGCGAAGCAGGCCAATCATCGACGAAAGCCGGCAGCGGCGCCCGGACGATGGCCAGATCAATGTCCCCGCGCGCCAAGCGCTCGGCATGCTCATGCGTGCGTCCTTCCACCAGGACCAGCGACACATCCGGACAAACCCGCCGAAAGCCGCCAATGGCCGACAGCACCAGATCCGAATACATCACCGAGGCCGAATAACCCAGACGCAACTCGCCCACCTCACCCGCTGCGGCTCGCTGAGCCGCCTGCACGGCAGCATCTGCCGCGCTCAACAGAGAATAAGCGTGCTTCAAATAGACCTGCCCGGCCGGCGTCAGGCTGACCCGGTGCCGATCTCGCTCGAAAAGCGGCACGCCCAGATCCGATTCCAGCGCCCGAATCTGCTGGCTGAGCGGCGGCTGTGACACATGCAGCCGCCTGGCCGCCTTGCCAAAATTCAGCTCCTCGGCCACCGCCACGAAATAACGCAGTCGTCTCAGATCCTGTCGGGTCATTCAAACGCTCCCATCTCTCTCCTACTCCTGCTGCTTCCTGCTGCCCGATGCCATGCCGGCAGAACATAGCATGCAACATGCCGCCCCCCGATATTCGTTGGCTATCACCGTGAGACGAAAACGATATTTCCGTGCCAAACCAAATCGGAACATGATCCGGGAAACGTGTCATGCACAAACTCGCCCCCACGAATGCCCTTCTGAGCGACATTGATCACAAGGAGACAGACATGCTGAATCTTAGCGAGATCCAAGACAGTATTGGTCTGGCCACTTGCCATCATGACTGGCAGGCAGACTTGCCACGCATTACCCACATTCTCCGCACTTTCTTCTCGGAAAATGATGTTCACACAGGCTTCTTCCCTCACCCTGAAGAAGCACGCATTCAAGCCATGCTGCTGGAGATGCCATCCTTACGCGCCTTCGCCGAACAGTTTGCTGCCACGGAACTGAAAGCCATCATCGTCCAAGCACTGGGCTTGTCGGCGTTTTCTGCCCATGACAGAAACCTGCTCCTGTTCGCGCTGTCATTGGCCATCGGTTTTCCCACACCTACCGAACAGCAACACCACCGGATTTTCTGGGATGTCAAAAGCCGCCCATCCCGCCCGGATGCAAACCGTCCGCTCACTTTCTCGGAGAGAACCGGGCGAGCGGACATGCATACCGACTCGTCATTCATCTCCATGCCGGAAGAGCATTTCCTGCTCTACACCGTCCGATCTGCGCGATGCGGCGGCGGTGCATCCTGCCTCATCGACGTGAACGATATCGTGACCGCCCTGATGGACACTCGCGCCGGTCGCGCAGCGCAGGTCGAACTGACCCAGGCATGGCCCTTCGAAGTGCCAAGCGCTTTCGCCAACCCCCAGGCCAATGACAATGAATCACCCATCGGCCACTACCCGATTTTCTCTCGCTCCACCAAGGTGGATTCTGCCCTCAACATCCGGTGGCGGTATGATGCCATCCTCAAGGGACTGGCAGCCTATCCTGAACTGGCCACCCCACAACGACTGGCCGCCCTGTCCCTGATACATGATCTGATCGAGAACAATGTGCCCTGCTTCAAGCAGTTGCTTGAAGACGACAGCTTGCTCTGGGTGGACAATCACCACATGCTGCACGGCAGAACCCATTTCACCGACCCGGATCGTCATCTGATTCGCATCAGGATCGCACAGCAACCCAATGCCTCTCGTTCGGGCCTTTGCGGGCACACCACCGGCTGATCACAAACAGAAGCCGCTCGGCCACTGGGGGTAACACAACCACGGGTCTCTGATCTATCAAGGGGAAAAATCAACCGCTTTTCGGTCGACACCCTCATCATCATGGTGGCCTCAATCGGGCTACCCGTCGACATGCGAGTGCTCGAAGCGCCATAAACCACCACCCCAGCCATGCTCTCCGCCATCCTCCCGGTCTTCCTGATCATCCTGCTCGGCATCCTCACCCGCTACGGCGGCTGGTTGTCGGATGGCTTTTTTGCCGGTGCGGAGAAGTTTTCCTTTCACATCGCCTTTCCGGCCCTGCTGTTCTCGGCCACCGCCAAGCTCGACATCGAGGGCACGACGGCCGCGCAACTTGCACTGGGCACGCTGCTGCCCAGCGCCGCCATCGTGCTGATCACGCTCCTGGGTTTGCTGCTGAACACATCGCTCCCAGGGCCTGCCCGCTCCTCGGTGCTTCAGGGTGCGCTGCGGCCAAACTCCTATTTCGGCATCGCCGTGGGCAGCCTGCTCTTTCCGGCGCAACTCACCAGCCTGCTCGCCCTGGCCCTGGCTCTGTGCCTGCCCGTGGTCAACCTGGTGGCCGTGGTGGCCCTGTCGTGGTGGAGCGGTCGCCGTCCGGCCATTGGCACGGTAGTGCTCGCCATCCTCCGCAACCCGATCATCGTGGCGACGCTGGCCGGCCTGCTCTGGGGCAGGCTCGGCTTGCCGTTGCCCACGGCCGTGGCCGGCACACTCGACATCCTGGGCCGCGCCGCCCTGTGCCTGGGCCTGCTCTGCGTGGGCGCCGGGCTGAGCTTCCGCCGCGAGCAGGCGCGCCCGATGACGCTGCTGATCACCGCCAGCCTCAAACTGCTGCTGATGCCGGCCATCGCCGTGCTGGTGGCCCGCCTGCTGCACCTGCCGCCCGAGGTGGCTACCGTGGCCTGTTTCTATGGCGCACTGCCCACGGCCCCCAACGCCTATATCATGGCTCGCCAGATGGGGGGAGACGCGCCACTGATGGCCGCGCTGATCACCGTTCAAACCCTGCTGGCAGCCCTTACCGTGCCACTGTGCCTCAGTTGGCTGAGCTGAGGCAGTGCCATCATGTCTGGATGAACGATGCCAAGGCCCGCCGCGCCGCCACGAATGCATAGAGCGTGTTATGAACTTATTCGTCCCCGCGCCAACTGGGACAAACCCGCAAGCGCGGTGCCAAAGGGCTGATCGTGGTACGGATCAGACACGAATCCGCTAGACTTTTGGTGCGCCAAATTCAGACTGCCTGATCCCCATGCAACTCAATCTCTTCAAAGGCTTTCATTTCCGCCCCGCCCTGCTGGACGCCTTGCGGGGCTATCGACGGCACCATGTCACGGCGGATCTGGGGGCGGGGCTGACGGTAGCCTGCGTGGCGCTGCCACTGGCGATGGCTTTTGGCATCGCCAGTGGCGTCAAGCCCGAGCAAGGTTTGATCACCGCGATCATCGGCGGCGCGCTCGTCTCGATCTTTGGCGGCTCCAAGGTGCAGATCGGCGGGCCGGCAGGTGCCTTCGTCGCCATGCTCTATGGCATCAGCCTGCAATACGGGCTGGCCAACATGCTGCTCGCCACGATGATGGCGGGCGTGCTGCTCTTTCTGATGGGGGCGCTGCGGATGGGGCAGATCATCCGCTATGTGCCGATCTCGATCGTCATCGGGTTCACGAACGGCATCGCCGTCGTCATCATGCTGTCGCAGCTGAAGGACTTTCTGGGGCTGAAGATCGACAGCATGCCGGCCGATTTCTTCTCGATGCTCGACACGCTCGCGCATTACCGCGAGGGCATCAACCCCTACGCCCTGGGTCTTGGCGTGGCCACCTTCATCGGACTGGCCGTCTGGCCCAAATCCTCGAAGCTTGCCCATCAGCGCCGCAAGGTGTTGCATGATCAAGCCCCGCCCGACACGCCCGCCGACGACGGAGGCACCCGCCTTGCCAGCACCTTGGCCCGCATCCCGGCACCACTCGTCGTGCTGGTGGCCGGCACGCTCGCCGCCTTTCTGATGCAGATGCCGGTGGAGACGATCGGCAGCCGCTTCGGCGGCATCCCCCAAACCCTGCCCACGCCAGTCCTGCCCAGTTTCGACTGGCAATCGGCCCGGATGCTGCTGATGCCGACCCTGGCCATCGCCCTGCTCGGCGCCATCGAATCGCTGCTCTGCGCCCGCGTGGCCGACAGCATGACCCACGACAAGCACGACGCCAACCAGGAGCTGATGGCTCAGGGCATCGCCAACTTTGCCACCCCGCTCTTTGGCGGCATCGCCGTGACCGGCACCATCGCCCGCACCGTCACCAACATCCGGAGCGGCGGGCGCACGCCCGTGGCCGGCATCATCCATGCCGCCACCCTGCTCATCTTCATGCTGGTGCTGGCGCCGCTGGCCGTTCACATCCCGATGGCCGTGCTGGCCGGCATCCTGATGTCGGTGGGCTTCAACATGGGCGACTGGCGCGCCTTTGCCCGCCTGAAGCTCTTCAGCTTCAATTACCGCACCATTCTGGTCAGCACCTTCCTCTTGACCGTCATCTTCGACCTGACGGTGGCTGTCGAGGTGGGGCTGTTGCTCGCCAGCCTCTTCTTCATCTATCGGGTGTCGTCGCTCACGCGCGTGGCGCGGCAGGCCGTGCCGGACGAGATCGCCACACTGCCCGATGGCCGACGCGTGGGCGTCTGGCAGGTATTCGGTTCGCTCTTTTTTGGCAGCATCGGCAAGATCGAAGCGATGACGGCCAGCCCGCAGCCGCTGCCGGATGTGGTGGTGCTGGAAATGCACCAGCTGATCAACCTCGACACGACGGGGCTGGATGCCTTGCAGGCGCTGAACCGCGTCATCACCGAAGATGGCGGGCGGCTGATCATCGTTGCCCCCAACCAGCAACCCCTGTCCCTGTTCCGCCGCTCGGGTTTTCTGGATGAGCTGGGGACGAAAAACCTGTTCACCACGCTGTCGGATGTTTACCGCGAGCTTCAGCCGGCCAGGAACAGGCAGCCTTGATGGACATGGCTAGCGATTGCCTTCGCGCCAGTCTTGCACGGTGGAGACCTTCTTCAGTAGGCCGCTGTGCTGATCGAAATGGGCGTTGAAGAACATCTTTCGGGTGTCCTGCCCCTCATGGCGCCAGCTCCAGACCTCTTCCTTCGATAGGGCAAAACGCTCGACGGTGCTCGGCTTGCCAAGGATCTGACGCACCTGATCCCGATCCATGCCCGGTTTCACACGCGCAAAATTTTCTTCCGTGAGCGCGTGTTTCATCTCCCGATAACGCCCATCCGGGCCGATCGTCACCAGGTAGGTTTGCAGGCCGGCCGGGCCTCGCGGGTATTCGAGCACCCGCGTGCCATCCTCCTCTTCCCAGATCATCTCGGGCTGACCCATCCAGCGGCGCACATCCGCCTCGGTGTGCTGGCCTGCCACCAGCTTGTGCTCGGCAATGCCGTCGCAAGCCGCCAGCGGCGCCACCGCGAGCAATGCAGCCCACCACCAGGCAAGCGGGGTACGCGCACCGCGTGGCGGCACCTTGGCGCCCTTGCCCAGCGGGCGACGGGCGGGGGTCTCAACAGACTGTGCCTGATCGTGCCGAGGATCAGCCGTACCCGATGGCGATGCAGAAGCCGAAAACCTGTTGAAAGCTGTCATGACAAAGAAACCGTATAAAGCCCGTGATGGCACAGAGGAAGCCACCAGAAAACGCCGAGCATACTGGATGATCGGCCCGGCCCACAACGCCCGCCAGGGGCAACATGTTGTTGCATGAACCAAAGCACGCACGCGGACGTTTTATATTCACCCCTGTCGGGCCAGAACACCTCATGCCTGCCCGTGGCGCCTGTCATCTGCACCCGTCGGCGCCCTCACCAGGCTAAATGCGTGCATGCGCGCACTTGAAAGGAGACACAGGATGAACCTCACCTATGGGCTGATCGCACTGGCCACCGGCATCGGCATGGCCATGCAAGCCGCCATCAATGCCCGGCTCAGCGCGGGTCTGGGCTATCAGCCGCTCGTGGCCTCGCTGATCTCGTTTTCCGTGGGCACCATCTTTCTGGCGGTCGCCGCCTTTTTCCTGAGCGACTGGCAGCCGGTGGCCGCCAACATCGGGCAGCAGCCGTGGTGGCGCTGGCTGGGCGGACTACTCGGTGCCGGCTTCGTCACGGCCACGGTCTTCATGGCCCCCAAGATCGGCATCGTCAACATGATGTTCCTGATCATCATCGGGCAGCTCTGCACCGGGATGCTGATCGACCATTTCGGGCTGATCCAGATGCCGGTACGCCCCGTGCCGTGGTGGAAGCTGGCGGGCATGGGCGTGATGCTGGTGGGTCTGGTCATCTTCATGTTCGGCGATCGCTTCATCGGTCAGAACCCGGCATCATGAACCCCACAGATACGAACGCGCAGCGGCGGTTGCAGGCATGCCACGAGCGGCCTGCTCCGGCCGCCCAGGCGCCAGATGCCCATCGGCAAGCGGCAAGTGCTCCATTACAATGACCGGGTTCATCAATGCCCCTCGACGGATCGCAGCCATGGCCCTCTACGAGTCGGAAGCCACCCAGTTCCTGAAGCAGCTCAAGACCCAGCGCCCCCACCTCGAAGCCGAGCAGCAGCGCGGTCGCGCCATCTGGTGGGACAAGGCCCCGATCGATCTGGATCGCCGCCGGGAAGAGAATGAATCGCGGGTGATGCAAAAGCCCTATCCCTATCAGACCAATATCGACCCTCAGCCGCACGACGCTGCCTGAGCACCACCGCATGAGTCTGCCTCCTCCGGCCGCCAACGAGCCGGCAGCCACCGTGTCGGCCCCATCGCCTGCCGAAGCCACCGGGCCAATGCCCGCCCAGGGCACGCCAGCGGTGGCACCAACAACCGATGACACCACCAAACCAGGCAAGGACAAGGCCGAGGCCAGAACGACCGAGGGTGTCGATCCGAACGCTGACCTGCCCGTCATCGCGCTGATTCATGGCGAGCCGCTGCGACGGCTGCCCAATGATCTGTACATCCCGCCCGATGCGCTGGAGGTGCTGCTCGATACCTTCGAGGGGCCGCTCGATCTGCTGCTCTACCTGATCCGCAAGCAGAACTTCGACATTCTCGACATTCCGATGGCGAAGGTGACGGCCCAGTACCTGGCCTATGTGGACGAGATCCGCAGCCGTAACCTGGAGCTGGCCGCCGAATACCTGCTGATGGCCGCCATGCTGATCGACATCAAGTCGAGAATGCTGCTGCCGGTGAAGAAGGCCGACAGCGACGAGGAGGTGGAAGACCCCCGTGCCGAGCTGGCTCGCCGGCTGCTCGAATACGAGCGCATCAAATATGGCGCCGCACAGATCGATGCGCTGCCGGTGGTGGGCCGGGATTTCGTGCCCGCCAAGGCGCACCTGGATCACACGGCCGAGATTCGGCTGCCCGATGTGTCGGCCGATGATCTTCGGGCCGCCTGGGCCGAGGTGTTGCGCCGTGCGCGGCTCGTGCAGCACCATCAGGTACAGCGTGAATCCCTCTCGGTGCGCGAGCACATGTCCGTCATCCTGCGCAAGCTGCAAACCCGCCGCTTTGCCGAGTTTCATGAGCTGTTCGACCCGGAGCAAGGGCCGGCCGTCGTCGTCGTCACCTTCGTGGCCATGCTGGAGCTGGCCCGCGAAAGCCTGTTGCAGATCACCCAGGCCGAAGCCTTCGCACCGATCTACGTGCGCCTGTCGTATTTGCCGAGCTGATTCTTCGGGTCAGCGAATCGACCACGCCGTGCTTCGCGCCCAACAGGCTTCTTGCCCAGGCGCCACTCAAGCGCCTGGGGCCGGCTCAGCTTCCTTTGGATCCCAGCCCGTCCATGTCCGACCATCAATGCCCCTCAGCCTCTGCCAACCATGACGCTGACACCAATCCGGAGAACGCCCGACGGTGCCGCCAGCCACAACGGCAGTTGAACCTGAAGCCCTACAACACCTTCGGCATTGCCGCCACCGCACGAGCGGTCTACACGCTGGATGAGCTGGCCCAGGTGGACGAGGTGCTGGGGGCGATACGGGATGCATCCCCCCCACTGATCCTGTCCGGCGGCAGCAACCTGCTGCTGGCCCGAGACTTGATCGAACCCGTGCTGCTCGTGCGCACCCAAGGGCGACACCTTGTCGACCGACAAGGTGACACGGTGCTGCTCGACATCGCCGCCGGTGAAATCTGGCACGACATCGTGCGCTGGACGATTGCCCAAGGCTATGGCGGGCTGGAGAACCTCGCACTGATTCCGGGCCGGGCTGGCGCCGCCCCCTGGCAGAACATCGGCGCCTATGGGGTCGAAGTGGGGGATTGCATCGAGTCGGTGGCCGCCATCCACCTGATCACGGGTGAGCGACGGCGGTTTTCTGCGGCTGACTGTGCCTTCGGTTATCGGCAGAGCTTCTTCAAGACACCCGAAGGCCGGCAGTGGCTGATCATCTCGGTACGGCTAAGGCTATCGACCCGCTTCGAGCCTCGGCTTGGCTATGCCGAGCTGGCCAGCGCCCTGCCGTGCGGCCGGCTTACGGCTGCTCAAGTGGCCGATACCGTGGAGGTGATCCGCCGGCGCAAGCTGCCCGATCCTGCCGTGCTGGGCAACGCCGGCAGCTTCTTCCACAACCCGGTGGTGTCCGCCGAGGTGGTCGAGCGGCTGCGCGAGCAATATCCTGGCATGCGTGCCCATCCCACGACGCCAGACAGCAAGCGTGCCGCCCCCAACGACACGTCTTTCAAACTCTCGGCCGGCTGGCTGATCGACCAATGCGGTTGGAAGGGCCACCGCGAGGGTGACGCCGGCGTCTCGCCGAACCACGCCCTGGTGCTCGTCAACCACGGCAACGCCACCGGCCAGCAAATACTGGCACTGGCCAACCGCATCCAGCAAAGCGTCTTCGAGCGCTTCGGCGTGAGTCTCCACCCGGAGCCGGTGATCATCCGCTGATGTGTTCTGTTTCCGCCAACCCTATCTGTCTCATCTGAAAAAGCGCCATGCCAGTAGTCGACCAGTGAGCGCGGCCATCAGCACGGTCAGCCTGGGGATGGCAGCCATCCTGGGCTGGCGCCAGCGGGATTCCCCTCACACCACTGCCACAAGCCAGCCCGCGCTGCACGAAAAGGCCCACGGACGCCGCTGAGTCATAAGGTTCAAGCCTTACCCCTCGCCGACAATGAATGCTCTGTGCACCAAGAAGAAAGGAGACCTTCATGACGGCGAAGAAAGCACGTTACATCATGGCGCTCGACCAGGGCACCACCTCATCGCGCGCCATCATTTTCGATGCGCAGGGCCAGACGGTGGCCGTGGCCCAACGCCCCTTCAACCAGCATTTTCCGCAGCCGGGCTGGGTTGAGCACGACGGCAAGGAAATCTGGGCCTCGCAAGTGGCGGTACTGACCGAAGTGCTGGCCCAATCCCGCCTCGATGCAGCCGACATTGCCGCCATCGGCGTCACCAATCAGCGCGAAACGACAATCGTCTGGGACAAAAAAACGGGCGAGCCCATCCATCACGCCATCGTCTGGCAAGATCGGCGCACGGCCCGCTACTGCGATGAGATCCGTGACGAGCACGGGGCGATGATCCGCGAAAAAACCGGCCTTGTCGTGGACGCCTATTTTTCGGCGACCAAGCTGAAATGGCTGCTCGACAACGTGCCCGGCGCACGCGAACGGGCCGAGCGGGGCGAGCTGTGCTTCGGCACGATCGACACCTGGCTGATCTGGAACTTCACGCGCGGCAAGGTGCATGTGACGGATGTGAGCAACGCCAGCCGCACGATGATCTACAACATCCACACGCTCGACTGGGATGACGAGCTGCTGAAGCGCTTCGGCATTCCACGCGCGATGCTGCCCGAGGTGCGCAGCTCCAGCGAAATCTATGGCGAAACCGCCACCCGCTACACGGAATGCAGCATTCCCATTGCCGGCATCGCTGGCGACCAGCAGGCAGCCCTTTTCGGCCAACTCTGCACCGAAAAAGGCATGCTGAAAAACACCTATGGCACGGGCTGCTTCCTGCTGATGAACACGGGTGAAACCCCGGTCCATTCACAACACAACCTCCTCACCACCATTGCGTGGCAGCGCAACAGCAAAACCACCTATGCGCTGGAAGGTGGCGTGTTCGTGGGCGGCGCAGCCATCCAGTGGCTGCGTGACGGGGCACGGCTGATTCGCACCTCGGCCGACATCAACAACCTGGCCAACACGGTGGAAGATAACGGCGGCGTCTATTTTGTGCCGGCGCTCACGGGCCTGGGCGCCCCCTACTGGGATCAGTATGCGCGCGGCGCACTGCTCGGCATCACCCGTGGCACCACCGATGGGCATATTGCGCGCGCCACGCTCGAAGGCATCGCCTTTCAGGTGTATGACATCGTGAAGGCAATGGAGGCCGATGCCGGGCATGCCCCCACGGCATTGCGGGTGGATGGCGGTGCGGCCAAGAGCGATTATCTGATGCAGACACAGGCTGATCTGTTCGCCTTCGACATCATTCGGCCACAAACCATCGAGACAACGGCGCTGGGCGCGGCCTATCTGGCCGGGCTGGCCGTCGGCTACTGGCCCAACCTGGAGACGCTCCATGATCAGTGGCAGGTGGAAAAGGTCTTCAAGCCACAGCTCGACCCCGAACGGGTGAAGACCATGCTGCACTATTGGCACAAGGCCGTACGCGCGGCCCGGCACTGGATCGAAGAATGAGGGGGGATACCCATGAATGCCCTCATTCTGAACCACGTGCCACCCATGTCATCCGAGCACACCCCGCGGGTGTCATTCGCTGACGCCTCCCCGAAAAACCCCGTCCGAGCACGCCTGACACACAGTGACAGGAGGAGCCGGCCATGAGCATTCTGACCGCAGAAATCATCGGCACCGCGCTGCTGATCCTCTTCGGGAACGGGGTGGTGGCCAGCTGCTCGCTCAAACACACGCATGCCACCGGTGTGGGCATCGGCTGGATCGTGATCACCACCGCCTGGGGCCTGGCCGTCTTCATCGGTGTGACCGTGGCCGGCCCCTACAGTGGCGCCCACCTGAACCCGGCCGTGACGCTTGCGCTGGCCATCGCTGGCAAAACAGCCTGGGCCGATGTGCCCACCTATTTTGCCGGTGAAATGCTGGGCGGCGCCTTGGGCGCTTTTCTGGTGTGGCTGTATTTTCGTGACCAGTTCCATGCCACGGAAGACGAAGGCGCCAAGCGGGCCTGCTTCTGCACGGGGCCGGCCATCAGAAACCTGCCCAACAACTTCTTTTGTGAAGTGCTGGGCACCTTCGTGCTGGTGTTCGTCATCTTCCACATCATCGGCAATGGCAGTATTCAGTTGCCCGGCCAGCCGGAGGAAACCCCGATCGGCCTTGGTTCAATCGGCGCACTGCCAGTGGCCTTTCTGGTGTGGGTGATCGGCCTGAGTCTGGGCAGCACCACCGGCTATGCCATCAACCCGGCACGCGATCTGCCGCCCCGGCTCGTGCTGACGCTGCTGCCCATGAAGGTGAACCCGGACTGGGGCTATGCGATCGTGCCCGGCCTCGGGCCGATGGTGGGTGGTGCGCTGGCCGCCTGGGCCTATCTGGCCCTCCAATGATCCAGACTGAACCAGGGGGCGCCAGACACCTCACATCCCGGGCGGTTTCAATGAGCTGGCACCGGTGCGCCAGTCTGTCAGGCGCACGAAGCTGCATGCCCTAGGGGTCGAGCCGAAGGTTTGGCCCTCTTCTGGGCACGATGCCAGCCTCAGCGATCAGGCCACGAGGATCGCGCGGATGTCATTGACATTCGTGCCGGTCGGCCCGGTGATCACCAGATCGCCGAGCCGGTCGAACAGCGAAAAGCTGTCATGCCGTTGCAGCAGACTTCTCGCATTCAGCCCCGCCTGATGGGCACGGGCCAGCGTGTCGGGCGTGATGATGGCCCCCGCGGCCGCCTGCACACCATCGATGCCATCGCTGTCGCAGGCCAGCGCCCAGATGCCCTGCTCGGCCGACAAGGCCAGCGCCATCGACAACAGGCATTCGGTATTGCGCCCCCCACGGCCGGCCCCTTCGGGGCCAATCGTCACGGTGCCTTCGCCGCCGGACAGCAACACGGCCGGCCCCGCCACCGGATGGCCGAAGCGTTTGGCCGAGCGAGCCATGCCGGCCAACAACAAGCCCATCTGACGCGCCTCAGCTTCAAGCGCATCGCCCAGAATGATGGAGGTGAGGCCCGCCGCCCGTGCCGCTTCGGCCGCAGCCTGCAAGGCCATCATCGGCGCGGCGATGATCTTCACCTGCCGTTCACCCGTCCTGTCCTGCGCCGAAGCCGGGCAGGCCGAGTGCTCGGGCGCCGCCAGCACCGCCTGGGCCGCCGGCGGCAACACCATCCCATAACGGGCGACGATCTCGCACGCCTCGGCCCGGGTGGATGGATCGGGCATCGTTGGCCCTGACGCGACGGCGGCCGGATCATCGCCCGGCACGTCGGAGACGATCAACGTGAGGAGCCGAGCCGGCCCGACGGCCTCCCCCAGCTTGCCACCCTTGATGGCCGAGAGCTGGCGGCGCACCACGTTCATCTCGTGGATGGTGGCACCGCTGGCGAGCAACACCCGATTCACCGCCTGTTTGTCGGCCAAGGTCATCTGGCCGGCCGGCAACGCCATCAGCGACGAACCGCCCCCCGAGATCAGCGCGATCACCAGATCGGCTGACCCCAGCCCTTTGACGGCTTCCAGCATGCGGTGGGCGGCCACCACGCTCTGTTCGTCCGGCACCGGATGCGCAGCCGTCAGCACCTCGATACGACCGGCCGATCGTTTTTGCCCGTGACGCGTGACGACCACGCCCGACACATCCACATCCGGCCAGGCAGCATCCAGCGCTGCCGCCATCAGGGCCGACGCCTTGCCGGCCCCCACCACCACACAGCGGCCTTGCGGCTTGGGCGGCAGATGACGCAACACCGCTTCACCAGGATCGGCGCTCGCTACCGCAGCCTCGAAGAGGCGCCGCAGCAGATCACGGGCCTCGACATCGTTCCAAGCGTTCATCGGCGTATCCTCAAACACAAAAGGGTACCCCTCTCAGGCCGGCGGCCAATCCTTGCGGCGAAACACCCAGTGCCATTCGCTGGAGGCGGCCTCATCCAGCCGGTAGCCTTCACGATCGAAGCCTCTGAGCAGCGCCGGATCATTTGCTGCCTTATCAATTGCGTAACGGGCCATTTCGCCACGGGCGCGCTTGGCATTGAAACTGATGATTTTCCACTTGCCGCCTTCAGGCAGCTTGGCATCGTCGCGCCACTCTTCAAAACGGATTTTCAGTACCGGGTGGCGCAAACGCTTCAGATCGACCGCCTTGAAATACTCATCCGACGCAAGATTGACCAATACCGGATAGGGGTCATCGTCAAGCTGTTCATTCAGATGATTGGTGATGCGCTCACGCCAGAACGCATACAGATCCTTGCCGGCCGGGTTGGGCAGTTTGATGCCCATTTCCAACCGATAAGGCTGCATCCTGTCGAAAGGACGCAGTACGCCATACAGACCCGACAGCATCAGGATCAGCCGGTTGGCCCGCTCGGCCTCGGCCGCCGTCAAGCGGCGCGCATCCAGACCATCATAAACATCGCCATTGAAGGCAAAAATGGCCGGACGGCTGTTCTCGTCGGTGTAGTCGTCGGAAAAACGCTGATACCGGGCCACGTTCTCGGCAGCAAGCGCTTCGCTGATCGACATCAGCCGTTGCAGCGACTGTTCATCATGACCCCGCATGATGTCGACAAGGCTTTGTGTCTCGCGTGCGAACATCGGCAGGCTGGCGGGCACATCCACGGCAGGCGTGGTGTAATCAAGGGATTTGGCAGGGGATAACACGATCTTCATGCCGATCATTATAGATAGCTCCCTTGCCACGCTCATGCTTCGCCTTGTCATCGACACCAATATCTGGCTTGACCTGCTCGTCTTCGACGACCCGCGCGCCCACCCCTTGCGTGACGCGCTCAATACGGGGCGCTGGCAGGCACTCGGCACCGAGGACATGCGCGACGAGCTAGCCGCCGTGCTACGCCGCTCACAGTTTCGACAGGACGAGGCCCAACAGCAACAGGCACTTGCCCGCTGGGATGCCCTCACCCAGCGGCAGGCCGTGGCGCCCGGCTGCAACCTCAGCTGCCGCGATCCGGATGACCGCAAGTTTCTGGATTTGGCCGTGGCCCACCGGGTGGACTGGTTGCTCTCCAAAGACAAGGCGCTGCTGGCCGCCCGGAAGTTTGCCGACCGCCGCTTCGGACTGAAGATCGGCCGGCTCGACGATCTGCTCAAACAGCACCCCGCGCCTGAGCACAACACCTGAACCCTCCCCCCTCTCAACCGCTTCGCCGTCCACTGCATGCCCGCTTCCGATCCAGCCGCCCCCTCCGGCAAAACCCTTCGCCCCCCTTGCTGGCACCTCGTCTGCCAGGTCATCGACAATTTCGGTGACGTGGGCGTGCTATGGCGACTGGCCCGGCAATTGCGAGATGAGCACGGCGTGCCAGTTCGGTTTTTCATCGACGATGCCGATGCGCTGGCGATGCTTGCCCCAGAGGCGCTTGCGCCAGAAGCAACAGCCGACGCGTCGACCTGCCCGACACGCCGAGCCCCTCCCCCGGCGTCCATCGAGATCCGCCCGTTGACGCAGGATGCCCCCATCGGCGACGGAGCCGATGTGGTGGTGCTGGGCTTTCAGGTTCGGCTGCCCCCTGCCTCCCGGCGGGCTTGGCTGCAAACCCCGACAACTCGGCGGCCCCGGCTGATCCAGCTCGACTACCTGAGTGCCGAAGACTGGGTCGCCGACGTGCATGGACAAACAAGCCTCGCCCCTGACGGCTTGCAGGAGCGCTTTTTCTACCCCGGTTTCGGCCCCAGGACAGGGGGCCTGCTGCTGGAGCACGACCTGTTCGCCAGGCGTGATCACTTTCTGGCCGACCCGGCCAACCGACTCCGATGGCTGAGCGCACACGGCGTCCAGACCCGTCCGGACGAGCTGCTCCTGAGCCTGCTCTGCTACCCGCAGGCGCCCCTGACGGCGCTGCTGAGCACCTGGCTCGCGCAGGCCGGGACACACGGCAAACCCCACCTGCACCTGCTGGCGCCCGGCACCAACACCCAACGGCATCTGGATGAGCTGGATGCCTGGATCCGGCAAGCATCAGCGCCGACCTGTCGCATCCGGCTCACCCGCCTGCCCTTTCTGCCGCAAACCGAGTTCGACCACCTGCTCTGGAGCGGTGACCTGAACCTCGTGCGCGGCGAAGACTCCTGGATTCGCGCACTCTGGGCCGGCAAGCCCTGGCTCTGGCAAGCCTATCCACAAGCCGAGGCCGCCCACCTGGACAAGCTTGACGCTTTTCTGACACGGGCCTCGGCGATGATCGCGGCCCCACGACCCGGCCCACACGATCCGGGCGCCCTGCTTCGCTGGCAACAGGCCATGCGTGCCTGGAACGGGGTGCCATCAACCCCCATGACCGATATCGTTTCGTGGATGAACGACCTGGCGATGGCCGGCCAACTCGCGCAGCAGCTATGCCAACACACCGCGGCTGACAGTAGCGATCTGGCCGGACGACTGATCCGCTTTGCCAAAGATTGATCCGCTTTGCCAAAAGGTGAATTCCGCGATGCACCGCCACGCCCGGAGGGGCTTTCGCGATCACGAATCAGTGCATGACACACGCTATAGCCCGCCCAACGGGTTACAATCAGGGGTTTAATCCCATTTCCCAAATACACAGTACCCATGAAAACCGCACAGGAACTGCGCGTTGGCAACGTGATCATGATCGGCAATGACCCGATGGTGGTGGTCAAAGCCGAATACAACAAGTCTGGCCGTAACGCAGCGGTCGTCAAGCTGAAGATGAAGAACCTGCTGACGGGTTCCGGCAGCGAGAGCGTCTACCGCGCAGACGAGAAGTTCGAGGTGCAGGTGCTGGAGCGCACCGAAGTCACCTACTCGTACTTCTCCGACCCGGCCTATGTGTTCATGGACGCCGAGTACAACCAGTACGAGGTCGATGGCGAGAACATGGGCGATGCACTCAACTACCTCGAAGAAGGCATGCCCTGTGAAGTGGTGATGTACAACGGCAGCGCCATCTCGGTGGAACTCCCCACCACGTTGGTGCGTGAAGTGGAATACACCGAGCCAGCCGTGCGTGGCGACACCTCGGGCAAGGTGCTGAAACCGGCCCGCATCAAGCCCACGGGCTTTGAAGTGCAGGTACCCGCCTTCGTCGACACCGGCGACAAGATCGAGATCGACACCCGAACCGGCGAATATCGTAGCCGCGTGAAGGGCTGATCATCCGGGGCACCAGGTTCTGCGTGCCCCCGCCGCAGCCCAAAAGGCGAGTCCGGGCATGACGTGCTGAGGGCAGGCACACGAGCTGCCTGCAGGCATCGACCGGCCCCGCTTGACACCTCTTTCGGATCTGCCCTGGTCACGGGCAAGCGCCCATCACGGCCGTGTGTCTTCAGTCGATCAAGGCCAGCGCTTCAGCACGACGTGGTGCCGTGACGGCGCGAACGGCCGGGGCCACCACCGGAGAGACAGGGTGGCTGACGGATACAGGCACGGGCTTGACGGATGCCCCTGCCTTCGAGACAGGCATCAACATGGCCTCTGAAAGGGGCAAATCCAGCGCAGTGTGCGGACTGCCTGGGCGCCAGACCGGCACGGCAGCCGGACTGAGCTGCAATGAGTCGATGGTGGCTCCTTCGCCACTGTTGCGCCGCGAGTCGGCCTGCATGGGCATGGTGCCGCCCAAGGAGGCCGACTTCATCGACACGCGCGCAGCCGGCCCCAGCTCACGCTGCCTGGGTTTCAGCAAACATTTGCCATAAACAGCCGCCAAGCCTGCCACACAACGGGTTCGCATCGACGCCACCAGCATCCGCCAGGACAGGCGCGGCATCAGCACCCTGCCTGCCATGCTGGTTGCCATCGGGATCGCACCAATGGCCTGGCGCTGCCGACGGTGGAGATGACGCAACAAGATGCGACGTGCCGTGGCATGCAGGGCTGGCACCGACAGCGGTTTGACCAGATAACCGCTGCAGCCGGCGAGGGCCGAGCGGAACATCTCGGACAGGGTGGATTGCTCACTCAGCACGACGACGGGCACCGCTGAACCGGTGGCCCGTTTGAAACGCCGCAACATCTCCAGCCCATCCCCATCAGGTTGACGGGGATCGATGATGATCAGGTCATAGCTGCGCATCGACAGCACATCGGCGGCCTGCACCAGATTGCCGACCCCTTCCGCATCGATGCCCAGCTGACGCAAGCCGACGGCCACATGGCTGCGACTGGAGGGACTTGGGTCGATGATCAGCACGCGCAACTGGGCACGACTCAGCATTTCATCCCATGCCGGGCGCAAGGCACCGGAAGCCAATGGCGAGAGCAGGTTTCTCGAAAAAGCCGCCTGCTGCTGCGCACGGACAGTCAGCGTATCGGCCGCCCGGTTCAACACACCCAGAATATCCTGGGCGAAGGAGGAAAAGAGCACATCATCGGCACCGCGGCGACGATTGGCCCGACGACCGACACCGATGACGGGCAGCGCACGGGGCAGGCTCCGAAGCCGTCGGGCCAAGTCGACACCCCCCGGTGCGGTCAGGTTCACGAGTGCGATGTCGAACTCGCCCGGTGTGCGGGTGTCGGCCAGTTGATACCGATGCCCACCCGGCTGATGATCATGATCGAGGATCATGTCCAGCATGCGCAAAAAGCGCTGACTGAGGCCGAACGCAGCCACGCGGAACACCCGACGGGAAACCGCCGGCGGTGCCTCCTGCATGGGGGTCGGGTCTGTCGCCCCGACGGGATTGAATTGCGTCGTCCACATACGACGCTATGTAATCAGAAAAAGCTGTTATCAGGCAAATAGGTTTTGCAAAACTTTCATAGATTCATGGACTTAGCTGACTACGCTGCAACAAAACTGTAGCTTTTTGAGCATCAGGCAGGTAACAAAGTCAGTAAAAACCATGAAGACGGTCTGAGCACGGCGTTGAAACAGGCCAACCCGATGCGTCCCGGGCAGCCGCCTGAGACAGCCAGGCGCGTGCCATGCGCACACCCAAGACCGATCTCAGTCCAGGCTGAGCAGCTTCAAGCGGTTGTCGAGCGCAAAATTCAGCACGAAGTGGTGGGCCAGCGGTTCGATGTCACGCAGGCGTGCATCGACGATCACGCATTTGAAGCCCTCGTGCGTGGAAGGCAGCACATAAGGCGAATAGCTCAGATGGGCCTGCGCGTGCGCTGATCGCCCTGCCGCCGCACGGCCTGGCCGGAAACCGGCCATCACCCCCGCCAACCGCTCAGCCCAATCACTGGGCCGGAAAGCCCGCCCTTCGGCCGTTTGGCCAATGATGACGAAACGCTTCGCATGGCGCACATGCGCGAGCGGATCGGCCTGCGATGGCAACACCATGCCTGGCGGGTTGACGGCGGGTGGCTGAGCGCCTGTATCGCCGGCCTCCGTGCTCGGGCGCGCCGCTTCCGACGGGGAAGAAGGATTCAATGGTTCGTGCTGCATGGAATAATGTTCACAATCCCCTACAATGGCTCAGCCTTTCGTTTAGAACGAGCGTACCCTCATGACCAAGCCAGCCCCCCTGATGTCGACCTATCTGAGACAACCTGTCGCCTTTGAACGGGGCGAAGGTTCCATTCTGTTCGATACCAGGGGACGACGATACCTCGACTGTCTGAGCGGTATCGCCGTCAATACACTCGGTCATGCCCATCCGGCTCTGGTGGCCGCGCTGTCCGACCAAGTCGGCAAGCTGATCCACTGCTCGAACCTCTTCGAGATTCCGCTTCAGGAAGCGGTGGCCGACCGGCTGGTACGCCTCTCGGGCATGAGCAACGTATTCTTTTGCAATTCAGGTCTGGAAGCAAACGAGGCCGCGCTGAAGCTTGCGCGGCTGCACGGCCACCGCAAGGGCATTGCCGAGCCACACGTCGTGGTCTTCGACAAAGCCTTTCACGGCCGCTCGATAGCCACATTATCGGCCACCGGCAATCCTAAAGTGCAAAAAGGCTTTGAACCGTTAGTGCCGGGTTTTCCCCGGCTGCCGCTCAACGACATCGACGCGCTGACCACACTGGCCGAGCAGAACCCCAACATCAGTGCCGTCTTTCTCGAAGCCATTCAGGGCGAAGGCGGCATCACCGCCGCCAGCATCACGTTCCTGCAGCAGCTACGCCAGCTCTGTGATGAACGCGGCTGGCTGCTGATGATCGACGAGGTGCAATGCGGCATGGGGCGCACGGGCCGATGGTTCGCACACCAATGGGCCGGCATCGTCCCGGATGTGATGCCCCTGGCCAAGGGGCTAGGTTCGGGCGTGCCGGTGGGCGCGGTCGTCGCGCACGGCGCGGCCGCCGAGCTGTTCCAGCCCGGCCACCACGGCACCACCTTCGGTGGCAACCCGCTCGCGATGCGAGCTGCACAGACCACGATCGACGTGATGCAGGCCGATGGCCTGGTGGACAATGCCACCCGCATCGGCAACCTGCTGCGTGAGACCTTCCAGCGCGAGCTGCAAGACACCAACGGCTTCGTCGAGCTGCGCGGCAAGGGATTGATGCTCGGTATCGCACTTGACCGCCCCTGTGGTGAGCTGGTGGGTCGTGCACTGGATGCCGGCCTGGTGCTGAACGTGACCGCCGACAGCGTGATCCGGCTGCTTCCCCCGCTCATCTTCACCGAAGACGATGCAGCCGAACTGACCGACAAGCTGCTGCCACTGATCCGGGATTTTCTGGGTCAATCCGGCACCTGAGAAAAAAGCCCCGCACAGATCTGGCCCTTTGGCCCCGGAAGCTTCCCATATGACAGCCATCAAGCATTTTCTGAAATTCGATGATTTCTCACGCGAGGAAATCGCCTATGTCCTGAAACGGGCCCGCGACATCAAGAAGCGTTTCAAGACCTATCAGCCCTATCACCCGCTGCAGGATCGCACCCTGGTGATGATCTTCGAGAAGGCATCCACCCGCACCCGCCTGTCCTTCGAGGCCGGCATGCATCAGCTGGGCGGCTCGGCCATTTACCTGAACACGCGCGACTCTCAACTGGGCCGTGGCGAGCCGGTGGACGACGCAGCCAAAGTGATCTCGCGCATGTGCGACATCATCATGATGCGCACGTTCGAGCAGAGCATCGTCGAGCGCTTTGCCGCTGCCTCACGGGTACCGGTCATCAATGGGCTGACGAATGAATATCACCCCTGTCAGGTACTGGCCGACATCTTCACCTACATCGAGCATCGTGGCTCGATACAAGGCAAGACGGTGGCCTGGGTGGGCGATGCGAACAACATGAGCTACACCTGGGTGCAAGCGGCTCGCCTGCTGGACTTCAAGGTGCATGTCTCGACCCCGGCTGGCTACGCACTGGACACGAGCCTGATCTCGCCGGCCGAGCAGAAGCATCTCAGCTATTTTGAAGACCCGAACGAAGCCTGCCGCCATGCCGACCTCGTCACCACCGATGTCTGGACGAGCATGGGCTTCGAGGCCGAGAACGAGGCACGCCTCAAAGCCTTTGCCAATTTCTGTGTGGACGGCCGGATGATGGCGGGCGCCAACCCTGAGGCCCTCTTCATGCACTGCCTGCCCGCCCACCGCGGCGAGGAGGTCACGGCCGAGGTCATCGACGGGCCGCAGTCCGTCGTGTGGGACGAGGCCGAGAACCGCCTGCATGTGCAAAAAGCGCTGCTGGAGTACCTGGTGATCGGCGAGTTGCCAACCTGATGGCCATCCCCATGGCGCCAGGCACGATGAACATGCCAGGTGGGGCAAAACCCGCCCTTATCGGCACAGATGCAGCCGAACGCCGGGGCGCGTGCTGATGACGGCCGGATTGTTCGCGAGCGAATTCACAGGCTCCTGCGCAACCATGTGCGCACGAGGAATGGCACGCCGAACGGCGTCCAGATTGGGCAGCAAGGCCACCGTGCGATAGGATCCGGACAGGAGCAGATTCAGCTTGCGCAATGCCGACAGGCGCTCTGCCCCCTCGCCGATGGCCTGATCCAGTCGCGCCGACAGTGCGCGGAAAGCCGGCATGTCCAGCACCTGCATCATCGTCTGTCGCAATGAGCTGTGATAGGCCACACACTCATCGAATACCGGTGACTCGGGCAACGGATAAAAACCGTAACGGGGCATCAGCTCGCGCACCTCGCGGTCGATCGTGGGCTGATCCGGCTCCAGCAGGGCCAACACTTCAGAAGCCACCGATTTTTCGACCTGCCCCGTCAACTCACTGATCTGCATCAGCACATCGGGATAATTGCGCTGTGGCACACGACGGATACCGTCCAGAATCAGGAACAGCTCATCACGACGCATCCGCAGCTTGCCACGCATCCCCACATGCCGACACAGCCGACGCTGAAAGTCTGCATCATGGACGACATCTGCCGTCTCGATATGATCCAGCAACCACAGGTGATCACGCGCATCAGCCACGACGCGGCTCATCGTTTTGACAGCCGCAACCTCCAGATCCAGAAGCATGCGCTCGGCGGCGGCTTGAGTAATGGTGTATCTCGACATCGAGCAAACCTCGTTTCGACCAGTAGCCCTCATGATCGGTCGAGCGGCGCCCGAGCTTTTGCCCCCGGGGATGCGTGGACAACGCCTGCGGATCAGCGGTGAAGCGCCCGTTGCATAAAACCGAAAGCCGTGAATGCGCTGCAACAGAAGGCGTCAGCAAACAGCCGTCGAGACCGTTTCTGACAGCTTCGCTAGCCCGGCGATGTGAAAACCCCCTTAAGCCTTAGCGGCGCGTGGCGCCTTGTCAGCCCGCGGTTTCGGGGCCAGCGCGGGAACGAATAAATGCATAACACGCGCTAGCCTGCCCACCACGCAAAAAAGGCCGCCCCGAGACGCAAAGAAGCGCCAAGGGAACGGCCTTTTCGATCAGCGGGGGGCTACCTGCCGCCCACGCGCCTGACTCGATCAGGCGCCACCAACGGCCACGGTCTCGCGGAGGATTCGCGCATGACAGGCGCCAGACCCGACGTCGATCAGCTTTCGATGGTCTCGACCTCTTCCTCGCCCTCTTCCGGCTCGGGCGGGGGCGGATCGAAGGACTCGTTGTATTCGAGCTGCACCTTGTCTTCGGCATCCATGTCGACCGTCACGCGGCCACCATGCTGCAGACGGCCAAAGAGCAACTCGTCGGCCAGCGCCTTGCGCACCGTGTCCTGGATCAGCCGCTGCATCGGCCGTGCCCCCATCAGCGGGTCGAAACCGGTCTTGGCCAGATACTTGCGGAAGGCATCGGTGAAGATCACCTCCACCCGCTTCTCGTGCAGCGTGTCTTCCAGCTGGATCAGGAACTTGTCGACCACGCGCAGGATGATCTCCTCATCCAGCGGCCGGAAGTTGATGATCGCATCGAGACGGTTACGGAATTCAGGTGAGAACAGCCGCTTGATCTCGACCATTTCATCACCCGGCTGACGGCTGTCGGCAAAACCGATCGAGCGCTTCTGCAGATCAGCCGCCCCGGCGTTGGTGGTCATCACCAGCACCACGTTACGGAAATCAGCCTTGCGGCCGTTGTTGTCCGTCAGGCTGCCATGATCCATCACCTGCAACAGGATGTTGAAGATGTCCGGATGCGCCTTCTCGATTTCATCAAGCAGCAGCACCGCATGGGGCTTCTTCGTGATCGCCTCGGTCAACAGCCCGCCCTGGTCAAAACCCACATAGCCGGGGGGTGCGCCGATCAGGCGCGAGACCGCATGCCGCTCCATGTACTCCGACATGTCGAAGCGCACCAGCTCGATGCCCAGCGTGAAGGCCAGCTGCCGTGCCACCTCGGTCTTGCCCACCCCGGTCGGCCCCGAAAACAGGAAAGAGCCAATCGGCTTTTCAGGCCGTGCCAAGCCCGAGCGTGCCATCTTGATGGCAGCCGCCAGCGCTTCGATGGCCGGATCCTGACCGAACACGACGTTCTTCAGATCACGCTCCAGATACTGGAGCTTGCTGCGATCATCGCTCGACACCGAAGTGGGCGGGATGCGGGCAATCTTCGAAATGATGGCCTCGATCTCGGCCTTGCCCACCGTCTTCTTCGCCTGCTCGGCCGGCAACACGCGCTGCGCGGCCCCCGCCTCATCGATCACGTCGATGGCCTTGTCGGGCAGGTGCCGATCGGTGATGTACTTGGCCGACAGCTCAGCCGCTGCCGTCAGGGCCGCCCCCGTATAGCGGATGCCATGATGTTCCTCGAAGCGCGTCTTCAGCCCGCGCAGGATCTGCACCGTCTGTTCGACGGTCGGCTCATTGATGTCGATCTTCTGGAAACGGCGCGAGAGCGCATGATCCTTCTCGAAAATGCCGCGATACTCGGTGAAGGTGGTGGCGCCGATGCACTTCAGCTCGCCCGAAGACAGCGCCGGCTTCAACAGGTTCGAGGCATCGAGCGTACCCCCCGAAGCCGAACCCGCGCCGATCAGCGTGTGGATCTCGTCGATGAACAGGATGGCATGGCGATCGGCCCGCAACTGTTTCAGCACGGCCTTGAGCCGCTGCTCAAAGTCGCCCCGGTATTTGGTGCCGGCCAGCAACGACCCCATGTCGAGCGAATAGACCGTTGCGTTTTTCAGCACCTCGGGTGCATCGCCCTGCACGATCCGCCAGGCCAGCCCCTCGGCAATGGCCGTCTTGCCCACACCCGCCTCGCCTACCAGCAGGGGATTGTTCTTGCGACGGCGCACCAGCACCTGAATCACCCGCTCCAGCTCGCTGTCGCGACCGATCAACGGGTCGATCCGCCCTTCCTTGGCAGCCGCGTTCAAGTTGGACGTGTATTGCTCCAGCGCCCCCTGCTGGGCGTTGCCTTGTTCGGCCTCGCCTTCCGAGCCATCTTCCTTGACCGTTTCCCTTGGCTGGGGCGTCTTGGAGATGCCATGCGAGATGTAGTTCACCACGTCCAGCCGCGTGATGCCCTGCTGATGCAGGTAGTAGACGGCATGCGAGTCCTTCTCGCCAAAGATGGCGACCAGCACGTTGGCACCCGTCACCTCCTTCTTGCCATTGGAGGTGGACTGCACGTGCATGATGGCGCGCTGGATCACACGCTGAAAGCCCAGCGTGGGCTGCGTGTCGATCTCCTCGGTGCCCGGCACCACCGGCGTGTTTTCCTTGATGAAACCCGTCAGGTTCTTGCGCAGCTCATCGATGTTGGCCACGCAGGCCCGCAGCACCTCGGCAGCCGAAGGATTGTCGAGCAGCGACAGCAACAGGTGTTCGACCGTGATGAACTCGTGCCGTTGCTGTCGGGCCTCGACGAAGGCCATGTGCAAACTGACTTCCAACTCTTGAGCAATCATGCTTCCTCCATCACGCACTGAAGCGGATGCTGATGCTGACGGGCAAATCCACTGACCTGTTCAACCTTCGTCAACGCGATGTCCCGCGAAAACAAACCACAAACCCCCCGTCCACTATGGTGGACTTCCAGCATGGTCTCCATGGCCTTCTCACGGCTCATGCCGAAGAAGCGCTGAAGCACCATGACCACGAAGTCCATCGGGGTGAAGTCATCGTTCAACAAGAGCACCTTGTACATGGGCGGCGGCTTGGCAACGTGCTGCTGCCGCTCCAGAACGATCGAAGGATCAGCGGATGTCGTCATCTTGTCGATTCTATCGATTGGGCCAGGACGGACAAGGGGGCGAATCGCCCCAGATCGGCCGGCATGGGCCGGTCTGAGCATCTGTTTGCCGTCCCGGTGGCCATCAGGTTGCTCTCACCAGTTGTCAGAAAAACTGCCAGCGGTAACGATTCATCTTACTATGCGGTCGACCGCAGGAAAACCAAGAGCGTAACAGCAATACGACCATCCGTGAGGCCGCTCGTGCCCCGCCACCGACCGTCTGACGACCGCCGTTCAGGCAGCCCTTTCGGTCGGGCCAGCCGGCTCTCCGGGCATGGCGTCCAAGCCCCCCGTTCAGCACACCGGCACGTCCCCCACGCCCCCCACGGATCACGACGGGACAACCAGGCGCATGCCTACCCGGTGGGTTCAACGCTCATGTGCCCCTCACAGGCGCTGCAGCCGAAGCACGACATCACGCGCACCGGCAGCATACCGAGGCCGCTTCTACAGACGCCACCGCGTCGCTGCGCACAGATGTTTGCTCATTTACCAATATAATATAAATGTGAAATACTGTCTCCGTATTTTTTTCCTGATAATAAACGCTCACTTAAGCTGTACTCCACAGGTATCCCGACAGGTTGCGACACATAAACCGTCATAAAAAACTGGGCTTTTTTCACTGAAAAAACGACCCACAGCATCGTTTGGCTTGACTTGAATGAGCGCTTTAACCAAGAATAGCGTTCCCATAGTTTTCGGGGTAATCATGGCCCGCGCCCCCGAAACACTCAAAGTCGTTACGCATGGCCTCAAAGTTTTAAAGCAGGAATCTCTCAAGTATGGCAACGGGGACCGTCAAGTGGTTTAACGACGCAAAAGGCTTTGGCTTCATCACGCCAGACGAAGGCGGCGAAGATCTGTTCGCTCACTTCAGCTCGGTGCAAACCCAGGGTTTCAAAACCCTGAAAGAAGGCCAAAAAGTGTCTTTTGACGTTGTTCAAGGGCCAAAAGGCAAGCAAGCCTCCAACATTCGCCCCGAAGCCTGATTCGCTTTGGCCCATCAAGGGTGAATGAAAAAGGCTGGTTCCGCAAGGAGCCAGCCTTTTTTGATGCCTGTTGCTCTGTGACTGCCTGTTGCCCTCCGACTGCCTGTTGTTCCCCGCCCTGCCTGGGCTGGGCCATCGATCGGCAGCCCACCAGCACAAGCCCCCGCCAGACACGCGTGTCAAAGGTGCGACGAACTCGTCATGACACGGTCGAGGGCAACGGATGCAGGATCATCGTCGCATGAAGGCATGACCGCAGCACCGCCAACGCAGCGGCGGCACGCACCGAGCTGATCAATGCTGATGGCCCTTGGCATGATCATGACCACCATGCTCATGGCCACCATGCCCCTTGCCAGCTTTACCCGCCTTGCCGCTTTCCTGCACCTCGACCATGACGGTCTGCTCCCCTGCCGCCTTGAAGTGCAACGTGAGCGGGAAACGCTGACCAGCCTTCAACGGCTCATGCAGGCCCAGCAGCATCACATGATAGGCACTGCCCTTGGCCATGTCGACAGGCTGCCCCGGCGGCAGATCGATCTTCGGCAGTTGCCGCATCCGCATCACCTGTGCCTGGATCACCATCTGGTGCAACTCGATGCGCTTGGCCACCTTGCCCGACACCGACAGCAATGCATCCGGCGCTGTGCCCGCATTCTTCACCACCTCGAAGTAAACAGCCGCATTGGGCACACCCGGGCGGGAAGGAAAGGCATAGGCTTGCTGGACGATGATGGCAGCATCCGGCGCCTTGGTCTGGGCATCATGCTGATGTGCTTCATGCCGATGCCCTTCATGCTGGGCGTGGGCCACGACACCACTCAGCGCGAAGCAACTGATGACGCCGGCCGCCATCAGCTTCGATACCCGGTGATTGTTTCTCATCGAGACTAACCTCATCGAATCATCAAGAAAACAACAGCCTAACAGCGCTGCGAACGCAGCCGGCGATAACTTGGCACAACGGCCGGGAATTCGCTGGGTGGCCTCATCATGCACGAGCCAGAAGCGGCGCCCTCAGGCGCAAATGGCCGTCTGACGCCATCAGCCCTGCCAGGCCCGGATGAAAGCCTCACGGGCAGGACGCTTCTTCGGTTCAACCTTGGGGCCGGGCGTTCCCACGTAGAGAAAGCCCAGTAGGTGCTCATCCGCCTCGAAGCCGAGCGCGTCACGCACGGCCGGGTCGAAGGCATTACCGCCTGTTGCCCAGAAACCGCCATAGCCCATCAGGTACAGTCCATTGAGAATGTTCATGACGGCTGCTGCACCCGACATCCATTGCTCGATCTCGGGCACCTTGGCCACCGGCACCAACCGGACAGCCGGCACGATCACGAGCGGAGCCGACAGCGGCTTGGCCCGAAAACGTTCCGCATTCTCCTCACCACGGGCCTCGGCAGCCGACACGAGGATGTCGCCGAGCTTTTCCCGTGCCGCCCCCTCGACCGTGACGAAACGCCAGGGCTTCAGCCCACCATGATCCGGTGCCCGAAGGGCCAGATCGAAGAGGCGGCCCAATTCGTCAGCGGACGGCGCCGGCCCGACGAGCGGCCAGGCGGAATGCCGCCCCAACAGCGCCTCGACAGCGGCCTGCCCCTGCTGCGGAGAATGCGCAAGCCCTGCCATCGGTCAGCTCCTGCCGCGTCCGCCGCCCTTGCGGCATGCCGGGCAGATGCCATAGAGCGCCAAGCGGCGCTCGGCCAGCTCATAACCATGCTCGTCGGCCACTTCGTACTGCACCTTCTCGATGACCGGATTGGTGAACTCATCGACGCGGCCACAACTGACGCAGATGAGGTGGTCGTGCTCATCACCTTCGTTGATTTCAAACACGGCCTTGCCGCCGTCGAACACGTTGCGGCTCAACAGCCCCGCGCCCTCAAGCTGCGACAACACACGATAAACCGTGGCCAGGCCCACATCATGCCCCTGCTCAAGCAACCGCCTGAACACATCCTCGGCCGACAGGTGACGCTCATCACTGCCGCGAATGATTTCGAGCACTTTGATACGAGGCAGCGTGGCCTTCAGGCCCACACTGCGCAACTCCTGATCCTGCGTATTCATTTACCTTCCTGAGATGAAAGCTGCTTGCCCGCTTGGGGAGAGCAAACAGGCCCGCCGATGGCAGGACTTGTCTTCCGAGCATTCTTGATCACGCAGAAGACCGATGTTTTGACTTTGATCACGATCAATGTTCATCCGGCCGAAAAATCGGCGGTCGCACGACAGGTGCCCCATCGGCACCGCTTGCATCAACATTTTCTATCGTGATCGTCGACATTGTAGTATCCAGCATTCTGCCCGCTTCTGCATCGGTGTCCGAGCAGGACGGCCCAGGCATTGTGTCGGGTACCACGGATTCGCCCCGCTGGTGAATCCGGATGACCCGCACGGCATCAGGCTGTTCAACCAGCACGCAAGGCTTGTTGTGCCGGCGGCAATGATCCTGCATCCGCCAGTACGCCGCGTGGCTCAGACACCCCGTCTGACATATCACCAGATCGGCCTCATCCAGCCGTTCTTCAAGGGCTGCGCCATCGTCGTCCCAATCTGCCTCGGCCCGCCAGGCATGGCGCCCGGCCGAGGCCACCGGCGGCGTGTGGGCCGGCGCGGCATGTGCACCGGCGGACACCTCGCCCGAGGCCCACTCAAAGCCCGCCTGATCCACCGCCTTCGCCGGGGCCCCCCCACCCTGAAGGGATGCCGACTGTGCCTGCTCTCGGGTCTGCCCCCGAACCTGAGCCTGCAGCCTGAGCAACTGCCGCAGCACGTGCTGAACCTTATCGGCCAGTGCCTCCATGCGCCCCAACAGCGTCAAGCGGGCCGGCAGCCCTGGCAAAGTGGCCAGCAAACGGACACGATCATCTTTGGCCCACTGCAAGGCCGAGTCCCGAGCCGCCACCGCAGCACGCAAGCGGAGAACCTCTGCCTCCAGCTCGGCATTGCGTGCATGGAGGGCGCCAATCGTGACGCTACAACGCTGCTGGGCAGCTGCATACTCACGGCGCAATGCCTTCAGCTCCGCCACCATGCTCGACTGGCGGCTGATGCTCGTGCTTCTCATCCGATCGGCCTCCCCTCTGGTTCACCACGATTGCAGCGCCCCTGCCAAGAACGGAAGCAAGTCAGCGCTAAAGCTAGCGATTTTAATTCCTATTTCCTATTGTCGGCAAAAATGTCACTTTATACAATTTCCAAAGCCCCTGCCATGCCCCTGTGATGCACGGATTCATCCCCACGAACACTGTCTCTGAGCGTGCCCCGTGTCCCTGCGCATGCCGGAACACCGCCCCACAAGAATTTTCAATGACCTCAAGGGATCAGCCGTGCTCCGACATATAGAACGTGTGATGACCTTCTCCGTCCCGCGCTGGCCCCAAGACCGTGGGCTGACAGGCACCGCGCACCGCCAAGGCTGGCTGCAAGCGTGGCAACGCCGTCAGCGCGCGGCTTTGGGGCCAGCCCGGAGGGGCTTCCCACCGGCGGCCAGCACGATCAGGGCCGAGGCTCGATCAGGCCCAGATCAAGCAAGCTCTGATAGACCCCGCCCGTCATCGCCGGGCCGCTCACATGGTCGGCATGCCGTTGGAGGTCGGGATGCCCGTCGCCCATGGCCACGCCAAAGCCTGCCTGGGCCAACATCTCGACATCATTCAGGCCGTCACCAAAGGCCATCACATTGTCGAGCGACAGGCCCAGCGATGTCACCACGTCATGAATGCCGCGGATCTTCGAGCCTTGGGTATCGAGAATGTCGGTACCTTCCGGCGCCCAGCGCACGGACTTGTAGCGGCCGTCTTCGAGGATGCCCGAGCGTTCCACCAGCCGGTTTTCCTCGTCACCGTAAAAGACGATCAGCTGATACACCGGGTTTTGCCGCGGAAAAGCCGGCTCCACCCGATAGTTGAGCGTGATCGGATCGAGTGAGCGGTGGAGCGCCGGCGTCAGCCGCGTGACCGCCATGTAGTCGGCCCCCGCATAGCCTACGGCAATGCCTTTGGCATCGAAATAGTCCGTCATCCGCGCCACCGCGGCCGGGTCGACCGGATAGGCCGACACCTGATCCCGGCCCCGCCAGTTGAACTGGCCATTGATGGTCACGAGGTATTCGACCCCGACGCGGTCGAGCATCGCCGTCAGCTTGCCGGGAAAGATGTAGCGTGCCCGGCCCGTGGCAATGGCCGGGATGATGCCGCGCGCCTTCAGGCTCTGAAAGGCCCACTCGATGCCATCGGCCACCCGATCCTCGAATCGGCTGTAGATCGTGTCGTCGATGTCGAAGAAAACGATCTTGATCTGCTCTCTCAGTGCTGCACTCATGCTTGGCTCATCACCTGTTCAAAGCTGTTCAAGCCCAGCCCTCAGCGCAAACCCTGGCCTGCGCCATCATCATCCGGGCGCTGGATCAGTTCGACCTTGTAGCCATCAGGATCCGTGACGAAAGCGATGACGGTGGTTCCCCCCTTCACAGGGCCTGCCTCGCGCGTGACGTTGCCGCCGGCTGCCTTGATTTTTTCGACCGCAGCATAGGCATCAGGCACGCCGATGGCAATGTGGCCATAAGCCGTGCCGAGTTCGTATTCGGTGGTGCCCCAGTTGTAGGTCAGCTCCAGCTCGGCCTGAGCGGGATTGCCGCCCTCATAACCGAGGAAAGCCAGGGTGTACTGGTATTCGGGGTTTTCCGAGCGACGCAGCAGCGTCATGCCCAGCACCTCGGTGTAGAAATGAATCGAGCGATCGAGATCGCCGACGCGAAGCATGGTGTGGAGGATTCTCATCGTTGACGATTGTCCATAAAAAGTCAGGCGAAGACCGGCTGATTCTACGCTGAGCGAGTCAGGGATTCTGCCATGCCTTTGAAGCGTGTCCTGCACGTGCTCGTCCCCGCGTTGGCCTTGTTCTGCAGGCCCGGAGGCGCTGCCGCACGGTCGGACGGGAGATGACACGTCCCACGAGCAGCCAGCATCAAACGATGATCTGCTTGCCGTAACCCAGCAGGATCCGGGCAATGCCCTGCACCGTCTCCTTGGGCGGCGGCTGCACGCCCGCGAGCGGATACGCGTCGCCAAAATAAGCCCACTTGTGCGCACCCAGCGCGTGGTAGGGCAGCAGCTCCACTTCCTGCACATTGCTCATCGGGCCGATGAACTCGCCCAACTGATGAGCCGAGTGCTCATCGTCGGTATAGCCCGGTACGATCACATAGCGCACGCGCGTGGGCTGCCCGCGCTCGGCCAGGTGGTGGGCAAAGCGCAGCGCTTTCGTGTTCGGGATGCCCGTGAGCCGCTTGTGGATCTCGGGGTCGATCTGCTTCAGGTCGAGCATCACCAGACTGGTGTGATCGAGCAAGCCATCGAGGATGGCATCGTAATGACGGGCGTAGCCATTCGTGTCCAGACAGGTGTGGATGTCGTGCTCACGACAGGCGATGAACCAGTCGCGCACGAACTCGTCCTGCAACAGCGGCTCGCCACCGCTGGCCGTCACGCCGCCACCGGTGGCTTTCAGATAATGCCGATAGGACAGCACCTGCTTCATCAATGCCGGTACGCTCATCTCCTCGGCCGTGTCCGGGTGCATGTCCCAGGTGTCACGGTTGTGGCAGTAAAGGCAGCGCATCAGGCAGCCCTGAAGGAACAGCACGAAGCGCAGCCCTGGCCCGTCCACCGCCCCACACGACTCGACCGAATGGACGAGGCCCGTGCCGTGGTAATGGCGGCGGTGCAGATGAAGATCGTCCGGCATCTGCCAACGCTCAGATGCTCGACGTGAAGGTACGGGTGATCACGTCCTGCTGCTGCTCCTTCGTGAGCGAATTGAAGCGCACGGCGTAACCGGAGACCCGGATCGTGAGCTGCGGGTATTTCTCGGGGTCGTTCATCGCCTCCAGCAGCATCTCACGATTGAGCACGTTCACGTTCAGGTGTTGCCCCCCTTCGACGCCGGCCTCATGGTGGAAATACCCATCCATCAGCCCCGCAAGGTTGCGCTCACGGCTCGCCTCGTCCTTGCCAAGTGCGCCCGGCACGATCGAGAAGGTGTAGGAGATGCCGTCCTTGGCAAACTCGAAGGGGAGCTTCGCCACCGAACTGAGCGAGGCCACGGCCCCGCAGACATCCCGGCCGTGCATCGGATTGGCCCCTGGGCCAAACGGCGCACCGGCCCGACGCCCGCATGGGGTGTTGCCCGTCTTCTTGCCATAGACGACGTTTGAGGTGATCGTGAGCACCGACTGGGTGGGCACCGCATCCCGGTAGGTGGGATGGCTCGCCACCTTCTTCATGAAGCGCTCCACCAGATCGCAGGCGATGCTGTCCACCCGGTCATCGTTGTTGCCAAACTGCGGATAGTCGCCCTCGATATGAAAGTCGATGGCTACATTGTCCTGATCGCGGATCGGGCGCACCTGCGCATACTTGATGGCCGACAGCGAATCAGCCGCCACCGACAGGCCCGCGATGCCGCAAGCCATCGTCCGGCCCACATCCCGATCGTGCAAGGCCATCAGCGCGGCCTCATACGAATACTTGTCGTGCATGTAGTGGATGAGGTTGAGGGCCGTCACGTACTGGGTGGCCAGCCAGTCCATGAAGCTGTCCATCCGCGCCATCACCGTGTCGTAGTCGAGCACCTCGTCGAGGATCGGCTCGGTGACGGGGCCTACCTGCTCCTTCGTACCTTCGTCCCGCCCGCCGTTGATCGCGTAGAGCAGCGTCTTGGCCAGGTTGGCACGGGCGCCGAAAAACTGCATCTGCTTGCCGACGATCATCGGACTCACGCAGCAGGCGATGGCGTAATCATCGCTGTTGAAATCGGGCCGCATCAGGTCGTCGTTTTCATACTGGATCGACGAGGTGTCGATCGACACTTTCGAGCAGAAGCGCTTGAAGCCCTCGGGCAGCTGCTCCGACCACAGCACCGTGAGGTTCGGCTCGGGCGAGGCGCCCATCGTGTAGAGGGTGTTCAGGAAGCGGAAACTGTTCTTCGTGACCAGCGTGCGGCCATCCAGCCCCATGCCACCGATCGACTCGGTCGCCCAGATCGGATCGCCCGAGAAGAGCTGATCATATTCCGGCGTGCGCAGAAAGCGCACCATCCTGAGCTTCATCACCAGGTGATCGATCAGCTCCTGGGCCTCGGTTTCGGTCAGCGTGCCGGCGGCCAGATCCCGCTCGATGTAAATGTCGAGAAAGCTCGCCACGCGCCCGAAGGACATGGCCGCGCCGTTTTGCGACTTGACGGCAGCCAGGTAGGCGAAATAGATCCACTGCACCGCTTCCCGGGCATTCTCGGCCGGCTCGGAGATGTCGAAGCCATAGCTGGCCGCCATCGTCTTCATGTCGGCCAGCGCCTTGTGCTCGTCGTTGATTTCTTCGCGGCGACGAATGACGGCTTCCAGGTTGCGCCCGGCCTCCAGATCGGCCTGCAGCGAGTGGTACTGCTCGGTCTTGTCGGCCATCAGGCGGTCGATACCGTAAAGTGCCACACGGCGATAGTCACCAATGATGCGACCACGCCCATAGGCATCGGGCAGCCCCGTGAGCACACCGGACTTCCGGCAACGGCGAATGTCCGGCGTGTACACATCGAAAACGCCCTGGTTATGCGTCTTGCGATATTGGCTGAAAGTCTCGACCACGGCCGGGTTCAGCGGCGTGTTGTAGATCTTGCAGGCATCCTGCACCATCTTCAGCCCACCAAAGGGCATGATCGCCCGCTTGAGCGGCTCATCGGTCTGAAGGCCCACGACCTTTTCCAGCTCACGATCGATATAACCGGGCGCATGGCTCGTGATGGTGGAGACCGTCTGCGAATCGATCTTGTACGGCGCATGGGTGCGGTTCTCGACCTTGATGCCTTCCATCACCTCGGCCCAGAGCTGCTTCGTGGCCTCGGTGGCCGACGCGAGAAAATCGCCCTCCCCCTCGTACGGCGTGTAGTTCTTCTGGATGAAGTCACGCACGTCGATCGTGTTCTCCCAGTCACCGGACGTGAAACCGATCCAAGCGTGGGGACGAGCCTTAGTGGGGGCCAACATATTCGACTCCTGAATGTTTTGTATCAAGAAAACGGGCTATTTCTTGTTTATTTATAAGAATATCACCATACACACTTCATTGCATGAATAGTTGCTGTTCGGCACGCTGGTATTCACGAACGGTACCGGGCAAGCCCGCAACCTCGGTCGAACAGCGCCCTTGGCTCAGGCACACGATGCACGGCATCGGCTTGCCCGACAGATCCCGACACCGGGGCGGGTACGCCCAGCACGGCCTTCGCCGCCCGCTCATCGCCCGCACACCTGTCCATGTACCCACCGACATGGCCCATTCATGGTGAAGCCATATCGGAATCAGTCTCAAAAACACCATCTTTATATAATGAGCCGCTCATCCGATGTTCCGCCCTCACTGCACCCATGTCCACCCTGCCTGAACGCTCGCGCTTCCCGCTACGATCGGCCACTCAAGCAGCCGCACCTCAGGCGGAGGGAATCTCACCATCCCCTCCCCTGCCCGAGTGCCTTGCAGCCACGGATGCGGCGGCCACACGCGCTGCATCCGAGACCCGCCACACCCGCCCTGCCAGCCATCGCATCGCCCTGATCCAGGCCGTCCGTCGGCACGGGCCACTGCTCTCGCGCATCGTGGCCGCCATCTTCGGTGGCTATGCCCTGGCAGCCCTCGGGTCGGTGGCCACGCTGGCCTTGCCGATCAGTCGCACCGAAGCCGTCATTTCGGGGGCATTACTGAGCTTCCTGATCTACGCCGGTGCCGTGATCTGGGTCTTTGCAGTGGCCTCGGCCACCCGCGCCTGGGCCGGTCTCTCGGCGGCCGCCCTGCCCCTGTTGATCGCAGCGGGCACCGTCTGGTGGGGGGCAGGTGCCGTATGAAGCAAAGCCCCAGCCAGACTGCTGCCTCGGGGCACGGCGCAACCACCATCCGCAAACCGGCTCCCAAAGCGCGCGGCATCCGGCAAACGATGTCCGATCTGCACATCTGGACGGGCCTGCTGGTCGGCTGGCTGCTCTACGCCATCTTTCTGACAGGCAGCGTGAGCTACTTCAAGGACGAAATCTCCCAATGGGCGCAGCCGGAAACAGCCATCGTGCCAGCCCGTGAAGCCCCCGACACTACCCGCCCCACGCCCCCCTCCAACACGGAAGCAGCCCAGACCCAGGGCACAGCCGGGGATGCCGGCTCCCGCTGGCAGCCCCACTGGGACGACATGCCAGCCATCGCCCAGCGCACGGTGGATGCATTGCAGACGCGGCTTGCCCCCACGGCTGGCAGCTGGGCGATCACGCTGCCCGCCACGCGCCATCCGAACGTCACCGTCAGTTGGCGCCCGCCCGTCAAGCCCGGTGAGCGCCCGCAACGCCGGCAGCAACGCGCCACGCTCGACCCTCAGCGCGCCGAGCCAATCAAGGTGCGGGACAGCAGCGGCGGCGACTTCTTCTACCGCTTTCACTACAACCTGCACTATCTGCCCGTGCTCTGGGCACGGTGGGTCGTGGGCTTCTGCGCCATGTTCATGCTGGTGGCGATCATCAGCGGCATCATCACCCACAAGAAGATCTTTGCCGATTTCTTCACCTTCCGCTGGGGCAAGGGGCAACGCTCATGGCTCGATGCCCACAACGGACTGGCCGTGCTTGGCCTGCCCTTTCATCTGATGATCACCTATACCGGTCTGGTCACGATGATGCTGATGTACATGCCCTGGGGCGCCGAGACCGCTTTCCCCACGCCACCGCAGCAGACCGCGCTCCGTGCAGAGCTGAGCAGCTTCCGCCCGCCCGCACCCCCATCGGCCGAGCAGGCGCCCCTCACGCCGGTGGCCGATCTGGTCAGACAGGCTCAGGCCCGCTGGGGCGAGGCTCATGTGGAACGGATCACCATCGACAACCCCGGCCGTGCCAATGCCACCATCACCCTGCGGCGCGGCGATGGCGAACGGGTGTCGGAAAGCCCGCGTTATCTGGTCTTTGATGGCGTGAGCGGCCAACTGCTGGCCGAGAAAGACACGGTCGGTCAGGCCGCCGAAACCCGCGGGGTGCTGCTTGCCCTGCACACCGGCCGCTTCGCCGATGACTGGATCCGCTGGTTCTACCTGATCCTCGGCCTCGGCGGCACCGCGATGATCGGCACCGGTCTGGTGCTCTGGACGGTGAAGCGCCGGGCCAAGCTCCCCGATCCTGCCCAACCTTACCTCGGCTTCCGGCTGGTGGAACGGCTCAACATCGCCACCATCGCCGGGCTGCCGGTGGCAATGGCCGCCTTCCTGTGGGGCACCCGCTTGTTGCCCATCGACATGGCAGGCCGAGCTGGCCGCGAAGTGGATCTGTTCTTTTTCATCTGGGCGCTGATGGCGATCCATGCCTGCCTGCGGCCGCCCAAGCGCGCCTGGGTCGAGCAATGGGCGCTGGCTGCGCTGCTGCTGGCCCTGATGCCGGTGCTCAATGCACTCACCAGCGACCACGGCCTGCCCGCCAGCCTGCTGGCCGGCAACTGGGTCTTTGCCGGTTTCGATCTGGCCATGCTGCTGCTGGCCGCCCTCACGGCCAGCCTGGCCTGGCGCACCGCCCGGCACCAGCCGCGTTTGCCGGCGGCCAGAAACACAAAAGGTGCGAAAGCGGCGAAAGCGGCCAAAGGGAACAACGGGGACAAAGGGCGCACCGAGCTGACATCGAGATCGGTGGCGCCTTCAAGCACCACGACACAGCCCATCAAGACGCCCACCGCCCAGTCCCCTCAGGCGCCATCTGCCAACACACGCCTGCTTGGCAGGCAAGATCAACAGGCAGCACATACAGCCGCCGCTGCTTGCCAGCAGCCCGCCACCGCCAACATCCAGCCATGAACACCCCGCACCTGAGCCACCTGCTGCCGTTACTGCTGTCATGCACGGGCTTCAGCCTGTTGGCGCTCTCGATGGCCCGGCATCAGGAAGATGTCTGGCGCCGACTGTTGGCCCCTCGACCAACCCTCATCATGCGATGCTCGGGCTGGGCGCTCCTGATGCTGGCACTGCTGCTATCCGTGCAATCGCTCGGCCTGGGCATGGGCCTCGTGAGCTGGTTCGGCCAGCTCTCGATGGCGGCCGGCCTCGTCTTCGTTGGGCTGCTGATTCATCAGCGACTGAAAAGTCGGCGATGACCCTGACGGTGGAACAACAGAAAGTCTTTCAAACCTCATGCAGTTTGAGCGCCCTCACCAAGGCCAGCAACTGAGTGCGGCGCGGGCCTGAAGCAAGAGGTTCAACCGCCAACACCGCCAAGGGCGGATCAAGTAAACGGTCTCGAAACAGCATCAGGCACCGGGCAGCATCGTCACGACGTGAACCATATCCAATGGCCTGGGCATCAAGGCACTGGCGATAAGCTGCCTCAGACCAGCGCCGGGTTTGCGGATAGCAGGCAGCTGTGGTGTCGATCAGCTGGCCGCGCTCCAGGCCCAGCCTGGGCAGAAATGGTGAATGAAAACTCACGTAGCGCAGCGCCACTGGCAGCCGGATCTGCGCCAAATGAAAGTGCTTCAATGAAGCCTGCTCGAACAAGCCGGGTGGCGACAGACACACATCATGCAGGATCGACTCCATGAAGGCTGCCTCGGCCGTACTGGCAAGGTAATAGGTGTGGACTGGCACGCCCCGGTCGTTCAAGATCGGTGCAAAACGGGTATCTCCCCAGCCTTCTGAAAAGGTTTCGGCCCGCGTCTGCGGGTAATGACGTGTGCAGAAGACGTGGTACCACACCGGCACATCATCATGGGTCAACGTCCGAACGGCAAAATCCTCAGCTGGCCCAGGCTGTGGGATAAGCTGATTCTGTACGCCATCTGCCTGAACCAGCCCCCGCTCAGCACCTGACTGCTCCTCGATCGCCATGGCACAGTCCAATCAGATCAAGCCACGTAGCTACTCTGGCGCGCCTTGGCCGCGTGCAACAACGTCTGCTTGCGATCCAGCGCATCCTTGGGAGCCACCGGTCTGCCCTGCTCATCGGCCAGCCAACTGTTGGGATAATGGAACCAGGCGGCCAGCACCCAGGGATCTGGCACCTCTCCCCAGGCGGCCAGCACATCCCGCATGATCGGCAGCGGCTGGTACATGGCATCAAACTGGTAACGGGCAAAGAACTCCCGCCCACCATAAGAGACACCATAAATACGGCCACGCCGCTTCCAGTCACTGGCAGGTTGGGACTTGCTACGCGGCGGCTGCACCTGCAACGCATTGATCTGCTCAGCACTCAGCCAATCGCCCTCGGCAAAGACCTGACGCAAGGTCTGCATGCGCCTGACCCGGTCTTCCAGCAGCTCGCTGCCAGGCTCCAGCAAACCAGTGGCCATTTCAGCCAGATGATCGGCTCTGCTGATCAACTGCTCCTGCCCGGCGGCCACCAACATTACCAATGCCTTTTCCACCGCCTGAATGGCAGAAGCCACCACGGCAGGATCAACATCGGCCGGCACACCTACCGGCACATAACGGGTGCCCGGCGAGGTCGTACCGGGCTGTTCGAGAAGTTCGATACTCATCCTTGCCCTCTGCTTGCGACTTTGACGACATTTTACCGGTTGTCGTCAATATCGTCATTAAAGCACGGCTGTTCACATGATGAACGGCCAGCGCTTCCTCAAACAGAAATGCCAGACGCACAGTTACCACATGCCCAAGATTCCGGTGAGCGCCCTACAAATACGGAAAAAAGGCGCCCCATCCACCGATGGCAGCGCCTTTAAGCAGGCTGGTAGCCCGCAAAACCGTAGTACCCGGCCGGCACACCACATGGAGGGCCGCCACAGCCGGGCAACTCAGGAGAAGCCCGCCCAAACACGGCGCTACGCCGTTTGAGCGGAGCGCCCCTGTCTGGTGATTACATGTTGTCGATCATCACCTGACCGAAGCCCGAGCACGAAACCTGCTCGGCGCCTTCCATCAGACGGGCGAAGTCATAGGTAACTTTCTTCGACGCGATGGCCTTCTTCATCGACGAGATGATCAGGTCGGCCGCTTCCGTCCAGCCCATGTGACGCAGCATCATTTCGGCCGACAGGATCTCGGAACCGGGGTTCACGTAGTCCTTGCCAGCGTACTTGGGTGCCGTGCCGTGGGTGGCCTCGAACATGGCCACCGAATCCGAGAGGTTGGCACCCGGTGCGATGCCGATGCCGCCCACCTGGGCTGCCAGCGCGTCGGAGATGTAGTCGCCGTTCAGGTTCAGCGTGGCAATCACCGAGTATTCGGCCGGACGCAGCAGGATCTGCTGCAGGAAGGCATCGGCGATCGAATCCTTGATGATGATGTCCTTGCCGGTCTTCGGGTTCTTCAGCTTCATCCACGGGCCGCCGTCCAGCAGCTCGGCGCCGAACTCGTTCTTGGCCAGCGCATAACCCCAGTCACGGAAGCCACCTTCGGTGAACTTCATGATGTTGCCCTTGTGCACCAGCGTGACGGACGGCTTGTCGTTGTCGATGGCGTACTGGATGGCTTTGCGCACCAGACGCTCCGTGCCTTCCTTCGAGACCGGCTTCACACCGATGCCCGAGGTGCCGGGGAAGCGGATCTTGTCCACGCCCAGCTCCTTTTGCAGGAAGTCGATCAGCTTCTTGGCGTTGGGCGTCTCGGCTTCGTACTCGATACCGGCGTAAATGTCTTCGGAGTTCTCGCGGAAGATCACCATGTCGGTCTTCTGTGGCTCCTTCACGGGCGAAGGCACGCCGTCGAAGTACTGCACCGGGCGCAGGCAGACGTAGAGGTCGAGCTGCTGGCGCAGCGCCACGTTGAGCGAACGGATGCCGCCGCCCACCGGTGTGGTGAGCGGCCCCTTGATGGAGACGACGTAGTCGCGCAGCACGTCCAGCGTCTCATCGGGCAGCCACACATCGGGGCCGTACACCTGGGTGGATTTTTCACCGGCGTAGATTTCCATCCAGTGGATCTTGCGCTTGCCGCCATAGGCTTTCTCGACAGCCGCATCAACCACCTTCAGCATCACCGGCGTGATGTCCATGCCCGTGCCATCACCCTCGATGTAAGGCACGATCGGATTGTCCGGCACATTCAGGGAGAAATCCGCGTTGACGGTGATCTTCTGACCTTCGCTGGGGACCTTGATATGTTTGTACATGAACGATGTCCAGGTTGTACGGCACGAAACCGATAGCTGTTGGGCACGCAACCGTTTCCCCGGACATGCATTGAACGACGCCCAGCATGCCAGCCTTGGCCATGCCGGACAGGCGGCAGGCCGATGACGCCGTTCAGGTTGGAAAGCCCCAAAGGCAACGATTGCGCAACGGAAAGGGTAAATTATGCCAGTTACAGAGGGGAAACTCTTCACCCCCGCATCGATCCCCTCGGATCAGGGAAAGCCCTCAGAACCGCACGCCCCAGGGCAACGCACGACCCAAGGCAGATGATGATGAAATCCAAGACCCTCAAACCCGCACATGCCCTCGCCGGCCTCAGCCTCCTGATGGCAGCCGCCCTGCCCATTCAGGCACAGACACCGTTCAAGCTGCCACTCGTCGAACTGAAACTCGGCCAGCAGACGATCGAAGCGGAAGTGGCCAGCACCGAGGCGCAGCGCTCACAAGGCTTGATGTACCGACACAGTCTGGACGAAGGTCGGGGCATGCTCTTCGTGTTTGATTCACCCGGCCAATACTGCTTCTGGATGAAGAACACGCTGATCCCGCTGTCGATCGCCTTCATCAACGAGCGCGGCACCATCACCGATCTGGCCGACATGGCCCCCCAGGACGAGCGCAGCCACTGCCCAACCAAGGCCATCCGCTATGCGCTGGAAGTGAACCAGGGCTGGTTCGGCCAACAAGGGGTGAAGGTGGGCGACACCCTCGAAGGGCTGCCAGCGCAGGCGGAATGAAGCCCCCGGCAAAGCGCATGGCAAAAGCCGTCCCCCGTGCCGCCTCGGACACATTGACAGCCACCGGCAATCACGGCAGCAGCCCATCGTCGGCAACGGGCAGTGTGCCACGGACAGCGCCCGATACTCGTCCTTGAACGGAAAAGCCGGCCACCAGGGCCGGCATGGATCAGCCACCGCACACCCCGGTGGCCTGAGTCAGGCGCTGACCTGTGGTCAACGCATCGTGTCGACAGCAGCGCGGTATCGATGACATTCATCGCACGTTCATCAGGCGCTGCATGCTGGCGGGCATCTGCCCACCCGGTTCATGACTCAGCCTTTACGGAGCTTGCCGTAGATGAACAGCACCAGAATCGCGCCGAGCACCGAGGCAATCCAGCCAGCGGTTTCGCCCGGCTGATACAGACCAAAGGCACCGCCCAGGAAATTGGCCACCGCCGAACCGGCAATGCCCAGAATGATCGTCATGATCCAGCCATGTGCCTGGGTGCCGGGCATGATGGCGCGGGCCAGAAGACCCACGATGAAACCAACCACCAGCATTTGAACGAAAGCAATCATCGTGTCGTGCTCCTTGATTCAAAAACAAAAACAGACAATCCCTGCGCGCCAGCCCATGCAAACCGGCAAAGCGCCACAGGAACCCTATCCGGGGCATCGAAACACCCGACCGCCAGGCCAGCCAGACACCCTGTGAAACGGGTACTTGACCGGCCCTGGACGTGGCGATCATCCCACAGTTCTTGTGTCAACCCCGGTTATACAGCCAGCCCATCCACGGTTTTTTGTACGCAGGCCCAGCGATCAGGCCCGTGACTTTTTAAAGTGATGCCTGAGCTTTCCCTCTGGGATTTACCCTGATCAACCACGGATGACTGGCGGATTGCCTGTCGCCATGCAAGCCATTCGGGTTGTTGCTTTCCAGCAACACCACCCATCCTGCTACCCGACATCTCAAGCGCCATCCACCCGAAATCAGTGCGCTAAGCCTTCGTTCGCACCTTCTCCACCCTGGCAGCCAAGGCTCCCGCCTTCAGCCGGATGTCGAGCAACTCGCCCGCGGGCACCGCCTCGGCCGAACGCAACACCCGACCTTCGGCATCGCGCACGATGGCATAGCCACGTGCCAGCACGGCCAGCGGACTGATGAGTTCCAGGCTGTTGTCGGCCATCGCCAGCCGGTTTTGCGCCTGCTGTCGTCGCTCACGCATGCCTTGGCCCAAGCGCTGGGCCATGAGGGCAAGCCGCGCCGCGGCCGCCCCCGTATCAGGCGGCGTCAACGCCTGCTGCGCCCGCGCCCAGCGTTGGTGTTGCTGTTGCAGTATCCAGCGCCCCTGCTGCTGGAGCCGTTCGGCCAGGCGTGAGAGCCGCATCTGCTGCGATGCCATCTGCTGGGCAGGTGATCGCAGCAGCCGCTCGCTCATGTCAAGACGCTGCCCCAAGTGATCGAGGTGGCGCTGCATCCCCTGCTGCAACCGGATACCCAACCGACTTAGCGCCACCAGACGCGCAGCCCGATCAGGACTGACCAGTTCGGCCGCCGCGGTCGGTGTGGGCGCCCTCACATCGGCCACGAAATCACAGATCGTGACATCCGATTCATGCCCCACCCCACTCACCACCGGCAACACACAGGCTGCCACCCGGCGGGCCAGACGCTCGTCATTGAAGGCATCCAGATCCTCGAAAGAGCCGCCCCCCCGCACCAGCAGCAACACATCGCACTCCTGCCGGCGCTCGGCCGCATCGAGCGCCGCGATCAGCTCGGCGGGCGCCTGTCGCCCCTGCACCGCGGCCGGATAGATGATCACCCGGATCTGCGGTGCCCGCCGTGCCAGCGTCGTCAGCACGTCCTGCAAGGCCGCGGCCTTCAGTGAGCTGATGATGCCGACGGTACTCACCGTGGGCGGAATCAGTTGCTTCAAACCCGGATCGAACAGCCCTTCCTGCTCCAGCAAGGCTTTCAGCCGGGCAAAGCGCTGCCAGACATCACCGAGGCCGGCCCGCTGCATCCGCTCCACGCCCAGCTGAAAATCGCCCCTGGCCTCGTAGATGCCAACCCGGGCCCACACTTCGACCCGATCCCCTTCCTTCGGCACGAAATCGACCCGCTGGGCCGCCGAACGGAACATGACCGCGCGCACGCTGGCCTCGGCCTCCTTCAACGTGAAATACCAATGCCCGCTGGCCGCTCTCGTCAGGTTCGACAGCTCGCCAGTGACGCAAAGCACACCAAAATGGGCCTGCAACAACCTGCCGGCTATCCGGTTCAACTGGCCGACCGTCAGCACGTCCGGAAGCGCATCACGATCCATCCAGACTGTGTCAAGCCGCTGCTGTTGTTTCATCGGTACTTTTATCCACACAAAAGCTGACACTTTCTGTATCAGCACCACAAGAATGAAAGCGGGTCGCTCATTGATCGACAAGATCACAAGTCATTGAATGATAAAGCTTTTTCGGCTGTCATTCAGAATGCCCGCAAGGCACTGCAACACGGATGCAGACTGTAATTACAGGCATCAGGCGATGATGCCCACAAAGTTATCCACAGATTTGCACACACCCGGCACCGACAACGCTCACACTTGCCCATCCCGGTCAAAAAAACCGACAATCCGAGCGATCCGCGCCTCTGCGGAAAAGACACTGATTTCGGAGTTGTCCCTTGTTCTCCATTATCCAGGCCGCTGGCTGGCCCATCTGGTTTCTGATCATCGCTTCCATCGCCACGGTCGCCCTGATCGTCGAGCGAGCCATCACCTTGCAACGTCGCAAGATCATTCCTCCTGGACTCTTGGAGGAAGTCGTCACGCTCTACCGCAACCGGCAGATCAATGCCGAGATGCTGGGCCGCGTCGAGCGCTCCTCAGCGCTGGGCCGCGTGCTGGCCAACGGCCTGCGCCACGAGTTCGAATCGCGCGACATGATCAAGGACGCGATGGAGGAAAGCGGCCGCGCGGTGGCCCACGACCTCGAACGCTTCCTGCCCACCCTGGGCACGCTGGCCACGGTGGCCCCGCTTCTGGGCCTCTTCGGTACCGTGATCGGCATGATCGAGATCTTCGGCTCGCAATCGCCCACCGGCAATGACCCGGCCAAACTGGCCTACGGCATCTCCGTGGCGCTCTACAACACCGCCTTCGGTATCGGCGTGGCCATTCCGGCCCTGCTCGCCTATCGTGCCTACCGGGCACGGGTGGACGATTTCCTCGTCGAGATGGAGCAGCAGTCGCTGCGCCTGGTGGACGTGGTCAAAGGCATAGGGGCACGGCATTGAACTTCCGGCGAGCGATCCGGCGCGATGAACCGGAAATCAACTTCATCCCGCTCATCGATCTGTTGCTGGTGATCCTGATCTTCCTGATGGTCACCACCACCTACAACCGCTTCCGGGAGCTGGCCGTGGATCTGCCCTCGGCCAGCGGCAAGCCCACCCCGGAACAGCCGTTGCAGATCCTCGTGGCCGTCACGGCCGAGGGCCACTACCGTATCGATCAGCAGTCCGTTGGCCCGGCCGACATCGCCACGCTGGCAGCCGAGCTGGGACGGGTGGCAGCCGACAAGGCCAACCCCGTGATCGTGATCTATGCCGATGCGGCGGCCTCGCACCAGGCCGTGGTCAACGTGCTGGAAAGCGCGCGGGTCGCCGGCCTGCCCCGAGTGAGCTTCGCCACGCAGACCAAAGAGGCACCTTGATCGGCGAGCGGCTGCGCCAACGACTGGAAGGCTGGCTGCTCCGCATCTGGTTCGGGCCGGCCTCCAGCACCGACCGCCTGCTGGAGAGCCTGCTGGCCCCCCTGTTACGCCCGCTCTCCTGGCTCGTGGCCACCTTGGCACGCCAGAAACGCCGGCGCCTGAACCGCACCGGCCCCCATACCCGCCCAGCCGTCGTCATCGTCGGCAATCTCGTTGCCGGTGGCTCCGGCAAAACCCCCCTCGTCATTGCCTTGTGCAAAGCCCTGAGCCAGCACGGCCTGAAGGTTGGCCTGTTGGCCCGTGGCTACCGTCGTGAGAGCGACGCTGCCTTGCTGGTCTCCCCCACCACGACCGCGCACGACGCCGGCGACGAAGCCCTGTTGCTCGCCCGCAGCACGGGCCGCCCCGTGGCAGTGGGCGCCCGTCGTGCCGAGGCACTGGCGCTGTTGTTGCAGCAGGTGCCGGATCTGGATGTGGTGCTCTCGGACGATGGGCTGCAACACGTGGCACTACCTCGCCGGCTAGAGCTCGTCGTGATGCACGCCAAGGGTTTGGGCAACGGCCGCTGCCTGCCGGCCGGCCCGCTGCGGGAACCACCCGACCGGTTGACAAGCGTCGATGCCGTCCTGCTGCCGGCGCCCCTCGGCGCAGTCGATTGCCCGGCGGGCACCCCCCGTTGCTTTCAGACCCATGTCCGTGTTGCAGGCATCCGCACGCTGGATGGCACGCGGCACTGGGCACCCGAAGCCTTCAGGCAGCACGTGGGTGAGGAAAGCCTCGCCGCCGTGGCCGGCATCGCCCGGCCCGAGCGCTTTTTCGAGACATTGCTCGGCCTGGGCCTGAAGATCCATCCCTACCCCTTGCCCGACCACGCCCAACTCGATGCCCGATGGCTGGCCGATCTGCCCGGGCACTGGATCATCATGACAGCCAAGGATGCCGTCAAGCTCGATGACCTGACGCCTGCCCTGCACGAACGCTGCCTGGTGTTGGAGATCGAGGCCGTGCCCGAACACGCACTGGTAGAATGGCTGATTGCTGAACTCGCCCCGCCCCGATCATCATGATGGCTCTCGACATTCTCGTCTGCCCGCTGTGCAAAGGCCCTCTCACCTACGACCGGCAGCAGCAAACGCTGAGCTGCCAGGCCGATCGTCTGGCCTTCCCCATCCGCGATGGCGTGCCCGTCATGATCGAAGACGAGGCCAAGCCGATCGGTGATGGCACCGGCGAGGGCGCTTCGCCAGCCGCCAAGGAACCCCCCGTCAGCCCGAACGGCGGCACGGCAAAAGCCTGAGCAGGTCGTCCACCGGGCGGCCTCGCCTTGCCCATCACCAGAAACTCGCCTCGCCGCTGTCGGCGCCAGCCCCGTCCCTGGCTCCTCGCACGCACCACGATCAGGTACGCCGACCGGGTCAGGCTTGCACAGGCAACCGCCGGCACGATGTGCCAGCAGCATGCAGTCCCTATCCCGCAGCGCCATGTGCCCTGCTGGCCTGACCCGGTCTTCTCGCCCCTGCTTTTACGCTTTCCCCAGCATTTTCCCCGCTTACCAAGATGGCAGACATCAATCCCTCCCCCTTCGTCGTTCTGATTCCGGCCCGCATGGATTCTTCCCGCCTGCCGGGCAAGGCACTGGCCGACATCGGTGGCGTGCCGATGGTGGTGAGGGTGGCCAATCAGGCCAGGCAGTCGGCTGCTGGCCATGTGGCCATTGCCACCGACAGCCTGGAGATCGCCGATGCAGCCAGAGAACACGGTCATGCCGTCGTGATGACCTGCAACGACCATGCCTCGGGCACTGAACGACTGGCCGAGGCCGTTCAACAGCTGCAGCTGCCCGACGACAGCATCGTGGTCAACGTGCAGGGCGATGAGCCGGAAATCCCCCCCACGCTGATCAACGCCGTGGCCGAACGGCTGGCGGCCGATGCCTTCTACCCGATGGCCACGGCCGCCCACCCGGTACAGAGCGCAGCCGACTGGCTCAATCCCAATGTCGTCAAGGTCGTGGCCGACCATGACAACCGGGCACTGCTCTTCTCGCGCGCGCCCATCCCCTGGCACCGCACCCATTTCGTCCAGGGGCTGGCCGGCACGGCCGACCCCGAGTCGCTCGATGCCGCCTTTGCCGATGCCCGCCCCTTGCGCCACATCGGCATCTACGCCTATCGTGCCGGTTTCCTTGCCCACTATGCCACCCTCAGTCCTTGCCGGCTGGAACAGGTTGAAGCGCTCGAACAGTTGCGGGTGCTCTTTCATGGCTATACGATCAAACTGCTGATCACCGATCAGGCGCCACCGGCCGGCGTCGACACCCCTGAAGACCTGGCCGCCGTGCGTGAACGCTTCGGCGTCTGAATGACAACGTCTGCCGCACGCTGACAGGACTGCCACGCTTGCCAGCGCATCGAGCCGTGACGGCGCCTGGCGCCTTGTCAGCCGACGGTTTTGGGGCCACCGCGGGGACGACCGCGTGTGCATCACACGCTCTAAGGGTTTTTCCTGTCGGGCGGCTAAAGCACTGCCAACAACGGCTAAAATGGGTGTCCTTCGACCTTGGCAAAGCCAGTGGCTTCAAGACAGGGTCGATACGGTCTGCCCAGTCGGCTCGGGACGGTTCAGACCTGGACACGGGCCATAGGCCGCATCAGCCGGCACGGCCATCATCACCCTGCCATCCGCTGACGATCGTTTTTAAACAGGAAACCCCATGAGATTGATACTTCTTGGCCCGCCGGGCGCAGGCAAGGGCACCCAGGCCAACTACATCAAGGAACGTTTCGGCATTCCCCAGATTTCCACCGGTGACATGCTGCGTGCCGCCGTCAAGGCCGGCACCGAACTGGGCCTGGCAGCCAAGAAAGTGATGGACGAAGGCAAGCTGGTCTCCGATGACATCATCATCGGCCTGGTCAAGGCCCGCCTCGAAGAGCCGGATTGCCAGAACGGCTATCTGTTCGATGGCTTCCCGCGCACCATCCCTCAGGCCGAAGCCCTGCGTAGCGCCGGCGTGCGTCTGGAGCATGTGGTGGAGCTGAAGGTGCCCGATGAGGACATCATCGACCGCATGAGCGGCCGTCGCGTTCACCAACCCAGTGGCCGCAGCTATCACGTCCGCTTCAATCCCCCCAAGGTCGATGGCAAGGACGACGTAACCGGCGAGCCGCTCACCCAGCGTGACGACGACCGCGAAGAAGTCGTGCGCAAGCGCCTGGAGGTTTATCAGAGCCAGACCCGCCCGCTGGTCGATTACTACCAGCAATGGGCCGCCACCGGTGACCCGGTCGCCCCGGCCTATCACAGCCTGGAAGGCGTCGGCTCGGTGGACGACATCCGCGACAACATCTTCAAGGTGCTGGCCGGCTGATTGGCCCTGCCATGCACGTGCTGCTGGAACACGGCTTGACAAGCCAGCCAACCAGCGGCATGGCACCTGTTGACTTGTCGCAACCATCAATGGCAGCGTGTCGGTGACGCCCGACATGCTGCCATTGTCATTGTCAAGCAGAGGCAACCAGATCCGAAGGGCTGCCCGTGCTCCCTTGGTGCATCCTCTTTACGGTGCCAAATGCAGAACGACCGGCCAGTTGGCGCCACTCGCGTTCACGTCATATCGCCAGTATGAAGTACCAATCCAGCGCCCTTGATGCAGATGCTGTGCCTGAGATTCGGTAAAGGCCGCTGGCCATTTGAAACCATAGTTCATCCCATTGTGATGAGCGGCAAATTTCCACTGGCTGGCTCCGAGTGGCCGAAACTCCACGTCATAGCTTTTGCCTGCTTTCAACACCACATCCTTCGGCAAAGCCACGTCGTACCACACCATGTTGGCCACCATCAAACCGGTGTTCATTTTGAGCGGTTTGTAGTTTGCTTGGGGCTGACGCAATACACCACTCACCAAGGGGGTGTTGCCATCCATGATCCGCCATTGCAAGGCACCACCCACCGAAGCCGCAGTGGCCACCGACAAGCCTGAGACACGTTTGTCCTTCGATGGGGTGAAACGTTCCCGAACCGGCTTGGCAGCCGTGGCGGTATAAACCCGGTCTGGATCCACCGCCCCGGTTTGCATGTCCGCATTGCCCTGCACATGCCCGCTCGACAAGCCAACCTCCATGATCGGAGAAAAGAAGTTCGCACTCGATCCCTTTTCGGTCAGGTTGACCCAATGATTACGAGGTGAGGCGGCAGTCGGACGGGTTGCCATCAACACACTCCAATCCCAGGTATTCAACCAACGCGCCGGCCGACCGTTTCCCTCAGTCGTGACGATATTGTCCGTGCTGATGAAGTTTGAGGCCGGTGAGGGATCGATATTGTCGAGCAACAGATGATAGAGTTTTCCGGCTTCCACGGGCTGTGTGCTCTTGAAGCGAATCTCCTGAAAGATTCCGCCCTTCTTGTTTTCCCCTTTTACGTCCATGGCCAACCTCGGCTTGAAAACGGCCGTGGCCATCGTCTGCCGCAGATTCGGCAAATGGGCTGCGCTCCGATCATCCGGATACAGGCGAAGTCGGATGGTGCCGCCATGGCCTTTCGAATAGCCTGGCCCTTGAGGAAACATCAAACGCACATAGACCAGGTGCCCACTACCGGTGGCCCTGAAGCGGTTGGACACGATATGGTAAAGATTACTCTTGACCCCAACCACTGTATTGGCCAACGCATTCATGTTGAACACGCCAGGGCCATACAAGCGCGCAAATTCTCGCGAGGTCAGCGCAAAACCTTTGGCTGTAGGCTTCAGCACACGATTGGCAGGTGCTTTGGTCTGCAGAGCGGTCACCAGCGATTCTTCCTGCTCTTGATGAGCGCCCTGCACCATACGCTCAAGCACCGCATCCGTGAGAATCACCCCTTCGGCATGGGTCACCATGTCGATACGCCCCACCTCATCGAGCACGGATGACAAACCCGAATGCGTTTCACCCGGAGTTTCACCGGGAACGCGCTCGGTATCGCCCTGCCCACACGCGGCCAACAAGGCCAAAGCAATACATGACACACTGAACGGCAACATACGCCGAGGACATGAACCCATGACAGACCTCCATCGAATCAAGACGAGCGAATGGTCAGCGCTCGTCCTGAAACACCTTGTCAGATGTGGGTCTGCAACAGCCGTCTCCCCCAATCCATCGATGCCAATCGACGGTGGCGTCCATCATCAGGCCCATGACGAGCACATTTTTAAAAAATGTAACTCGAAACATGGGCCACACCGCGTCTCAACGCACGAAAGCAACAAAAACCAGGTGTTTTCGATGATTTAGCGACAAAATTCGGCCAGCCTCGCCTCCAGCCAGGCGGCCAAGACCAGCAGGTTCGCATCGCCGTGCCGGCGCCCCACCAGCTGCAGGCCAACCGGCATGGCCACCGAAGCACTGCCTTCGGCACGCGGCACGCTCACCTGCCCGGCCGGCAGGCTGATGGCCGGCACACCGGCAAAAGAAAAGGGCAAGGTCTGCCCCAGCACCGCCTGACGCACGCTCATCACGCCAGCGAGCGTCTGTGCCTCTTCCTGGCCGCGCAACGGCGTCACGATAGCCGTTGTCGGCAGCAGCATCGCATCCACGCCGCGCAGGACGGCATCGAGGTCTGCCGTAAAGGCCGCCTTCGCCTGCATGGCCGAGATGTAATCCTGCGCCGGCAGCGACTGACCCGCCTGCAGAGGCCCAAGCACTGCGGCAGAGAAACCTTCCCCCCCCGCTGCCAGCGCCTGCCGATGAACCCAGGCCGCTTCTGCGCGAACGATGGGCGTATAAAAACGCCATGAGAGATCCATGTCCTCCGGTTCGGCGTCGACGAGTGTCACCTGGGCAGCCAGCTGAGCAAGCAGCCGGTCGAAGTGCTCGCGCATGCCCGCATCGAGCCGACCTGCCAACCACTGGCGGGGAACACCCAGGCGCGGTTTGCGCGCCAACCGGCCATGCGCGAGCCCATGCCCGGACAACACCTGATAAACCAGCGCCGCATCGGCCACCGAATGAGCCAGCGGCCCACCATGATCACAGCTCCACGACAACGGCAACGCGCCATCGAGTGGCACATGTCCATAGGTGGGCTTGAAGCCCACCACCCCGCAGAACGCCGCAGGAATGCGGATCGAGCCGCCCGTGTCGCTGCCGATCGACACGCTCCCGAGGCCCGTGGCCACAGCCACCCCCGACCCGCTCGACGAGCCGCCCGACTGTCTTGCCGGATCAAAGGGATTGCAGACATCGCCCGTCCAGCGGTTTTCACCGGTGGCGCCCAGCGCGATCTCGTGCATGTTGGTTTTGGCAAAGACAAGCGCACCCGCCGCTTCCAGCCGTTTGACCACGACCGCCGATCCCGAGGGCAGCTCGGGCAGACGCGCCTCGGTGCCGGCCCGCGTGGGCGTGCCCGTCCACTGGAACAAGTCCTTGATGCTCACCCAGGTGCCCAGCAAGGGCTTCGCCTCAAGCGCGGCATCGGCCCGACGCAATGTGGAGGTCAAGGCTTGCGCCGCATCGCGTGCGCGTGTCCAATCCACCCATGCCAGGGGGTTCAGGTGCTGTACCTCGGCCGCCCGTGCTTCGAGCTGCGTCACTTCATCCAGCAGGCAACGTCGGCCATCGAGTAACGAACGACGCTGTTCTTGGACAGGCAGCGACATAGGCATTGGATCTGACATATGCACCAATCTCCAGGTAGGGAACCCTTGTGTATCGAAGAAAGCGGTCATGTACGCTCGACACGCGCCATCGACGGATTCGTAACACGCGCCGAGGTTCTGCGGCAAGTGCGCCGTGGCTGTGCTGTCGACCTGTGCCGAGCACCGGAGAGCCCCGTGCCTCAGGCAAGGCTGTGGCGAGAGATGCGTTGTTCCATCCCCGTGAAAACCCACTGGACACGCAGAACACGCGCCGTATCAACAGCGCTATCATGAGAATACCCTTTATAGGATGCCGATCGATGAAAAACCAGCCGCCTCATCGCGCCCTGAACACCGGCAAGATCCGTTCGGCCGTCTATGACGAAAGCCGGCAGACGCTGGAGATCGCCTTTCATGAAGGTCTGTTGCGCAACTATCGCAACCTGCCTCCCGAAGTGGCCCAACGCTTTTTTGCCGCCCCCAACCCGGCCACCTTCTGGGAAGATCGGATCGCCGAAGAATATCCGATGACACAGACCCGCATCAGCACACCGCCGCCTGTGATGGGAGATCCGGGCACGGCCGCGCTGGAAAAGCTCAACGCCCTTTTCCAGCGCCCTGACAACGGCTAAGCAACGGCCAAGCGGATCATGCGCGCAGTCACGACAGCCCAGTCCCAACAGGCCGGCGCCAGCGTTCGCCCCCATCAGCGCCAGCCCGGCGCCACGCGACCTGATGAGGCTCGTTCCCATCAAACCGATCGACCATGATCCAACTGCCCGAGGGCTTCATCCAGGGCGGCGCGGATGCCATCGGCCCGGACACCGCCCACATCATTCACCTGTTTCATGGCCATCGGCTGATTCAGCGAATCAGCGGCCCACTGGCCTTGGAGAGGCAGGACTACGGCGGGCTGATCGACGCCCACAGCCACTGGGAAATCATCGGCCACTACGAGAACCGGCTGCACCTGGCCGTGGCGCTGCCTGCCACACAACCCCTGCCAAGCCTGCCCGAAGGTTGGCAAGCCAGCGGCCTCAGACAATGGCTCGGCCAGCTGCCCGACACGCACACCGCCATCGCCCTGCAAGGCAGTCAGCTGCTCGACTGGGCGCGCACCCACCGCTTCTGTGGCGCCTGCGGTACCCCTACGGTACGCATCGGCCATGAACGCGCCGTCCGCTGCCCGCGCTGCAGCCACACGAGCTACCCGCGCATCTCACCGGCCATGATGGTGCTGATCACCCGCGGCCGGCAGATGCTGCTGGCCCACAACGTCCAGTTTCCCCCAGGTCGCTACAGCGCCCTGGCCGGCTTTCTGGAAGCCGGTGAGACGATCGAGGCCGCCATTCATCGTGAAGTGCTGGAAGAAGTGGGCCTGAAAGTACACCGATTGCGATACTTTGGCAGTCAGAGCTGGGCTTTTCCTCACTCGCTGATGATCGCCTTCACGGCGGAATGGCTGTCGGGCGACATCGTCCCGGATGGACAGGAAATTGCCGATGCCCGCTGGTTCGACCCGGCGGCGCTGCCCGACCTGCCCGACGCCGGCATCAGCATCTCTCGGGCACTGATCGATCAAACAGCCATCCGTTTACGTCAGGTATAGACCGCTTGGCAGCCCCACGGACGCGTATGCTCATCCAAGCGGCATTTGTGCATGGCACCATCTGCCGGGCTGTGTCATAAAAAGAACAGACCATTGTTTTTTACACCACGAATTAGCAAGATTTGTTTAAACGGTTTCGTGTGGAGGTTCTCGTGTCTGCATCCCAAACGGCGCCCCAGCCAACAATCCACACCGGCGGCCTGAAGGGTCGATGTTCACCGACGTTTCGGCGCACTGCCTTGGCCGTGCTGCTGGGCACCGCACTCGCCGCCTGCGGCGGTGGCGGTGGCAGCTCAGGCAGCGGTAGTAGCACGCCACCCGGTAGCCAGCCCGGCCTCGACATCAAGTTCGAGTTGCCCCCATCGATCACGCCCCGTGTCGAGGGCGAGGCCACAGGCCAGGCTGCTGCAGCTCAACCCGCCGCCACACCGCGTCCACAGGCCTCCTCACCAGTGGCCTATGATCAGCGCAGCCCCCAACGGGTCTGGGTCGTCAACCCTGACCAGGACAGCGTCTCGGTGCTCGACAGCAGCACGCAGACGGTGGTGAAGGAAATTCCCGTCGGCACCGCACCCCGTACCGTGGCCATCGACAATGCTGGCTATGCCTGGGTCAGCAACCGGGGTAGCGGCAGCATCAGCATCATCCATCCCGACTCGCTGGACGTCGTCACCACCATCAATCTGGCCCCCTCGGCCCAACCCTATGGGGTGGTCAACGCCCCCAATGGCAGTGGCGTCTGGGTGAGCCTGATCGGCCAGCAGGAAATCCTGCAATTCGATCCTGTCTCACGCACGCTGCGCCAGCGGGTTGCCGTCGGCCCGGAGGTGCGCCATCTGTCCATCGCCCCCGACAGCAAGACACTGCTGGCCACACGCTTCATCTCCCCCCCGCTGCCCGACGAAAACACCTTCCAGCCACGCATCAAGGGCGAAGGCGTACGCGGGGGCGAGGTCATGGTCGTGAAGCTCGATGGCACGGCTGCCAAACTGCAGACCATCGTGCCGCTGGCCGTCAGCGAAGTGCCCGACAGTGCCATCACTGGCCGCGGGCTGCCCAACTACCTGGGTGCACCAGCCATTTCACCAGATGGCAGCACGGCCTGGGTGCCGTCCAAGCAGGACAACATCCTGCGCGGCCGCAAGCGTGATCGCAAGCCGCTCGAATTCCAGAACACGGTTCGGGCCATCGTCTCGAAAGTCGAGCTGGGCGGCCAGCAGCCCACCGAAAACCTCGATGCCCGTTTCGACCTTGACAACACCAGTCTGGCCAGCGCCATGGCTTACACGCCGGACGGCAGGTTCATGCTGGTGGCACTGGAAACCTCACGCGAGCTGGCCTTTCTCGATGCAAGCACCGGCCGAGAGATTCGGCGCATCATCATGGGCGCCGGTTTCGCCCCGCAGGGCGTCGCCATTTCGGCCGATGGCAAGCAGGCCGCCATCGCCAACTTCATGAGCCGCGATGTCACGTTCTTCGATCTGAGCGCACTCACCGGCGCTGAACCCGATGTCTACGGCATTCCGGCCCATGTGCGCGTGAGCACCCTCACCACCCCGGAAAAACTTCCCGCCCAGATCTTCAAGGGCAAACAGCTCTTCTACGATGCCTTCGACATCCGTCTGGCCCGAGACCGCTACATGAGCTGTGCCGCCTGCCACAACGATGGCTATGGTGACGGCCGGGTCTGGGACATGAGCGGCTTTGGTGAGGGTTTACGCAAGACGATCTCGCTGCGTGGCCACGGCGGCAAGAAGGAACGCCTGCACTGGAGCGGCAATTTCGACGAGGTGCAGGACTTCGAGCAGCAGATCCGCATCCTCTCGGGCGGTTCGGGGCTGATGGACGACGCGCAGTTCCAGGGCAGACGGCGCTCGCCACTGGGCGCGGCCAAGGCTGGCCTCTCGGAAGACCTTGATGCGCTGGCCGCCTATGTGAACAGCCTCAGCACCTACGCGCCCAGCCCTTGGCGCGCGCCGGATCGCAGCTTCAGCGCAGACGCCAAGGCCGGAGAAGCCCTGTTCACCACCAAGACCTGTGCCACCTGCCACAGCAGTCCTGATCTGGGCGGCGATGGCACGAAGCTCGATGACATCGGCACCCTCAAAGCCGACCCTGGCGTGAGCGGCAAGGTGCTGGGTGAAACGCTCACGGGCATCACCACCCCCGGATTGCGTGACGCCTGGTACACCGGCCCGTATTTCCATGACGGCTCGGCACTCACCCTGTCTGACGCCATCAAGGCCCACAAGGACATCACGCTGAGTGATGACGAAGTGAAGCAACTGAGCGCTTACGTTCGGGAAGTGGGCAACGGCGAATAAGCCACTGAAGTGGCCAAAAGCCCCTGTCGTCCGTGGACGATCAGGGGCTTTCTTGTAAGGGTTCATCAAACCAGGTGGCAAAACCGGGACAAACCCGTTCAAACAGCCGACAGATGCTGATTGACCAGCTTCGTCATCTCGAACATCGAGACCTCATCCTTGCCGAATACGGCGCGAAGCTTGTCATCAGCACGGATCATCCGCTTGTTCTGCGGGTTCTGCAGGTCGTGCTGCTTGATGTATGCCCAGATCTTTTTCGTCACTTCCGTGCGGGGCAAGGCGTCAGCGCCCACGACGGCTGCCAGCGCCTCGCTGGGCTTCAACGCCTTCATGAACGCGGCGCTGGGTGCGCGTTTGGCAGCCGGCTTTTTGTCCGCCTGGTCGGATGCAGCCGACTTGGTGGTGTTCGTCATCGATTTTCCTTGTTATTGAATCGGTTGATGGGTCAGGCGGCAGACTCACCGCCCATGGTCCCTGCTCGGCCTAGCCACACGCCTGTCGGTCAGCAAGACTGACATGCGCATGGCCGGCATGATGGGCGCGCCGTCACCTCGCACGCCCTTTCTTCCTGCACGACGACGCCCGTCCTGCAGGCGCCATCGGCATCATGGATGCATCAGGATCTGCTGCCTCCATCCATCTGAGCGGATCAGGCACCCTCAGCCTCACGCTGTGCGCGGCGGCGCTCGTGCTCCTTCAGGAAGCGCTTGCGCAGCCGGATGCTCTTCGGCGTGATCTCGACCAGCTCGTCATCAGCGATGAACTCGACAGCCTTCTCCAGCGTCAGGTCGATCGGTGGCGTCAGGTTGATGGCCTCATCCTTGCCAGACGCCCGGACGTTGGTGAGTTTCTTCTCGCGGATCGGGTTGACGACCAGATCGTTGTCACGGGTGTGGATGCCGATGATCATGCCCTCATAGAGCGCGTCATTGGGCTTGACGAACATCCGGCCCCGATCCTGAAGCTTCCACAGCGCATAGGCCACGGCTCCCCCATCATCCTGCGAGATCAGCACGCCCTGACGACGGCCTTCGATCTCCCCGGCCCACGGGCCGTAATCCTCGAAGACGTGGCTCATGATGCCGGTGCCACGGGTGGTGTTGAGAAACTCGCTCTGGAAACCGATCAACCCACGGGCCGGCACCCGGTAATCCAGGCGCACCCGCCCCTTGCCGTCCGGCTCCATGTTCTGCAGCTCACCCCGTCGCGTCCCAAGGATCTCCATCACCGCGCCCTGATGGGTCTCTTCCAGATCCATCGTCAGCTGCTCGTAAGGCTCCTCGCGCACGCCCTCCACCACCCGGATCCGAGGTTTGGGCCGCGATACCGCCAGCTCATAGCCCTCGCGGCGCATGTTCTCCAAGAGGATCGTCAGATGCAGCTGGCCACGGCCCGACACCACGAAGGTGTCGGCGTCGGCCGTGAACTCGACGCGCAGTGCCACGTTCGCCTGCAGCTCGCGCTCCAGCCGCTCGCGAATCTGGCGGCTGGTCACGAACTTGCCCTCGCGACCTGCCAGTGGCGAGGTGTTGACCAGAAATTCCATCGTGAGGGTCGGCTCGTCGATCCGCAGGAGCGGCAGCGGATCAGGATTGCCCACCTTGCACAGCGTCGAGCCGATGTCGATGTTCTCGATCCCGTTGATCGCCACGATGTCGCCCGCTTGCGCAAAGGGCACCACCTCGCGCTCCAGACCACGAAAACGCAGCACCTGGTTGACCTTGGCCGTGACCGGGGCACGGTCCCCATGCATCAACAGCACCTGCTCGCCGCCCCTGATCGTGCCGCGATTGATCCGCCCGATGCCGATGCGCCCCACATAGCTCGAATAATCGAGCGCCGAAATCTGAAACTGCAAGGGGCCGTCCACATCATCGGCACGCGCGGGCACCCGATCCAGAATCGTCTGGAACAGCGGCGCCATCGAAGGCGGCTGAGCCGCAGCAGCCGCCTCGGCATCGTCCAGATCGAGCACCGCATAGCCGGCCAGACCCGAGGCATACACCACCGGAAAATCCAGCTGCTCTTCGGTCGCCCCGAGGCGATCGAACAGATCGAAGGTCTGATCCACCACCCAATGCGGGCGGGCACCCGGCCGGTCGATCTTGTTCACGACCACGATCGGCTTCAGCCCCAGTGCCAACGCCTTGCGCGTCACGAAGCGTGTCTGCGGCATCGGCCCGTCCATCGCATCGACGAGCAACAGCACGCCATCGACCATCGACAGCGCCCGTTCGACCTCACCGCCAAAATCGGCGTGCCCTGGTGTATCGACGATGTTGATCCGCGTGCCCTCATACTCGACCGCGCAGTTCTTGGCCAGAATCGTGATGCCGCGCTCACGCTCCAGATCGTTGGAGTCCATCACCCGCTCATCCACCTGCTGGTTGGCGCGGAAAGTGCCCGACTGCCGCAACAGCTGATCCACGAGCGTGGTCTTGCCGTGGTCGACGTGGGCAATGATGGCAATGTTACGGATCGGCTGAACCGATGTGTGAGGCTTGGAGTCAGACACGCGCTATCTCAAAACAAAAAAGAGGTTGATATCAATCCACGATGACCCGCACGGGCAAGGCAGCCGCCGCACCGTTTGGCAACAAACCATATCTGGCCAGCCCGAGCAGGCGTCCATCATGCAACACGGCCAGCTGCCCGGCAGCCGGCCCGAATCCTTTGGCCGCATCAAAACGGTCTGCCGGCACCCCCTGCCCCTGGGCAAAACGGGCAGCCTCGGCCGCCCCCAGCGTGAGCGTCGGCCAGCCATCAACCAGTTTCAGCAAGCCTTGCAGGTGTGCTGCCGCCACCTCGGGGCCGCCATCGAGCAAGGTTTGCAACGGCACCGCGTGGCGCACCTCGAAATCGCCCACTCGTGTACGACGAAGACCCGACAGATGGGCACCACAGCCCAATGCCTCACCCAAATCGCGGGCAATCGAACGGATGTAAGTCCCCTTGCCGCAATCGATTTTCAGCCTGGCCTTGTCACCATCGAAGGCCAGCAACTCGATCGCATCCACGCGCACCTGGCGCGGGGGGGCCTCGATCGGGGCGCCCTCACGAGCGTGGCGGTACATCGCCTTGCCCCCCACTTTCAAGGCAGAATACACAGGCGGTGCCTGCATGATCAGACCGACGAAAGCGCCAAGCGCGGCACTCAGTTCAGCCTTCGAGGGACGACGATCGGACTGGCTCAGCACCTCGCCCTCCACATCATCGGTGGTCGTGCGCACACCGAACTGCACCTCGGCTTCATACGCCTTGTCGTGCGTGAGCGACGCGCCCGCCAGCTTGCAGCCTTCGCCGAACATCAGGGGCAACACGCCACTGGCCATGGGGTCAAGCGTGCCACCATGGCCAGCCTTGTCAGCCGAAAGCAGACGACGCACCTTTTGCAGCGCCGTGTTCGAGGACAAACCCACCGGCTTGTCGAGCAACAGCAGACCGTGAACCTTCAAGCGGGATCTACCGGGTCATCGGCCGCACGGCGGGCATTGGCCTCGTCGATCAGGCGGCTCATGTCCATGCCACGCTTCGTCGACGCATCATGCGCAAAGCGCAGCGCCGGCGTTGTGTGGATGCGCACCCGACGGCCAATCTGCGAGCGCAGAAAGCCCGACGCAGCCCGAAGACCTTCCAGGGTCTGCGCCACATGCTCGGCATCATCGGGCAACACCGAGAACCAGACCGTGGCATGCGCGTAATCGGGTGTCAGATCGACACCCGTGATCGTGACCAGCCCCAACCGAGGATCCTTCACTTCCGAGCGGATCATCTCGGCCAGCTCCTGATGCAGCAGCTCCGTCACACGCAACGCCCGTCCTGGGGTTGCTCCTGGTTTTCGTTTCATCCCGTATTCAATCCAACATCAACGAAGTGCCTTCGAGGCGTCCTGCACACAGGGCTTGCTCCACACCAGCCCAAGCCGGTACGACACGCAGCCACCCGGCACCTGGTCGACATAAGCACACGACAGGCACAAGGGCGAGGGCCAGCGCGTTGTTACCGGCCCCCCTGAAACCCGCCTCAACTCAAGCTCAGACCAGCCTTCAGACCGCCGAGGTCGGCAGCGACAAGGTACGTGCCACTTCCTTCACCTCGAAGACTTCCAGTTGGTCACCTTCCTGGATATCACTGTAGTTCACCAGCGAAATGCCGCACTCGAAGCCGGACTTCACTTCCTTCACATCGTCCTTGAAGCGTTTCAGCGAATCGATGCGGCCTGACCAGATGACGGTGGAGTCGCGCAACAGGCGAACCTCGGCATCGCGACGCACCAGACCTTCCATCACATAGCAGCCCGCCACCGTGCCAACCTTCGTGACACGGAAGACCTGACGGATCTCGACCAGCCCGATGACCGTCTCGCGCTTCTCGGGCGAGAGCATGCCTTCCATCGCCGACTTCACATCGTCCACGGCATCGTAAATGATGTTGTAGTAGCGGATGTCCACGCCATTGGACTCGGCCATCCGGCGTGCCGGCATGTCGGCCCGCACGTTGAAGCCCAGCACCACGGCCTTCGAGGCGATCGCCAGGTTGATGTCGCTTTCGGTGATGCCACCGACCTGAGCATGCACGATCTGCACCTTGATCTCGTCATTCGAGAGCTTGAGCAAGGCATGCGCCAGCGCTTCCTGCGAACCCTGCACGTCGGCCTTGATGATCAGCGGCAACGTCTGAACCTCGCCCTCACCGATCTGGTCGAACATGTTCTCCAGCTTGGCGGCCTGCTGGCGGGCAAGCTTCACATCGCGGAACTTGCCCTGACGGAAGAGCGCGATCTCGCGCGCCTTGCGCTCGTCGGCCAGCGCCACCAGCTCCTCACCGGCTTGCGGCACATCGTTCAAGCCCTGAATCTCGACCGGAATCGACGGCGTGGCAGACGTGGCAGCCTTGCCGGCCTCGTCCATCATCGCCCGCACCCGGCCCCAGGTCGAGCCGACCAGCACCGTGTCGCCACGCGACAGCGTACCGGACTGCACGAGCACGGTCGCCACCGGGCCACGACCCTTGTCCAGACGCGCCTCGATCACCAGACCACGAGCCGGCGCCTTCTCGGGCGCAGTCAACTCCAGAATTTCGGCCTGCAGCAGCACGTTCTCCAGCAGATCGTCGATCCCCTCACCCGTCTTGGCCGAGATGCCCACGAAGGGCACGTCGCCGCCATACTCTTCGGGCACCACGCTCTGGGCGACCAGCTCCTGACGCACCCGATCCGGATTGGCTTCAGGCTTGTCGACCTTCGTGATCGCCACCACCAGCGGCACCTCGGCCGCACGAGCGTGCGAAATCGCCTCGATCGTCTGCGGCATCACGCCGTCATCGGCAGCCACCACCAGAATCACGATGTCGGTGGCCTTCGCACCGCGAGCACGCATCGCCGTAAAGGCCGCGTGGCCCGGCGTGTCGAGGAAGGTGACGACACCACGCGGCGTCTCGACATGATAAGCGCCGATGTGCTGCGTGATGCCACCTGCCTCGCCCGACGCCACTTTCGTGCGACGCAGATAATCGAGCAGCGAGGTCTTGCCGTGGTCGACGTGACCCATCACGGTGACAACCGGCGGACGGGGCAACAGCGGGCCTACATCTTCTGCCGCCACTTCATCGAGCATTGCCTCCGGATCGTCGAGCTTGGCCGCAATCGCCGTATGGCCCATTTCCTCGACGAGAATCATGGCCGTTTCCTGATCCAGCACCTGGTTGATCGTCACCATCTGGCCAAGCTTCATCAGCTGCTTGATCACCTCGGTGGCCTTCACCGCCATCTTGTGGGCCAGCTCGGCCACCGTGATGGTTTCAGGCACATGCACTTCGCGCACGATCGGCGTCTCGGGCTGAGCCGGCTGATGATGACCGCCACGCCCGCCCCGATCATTGCCCCGGCGCGGACCGCGGGTACGCCAGCCGCTACCGGCCCCGGCACCACCCGCACTGTCGTTGCGGCCGCCCTTGGCCGGACGACGACGCCTGGACGCATCATCCTGCCACGACGACGACTTCTCGCCCTTCGCATTCTTGTTGCGTGAGCCAGCCGAATCACCGCCACTGCCAGCTCCCTGGCCAGCAGGCTGCGCACCGGTGGCCGGCCGATGCAAGGTGCCGCCACGGCGGGCCTTGTCACCCGAAGCAGCCCCCGGGGCAGCCGCCTGAGCAGGTGCGGGCGGTGCCGGCGGCGGCGGCGGTGGTGGCGGACGACGGCTCGCTTCCAGCAAGCGGTTGATGGCCGCCACCTCGGCCTCGGCACGCCGGCGCGCCGCCGCCGAAGCTTCGGCCTCTTCCTTCGCGCGGCGGGCCGCCTCGGCAGCCTTCTCGGCCGCCACCCTCGCAGCCTCTTCGGCAGCGGCCCGCTCGGCAGCCGCCTTCTCTTCGGCCGCCTTGCGTTGCGCCTCGGCCTGCTGGCGGGCCGCCTGATCGGCGCCCTGCTGCTCCCGGAGCTTGCGCTGCATCTCACGGGCAGCAGCCGCCTCACGCTCGGCCTCGGCCTGCATCTTCGCCAGGCGCTCGCGCTCGGCGCGTGCCGCCTCCTCGCGACGCGAGGCTTCGGCAGCGGCTTCGTTCTCACGTTGACGATCGCGTTCGAGGCGGGCCGTCTTTTCCTGCAGCTCACGGGCCTGCCGCTCCATCAGCGCCTGCTGACGGCGGGCCTCTTCCTCGCGCAGCCGACGCTGCTCTTCATCGATGACGGAACTGGCCGACTGAACGGGTGGCGGCGCCACCGGCGGTGGGGGCACCTGCTCGACCACGGGCGTACCGCCAGGCGCGGCACCCGCTGCATCACGCTTGACGAACGTGCGCTTGCGGCGAACCTCCACCTGAATGGTTCGTGCCTTGCCGGTGGCATCCGCCTGCTTGATCTCAGACGTTTGCTTGCGAACCACCGTGATCTTCTGACGCTTTTGCGTCTCAGCGCCACCATGCGAGGCGCGCAGTGCCGACAACAAACGCTCCTTGTCCGATTCCGTCAGGGAATCGGAAGGATGTTTCTTGTCCACACCTGCCGCGCGCAACTGCTCCAGCAGCACCTCAGCAGGTACTTTCAGTTCCGCAGCAAATGTCTCAACGTTCGTACTGGCCATTAGTTCCTTCCGCTACTACCAATTCATCATGCGCGCCATCCTGATACGTCCACTCGGGGACAGGATTCCGGCGCGCTCCAGGCTTGCCCGAGCCACACCGTCTTACGCACCGGCATCATCGACGAACCAATGCTCGCGCGCCTTCAGGATCAGAGCCTTGGCGCGCTCCTCGTCGAGCGCCGTGATTTCAATCAATTCATCCACCGCGAGTTCCGCCAGGTCATCACGGGTGCGGACATCGGCCTCAGCCAGCTTCACGGCCAGCTCGCGATCCATGCCCTCAAGCGACAGCAGGTCTTCTGCCGTCGTGTTCAACTTCTCTTCGGTCGCGATCGCCTGCGTCAGCAGCGCATTGCGTGCCCGCTCGCGCAGCTCATTGACCGTTTCCTCGTCGAAAGCCTCGATCTCCAGCATCTCGTCGAGCGGCACATAGGCGATTTCCTCCAGACTGGTGAAGCCCTCATCGATCAGGATATCGGCCACTTCGGCATCCACATCCAGATGACCCATGAAGACCTCACGAATCGCGTTGCGCTCGTCTTCCTGCTTCTTCTCGCTTTCTTCGGCCGACATCAGGTTGATCTGCCAGCCCGTCAGCTCGGACGCCAGACGCACGTTGCGACCACCCGTACCGATGGCGAGCGCGAGGTTGTCCTCATCGACCACCACGTCCATCACATGACGTTCTTCATCGACCAGAATCGAGGAGACGTTGGCCGGTGCCAGCGCACCGATCACGAACTGCGCCGGGTCTTCCGACCACAGCACGATATCCACGCGCTCACCTGCCAGCTCCTGCGTGACGGCCTGAACGCGCGAACCGCGTACCCCCACACAGGTACCGATCGGATCGACCCGACGATCTTCCGTATGCACCGCGATTTTCGCCCGCACCCCTGGATCGCGTGCAGCCGCCCGAATCTGCAGCAGACCCTGCTCGATTTCCGGCACTTCGAGCTCAAAGAGTTTCATGATGAACTCGGGCGCGGTACGCGACAGGAAAAGCTGCGGGCCCCGGCCTTCACGGTTGATCTTCGAGACCCAGGCACGGACGCGATCGCCGTTGCGCAGGTTTTCCTTCGGAATCATCTGGTCGCGCGGCAGACGGGCCTCGATACGCCCCGACTCGACGATTGCGCCCTCACGGTCGATCCGCTTGATCGTGCCCGACAGCAATGAATCGCCCCGCGACAGGAAATCGTTGATGATCTGCTCACGCTCCGCATCACGGATTTTTTGCAGAATCACCTGCTTGGCAGCCTGCGCCCCGATGCGGCCGAACTCCACCTGCTCCAGCTCTTCCTCGATGTACGCGTCGAGCTCGATGTCGGGCGACTGCTTGCGCGCTTCGGTCAGGATGATTTGCAGATCATGATCATCCAGCTCACCATCGGGCACCACCTGCCAGCGACGGAAGCTGCGGTAGCTGCCATCCTCACGGCTGATCGCGACACGAATATCGACCTCATCCGTGTAACGCTTCTTCATTGCCGAGGCGAGCGCACTTTCGAGCGCGGCAAACACCACGTCGCGGCTGACGTTCTTTTCGCGCGCCAGCGCATCGACCATCAGCAACAATTCACGTCCCTGCATAATGACTCCCTAGAAAACCGGCTTCGGCACCAAACGCGCCCGGTCCACTTGCTCAAATCCAAATCGCAGCCAATGACAATCTGCTGCCTGCAAAGCCGCCTCGACGGGGTCGGCCGGCACGGGCCTGACCTTGGGCGGACGACGCCCCGGCACGCCACGCGAGCGACCGGCCGCCGGCGCCTGCTCACGCCACAACAGCAGCCAGTCGGTGTCGGCTGGCGCGGCACCACCAGCCTGAACCACCACCGGTGGCTCAGCCTCTGGCCCAAGCAATTCTGTCGCACGTGCCAGCGCCGGCACGGCCGGCACCAGCACGCCCTGAAACTGTCGCCGCCCTGCCACCGGCAAGCGCAGCCACAACTTCACCTCCTCACCGGCAAACCGTTCGAAATCGGCCGGTTTGCGCAAGCGCCGATCCAGACCCGGTGAGGAAATTTCCAGCCGGTCGTAATCGACATCTTCCACCGTGAACAGGTAAGACAGCTGGTGACTGACCTTTTCGCAATCATCCAGCGTGATCGGTGTGTCATGATCGGCCTGCTCGATCGTGATGCGCAGCAGGCCGCCAGCGGCAAACTCCACATCCACCATCTGATAGCCCATCGCCTGAACGACCGGCTCCACCAACGCTTCCAGGCCACCGCCCGCTTCTGGATTGGCTCCCACCTTCATTGCCCTGTTCAACACTGCCCTTCATGACATGGCCAGCTTGCCCCCGAGCAGGGCAAGGCCATCGGCACGCTGCCACCGCACGGTGGACAGCGCCTCGATCCGGTAAAAAAAAATGGGCTATTGCCAGCCCATTTCGCACAACAGCCACCCTTGACCAGGCAGCGCCAGCGCGCGGTTGCATGCCGCCCTACAGCGCGCATCAGCCACTGGGAGCTGCCGGAAGCAGACCCTGTCGCCTCAAACGACGAAGCGAAACGAGCAGCTCCGAACCACGGCAAGCCCTTCATCGATGGCTCCGACCGGACAGCTGCCACTGACAGGCGCCCGACCGACTCAAAATGCAAGTCTTGCCAAGAGGGCCATGATAACCGATGGACGGAAAAGACTCAAGGATCACCGGATCGAGCCGACCCGTTCACCGGATGCCAACATGCCAGGAAAGCAGGCACCAAGGCGTTCTCCCGACGCTCACCGCCCCTTGACAGCCGGCTTGCGACGAGGCCGGGCGGCGCCACCTGCCCCCCCGGTCGCGGCGTTGCGTTTGCCACGCCCCACCCGCTCACCCCGAGCAGCCGCGCCACGAGACTGGCCCGGCCACTGGCTCGCCATGCCGGCATTGGGATCCCAAGGCTGACCCAGCCGGGCAGCAAAACCGGGGGCGGCACCATAACGCGCCTGGCGACCATCACGACGCATCGAGCGGGTGATGCCCTCCATATGCGCCGTGTCCGAGGTCGGCTGCCAGTTGTCGTCATCGTAGTTCACCCGACGCGCCGGCTGTGCCACCCGCGTGCGGGGGGCTACATTGCCATTACGCTCCTTCGGTTTCGTGCGACGCGGACGACGATCCGGCAAGACGCTTTCACGCGCCACCTTCGACCAGTCCGTATCACCACTGTAAGACACCGCCTGTGGCAGATAACGGGTTTCCGTCCAGCCTCGACGCTCGCTCACCGTCAGCGTGCGTTTCTCGGCCGTGGGCTCCAGCACCTTCACCGACACCATGCGGGGTGCCTCGACCTGCTCGGTCGCAGCACGCCCTTGGGCACGAGTCCGACGCCCCGCCGCCCGTTTCTTCGGTGCGTCGCCCTCAGCCCCCGCTGCATCACCCACTCGCTTGCCCGTCGCACGACGGCGCGGTGAATGGGCCGAGGCGGCTTCCGCCCCATCGGCCACCTTCCGACGCGCACCAGCCTTGCCCCGCCGGGGCGACTGCAACGGATCGACGCGCTCCGCAGCCGGCTCAGCGCCCGACACCCCGGCCGGCATGCCCGGCAGGTCGCCAGCCTGGGCAGCTCGGGCCGCCCCACGCAACAGCCGGCGTCGTGTGGGATGACGCGATGACCCGACCGCTGCACCAACACGTCCCTTGGCAGCCGGTTTCGAGGCCGACGCGGCGCCCGGCTCGACCGATGCACCGGTATTGCGTCGCACCTGCTGCTGCAACTGACGCACCTCGTCATCGGTCAACGCGTGAAAACGCCCCCGAACCAGACGCGGCGGCAAGGCCACCGGACCAAAGCGAATGCGCACCAGACGCGAGACCGTCAACCCGACCGCCTCGAACAGGCGCCGAACCTCCCGATTACGACCTTCGAGGATGACCACCCGGTACCAATGGTTGGCCCCATCGCCGCCGATGTCTTCGATCGACTTCAGCATGGCCGGCCCATCCTCCAGGCTCACACCACTCAACAGGCGCTGCCTGGCCTCATCATCGACACGGCCGAGGACACGAACCGCATATTCACGCTCCCACCCATAGCGGGGATGCATCAGCCGGTTGGCCAGATCCCCCGACGTGGTGAAGATCAGCAAGCCCTCGCTGTTCAGATCGAGACGACCGATGGCTATCCAGCGTGCACCGCGCAACTTCGGCAGCCGATCGAACACTTTCGGACGTGCTTCCGGATCATCACGCGTCACCAGCTCGCCCGTGGGCTTGTGATAGAGCAGCACCTGCGGCACGGCCGACGTCGCCACACGCTTGCGGGGCAATGGCTTGCCGTTGACACGGATGACGTCATTGGCCCCCACACGCTGACCCACATGGGCCGGCATGCCGTTCACCGACACCCGGCCTGAAATGATCAGCTCTTCCATGTCGCGGCGTGAACCAATCCCGGCATCCGCCAGAATCTTGTGCAGCTTCTCGGCCTCCGCTGCTGGCGACGATGCACGCTTTCCACCACGGGCAGCGCCCGAACGCAGGCCAATGGCAGCCTCACGGGCAAAGAAGGGCACGCGTTCATCATCACCGGGCATCCGCTTGCCCTCGCCCGTTGCCCGCGCGCGTGCAGGCATTCGCGGCTGAGCTTGCGCAGGCAAGCCGGCTGACGACATTGCCGTCGGGTCGGCATCCGCCGCAGAAGAAAGCAGCCCATCACCATCGGGCCGCTCTGCCCGCCGTCGCCTCGCCGCAGCACGGGGAGCGCCCTGACGCCTCATGAAGCCACGCCTGCGGCCTCGTGGACGCCCCTCACCCCCACCTTCGCCTGCGCCATCCACATCAGACGCAAACGAATCATCTGGCAACGAATCACCTTCATGCATACCGTTCACCACAACATTGTCTTCCTGGTGCGTGCTATTCATGCAACTGCCACATTTACTCAAGCGTTGTCTGCGGCAGCCACCGCAGCATGTTCTTCCGTCGTCTCGGCCGCCTGCGGCACCTCGACGCGCTCTGGCGCAAGCTGCGCCGCCATATCCACCTTCTGCGCCCCCTGCTGCGAAGACGCCTGACTGCCCTCGTCGCCCGTGCCATCGGGCGGCTCGGACACCACCGCCGAGTTGTCTTCCCCGGCTTCGCCCTCGCCCGCTTCAGGCGGTGGCACCAGTGCCTGCAACACATCGGCAGGCAAGGCATCGTCGTCGAGTTTGGGCAATTCGGCCAAAGCCTTCAGGTTCAGGTCGTCGAGAAACTGTCGGGTGGTGCCAAACAGGGCCGGCCTGCCGGGCACGTCCTTCACGCCGATCTGGTCGATCCAGCCCCTGTCTTCCAGCGTCTTGATGATGTGGGAGGACACCGTCACCCCGCGAATTTCCTCGATATCCCCGCGTGTGACGGGCTGACGATAGGCAATGATGGCGAGCGTTTCCATCACGGCCCTGGAGTAGCGCGGCGGTTTCTCGGGATTCAGGCGCGTGACGAAACGCGCAATGTCCGGTGCGCTCTGAAAGCGCCACCCCGACGCCAACGAGACCAGATTCAGCGAACGCTCGACCCACTCGCCACGCAAGGTATCGAGAATGTCGCGCACGGAATCCGCACCGATATCGACATCACCGGCAAACAACTGGCGCAGCTCGGGTATGGTCAGCGGCTTGTTGGCACATAGCAACGCGCCTTCGATGACCCGTTTCACCTCGGAGGTATTCATCAAGCCGACACTGGGATGACAGGAAACAAAAAGGCCGACACAGCAGGCAAAAACATCAGGAGGAAGCGATAAGCCCATCAACAGGGATGGTCATTCCCTCACACCAGCAGGATGCATGTGCGAACGGAAACGCCGACACCGGACACCCACGAAGGCATGCCCGACGGCGCCTGCACAGCAGCCATCTCAGAACAAGGAACAAGCCGAAACGACCTCATCCAAGGCAAGACTGGCTCCAAGAGCAGCCCCGCTTGCGGAAACGGGTCACTGGCTGAAGGCAACATCAGCGCTTTATTTGACTGACAGCCATCATTGAAAGCAGGCCATTCATCGGGCCAGCTCGCGCTGTCTAACATCGCTCAGCTGCTGCCACCATCGACAACCGGCTGGCTACCCGATCGGGCGTGATACACGGGCCACTTCATGGCGAACCTGACCAACAACCCGGAACGCCCACTCAAACCTGCCAACCGGCGAGTGGCCACATTCTACCCCAACTGAACCAGATGGCATAACCCGCGCGACAAATGCAACAGCGTGAGGCGTCCCCATGCTGCCTGCCACCTGCCCACGACCGAAACCAGCATCCCCGTGCACACACGGGCCAGCCCGTTCCTTGAAGCCGGAACACCACCAGACCATGTCCGGGGATGGCCTCAGGGCCGTCACGGCCGCGCCTGACAGGCCCGGCCCGCCACCGCGACGCGCCTCGGGGCCAACAGTGGCCAGTATCCGTCAAAAGCGATAGCTGAGTTGCAACGACCCATAAGAAGGCAAGGTCTGCTGCCCCTTGAACTCCTTGCTGCGCAGCACCCACATCAGCTGCCCGGCCCAAGGCCCGTTCTGCACCATGACACCAGCCCCCGCATCCAGTACCAGTGCCCGGCGCTCGACCGAATGACTGTCCCGACTGATGTTGCCGTCCAGGGTCAGATCCCAGCCCACCCAGCGCGCCCCCAAGGTCAGAAAGCTCGTCCAGCGCGCCTCGGCCGTGTCGGCCCAGTTGATCGAGGACGGCTCACCCGCCCCTGGCCGTACCGGGGCCGAGCCACCATCCGAGCGCAAACCCTCGCCAAAACGCCATTCGACACCGCCATAAGCACTGGTCTGCAGATTACCCAGACGTCCGCCCCAGTGCAGCAACACATCCGACGACCGCCCCGACAACCAACGCCGCACCCGATACTGCGCCAGCTCGATCAACGGTTCATCGCCCAGCTGATGATCCCAGCCATAAAAATGCGGGGCGTTGATCAGCTTGTGGACGGCGTTTTGCGAGGCTTCACCATGCACCGACGGCCCCACCCAACCCAGCCGGATCTCGTTGCGCACCTGCGCGTCGCCCGAGCGGCGCTCGGCGGCAACCCCCGCCATCAGCACCGCCGCATAGGGCCGATCATCCGTCACCAGATAGCGGGCACGGCTGTTCTTCGGCGTGTAGAGACTCTGATCCAGGCGAAAGGACACGCTCTCGGGCAATGCCCCACCGCCCATGAAACGCCAGAGCGGACAGAGCCAGCCTTCTTCCTCGGCCGACATCAGCTGCTCATCCGTGGGCAACTGGCCGGCCACCTCCAGCATCAGGCCACTGCTGTAGCCATGATCCTGCCCGGAGGCCAGGTCGTTGTCGATCTTGAAGCGCAGTTGCGAGGCCATCACCGGGCGGCAACCCGAGCCACCTGGCGAGCGCCTGGCCAGCACCGGCGAAGCCATCGCCTCGATGCCGGCCGTGGTGTCCGACTCATCCAGCGGCACCATCGGCGGCGGCACCGCCACACCAGTCGCCGAGGCTGCCACGGCCCAGGCCATCATCATGCTTCCCAAACCCCACGTCAGCTGCAACCCCATTCACTTCCCATCCGGCATCGGCACCAGCACCGTCGGTGCGGCAGCCCTTTCTCCCAATCCCATGCGCATGTCCATACCACTTGGTTGCTGATACAAGCGCAGACCGAACACTGGCATGATCGCCAGCAAATGATCGAAAATATCCGACTGGATGCCCTCGTACACCGCCCATACCGTGGTATTGGTGAAGCAATACAACTCCATCGGCACCCCTTCAGGCGTCGGCTCCAGCACCCGCACCATCAGCGTCATGCCCTGATGAATGCCCGGATTGGCGCGCAGATACGCATCCACATAGGCCCGGAACGTACCGATATTCGTCAGCCGCCGCTGGTTGGCCAGGCATTCGGCCCTTAGCCCCAGACGCTCACGACGGGCCTCGTTGCTCTGTTCAAGTGCCTTCGACTTGCGAGCCAGATAATCGGTCAACAACTCGATATCGGCCAGCCGTCGAATATCGTCAGCCTCCAGAAAGCGCACCGAGGTCACATCCAGTCTCAGCGTGCGCTTGATGCGCCGCCCACCGGATTCTGACATACCCCGCCAATTGCGAAAGCTCTCCGACATCAGGCGCCATGTGGGAATCATCGTGATCGTCTTGTCCCAGTTCTGCACCTTCACCGTATGCAGCGCAATGTCGATCACATCACCATCGGCCCCCACCTGCGGCATCTCGATCCAGTCGCCCACCCGCAGCGTATCGGATGAGGTCAGCTGAACGCCAGCGGTGAAACTCAGCAACGTGTCCTTGAACACCAGCAGCAGCACCGCCGACATGGCCCCCAGACCGGAGAGCAGAATGAGTGGCGAACGGTCGATCAGCACGCCCACGATCACGACCGCAGCCAGGCAATAAAGCAGCAACTTCAAGAGCTGCACATAACCCTTGATGGATTTGGCCCGTTTGCCGCTATGCTCACGCGCATTCAGAAAAGCACTCAACAGCGCATCAACGGCCCGGACAGCCCGAAAAACCGTCATCGCAATGGCCACATTGCGCACCACCGTCGAGACGGCCGGATTCAAGCCTGGCACCAGATCGATCCCCAATTGCAAGACCAAGGCCGGCAGGATCTGGGCACTGCGTGACAGGAATTCCCCATCCATCAGCATCCGCCCCTTCGCAGTGGCCGCAAAACGATCCTGAATGCCACTGATCAAGCGCCGGATGACGCGGGCAGCCACAAAACGGGCCAGGAGCGCCAACAGAATCAGGGCGAGCAGCCCGATCGTGCCCTGAAGCCACGGATATTGCTCGAACCACGGTTGAATCTGGGTGAACAGGGCCAGGTTCTCCGCCCCGGCTGTTGGCACCTCAGCCGTCGTCTCGACGGTCATGCCTGTCTCGGTCGTCATCGGATGCCTCCGCACGGAATCAATACATCGTGCATCCGATTGTGGACAAAGCCCAAATCCAGGTCAGTTACCGGCGGCCTGATGGCAACCGGTCGTGTCAGTCTCACAACATTGGCTGCGAGACATCAGCCCAACGGGGCCTAGAGCGCGTGTGATGAACGTGTTCGTCCCCGCATGTCAGGCCAACACGCCATGGCAGGCAGCGGCTATCGAGGCATGTTTCCCACCGCTCAGGGAAGTCCACTCGGGGTGTGACGGACACTGCCTGAGCAATGCCGTTCACGGCTGGGGGTTGGAGGGGCCCGAGTGGACTTCCCTGAGCAGCCTGCAGGTTGCCCTGCCCGCCCCTCACGACAGACGGGCGGGCAACCTGCACGTCACGGATCAAGCGGCGTCGCGACGCTCCGGAATCGGCAGACCCAGCCACTCCTTGTAGAAGGTGTCGATATCCGGCTCGAAGTCGCGGATGATCGGGTACCAAGGCGTGGGGGCTTCCACATCAAGCACCGAGCCGCACTCGGGGCAAATGAACTCGCGAATCACCTGCCAATTGGTGCTGGGTGCCATCAGACGGGGATAGATCTCCTCCATCTTCTCGGGCGTGTCACGCACGTGGATCAGTGCATGCATCTTCCAATTTTCACGCCAGTCACAAAAATCATGACCGCACTCGCAACGAACCACCCACTGCTTCGTGTCCTTCTTCTGCACGATGTAGAGCTTCGGCCCCAGCGGCAGGATGATCTTGTCATCCCAAGGCATCCGCTCCTGCAGCACCTCGACATACATCTCGAAACGCTCCGGATCCTTCGGCGTCGAAAGCATCTGGTGCAGGGTGTCCTGGTCGATCTTGCCGTCGACGAGGTCGACGATCTTGGCACGTTGATAAGCCATTTTATGCTTCTCCCATGTCTGGTTCGGGAAAGTGTCTGGAAGGGGGTGCAGGTCTGATCAGGCCCGCACCCCGCGGATTTCAGTGGATCATTCTTCGGCCACGAACTGCACGGTCTTCACATCCGGCAGCTCCGACAGATCCATCGAGTACTTGGAACCGTAGGTCGGAATGTCCAGCTCCTCTTCGGTCAGCACCCAGCTGTCAGGCAGGTTCCAGAATTCGCGGAACTCCTTCTCGAAGCGTGGCCCCAGTTTGAACGAGGCGGCATACATCTGCTGCACCTGGGTACCAGCCACTTTCGACAGGATCTTCTCGCGCTCTCCCTTCATCCACTCACGCACCGGCACGGCCTTGGCCACACGGGCCTTGCGAACCGCCTTGCGCTCGGCTTCCGTGGCAGCTGCATCCACCTCGAAGCCTTCGGCCCCCTTCTTCAGGATGACACCGTAGACCTGCTTGGCAAAACGCTCCAGCACATAGCCGTTGTTCACGTCATCGGCCACCGACTGCGGCTCACGATCGAGCGGATCACCGAAACCGGGGCCACCACGCATGTAGTTCAGATACAGGTCGTAGTCGGCGAACATTTCCTCGGTCGTGATGGCCTGCTTGTCGCGCTTGATCTGTGCATCAGGCAGCATGCCGTCCCAAACCGGGTTTTGCGGATCGGTGTCGCCACCGAGCGGAATCTTCTGACCCGACTCGATCAGCTTGGCCAGGTTCGTCTTGTGAGCAGCGAAGCGGTAGCCCGACGCGGCCGGATACCCCCCCATCAGGCCCCAGTCGGACGAGATGTGGCCATTGCCCATGAAGAACATCGTCCAGTCTTTGGCGTTCCAGACCATCCGCAGGCTCTCGAAACCGCAACCACCGCGGTACTTGCCCGAACCCCCCGACGACGCCTTGATCTGACGACCCAGGTAAACCAGCGGCTCGGCCAGCTCCCAGATCTCCATGTCGCCCATGTCGCCTTCCGGGTTCCAGATGGCGGCGGCGTGCGACAGACCATCGCTGACAGCCGTGGCACCGGTACCATTGGCCGCGCACTCGAAGGAGTTGACGGCGTGAATTTCATCGTACTGGTTGAAACCACCGCCCTGCAGCCAGTTGGAGGTGTTGGCGTTGCCGGCGTTGACCTCTTCCAGATAGCCACGGCCGAAGTAGGCGCGCGACAGGCCGCGCCACAACGACGTCCAGGTGGAGACGAGGAAGTGCCAGGCGTAGGAGAAAGCCACCCGACGATCATCCGGGTTCATCCAGGTGCCCTTCGGCAGACGGAATTCCGTGCCGTAAGCAGCACCATCGTTCACCATCTCGGACGGAATCAGCGTCTGCGTCATCATCACCCAGATACCCGAGGTGAAGCTCACCTGGTGGGCGTTGTAGGTGTGCCAACCCCAACGGCTGGAGCCTTCAAAGTCGATCCGCCACGTGCCATCGGCCCGAATCGTGATTTCCGAGGGCGAGTGCATGATCGTGTCCACTTTGGCAAAGTCGGACGGCACACGCACGTCTTCGTGGTTGTAGGGCACGTCGACGAAGCCCACCTGACGGTACTTGCCCGGAATGGTCATCGCCTTGATCCGGTTCTGCAGACCCACACGGCCATGCTCAACCGCCTCGTAGGCGAACTTCATGTAGTTTTCGATGCCTTCCTCGGCGATCACTTCCTGCACGAGCTTGCGGATCATGTGGCAACCGGCCACGCGGGTACGCTCATCGAGCATCCAATAACGGGTGGTACGAACCATCCGCTGGCTTTCATGCAGCCAATCGCGGAACAGCGTGTCATTGGCACCGATCTTGCGGCAAGTGATCGAGTAGCCGTCGCCGAAGCGCTGAACCTGACCGGTGGACATCGAGCCGGGGCCGACCGAACCGGTGTCGATCACGTGGGTCACGCCACCAACCCAACCCACCAGCTCACCGTCCCAGAAAATCGGCACGATGGTGTGGATGTCGCAAGGGTGAACGTTGCCGATCAGCGAATCGTTGTTGCAGAAGATGTCCTTGTCCTGGATGCCGGGATTGCTCTCCCAATCGTTTTCGATCATGTACTTGATCGCCGCACCCATCGTACCGACGTGGATGATGATGCCGGTCGAGGTCAGGATCGAGTCACCCGCCGGGTTGTACAGCGTGAAGCACAATTCGCCTTCCTGCTCCACGATCGGCGAGGCAGCAATCTTCTTGGCCGTTTCACGTGCATCGACCACACCGGCCCGCAGACGTGAAAACAGCTTGTTGTACATGATCGGATCGCTGTCACGCAGCTCCATCTTCTTCAGACCCGCATAGTGCTTGCTCTCTTTGGTGGCTGCGATGATGCGGTCACGGTGCTGCTTCAGCGTTTCACCGCCGCGCACGATACCGCGCTTTTCCTGCACAGTTGCATTCATGGTGATGTTCCTAATTCGGTGTTGAACCAGTGTCGTCGCCAACCCTGGTCAGACAAATGTTCAGATCAGACTTCCTGGAGGTGGAACAGGCGATGCCCATCGAGCCAGGTCGCGAAACCATCGGGCACGACGAAGGTCGTGGCATCCGACTCGATGATGGCCGGGCCGGTGATGCGGTTGCCAGGGAGCAGCGCCTCCATCTTGTAGAGCTGCGCATCCACCCAACGCTTTTTTCGATAGAACTTGCGCGTGCCGATCTTGGCGCTTTCAGGCGGCGTTTCACCCTGCAGTTCTTCTTTCGGAATCTTCGGCTTCGGAATTGGCACCGTACCGCGCATGATGGCGCCCGTCACCGAATAACCCAGCTCGGGCGAGCGGGCACTGGCCGAATACACGCGACCGTAGGTGTCGTTGTAGGCTTCGACCATCTTATCCCAGTCTTGCGCCGTGCTGGCCGAATTGATCGGGCTTTCGATTTCCAGGTCGTTCAGCTGGCCACGATATTGCATCCGGTAGCCGGGCTGCAGCGTGACCTTGTCAGCTTCGTAGCCGTTGAGCTTGAACTCCTCCAGCACATTCTTCGTCAGCTCTTCCCAGGCATCCTGCAGCACTTTGGCCGCCTTGGCCTTTTCCTCATCCGAGGCATCTGGCGCAATGTTTATGTCGAGCGATTTGTCGTAGCGATACTCGAAGTCGGCAGCCGCGCAACCGAAGGCCGAGAAACCGGCGGCCCAGGCAGGCACGATCACGTCCTCGAAGCCCAGCCCTTCGGTGTAGCCATAGGTGTGAACCGGGCCGGCACCCCCGTAGGAGAAGCAGACGAAGGAGGACGGCGAATAGCCCTTGCCCGAAATCATCGAACGCAGGTAGTCACGCAGATCGGAATCGAGCAGCTGGATCACGCCGGCCGCGGCATCTTCGACACTCAGGCCCAGCGGGTCGGCAATCTGCTTCTTGATCGCGTCGACGGCACGCTGACGATCGAGCTTGACTGCACCACCGAGGAAGTTGTCCGGGTTCAGGTAGCCCAACACGACGTGGCAATCGGAAATCGACACGGTCTCGATGCCGCTGTCGGCCCAGCACACGCCCACGCGATAACCGGCCGAATCGGGACCGAGCTTGATCGCCTTCGTGTACGGATCCAGGCGAATGAACGAACCGGCACCGGCACCCACCGAGTCCATCGCCACCAACGGCAGCGACAACACCAGACGGGCCATGTCAGGGTCGTTCTTGATGGTCAGCTCGCCCTGCGTGATCAGCGCCACGTCAAATGAGGTGCCACCGATGTCCGAACACGCGATGTTCTTGTAGCCCAGCACTTCACCCAGGTACTTGGCGCCGATCACCCCACCGATCGGCCCCGACACGATCGTCCGTGCCAGCTCCTTGGCTTTCCACGAGATCGTGCCACCGTGCGTGGCCATCACGCGGAAGTCGAATTTGGTGCCCTGCTCCTTGAACGCATCCGAAATCTTCTTCAGCGTCTGGCGCGATGGCTCAGCCGCATAACCTTCCAGGATGGTCGTGTTCGTGCGGTGCGTTTCCTTGCGAACCGGGTAGTAGTCGGCCGAGGCAAAAACCGGGATGTTCTTGCCGCTCTTCTTGACCTCTTCGACCACGATGTCGCGCACCCGGCGCTCATGCGTCGGATTCTTGTAGGAGTGGAGCAGACTGATCACGATGCCCTCGACATCCAGATCAATCAACTCGCGCGCCGCTTCACGTGCACTTTCTTCACGCAGCGGAATCACCACCGTACCGGACATGTCGATACGCTCGACCACACCACGGGTCAGGTTGCGGGGGACGAGTGGCGGATCATAGCGGTGGGTGTTCAGGTGAATCCGATCCTCGTAGGCAAAGCCGAGGTGGCTCTGTACCGCCCGGCCCATCCGGTGAAAATCCTCCATGCCGGCATTGACGATCAGACCGCATTTCAAGCCCTTGCGCTGAACCACACGGTTCAGCATTGCGGTGCCTGAATACACACCCGTTTGCAGCTGGCCCAGCGCTTCGGCCAGATCCATGTTCCACAAGCCCAGGCCGTCCTTGCTCGAATTGATCAGGCCGATGGCCTCATTCTGTGGCGTGGATTGGGCCTTGCCCACAACGAATTCGCCGTTGGAATCGACGAAGAACGTATCAGTCATCGTGCCGCCTGCATCGATGCCAAGCACCTGAACGCTGCGCACGTTCTTGTTCTGCGTATTCAATTGCTCCTCCTGATTTGGTAGGCGATCTGACGGACAGACCGTACCCTCTTATGAGCAATCTCCGTGCCATCTGCAGCGCAACATGACAGATGCTTGAAAAACAAGGATTTATTTTTTTGCCGACCAGGGTGTTCGGGCCATTGTCCGAACATCGGACACTCATCTGTCCGACACCGGACAGACGATCGGACGGACACGCCGGACAATCGGCGCATTGAGCCGGCATGTTTTGGACACTCAGTGTTTGAGCACGTGGCACGCGGGGACATGAAAGGGCACAAAAAAACAGCCCCTGTGCCCATGCCGCAGAAGCTGTTGCGATCAGTTGCGTCCATGTCGGGATCCAGTGCCTACCCGCGAGAAATCCCGTATTCGTTCAGCCGGACATACAGTGTCGAACGTGCAATCCCCAGACGCCGGGCGGCCTCCGTCATGTTGCCCCGGCTCGCCTCGATTGCCGCCACGATGGCCTCCCGCTGACTCTGGCGCAACGTGCGCGCCTGGGTGTCAGCCGCCACCGGCTTCAACGCCCTACCCGTCATCGGCGCCTCCCGCACCGCAGGAACCCACAGCTCGGACATCGGTACCGATGCCGAGCCACCGTCAGCCAGCCAGCGCCCCCGCAACAGATGCTGCATGTCGCTCAGCCCCGGCCCGTCATGCATCTCGGCCCCTGATACCAGCAGGCGATCCCCGCCATCCCACAGCTCGGCCGGCAGATTCTCGCGACGGATGACCCCGTCACTCACCAGCGCCACGGCCATGTCCATCACGTTGCGAAGCTGCCGCACATTGCCCGGCCACGCATAGGCAAGCAGCATCTCGACCGCCTCCTGCGCCAGGCTCGGCACCGGTCTGCCAAGCCGTTCAGCTGCCTGCCACGCAAAATGCTCGGCCAACAGCAACACATCCTCGCCCCGCTCGCGCAGCGGTGGAATCCTGACCGTCGCAGCCGCAATGCGGTAATACAGATCCCGCCGGAAACGCCCCTGGGCAATTTCACCCAGCAGGGAACGGTTCGTCATCGATACCAGCGAAATGTCCACCCGCCGCCCCTGCTGTGATCCGATCGGATACACGATTCCGTCCTCGAGCACTCGCAGCAGATAGGGCTGCAACTCCATCGGCATCTCGCCAATTTCATCCAGACACAGCGTGCCGCCATGAGCCGCCACGATCTTGCCGGTTCTGCCCCGCTCATCCGCGCCAGTAAACGACCCCTTGCTGTAGCCGAACAGCTCGCTGGCAATCAGATCACGGGCAATGCCACCACAATTGACCGGCACGAAAGGCTGCCCCTCCCCGCGTGAGCTACGATGCACGGCACGGGCGAACAACTCCTTGCCGGTGCCCGTTTCCCCCTCGACCAGAATCGGCAACCCGGCCCCAGCCAGGTTGAGGGCCAGCTCCCGCGCCTGCACGATGGGTTCGCTCTCGCCCCGCACCTCGTCGAAAGCACGGACGGCACGAGACCTCGATACGCCCACCATTGGGCCAGCACCCGCGGCGTTGCCTGACAGCCCCCCCTGTCGCTTCCGATACGATGAGGCACGGCTAAGAAACACCACCGCACCGATGTCTTCGCCATCCTGCTGCACCAGCTCGATCTCGGCCTGCACATGGCGCCGCTGAAGCTCTGCCTGCCAGTCATGCATCGCGCACTGCTGAACCAGCTCGTGCATGCCGCTTTCCTCCCAGACACCGCGCTGGCCCGGCTCCTTCGTCGTGTGAACGAGTGCCCCGTGCCGATCCAGCACCAACGTGTCCTGCAGCATCGTGTCGACCCGCATCGTCAGAAAATGACGCAACAGCTGCTCATGCTCCATGCGCAGCAGCCGATCCAGCTCGCGTTCGATTTCATGCCCGATGGAGGCTGCCAATGCCATGCTTTGAGGGTTGAACGACACGGCCCGACTCGACACGTCGACAGCCCCCAGCACACGGCCGTTGGCTGAATGGATGATCGGCACTGCCGCACAAGTCCAGCCCTGTGCACCCGAACAGAAATGCTCCTTGCCGTGAATCTGCACCGCAGCACGCTCGGCCAATGCCGTGCCGATGGCATTGGTGCCCATCTGGTCTTCGTGCCAGCTACCCCCCGGCTCCAGATGATTTTCTCGGCCATGATCGATCACCCGCCGGTCGCCCTCGGTGGCGACGATCAGACCCTGCGGATCGGTCAGGATCAGCATCGACTGGGAACCGGACAGCATCATGCGCGAGCGCTCCAGCGCCTTGCCTGCCGCATTCAACAGCCGCGCATTCTGCACCCGTTTCTGATGCAGCTCGGCTTCACTCAACAGCGGTGCCTGACGACGCCCCGCCCCGATATTCATCTGGGCCGACCGCCGCCACGATTGTGCGATGACAGGACGTATCTGCGATTCCAGCAACTTGCCGTCACTGACGAATCGCTCCCACGCTTTCTGGACTTTAAGCACCTTAGCCCCTCCCCCAAGGTGTCAGCTCATGATTTTTTTAGATAAGAAAACGCCAAAGTAACACAGATGCGGTGCATCAAAACGAGTCAGCCCCAGGCAATGATCGTCATTCCCATCAGGGCTTTCCAGCAGAATGGGCGCAAGAGCGTTACACACTAACGCAAGACCACGCGCCATGCCGCCACCAGCGGCTCATCGTGCGTCAATGGACAACAGGCCCACAAAGGGCCAACAAAAGAAAAGGGCAAAAAAAAGCCCCGGAGTAATGCTCAGGGGCATAGATGATATGTCGATGGTTGCGGGGGGAGGATTTGAACCTCCGACCTTCGGGTTATGAGCCCGACGAGCTGCCAGACTGCTCCACCCCGCGAAAAGAAGTATAACCCCAACGATTTCCAAAATGCAAGCCCTGCCAACCCCTACCCCCAAAAATTTTTTTGGCCGGCTCGATGCGTCACCCGCGGCCCGCCACCATAGGGGAAGCCCCCCAGAGCCTCGCGGGTTGCACGCCCCCCTTGCAACTCCTGTCGGTTGGCGTACATTCAAGCCCATGAAATATTGCTCAACCTGCGGCAGCCCTGCCCAGACCTGCGTGCCTGAAGGCGACAACCGCCCGCGCCTGGTCTGTACCGTCTGCCACACCATTCATTACGTGAACCCCCGCATCGTGGCCGGGGCCGTCTGCACATGGGAAGACAAGATCCTCCTGTGCCGTCGTGCCATCGAACCGCGTCATGGCAAGTGGACACTGCCCGCGGGTTTTCTGGAAATCGGCGAAACCGTTTCTGCGGGTGCCGTGCGTGAAACGATGGAAGAAGCGGGCGCCGACGCCAGCGTCACACAGCTCTTCTCCCTGATCGACGTTCCCCACGCCGAGCAGGTGCATGTCTTCTACCTGGCCCAGCTCAACACCCCCCAACTGGATCCGGGCGTCGAAAGTCTGGAAGCCCGGCTTTTCGACGAGGCCGACATTCCCTGGCACGAGCTGGCCTTCACCACCGTCGAAACCACATTGCGGTGGTTCCTGGCCGACCGCCGACAGGGCCGCTTTGCGGTTCATGAAGCGGCCATCCACCCTGGTCAGTCTGCCGCCAGCCCGCATACAGGCGGTGGCACGGCATCAGGCCCGGTTCACACGCCGCCGCCCCTGCCCTGAACCGCCGCCTGCCATCACGCCAGCCATGAGACAGCATTGGGTCGATCCGCACACACCTCTGCCCCCGCCCGATCAGGATGTACCGGGCTATCCGGGGCTGATCGCCCTGGGTACCGACCTCAGCGCCGAACGACTGCTCGAAGCCTACCGACAAGGCATGTTCCCGTGGTACAGCGACGGGCAACCCGTGCTCTGGTGGTCGCCCGATCCCCGCATGGTCGTCTTCGTCGACACCTTCCGACCGCCACGCTCGTTGCGACAGCTGCTCAAGCAACTGCATCGGCAATCACTGTCAGATCAGGCGCCGTGGCGGCTCAGCCTCGATCGGGCCTTCGAACGCGTCATGCGCGCCTGCGCTGCCCCGCGTGAGGCGGACGGCGGTGGCACCTGGATCACCGAAGACATCATTCGGGCTTACACGGCCCTTCACCAGCATGGTCACGCCCATTCCGTCGAGGTTTGGGAGGGCGACACGCTGATCGGCGGACTCTACGGTGTCGGCCTCGGGCGGATGTTCTATGGCGAATCCATGTTCACCCGTCGGCCCAATGCCTCCAAATGCGCCTTTGCGGCCTTGATGCACCTGCTGCGGCAGCAGGGTTTCCACATGGTCGACTGCCAGCAGTCCACCGCACATCTGCGCAGCCTGGGTGGGCAGGAGCTGGCCCGCCCGGATTTCCTGGCGAGACTGCCAGCCTTACTGGCACAACCCACCCCCGACTGGTCGACGCTACGTCTGAGCTGGCCGCATGACTGGCCCTTGCCACCGGCCACACCATCGGTCGATCCATCGCGCGTCCATCCGCCCGAGGCCACCATCACCGGGAACACGTGCGCGTCTTCATCCGGGGCTGCATCGGCACCATGAACGAATCCAGCCCCCCCAAGCCCCCTTTCGTCCGGCTCTATGTGACGGCTGCCTTCCCGTGCAGCTACCTGCCCGACCGCTTTGCACGTTCCCAGGTGGCCGAGCCCTCGCTCAACATCAACGCCGACAACTATGGCGAAATGGTTCGCAAGGGTTTCCGACGCAGCGGTTTCTTCACCTATCGACCCCGGTGCGACAACTGCCGGGCCTGCATACCGGTGCGCGTGCCCGTCCAGCAGTTCCGCCCCGACCGCAGCCAGCGCCGCACCATGCGACGCCACGCCACGCTGCAAGCACGCTTCCTGCCGCTGCAATTCCGCCAGGATCACTACGAGCTGTACATCCGCTACCAGCATCACCGCCACAGCGGCGGCGCAATGGATCAGGATGACGAAAGCCAATACAAGGAGTACCTGCTCAACTCGCGGGTGGACACTCGACTGGCAGAATTCCGCGCCGAAGACGGCCAACTGATGATGGTGTCCGTCATCGACTACCTCGATGACGGCTTGTCGGCCGTCTACACCTTCTTTGAACCCGAGCTGCCCGGCGCCAGCCTGGGCACCTATGGCATCCTGTGGCAGATTGCACTCTGCCAACACCTCGGGCTGGATTATCTCTATCTGGGCTACTGGATCGAGGAAGCCCGCGCGATGCGCTACAAGACCAATTTCCGCCCCCTCCAACAACTCATCGACGGACAATGGAGCACCCTGACAAACTGAGAGCCGCCAGCTACGAGCTGATCAAGCCGCTGCTCTTTCGCTTGCCGACGGAAACCGCCCATCATCTGGGCCTGAAAGTCGTGGATCTGATCGGCCGGCTGCCGGCCTTGATGCGCCCCGCTCATCAGCAACCCGCCTCACCCATCGAGTTGATGGGCCTGCGTTTTCCCAACCGGATCGGACTGGCGGCCGGACTGGACAAAAATGCTGCTCACATCGACGGTCTGGCAGCCCTCGGTTTCGGCTTTCTGGAGCTGGGTACCGTCACCCCCCTGCCGCAACCAGGCAACCCGCAGCCCCGCCTCTTCCGCCTGCCGGCAGCCGAGGCGTTGATCAACCGTTTCGGCTTCAACAACGAAGGGCTGGAAACTTTCATACAAAATGTAAAGAGTTCCACAATCTGGCAACAACGTGAACAGGCCCGCCAGCATGGACAAGCATCGAACGCACCACTGCTGGGCCTGAACATCGGCAAAAATGCCAAAACGCCCATCGAATCGGCTACAGAGGATTATCTGATCGGCCTGCGGGCCGTCATGCCGCTGGCCGATTACATCACCATCAACATCTCTTCCCCGAATACGGCCAATCTTCGTCAGCTGCAGGGCAGCGAGGAGCTGGACGGCCTGCTGGGCGCACTGGCGGCCGAGCGCCAGCAGCTTGCGGCCACACTGAACCGGAACCCGCCCCTGCTCGTGAAGATCGCGCCAGACCTGGATGAGGCGCAAATCGAGGCCATCATGGCGGCCTTGCTGAAACACGGGATCGACGGCGTCATCGCCACGAACACGACACTCTCCCGCACGGCCGTCCAAGGCTTGCCCCATGCCGAGGAAAGCGGCGGGCTGTCGGGCCGCCCCGTGTTTGAAGCCTCGAACCGGGTCATCCGGGCGCTGCGACGCGGCCTGCCTCAGGGCTACCCGATCATCGGGGTTGGCGGCATCGTGTCGGCCGAGGATGCCGTGGCCAAACTGCAAGCAGGCGCCGACCTGGTTCAGCTCTTCAGCGGACTCATCTACCGCGGCCCATCCCTTGTTACGAGTGCGGGCCGTGCCGTTCGTCAGCATCTGGACGATGCGCTAAACTCAGACGCCGATGCTCGCCCTACGCGGGCATCCGTTCCCTGATCGCCGAGATGCAAGAAAAACAGACACCCGCATCCCATTCCTCTCGACACAACGGCGCAACCCAGCAGCGCACCACGGGAGGCAAGACCACTGTCCAGGTGCTGGATCGCATGGTTTCACTCCTGGACATCCTGGCCCAGCAACCTCAGGCCGTCAGCCTGAAGGAGCTGGCTGCCCGTACGGGCCTTCACCCATCCACTGCCCACCGGATCCTGAACGACCTCGTCACGACCCGTTTCGTCGATCGTGTGGAAACCGGTAGCTATCAGCTCGGCCTTCGCCTGCTGGAGCTTGGCAACCTGGTGAAGACCCGTCTGAACGTCCGGGATGCCGCGATGGGGCCGATGCGTGAGCTGCACCGCCTCACCGGCCAACCCATCAACCTCTCCATCCGCCAGGGCGATGAAATCGTCTACATCGAACGCGCGCTGTCCGAGCGAAGCGGCATGCAGGTCGTGCGCGCCGTCGGTGGTCGCGCCCCCCTGCACCTGACCTCGGTTGGCAAGCTCTTTCTGGCAAGCGACACGCCCCGCGCGCTACAGAACTACATCACCCGAACCGGGCTGGCCGGCCAGACCCGCAACAGTCTCACCGACCCCACCCAACTGGAACGGGAGTTGGCCCAGGTACGTCTGAGCGGCTACGCACGAGACAACGAAGAGCTGGAATTGGGGGTACGCTGCATCGCCGCCGGCATCCGGGATGATGCAGGCCAGCTCATTGCCGGCCTGTCGATCTCGGCGCCAGCCGATTTCCTGCAAAACGGCTGGGTGGAGCAGCTCTGCCACACCGCCGCACAAATCTCGACCTCGCTCGGCTACGAAACCCGGCCGACCTGATCAGCCTTCGATGAAGCGGCGAAGCCGATACGCGTCGCTCACTCGCGAATAGCGGCCCTGGGAATCCAGCAGCACGATGATCAGCTGACGGCCATCAACCTTGGCCTGCATCACGAGGCAGTTGCCTGCCTCGTTGATGAAGCCCGTTTTCTGCAGGGTCAGCCCCCACTGCGGGTTACCCACCATCGGGTTCGTCGTGCGGAACGTGCGAACCCCATAGGCCGTGCGCACGTTGAGTTCAGGCGCCACCGAATAGCGGGCAATCTCGGGATACCGCGAAGCACGTGCCACCAGCACGGCCAGATCACGGGCAGTCGACACATTGGCCGCGGAGAGGCCCGTGCCATCCATGAACACCGAATCCCACATGCCGATGTCGCGCGCCTTGCGATTGGCAGCAGCCACAAAGGCTGCAAACCCGCCCGGATAGGTACGCGCCAACGCACTGGCTGCACGGTTTTCCGACGACATCAGCGCCAGCTGAAGCAGCTCACCCCGTGTCAGCTCGGAACCCACCGGCAGGTGTGAGCTGCTGAAACGCTCAACATCCCGGTCAGCCGACTCGATCCGGATCTTCTCATCCAGTGGCTGACCCGCATCGAGCACGACCATCGCCGTCATCAACTTGGTGACCGAGGCGATCGGCAACACGGCCGACGAATTCTTGTCATAGAGGATACGACCACTGCGCGGATCGACCACCAATGCCACGCTGGAGCGCAACGACAGGGGATCAGGAATTCGATTCAGACCGATGGCATCGCCCAGCGACCCGCTGGCCACTGCTGGCATCACGGCGGCTGGCGCCACCGCAGCCGCCGCCGAGCGCGGCGCAGCACGCACCCGATCGGAAGCTGCCACCGACACCTGACGAGCTGTCACAGTGGCACGTGTCGCCTTGGCCACGCCCTTGCCAATGCGCGTGGCAGATGAAGAGGTTGCCACCGCCACACCTGCACGGCCTTGACGAGACTTGACACGACCCGCCGTAGCCGTCTTGACAGACTGCGGCGACACGGCCGCTTTCGATACCTTGCGCTCAGCGCCCTTGCCCTTCGCGACGATCCCCTTCCTGGCTGCCCCGGCCGACGTTTTGACCGCCGCGGACTTCGTGACAGCAGCCTTCCTGGGGCCGGCAGCCCCCGCCGCCTTCGACGTCGAAGTCTGCGCACCGCTGGCTGCAACACTCCCCTGGGCACGACGCTTGACACCACCTGTCCTGGTGCCTTTGACACCAGCGGTAGACGCCTTGACCATCCTCGCGGTTGCGGCACTGGCAGCCGCTTTCCTGCCAGATGAAGCCTTTACAGCTGCTTTTGAAGAAGAGGCTTTAGAAACCTTGTTAGATCCCTTTGATTTAATGGAAGATTTTTGCTTGGCAGCAGATGTCCCGACGCCCGCGTTGCTCGAAGTTTTCTGCGCAAACGCCCCATCGACATGCGCCATGCCTCCCAGCAACACCGCGCCCAGCAACAGCCTGGACATCCAATTCACCACACCCATATCTGCCAAGACCTCCCATTCACGCGACGGATTCTAACGGCCAATCTAGATATAATTCAATATCTTACCTTCCCAGCCTACAGTTTCGTGTCAAGATTGTTCCACGCGCTTTGCCACCGAAATACCGCTCATCCCGCGCCAACAACCGGTTGAGCTTGGTTCCAGGTCTACGCTTGCAGGGATCAACCGATTAACGGCTGATTACAACTGACAAAAGTTCCAGGAAAATGTTTCCAAAAACACACGAAACACCCCCATTTTTCCAACACTTTCAACCTCATCTCGGCCCGCGTGTTGTCGTTGTCCCACCGTCATCCTGCCTCGATCCCTAACACGCGAACGACCCGCATTAACCCTTTCAGGCACTCGTTAAATAGTTTGACACCCCAGCGCGCCACCCCTACACTGAAGCTTGTGCATCGCAACATGCTGATGCCACCCAACGCCAGATGCGACGGAGCTTGAGCCGTCGGCGGCGTGATCCTCCCCACACTTGCCCCTTCTTTATCTTTATTCTCAGGAGCCATGACCATGACCCAACCCTTAGCCCCTCAAGCACAAACGCTGCTCGACCTGAACCACCAGGCCATCGAGACCGCCCACCAGCTCAGCCAGATCGCCTTCAGCAGTCTCGAAAAGCTGGTGCAGCTCAATACCCAAGCCATCAAGGCCAACTGGGAAGAGCAGGTGTCCCGCTCTGCCGCGCTGCTGGAAGCACGAGGCGCCCAATCCTTGAACGAAGCCCTCACCCAAGGCACCACGCCCGCCAACGAAAAACTGGCCGCTTACACCCAGCATCTCTTCAACATCTCGCAGGAGACAGCCACCGAGATGCAGAAGGTGCTGGAGAAGCAATTTGGTGAGCAGGGCCGCCAGATCCAGGCCGTCGTCGAGCAGATGGGCAAGTCCATGCCAAAGGGTTTCGACGGCATCATGCCGATGTTCCGTCAAGCCGTCGACTCGGCCAACGATGTCGTCGACCAGTACAACAAGAACAGCCGTCAGATCGTCGACATGGCCGAAGCACAATTCAATGAAGCGGCCGCCACCGTCCGCTCGGTGGGCACACGCCGCAAAACGGCCTGACCCAGGGCGCTCAGAGCGTCGTCACCCGAAGGGTGTCCAGCACCACCGCGTTGCACTCCTCCAAGCTGATATGGCAGTTGTCGAGGTAAGCCAGCAACGCCGGGTCTGGCCCATATTCGATGGCCTCGACGATTTCGAGCAGTGCCGCATAGGGGCCGGTGCGCAACACCAGCGCTTCGGCCACCGACTCCGGCACCGACACCTGTGCCAGCAGCTGCTCGAAGGACTGCCCCAACGCGCGGTCAAGCAGTGAGAACACCCCCAGCAGGAAGAGTTCTTCACGCACCTCCGACTCGGCCCCACGGCCAGCCAGCCGCTCCAGCACCAGCCCCCGCCGAACCGAGGCCAGCATCAACGGCCGGCGGTTCTCGTCAGGGCTGACGCTTACCAGCATCATCGATAGCCACCGCCTCAGGCCCTGATAGCCAAGAAACATCACGGCATGCTGAAAATTCTGCACCGGCACTGACAGCCCGAAGCCGACCGAATCGATGTGCTGCAGCAAGCGAAATGCAATCTCCGGCTCCTGACGGATCACGGCCTCGATGTCGCGCAGTGCCGCATCCTTCTCCACCATCTTCAGCAAGTTCAGCACGCCAGCATAATCAGCGCTGCCCACCACGGCCCCGGCATCCACCGGCTCGGGCATCAACCACCCTGCCACCGCATACGCGCCGGCCTCGAACGCCTGCTCCATGCTGGCCACCGTGTTGACGCCGGTCTGCACGATGGCCATGTTGCGCCGTGCCGGACTCTCACTGGCCACCGCACCCCGAAGCCCCCCACTCTGCAGGCGTCGTTCCTCCGCCACATCCACCATCGCCAGCCGGAAGATCGGCAACAAGCACGCCGGCAGGTTCACCGACGGCCGCCCCTGCAGCACCAGTCCCATGCCGCGCTCATGAAGATCCAGCAGCATCGCTTCATAGGCCGGCTGCTCCGCCACCCAGGCCGGCACCTCGATCCAGAGCCCCGGCACGGGTTCGATCGCCACCATGCCTGGATCAAAATCCGCCCACGGAGCAGAAATCAGCAGGGTCTGCCCCTGAATGGGCCTGTCTCCGGCCACTTTCGCATACAGCCACGACAACGCGACCGGTTTGCCATTCAGCGTGGAAAAACGCAACTGTAAAGCCAGAATGCGACGATCACGGTCGATCAATGGCCCGTAACCCATCAACAGGCTGGAAAAACACATCGGGAAGCTCCAGAACGGGAGAATTCATCAGACGGGGATCGGCCGGCACGTCATCGTCATCCCCGCATGGCAGTCTTGTGTCAGACCAGCCAGATCAGCAACGGATCGGCACCGGCACGCATGAATGCCTGAACACGCACCGGGCCACCAGCCCGCCACTGATCAGAGATAGTTGAACAACGACAGCTGCGACACCTGCGAGTAAGTCTGCATCGCGGCGCGCAGAGCGAGGCTTCTCGACTGAGTATCGGACAATACTTCGGCATAATCGGTATCGACCAGATCCGAACGACGCTGCGCCGTGCCCATCTCGCCCGAGGTCAACACGCGCTCACGTGAACTCAGAATGCGCATCTGCTCACCCAAGGAACTACGAGCCACTTCCAGCTGGGCCAGCCCCTTGTCGATGGCCTCCAGGCCCTCGCTGAGCACAGCATCGGTATCGGGCGTCGGATTGGCCAGCGCATCGGCGATTTTGTCCAGCTCCTCGAAGACGCTTCGATCTCCGTTCTGACCAAAGCCCATGAAGATCCGCCCACCATCGAGGCTGAGCGTGAACGGCACGGTAAGGCCATTCTGCCGAATGCCGGGCGCTGCCACGTACTCGGGGTGTTTCTCCGGCGCAAAAGGCGGACGCTCGCTGCCAGGGCCACCGAACAGATAACCCCCTTCATGATCCTGGTGGTTGGCCAGCGAGAACAGCTCATTGCGGATGTGCGTCACTTTCTCGGCCAAAGAATGCCAGTCATCCTTGCTGCGAATGCCATTGCGTGCGCTGATGACGATATCGCGCGCCTCCTGCATCGACTGGATGCTGCTGCCGACCACGCTCTCACCCTGCGCCATCAGGTTCTGCGCATAGGACATCATCCGCTTCTCGATGTCGAAGCGCGCCTGCGAAGAGCGCAGACGCTCCGCTTCGGCCACTGCCAGCGGATCATCACTGGCACGGTTCACCTTGCGCCCTGTCGACGCCTGCTCCTGCAGGCGCGACAGCTCGGCCTCGTGCGCCATCATCGTCGTGACGGCCTGGTTACGAAACTGATTGGTTGCAATTCTCATGATTACCTCGCCAGCGCCAGGATCGAGTTGAACATTTCATCGGCAGTCTGGATCACCTTGGCCGCTGCCTGATAGGCTTGCCGGTACTGCAGCAGTCGCGCCGCCTCTTCATCCAGGTTCACACCGCTACTTCGCGCCACCACCGCCTTGGCACCTTCGAGCATCGCCGAAGCCGACTTGCTCGAAGTTCGGGCCTGCAACGCCCGGCTGCCCACATCCGACAGCAACGACGCAAAGCTCTGGTTGAACGTGCTGCCATCGACCAACGCCTGATCCGGCAGCTGCAGCATCTCGCGCGCATTGCCATTGCCCCGCTTCGGCGGCACCAACTGATCGACCGACACGATGTCCCCGGCTTGCGGCACCCCATCGAGCACCACCGACCAGCCATTGGCCTCGATCGGTTGCCCCGGCAGATAAACCTGCGAGCGCAACACGGCCCCGTTCTGGTCCTTGATGCTGAGCCGATCCGGTGCCGTGAACTCGATCTGCATCGCCTCATCCGAGCGTGGATGCGGCTCACGCTGTGAGAACTGCGCCACCTTCACCGTGCCCTGGTTGCCAGGCGCCGGCGCTGCCGCCAGCGCGAAGGACGATGCAATCTGCCCCCCTGTCACCAGATTGCTGCTCATCCGGCCTGCAAAGGCCGAGGCCGACTGGATCTTGATCACGTCGCCCGCCGCCATCGCCCCGCTGTCCACCGTCAGGCGCAAGCCCTCGAAGCTCTGCGGCAACTGGGCAAACTCCTGAGCCGACTGGTCGATCGAGTTTTCGATCCGGTACACATTCCCATCGAAAGACAGCCGGTAATCGGCCGCCTTCACCGCCCTCGCATCATCAAGCGTCACCGTCAGCTTCAGGTCTCCGGTATTGCCCTGCCCAGCCAGCGTGCGTGGCTCGCCCAACGAGAACATGGCTTCACCCTTCTTGCCGTTGGCATCCACCCCCATCACCTGCTGGCGGTTGTAGGCGCCGGCAAAAGCGGCCGCCAACTGCCCCAGGCGCGTCTGTACCGCCGCCAGATCCTGGTCACGAAAACGGGCCAGCCCCGCGATCTCGCCCGCCCCCAGCGCACCGGCATTGAGCATCACCTTCGTGCCGTTCACTTCGAGCGCCAACTCGGGCCGGGAAGGATCATCTTCCGACGCATAGGACACCAGCGAGCCGGCCCGCGTCGAGATCACCAGTCCATGACCACTGGCCGTATACACGTCCACCGTGCCATCGGGCTGATCATCACGGCTCACCTGAATGCGCGAGGCCACCTCGTCGATCAGCATGTCCCGCTGGTCCAGCAGATCATTGGGCTGGTGCCCGTTGATCTTCGACTCCGAAATCTGCTGGTTCAACAGCGCAATATGAGAAAGCCGCGTGTTCACATAGCTTGCGGCCTCATCGATCTTGCGGTTCGTGTCCGTCAGGATCGTGTCGATCGCCGAAGCCGTCTCGGAAAACCGCCCCGCCACTTCCGCCGACCGGTGAACGATCACGGTTCTGGCACTGTCATCGCTCGGTGAATTCACCAGATCGGCCATCGCCGCCCGAAACTCATCCATCGCCGTGCCAATGCCGCTGCCCGTGTCGGACAGCAACTGATCGATCTGCTCCAGGGAAGCCGAACGCGCCTTGTCGGCCCCGGCCAACGCCGTGTTCCGTGTCACTTCCTGCGCCATGAACTGATCATAATTGCGGCGGATGTCGAGCACGTTAACGCCGTTGCCGATGTAGCCCGCCCCATGATATTGACCCACTGCCGTGCCCAGGATCGTGTCCTGCCGCACGAAGCCCGGCGTGTGCACATTGGCAATGTTGTGCCCCGCCGTCTGCAATTGCGCATAAGCTGCCGCCAGCGCGCTTTGTCCTATTCCGACCAGACCAGCCATAATCGTTTTTCACCTTCCCTGGTTATGGGTGCTGTCAGGACGCCATCACACCGGCCATCACCAACCCCACCTTCTGCCTGCTACGATGGCCGCGCAGCCATCGAGGCCGACATCGAACCGATCATGCGCAGCAACTTCTGCCGGTAGGCCGGATCGGTCGCATACCCCCCCTCAGCCAGCCCATCGGCAAACTCCCGTGCGCTACGCGCCTGCATCACCTTCTGATAACGCGGATTGGCCGCCATCAGCGAAGCCCAGTCTTCGAAGGCTTCCGCATAGCTGCCGTAACGGCGGAACAGCTCCACCGATTTGCGCGCCACCCCATCCACATACTCGGTCGTGAGCGAGGCCACCGTCTTGCCCTGCCACTTTCCCCCCGCCTTGATGCCGAAGAGGTTGTGACTGGGCTGGCCATCCGCATCCCGGATGTCCCGTCGGCCCCAGCCCGATTCCAGCGCCGCCTGCGCCACCACCCAGGCTGCCGGAATACCGGTTCGGCGCTGAGCCGCACGTGCATGCGGCCACATCCGTTCCACAAAAGCTGCCTGCACGGGCCCAAGCCGGCCCACAGACACCTTCTCGGCCCGCATCTGCCGGGCAAGACCCGCCAGCTCGGCCACGTCAGCCAGTGAACGCCCTTGCCCGACAGCACCGGCCTCACCCCGCCCCATCGCCGTGACCTGCCCGAGCGACACCGGCCGCGGCTGAAAGGGCTGCGCTGCCGACACCTGCCGGCTGGCCTGCCGCGGATGACTGACCACGTCAGGGTTACCCAACAACTGCTGCTCGATCATGGCCGCCAGACCACCCGGCTTGCCGGTGGCCTTGGTTGCCAGCTGACTGTCCAGCATGCCGTTGAACACATCCATGCCCGGCCCATCGAACATGCCGCTTTTCATCGTGGCATCCCGCATGCTCTTCAAAATCTGCTGCATGAAGAGCGCCTCGAACTGCTGCGCCACCTGACGGATGGCCTCCCGGTCGCCGGGTGCAGCCGTCTTCAGCCCGTCGAGCGTACGGCCATCGATGGCCAGCCCCTGGGCAGTTTCGGCGCTTCTTGCACGCATCAGGTTGTTGGACAGCACAGACACTTAAATGATCTCCAGCTCGGCTTTCAGACTGCCGGCCACCTGCAAGGCTTGCAGGATGGCGATCAGATCCTGCGGCGTCGCCCCCAGCGAATTCAGTGCACGAACCACATCCTTCAACTGGGCCGACTTCGGCAACATCATCACGGCCCCCCCTTCCTGGCGAACGGTGATATCAGCCATTTCGGTCGCCACCGTCTGACCTTGAGAGAGTGGCGCCGGCTGACTGACCAACGGCGTCGACGAGACGGTGACCGACAGGTTGCCGTGCGCCACCGCACTCGGCGACAGGCTCACGGCCTGATTCATCACCACCGACCCCGTACGGGCATTGACGATCACCCTGGCAGGCGGCGCGGCAAGTGAAACCTCCATCGACTCCAGCTCCGCCAGAAAGCCCACCCGCTGCGCCGGGTTGCGCGGCAGCGGCACCTCCACCACCCGCGCATCCAGCGCCACCGCCTGTCGGCCATCGGCGCCTGGTGCGTTCCGAATCCGGCGGTTGATCGCCTCGGCCACCACCCGCACGTTCGAGAAGTCCGTCTGCTTCAGCTCGATGCGGATCGAGTCACCCGCCAACGTATCGTTCGGCACCGTGCGCTCCACCGTCGCACCATTCGGGATGCGACCCGCGCTCAGATGATTGATCTGCACCTTGCTGCCACCGGCCGAGGCGCCAGCCCCGCCCACCACGACGTTGCCCTGCGCCACCGCATACACCTGCCCATCCACCCCGCGTAGCGGCGTGAGCAGCAAGGTGCCGCCTCGGAGGCTCTTCGCATTGCCCACCGACGACACCGTCACATCGATGACCTGCCCCGGCTGTGCATAGGCCGGCAACTGTGCCGTCACGATCACGGCGGCCGAATTCTTCAGCTGTGGCGTGACGCCCGGCGGCAGCTGGATGCCCAGCTGCGAGAGCAAGGAGTTCATGCTCTGGGCCGTGAACGGCGCCTGCGTCGTCTGATCACCCGTGCCATCCAGCCCCACCATCAGCCCATAGCCGAGCAACTGGTTCGTCCGCACGCCCTGGATGCTCGCCACTTCCTTCAGCCGCTCAGCCTTCACCGGGGCCGCTGCGCCCAGCAACACGCCCAGACCAAAACCGATCGCCATCAGCAACGCAGCCTTGCGACGCCTGCCCGTTTGCCGTGCGGGTACATTTCCCTTCATCGCCATTCCTTCAAGACAAAGCCCGCCAGCCGCGTCTGCCGCTGCTGCCGGGCCATTCAACAAAATCCCTGTACCACGACTGAACGCTGACTCACATCGCCAGCGGCAGCACCCCACCGCCAACCTCTTCGGCGCCCTCGCAAGGGGCACCTTCACACATGCCCTGCCCAGCGTGTTCGCGGCGAGAAATACCTGCATGTCACTCAAATCGGCATGAACGACAGGAAAAAGCGCGTCAACCACCCCGTGGTCTGCACCTTGTCGATATCCCCGTGTCCGCGCACCTGCATCCGTGCATCGGCCACCTGCGTCGAGCTGACACGGTTGCCCGGCAGGATCGTGCTCGGATCGACGACACCGGCAAACTTCAGCGTCTCGACCCCCTGGTTCACGCCCAGCTGCTTGTCACCGCTCACCACGAGGTTGCCATTGGGCAGCACTTCCACCACCGTGACCGTGATCGTGCCGGAAAACTGGTTTTCGCTGCCCGTGGCGCCCTTGCCCTCAAAACTGTTCGAGGTACTCGCATCCAGCCCCAGCCGGCCCAGCGTCTTCGCGCCCAGAAACGGTACGGCACCAAACTTGGCAGAGCCCTCGCCCTTGCGATCGACGCTACTGTTCGATTTCTGTCGCGCCACCATCCGCTCCTCGATCAAAATCGTCAGCATGTCGCCGGGCTGGCTGGCACGCCTGTCCTCGAACAGCCCCCGGTGCGCAGCCGACTGGAAGATCGAGCCATTGGCCACCGGCATCGGCCGGTTGCGCATGGCGGCCAGACGGTTCTGATCCACCACCGGCGTGTCGATCTGCGCCGATGGCGGCATCACCGTCGAGCAACCGGCCAGCCACAGCGCAGCCAAACCGCTGGTCACAACCCGACCGACACCCTGGCCCGTACCCTTGATTTGCCCTGCCCTCATCCCATCACTCCATCCGATCCCAGCCGGCCCCTTGCCATCCCGGCACACACCACTGAAAGTCTATCCACCCCGGTTCATCTCGATTCGTCCAGCCACTCAGCAAGGGGGCACCATCAATCGCCCCCACTGCTCACTCATTAGGCCATCAACGATCAGAGCTGCGAAACCCGTGCCAGCATCTGATCCGAGGTCTGGATCGCCTTCGAGTTGATCTCATAGGCGCGCTGCGTCTGGATCATCGACACCAGCTCTTCCACCACGTTCACGTTCGAGGTTTCCAGATAACGCTGCTCGATCAGACCCGCCCCGTTCTGCCCCGGCGAAGTCGTCACCGGTGCCCCCGACACATCGCTTTCCAGAAACACGTTCTGTCCCTTCGGATCCAGCCCGGCCGCATTCTGGAAGGTCACGAGCTGGATCTGTCCGATCTGCGTCGTGCCCGTCTGCCCGGCAATCGTCACCGACACCGTGCCGTCGTTGGCAATCGTCAGCTCGGTGGTGCCTGGCGGCAGCGTGATGGGCGGCGACAACGGCAAACCGTTGGAATTGACCAACTGCCCATTGGCATCCGGGTAAAAGCTGCCATCACGGGTGTAGCCCGTCGTGCCATCGGGCATCTGCAACGGGAAAAAACCATTGCCGTTGATCGCCATGTCGAAATTGCTCTTCGTCTCCTGCAAGTTGCCCTGCGAGAAAAGGCGGGAGGTGGCCACCGTGCGCACCCCGGTGCCCAGTTGCAAACCCGTGGGCAACTGCGTGTCGGTGGACGACTGCGCCCCCACCTGCCGCATGTTCTGGTACATCAGATCCTCGAACACGGCGCGCGAGCGCTTGTAACCCGTGGTACTGACGTTGGCCAGGTTGTGCGAGATCACATCCATCTGTGTCTGCTGCGCATCCAGGCCGGTTTTGGCAATCCAAAGCGAACGAATCATTTCAATACTCCTTGGCCCGGTCATCCCGGCGCGGCTCAAAACCCCACGCCAGCATGAAGCCGTGCTTCACACGCGTCACAGTCTGACGGACAACAGTTGCGCGGCCCGCTGCTCATTGGCTTCGGCGTTCTGCAACAGCTTCATCTGCATTTCAAACTGGCGGGCCACCTCGATCATGCCCACCATCGACTCAACCACATTCACGTTGCTGCCTTCGACCGCGCCCTGCACCACGCGCACCTGCTCGGCCGCCGGCGCTTGTGCGCCATCCTTCATCCGCATCAGGCCATCGGCGCCCTTCTGCAACTCGGCTGCCGGCGGATCGACAAGCTTCAGCCGTCCGGCCTGCGACGCCTTCTGTCGGCCCAGCTGCACCATCACCGCACCATCGTCCGTCACCGTCACCGACGCGCCCACCGGAATGTTGATCGGGCCACCATCGCCCAGCACCGTCTGGCCGCGGCGCGTGCGCAGCACGCCCTGCTCGTCCACCACCAAACCGCCATCGCGGGTATAGGCTTCCGAGCCATCGGCCGCCTGCACGGCAAACCAGCCCTGATCACGAATCGCCAGATCGAAAGGGTTGCCCGTCTGCCGGATCGGCCCCGACACCGGGTTGAAGCTCGTACTGGTCTCCACATTGAAGACCCGTGTGGTGGCCGTACCGTCCTGACGGATCGGCACGGCGCGCGCCGTCATCAGATCGGCCCGAAAGCCATCGGTGGCCGCATTGGCCAGGTTGTGGCTCAGCGCATCCTGTCGTTCCATCAACGCCTTGGCGCCCGTCATCGACAGATAAATCATCCGATCCATGCGTCTACCCTTTCATCCGAGATCATTTCGTGGTGAGGCTGCTCATCAACGCAGGTTCACGATCGTCTGCAGCAGCTGGTCGTTGGTACGAACCGTCTGCGCATTGGCCTGATACACGCGCTGCGCCGTGATCATGTTGACCAGCTCCTGTGTCAGATCCACGTTGGAAGACTCCAGCGCCCCCGACTGGATCACGCCCAGCGTGCCGGTCGAAGGCGAACCCACCAGCGCCTGGCCCGATTCAGCCGTCTCGCCCCACTGGTTGTTGCCCAGCGGCTGCAGCCCCTGCGGGTTCGTGAAATTGGCCAAAGCCACCCGGCCCTTGGAAACCGTCATCCCATTCGTGTAACGTGCCATCAGCGAGCCATCACGGCCCACCGAAAAACCGGCGAGCTTGCCCGAACCGTTGCCGTTCTGCTCCTGATGCGCCACGGTGAAGGCATTGCCGAACTGCGTCGTATCGGCAAACGACAGCGACACCTGCTGCTGGCCGCCCGCATCTGCGCCCACCGGCACCGTGATGTCCAGCGACACGCCCTGCCCGCCCGGGTTGCCGGCGCCCCCCGTGTTTTCCAATGAACCATCCGTTCTGAAATTCAGCGTGCCCAGCGGATCGCCATTGTTCATCTGCTGTCCATCGACCGTGCCACGCACTTCCCACGCGTTGTCGGCCGTCTTGCGGAAATACAGCGCCATCACATGCTCGCGGCCCAGCGAATCGAAGACGCTGACCGAGGTTGCCCCGTCATAGGTCTTCGCATCCATCAGGTTGAACGGGGTATTCGGCACCTTGGCCCGTGCATCCACGTTCACTCGAACCGCCCCTTCCGTCGTGGCTTTCGGCGCCACATCGCTGGACTCCAGCTTCAGCTCCTGCGCCACACCATTCGTGACCAAACCGTTTTCATCCACCGGATAGCCCGTCAGCCGCATGCCCGAGGCATTCACGATGTAGCCGCCCTTGTCGAGCTTGAACTGCCCTTCACGCGTGTACGAGATGGCACCGTCTTGCGACATGCGAAAGAACCCGCCCCCATTGATGCCCAGGTCGAGCGAGTTGCTGCTGGTGGTGAGCGCCCCTTGCGAGAACTGCTGCGCAATGGCGCCCACTTTCGCCCCGATACCGGGCGACACGTTCGAGACCCCGTAGACGGTCGTGGCATAGACATCGGCAAACTCGGCCCGCGACGCCTTGAAACCGACCGTGCTCGCATTGGCCACGTTGTGACCGATCGTGTCCAGATGACGTGCGGCCGCATTCAGCCCGGACAAACCTTGTTGAAACGCCATGAATCAAACTCCCAGGAAAAATCGTCGTCAAATGATCAACCGCGCATCAGCCGGCGACACCGGCTTGGCGTGATCCAGCTCCAGCATGGCGCCCGTCGCGGTCTGCGCCACGCCCGTGACCCGAACCGGCACGAGGCCCGTCGACTCCACCGCCGTCTTGCCATCCACCGCCGTCACCTTCATGCGCAACATGCCTGCCGGCACCTTGTCGCCATTGCCATCCGTGCCATCCCAGGCCAGGCTGTGCGTGCCCGCCTCCAGGTTGTCCAACGACTGGCTGTAAATCACCGCCCCGTTGTCCGTCATCAGATCCACGCGGACATGCGTCGCCTGCTCGGTCAACTCGAAACCCAGACGGGCCTCACCCTGCTGATCACCCAGATATTCAAAACGCTCACCCGGCGCCAGCACCTGCTTGCCGATCATGCCCACCGAGGCCAGCACCGAGCTTTGCGCGTTCGAGGCCGTCACCCCTTCCATCGACTTGTTCAGGGCTTCGATGCCGCGCACCGTGCTGATCTGGGCCATCTGCGACGTGACTTCCGCGTTCTCCATCGGATTCATCGGATCCTGGTGCCGCATCTGTGCCACCAGCAGCTTCAGGAAGCGGTCTTCGGTGCCATCAGCCGTGCTCTCATCGAGCTTGGAGGTGTTGTGCTTCACGCTGTCCATCAAACCAGCCGACGCACTGGTGCCTACCTGCTTATCATCATCCGTGGTCTTGAAACCCTGCTTGTTAGCCGCTTTCTCGTCCGTGCCCGAAGTCTTTTTCGTCTCGGGCGCCGGCCAGCTCATCACGCCGCTCAAACCTTTCACCATCATCACCAAGCCCCTCCGCTTACTGACCCATCTGCAGCGTCCGCAAGGCCAACTGCTGCGCCGTGTTCATCATCTCGATGTTGTTCTGATATGAGCGCGAGGCCGAGATCATGTTCACCATTTCCTCGATCACGTTCACGTTGCTGTGACGGACATAACCCTCGGCATTCGCCGCCGGATGCTTCGGATCGAAAATTTCCTTGCCCGGCGTCTGATCTTCCACCACATCCACCACCCGTACCCCCAGCGAGCTGCCAGCACGCATGCCGATCCGACGCTCGCCCACGGCCTGACGTGCATCGACCATCACCGGTTGGAACACCACCTGTCGTGCCTTGTAAGCCTCACCATCCGGGCCTGCCACCGTATCGGCATTGGCCAGGTTGGAAGCCACCGTGTTCAATCGCTGGCTCTGCGCCGACATGGCGCTGCCGGCCAGCGGCAGGATTCTCATCACAGACATCGTTTTCCCCGTTTCGTTGCCAGAGGTATCTCAATCACGCCCAGACCGTTTGCCGCTCATGGCATCCACCGCCAGGCCCATCACGTCCAGGCCGCTTTCACTCACCCCGGATCGCCGACAGCATCGTGCGCACCTTGCCGTTGATGAAACGCAGGCTCGCCTGATATCCCACGGCATTCTGCGAAAACTGCGCCCGTTCCCGATTCAGATCCACCGTATTGCCATCCATCGATGCCTGCTCCGGCACCACATATTTCATGTCCGGCCCCTGCGTCGACATCACCCGGTCACCCAACTGCTGATGTCCTGCCCGCGTGCGGGCGAGTGACACCGTCGACAGGCCACCGGTGCCCGGCCGAAGATCGAAATCTCCCCGCGCCGCCTCCGGCATGCCGCTCGCCTGCCGCAAGGCCGCACTGAAATCGAAATCCCGCGCCTTGAAATGGGGCGTATCCGCATTGGCAATGTTGGAAGCAATCGTTTCCTGTCGATTGGCTCTCAGCTTCAACGCCGTGCCATGAAAATCGATGGATTCCGTCAACCGATCAAGCATCATTCATCCTCTGCAAGGCCCAGCCCTCGACAAGCCCAGGCCCTGCATCCGCCACCATCCTTGTCTGGCTGGCAGCTCTAACAAACCGGGTCAGCCGCTCCCCCGGGTGGTCCAACAAGGCCCACCGGATGGGACGCAAGCTCACCACCATCAGGCATCGATTATCCCGATTGGCTCGCCGCGCCATCGCTTGAACAAGCGCGGAAATTCCCCCTTTCTTCTGCCTGAGACCGCCCATCTCCTGCTCTATGCTGTCGCTCCAGACACAGGACTCGAACCATGCATTGCGCTTTTCCGATCCGACGCGGCAAACTGGGCCGCCTGCTGATTCTTCTGGTGGCACTGGCAGCCAGCGGCCTGAGCGAGCACGCCCAGAGCGCACCGCGCATCGCGGACGCTGCCGACCCTTTAACCCGGCAAACCCCGCCAGCCACCTTGCTGCCCATCGACCAACTGACGGATTGGCTTCGACAGCAGCCCGGTTTTCCGCAAGGTGAAGCCTTGCGCGTCGACATCGACTGGCCAGCCAGCCAGCACCGGCAAAAACTGGCCCCCTGCCAACAGGCCGAAGCTTTCCTGCCGGGCAGCGCCAGACCGTGGGGCAGACTCAATATCGGCATCCGTTGCGTGGCGGGCGCACGCTGGACGGCGTGGCAGCCTGTCCATGTCCGCGTGTTCGGCTCGGCACTCGTTGCCCGTGAGCCGCTGGCCGCCGGTCAGGTGCCCCGGTTGGAGGACTTCCAGGTGCAGGAAGTGGAGTGGAGCCGCCACCCCAACCCACCGGCCAAGCTCGACATCCAACTTGCCGGCTACCAATTGCAACGGGCCCTTGCCGCCGGTCAGCCACTTCGCACCGATCATCTGCGCACCCTGCCCGCCATTCGCGCCGGCGAGGTCGTGTCCGCCATCGCCGAGGGCAACGGGTTTAGAATCAGCACTGACGCCATTGCCTTGGCCAGCGCCAACGAAGGTCAGCGCGTTCGCGTCAAAACGACCAGTGGCAAAGTGCTCACCGGCCAAGTCGAAGGAAAAAACGTGAAAATTTTCCGATAATCGGCAGATCCACCCTAAAGTTTTTCCGGCGGTCTCCGATAAAGCCTCTAAGCACACATCTCGTGCATGGCAAGGAGTATCACCATGATCACCGGAAAGACACCTTTCATCAGCACCGTGTCCCTTCTGAGTCGGCCCGTCACCACGGCTGCCGCCGGAGTTGTGTCCGCAGCAGCCGGCTCGGAAGAAGACATCAAACCCATTGCCAATTCGGACAAGGTTCACCTGTCCGAACCTGGTCTGAGTCTGGTGCCTCAAGGCGCCGACGAACAGGATGCCGTCCGTGAGGCACGCATCCAGGCACTGAAACAGGCCATTGAAGAAAAACGCTATCACGTCAACAGCCGCCAGATTGCCGACAAACTGCTTCAGGAAGCCTCCGAGCTGATGAAGACGCTGACCGGCTTTCCGCTCGACCCCATGGAAGACAAGGCAGCCAACGAAGACAATGGGACGGATGGCACACAGCCCCAGGCCGAGCCAGCCCCCTCTTCCTTCGCAGACGTTTATCCGAAGCCCAGGCCACACAGCTCATGATTCACGCCAATGATCTACAGCGCATCCTGACCCTGCTCGAACAACAGCAGGTGGCACTCGCCAGTCAATCGCGGGACGCTGTCGATCGGCTTGAGCACATCAACACCGAGCTTCAGACGCTGCTTCAACGATTGTTGCCGCTCACCGGCGGCCGGATGCCCAGCCAACCGCTGCCGGCAGACTCCGCCACACAGGCGCGCATCCACCAATTGTTGAACGACAATCGCCACATCATGATCCGGCTGTCCGACAACAACCAGCGGGCGCTGAAGGTATTGTTCAATACCGAACCACTGGTCTACAGCCGCTGATCGCCGTCTGCCCTGCTCATTCGGCACCCCTGAGACCAGGTTGCCGAAGCCTTACCCTGTTCACCGGGCCATGTCCGACGACATGCAGCCCCGGCTGCACAGCCTCCGGCGCGGTGGCGCATGCACCACCCCGCACACCGCGCCGGCTTCAAAGCCAGTCCACCAGTTTCGTGCGCAACCGCGCCACGGCCTGACTGTGCAATTGCGACACACGCGATTCGGTCACGCCCAGCACCTCACCAATTTCCTTCAGCGTCAGGTTCTCGGTGTAGTAGAGGCTCATCATCAGCTTTTCACGCTCGGGCAGTGCATCGATGCCAGCCACCAGCGCCTCACGAAAACGGCTGTCGGCCAGCCGCTGATCAGGCAGAGGCTGTTCATCGGGCAGCAGGTGTTCGGCCCGGCCGTCATCCCCCTCATCCCCGCCGGCCACATCCTCCAGATACACAAGCTGTGCCCCCTTGGCCGATGAAAGCATGCGCTGATAGTCTTCCAGCGACACCTGCAACTCGGCTGCAATCTCACGCTCCGTGGCCGGCCGTTGCAAACGTTGCTCCACCGCATGAATGGCCTGCTCGATGCTGCGTTGGCTTTTTCTCACCGACCGCGGCATCCAGTCGGCATGTCGCAGCTCATCCAGCATCGCCCCACGAACCCGCTGCATGGCAAAGGTGTCGAACTGTACCCCCACATTCACGTCGTAGCGTGAGACGGCATCGACCAGACCGATCAACCCGGCCTGGATCAGGTCATCCAGCTCGATACTGGCCGGTAATCGAGAAGCCATCTGCACCGCCACGCGACGCACCATCTTGCCATAACGTTCAATAACCGTATCCCGGTCGAGTACGCCTCGTGGGGTATACATCGATTTTGACTGACCGTTCAATGCGCCACCCCCTTGGAAACATTGGTCAAGGATGACAAACCCATGTCTGACCAGGACGACCACTCGAAATCCGACAGCGGCGCCGTCGACAAGCCCGACCACAACGCCAGCTCTGCCGCATCGGCGCCACCGCTCAGCACCACATCCAGCCGCACCCCAAGGAAACGGCCAGCACAAGCCGCCAGCCCCAGAAAAGCCTGACGTCCCCCCGAGATCTGCTCCAGATCGGCAAACATCAACCCGAAACGCCGAATACCCGTACTGCTGACGATACGTTTGATCTGCGCATACTGCATCATCCGTGCCTCACGTCGATGGCTGAGAATCAGCAACATCCGGTCACCCGCCTGTGCATCGACCCACTGTGCCATCTCGATCGGCTCATCCAGCCACAGATAATGTCGACAGGCCAGATCCCCGTCCCCGCCAGCCTCTGCCTGCACCATTCGGCCCAACCCCTGACGATCCAGTCGCTCCAGCACATGTCCTTGCCCAGCGATCCGGCCTGCCAGATGGGCGATGAACCGGTGCGCCACCGGCTCTGCCACCAGAGATCCGGCTGGAATCAACCGACGCTCCTGCGTCCGGAAAAGCCGCCGCAAACCGGCTGCCTGATCAGTCGTGCCATCAAACATGGGCGCCCTCGAACAGATGACGCATCTCACTGTCGGTCATCGACAGCGACGGATACTGATTTGCTGCCTCACCACTCAGTGCCGACTCGATCAGCTGACCCAAATTGGCCGGATGGTAGTCTTCCGGCACCCGCTGCCCATCGGTATAGCCGACCAGTGGCAACCGGTGTCGGATCAGGGCATCGAAACATGCGCCCAGCCCCACCGCCTCATCCACCTTCGACAGCAGCACACCAGCCGTCTCGCTCGCCCTGAAGGCGCGCAGCACATCCTCGATGCCGCCGGGCTGCGTGCCTGCGTTCAGCACCAGCACACGCTTGACCTGCGCAAGTGACAGCGCCGATGTCAGCTTTGAGACACGCTCGTCACGCTGGCTGATGCCGGCCGTATCGATCAGCACCAACCCACGCGACTCATGCTCTTTCAGAAGCGTTTGCAGCACGTCGCGATCCTGCGCCACCTGCACCGGCACGCCGAGCATTTTCCCAAAAGCCCGAAGCTGCTCCTGTGCCCCGATCCGGTAGACATCGGCCGTGATCAGCGCCAGCGATTTTGGCCCATGCCGCAACACATGGTGGGCCGCGATCTTGGCAATGCTCGTCGTCTTGCCCACCCCGGTGGGGCCGATCAGCGCAAACACGCCCCCCTTGTCAAAAATCGTCTGTTCCGTATTCCCCGGCAGGATGCCCGCCCGACCATTGACGCCCGCCAGCGCGCGCAACATCATCTGGCGCAGCCATTCATCGGCCTGCACATCGCTGTAATCCACCGGCAACAGGCTCACCAGCGTGCGGGCCAATGCCGGCGAAAACTGACACGCCAACAGGTTGCGCAACAACCGCATCTGACCTGGCCGACGACGGGCCGTCTCGAACCAGCCAACCCCCGTCAGACGGCTCTCACGCCCGACCGGTGTCGCCATGATCTGAGCGGCGTCTCTCTCACCCCCCGCCGCCAACATGGGCGCCCCCGCCTGTGCAGCCGACGGAGGCGCATCCGCGACCGCGGCCTGATTGCCCGCCTGCGAAGTCCCTTCATCGGCCTGCAATGACAACGACGGCCACTCTGAGGTGCCCGCATCCGATTGCAGCAAGGACGACAGCGGCATCGGCGCCTCCTGCCCAAAACCGGCCGGGCGCGCCACAGCATCCGCATCACCCACGGCGACAGTGCCCACTGCCACCGTCGCTGCCTGGACGGCTGCGTCGCTGGGCGCCGCCACGTGGGCAGCCAGCACTGCCTCGGCACTGCCCCATCTGCCCAGCCAACGCCCCGGCGTGCCGCTCAACATCCGGCGGGCCGAGTTCAGCACCAGCGACAGCCGCGAGGCGGCGGGCACCTGCCCGGCCTCGGCAGCACCAGTTGCCACGCCCGTCAGCACACCGGAGGACGCGGCCGGGTTGCTCCCCGCCGAAGCCTCCACCGGTTGACCCGCCATGCGCCAGCCACCAGCGCTTGAACCTACCGGCACGGCCTGGCCTGCCACTGTGGCGCCAGCGACCCCGTCAGCCAATACGCCCCCTGGCTGCACACCGGTGCCAACCCCAACGCGCACGCCAGCCACCGCCCCCATGCCAACAGGCACGCCCGGCTGCATGGCTGCCGAAGCCTGCCCAGTCATTCCTTTTTCGGCCTGTGCCGCCTGCGCAGCCACCAGCGCATGCACCAACGACGATGCCTGTGTTGGCAAGCCAGCGGTTGACGGTGCCTCGGCCGCAGCGGTCTCAGCACCCGACCCCGCCACGCCACCTGAAGCAACGCCTGTCATGGCACCAGCCGCTGCGCCGGCGCTTCCGGCACGTGCATGCTTCTCCTGCCGCAGGCGCCGCTGCCGCTCAAAATCCAGCGTGCTGAGCGGCCCCGTGGACTGCTCGTTTGCCCCCTCCACCACATCAGGCGACGCGGCTTGCTGACCGACCACATCATTAGCCTGCTGATCACCTTCAAGCGAAACGCGGCTGCCTGCCCCTGTCAGACACTCGGCATCGGACACGGACGCATCCGCGCCCAAACTACCGTCCGCCTCGGCCAATGTTTCGGCCTTGGCACTTCTGGCTGTCTTGCGTGTACCGGTCTTCGCCCCTTTGGCCAGTCGGGTCGTGCGGCCCGTCCTGGTCTCTTTGGCCTGCTTCGCGTCCTTGGTTTCTTTGGCCGATTTGCCGGCTTTTGTGCCCGCCGTCTGCACGACCTCATCCGCCTCGACCCTGGCAGTCCCGGCATGCGTGCCGGCCTGTGCATCCGGCGCCGATGCCGACGCCTCAGGGGAAGCCGCGACCATGTCGGCCGTCTCGATGCCCTTCGCCGCGTTGCTCGCCCGCTCACCCTTCATCGGTGCGTCGGCCAGTGCCTTGATGCTGGCCGACACTCGCTCGACGGCCTTTCGACGGCGTCCACCACCGGCCTCGGGCACCACCACGGTCACCTGAACCTCATCACCAACCTGATCACTGCTCAGAATGTCGATGTCGGCACCAAAACGCTGCTTGGCCTGCGCCATCGCCTCGCGCATGGTACGACCACTGAAAATCATGGTTTTCATCGATTACTCCCAATCAGATGACCGATACGAATGGTGTGGGTGTCGGGGATTTCGGCATGGGCCAGCACCCGCAGCCGGGGTGCGGCCTTGCGGATCATGGCTGCCACCTGCGGCCGGATGCGGTCAGGCACCAGCAGGCACGCTGGCAGCCCCAGTGATTCCTGCTGCTGGCAGATTCTCGACGCCTCCGTTGCCAGGAAGTCCGCCACCGACGGATCGAGCGCGGCACTTCCACCCGGTGCCAAGGACTGCATCAGCAGCGACTCCAGCGTCGGATCGAGCGCAGCCACCGACAGATCCTGATTCGAGCCGAAAATGCCCTGCACGATGGCGGGTGCCAGCGCCACCCGCACCTCGCGGGTCAGTTCACCCGGCTCCTGCACCTTCGCACCATGCTCCGACAACGATTCGACGATCGACTTCAGGTCGCGCACATGCACGCCCTCTTCCAGCAGGTTTTGCAACACCTTCTGGAAAGCCGGCACCGGCACCAGCTTCGGCACCACTTCCTCGACCAGTTTCGGCATGAAGCGGGTCAGATGGTCGAGCAGCTGCTGAACCTCGCCCCGGCCCAGCAATCGCCAGGCGTGCATCTGCATCAGATGGTGCAAATGTGTGGCCACCACCGTGGACGCATCCACCACCGTGTAGCCCGACGCCTGCGCCATGTCCTTTTCGGCCGCCTGAATCCAGTAAGCCGGCAGCCCGAAGGCAGGATCCTTCGTGGCCGTTCCATTGAGCGGCATGCTGGCATGACCCGGATCGATGGCCAGCCACAAGCCGGGAAATGCCTCCCCGGCCCCGACCGTCACGCCCTTCAGGCCGATCCGATAACTGTTCGGCCGCAAATCAAGCTGATCACGCACATGCACCGGCGGTGGCAGGAAACCGATTTCCTGCGCAAACTTGCGCCGAACACCTTTGATGCGCATCAGCAGATCCCCCCCCGAATCCTTGTCCACGAGCGGAATCAGCTTGTAGCCCACTTCCAGGCTCAGCACATCCACCGGCTGCACATCATCCCAGGTTGCATCGCCATCGTTCACCGGCACCACCTCATCGGCCACCGGCTCAGGCGCCTGCCTGGCCATCACGCTCAGCTTGAACGAGACATAGCCCAGCATCGCCGCCAGTGACAGAAAAGCCAGGTGCGGCATGCCCGGAATCAGTCCCAGCACGCCGACGATCATCGCCACCAGCCCCAGTGCGCGCGGCAGCGAGAAAAGCTGCGCCGCAATCTGCTTGCCGATGTCGTCGGTACCGTCGCCCACACGGGACACGATCAGACCAGCTGCCACTGAAATCACCAGTGCCGGCACCTGCGACACCAGCGCATCCCCGATCGCCAGCAGCACATAGTTGTTCACCGCCACGCTGGCCGACAGCCCGTGCTGGAACATGCCAATCGACAAGCCCCCCACCAGGTTGATCACCAGGATCAGGATGCTGGCGATCGCATCGCCCCGCACGAACTTCGAGGCACCATCCATCGAGCCATAGAAATCGGCCTCACGGCTCACCTCCTGCCGGCGACGGCGTGCCTCTTCCTGATCGATCTGCCCGGTGTTCAGATCGGCATCGATCGCCATCTGCTTGCCCGGCATGGCATCCAACGCAAAACGCGCCGAGACCTCTGCAATCCGGCCAGCCCCCTTCGTCACCACCATGAAGTTGATGACCGTCAGAATCGCAAACACGATGATCCCGACCGCAAAATTGCCACCGATCAGGAAATTGGCAAACGCCTCGATCACCTTGCCCGCCGCATCCGTGCCCGTGTGACCGTGCAGCAAGACGGCTCGCGTCGAAGCCACCGACAACGACAGCCGCATCAACGTCGTCACCAGCAACACGGTCGGAAACACGGCAAAATCCAGTGCCTTCACCGTGTAGACAGCCACCAGCAGCACCAGCAGCGACGAAGCGATGTTGAAGGTGAACAGAAAATCCAGCACCGGTGCCGGTAGCGGCAACAGCATCATGGCCAGCACCATGATGGCCAGCCCCGGCACGGCCAAGGAAGACAGCGGCGGCAGCGGAATCTCGTGACCGCCCAGCTTCAGTGCCGAGGGCAGCCGAAGCCCGCCACCCGCCTTGGCCAATGCCCCTTGGCGGACATTCGTCAATGGCGCGCTCATGTTCGTTCACCTTTCTCAGTATTCTTCGGATCCATCTCGTCAGGAACAGGCAGATCGACCGGTGGCTCCGGCGCAAGGCTCCGGCCCGGCACCCAGTGCCTGAGCTGATAGACATAAACCAGCACCTGAGCCACCGCCACGTACAGCGCCTGGGGAATCTCCTGCTCCAGTTCCACATGGGCATACAACGCCCTGGCCAGCGGCGGCGCCTGCAACACCGGCACCCCCGACTCCCGTGCAATGGCCTGAATCCGCATCGCCAGGGCATCAATGCCCTTGGCAACGACGCGTGGCGCCCCCCCGGCTGCCTCGTCATACTTGATCGCCACCGCATAATGGGTCGGATTCGAGACCACGATGTCCGCCTTCGGGACGGCCGTCAGCATGCGCCGACGAGCGGCCTCACGTTGCCTGGATCGTATGTGTCCGCGCAACTGTGGATCCCCTTCCTGCTCACGGCTCTCACGCCGGACTTCTTCCCGCGTCATCCGCAAATCGGCCCGATGGCGAAACCACTGAAAAGGCACGTCGAACACTGCCATCAGCAGCAACACCACCATCATCAGGCCAAAGCCGATACCGATCAGCCCGGCCGCCTCGGGCAGCGCCGACCGGAACGTGCCCTGTGAGAGCGTGGCAAAGGCGGGAAAGCGGCTGGCGGCATACCAGCTGCCGATGCTGCCCAGGATCAGCGTGAGCAGCGAGAGCTTCAGAAATTCGACAAAGTTCTTGATCGAAAAGATCCGCTTCAGCCCATTGAGCGGGCTGATCTTCGAGAGCTTGAAACCCAGCGCCTTCGTGGCCAGGTTGAAGCCGCCTGGAATCACGCCAGCGGCCAGCGCCGCCACGCAAACGACCAGCAATACCGCAAAGAGCGGCCACAGTACATCGATGAACCGGCCCATCGTGGGCACCATCGCATCGAAGACATCACCCTTGGCCCGGTGATCGAAACGAAAAGCCTGGGCCAGCAGCTGCTGGATGCCCTCGGCCAGCCCTGGCCCCAGCATTGCCAGCATGGCCAGCATCGTGCCCACCACGAGCAAATGCCCCGCATCACGCGACCGCGGCACATTGCCTTCCTCGGCCGCCTGTCTCAGGCGGGTGTCGGTGGCAGGTAACTGCTTGTCCTCTTTGCTGGGCTGGTCGGCCATCTGTTCCGCGCGTCTTTTGCTTCAGATGACAGGATTATGGCCAGCCCTTCGGCGCCGAAATAGCCGGAAAAAGGCGGGGAAACGACGCACTTTAGGGCGGACAGGACAAGCGGTCAGACGCGCATGACGGGCGGGAACCGCCGGGCCACACCATTGCCTGCCCCGGCCCCTGCCGCTCACGCTGCCACCTGCCCCAGGCTCACCCGGACTGGGCCATCGGCCCGTCGGCCTATCAGCTCATCAGCCCATCGGCTCATCAAAAGGAATGGCGCCCTTTCGGGCGCCTCGATCGTCTGCTACCAACGCATCAACCGTTGCACACAGGCAGAGGGCTTGCCCCCGAGCTCATGGCGCCGCACTGATCGCCTCGGCCGCACTCGTCTCATCCGAGGCCGACACCTCATAGCCTGACAGGATGCGCGCCTTCGCCTCCTCGTTCAGCACCACGATGGCGATGCGCCGATTCATCGGATCGCGTGGATTCGTCTTGTCGAGCGGCACCACCGGCCCCAGGCCCTGCACCCGCAGCACCTTGTCCGGATTCAGCCCGCCCATCACCATCTCGCGACGGGACGAATTGGCTCGCTCGGCCGACAGCTCCCAGTTGGAATAGCCCCCGGTGGCCTTACCCGCATAAGGCATCGCATCGGTATGGCCGCTCAGGCTCAACGCGTTGTCCACGTCGTTCAGCATCTTGCCGATGGTGCGCAGCAGCTCGCGCATCGCCGGCGCCAGCACCGTGCTCTTGCCCGAAGCAAAGAGCGGCTTCTTGCCCGCATCCACGATCTGGATCGACAGACCGTCCACCGTCATCTCCATCCGGATCTGATCCCGCAGGGCTTCCAGCGCCGGAATCTTGATGATCGACTCCTCCAGCTGCTTCTGCAGCGCCATCAGCTTTTCCTGCTCCTTGCGCCGCTTCTGCGCCATCGTCACCCGGCTGTTGACCTGACCATCCTTGCGCGTCAGATCCATGCCACCACCCGGCACCACCGCCGTCCGGTCGCCCACACCACTGCCGCCCGTCAACGCGATCTTCAGCGGCGTCTGGAAGTACTCCGAAATCCCCTTCAGGTCGTTTTCACTGGCAGAACTCAACAGCCACATCAGCAGAAAGAAGGCCATCATCGCCGTCACGAAGTCGGCGTAGGCAATTTTCCATGCCCCCCCGTGGTGGCCGTGGCCTCCCTTCTTGATACGCTTGATGACGATCGGTTGCGTCTTCTTGGCGGATGCGGCCGACATGGCTTATGCCCTCTTCTGCTTGACGTGGCCTTCCAGCTCGGCAAACTTCGGCCGCTCGGTCGAATACAGCACCTTGCGCCCGAACTCCACGCACACCGCTGGCGCATAACCCTGCATGCTGGCGAGCAACGTCACCTTCACGCACTGCAACTCCTTGGCTGCCTCATTGGTTTTCTGCGTGAGCAGATCGGCAATCGGCGCCACAAAGCCATACGCCAGCAGAATCCCCAGGAAGGTGCCCACCAGCGCGTGCGCGATCATCTGGCCCAGAATGGCCGGCGGTTGCCCCACCGAACCCATCGTGTGCACCACCCCCATCACCGCCGCCACGATGCCGAAGGCCGGCAAGCCATCGGCCACCTTCTGAATCGCATGCGCCGGCACCATCGCCTCGTGATGGTGGGTCTCCATCTCGTTGTCCATCAGGTTTTCGATCTCCAGCGCGTTCAGGTTGCCGGAAATCATCATCCGCAGATAATCCGTCACGAACTCCGTCAAGTGATGATCAGCCACCAGATCCGGGTAGCGCGTGAAGAGCGGGCTGCTCTCGGGCGCCTCCACATCGTTCTCGATCGCCATCAGCCCTTCCTTTCGGGCCTTGTTCAGGATGTCGTAGAGCATCGCCATCAACGACAGATAGCGCTCCTTGGTGTATTTGGATCCCTTGAAGATGCTCGGCAACGCGCCCAGCGTCGCCTTCAGCTCCTTGCCCGGATTGGCCACGATGAAGGCACCCACCGCCCCACCACCGATCATCAGCAGTTCCAGCGGCTGGAACAAGGCCCCCAAATGGCCGCCCGCCATCGCATAGCCACCGATCACGGAGCCAAGCACCACCACATAGCCGATAATGACAAACATCTGACGTTCCCCTACTGGTTGGCCCCTGCCAGCCGGCCCCTGTCGAACCCCTCATGCCGCTATGGCTGCAACCGGGTGTGTCGCCACACCGGTACGCTGGCACTGAGGACGTGTTCGATGAAGCCCTGGACAATGGCGCTGTCCCTTGTTTCGGACGATCCCGCGCATTCTTGAGCCAAGCCCCCCGGCACGCCCCTGAGCGCTGCCCAACGGCTGATGGGGGCCAATGAACGTCGAGCGCTGGCTTGTAGCGGCTTGAATCGAGACGCTGAACAACGCTGCCAACAAGTCCAGCTTCTCTGCCATCTCGGGGTCTATTGATGGCCGCCGCACCAGAAGACAAAGCTCCTGCTTTTCTACCGATCACTCAAGGGGCAATAAGCACAGAATGGCGCAAGCCCGCGTCCCGCCCGTTGGATCGCGCTCATCTGCCAAGGAGCAAGCCCCATGAAAACCATCGCCCTGACGATGATCGTCAAGAACGAGGAACGTAGCCTGGCCCGATGTCTGCAAAGCGTCAGGCCCTGGGTTGACCAGATGATCGTGCTCGATACCGGCTCGACGGATCAGACGATGGCCATTGCTCGGGCAGAAGGCGCCGAGGTGCATCAACGGCGCTGGACACACGACTTCTCGGCTGCCAGAAACGCAGCCCTGGCACTATCCCAGGCCGACTGGAACCTGATCCTGGATGCCGATGAGTGGCTCATCTCCGGCGGTGAATATCTGCACGACCTGCGCAAGGCTGCCCAGCCTGCCGTCCACTACGTTCGCCTGCAGAATCAGCTGAGCGAAGATGACCCGTCGCTGGTCGACCACGGCATGATCACCCGCATCCTGCCGCGTGGCGTCCGCTATCAGGGCCGTATCCACGAGCAACCCGTACACAAGCTGCCCACGCTGATGTCCTCCCTGGTCATCGGCCACGATGGCTACCAACCTGCTCAGCGCGCCACCAAAGCCACCCGTAACCTCGATTTGCTGATGGCCGAGGTGCAAGCACATCCGGATGATGCCTATTATCAGTACCAACTCGGTAAAGAGCATGACAGCCTCCAGCACCCCCAGCAGGCACTCACCCACTATCAGCGGGCATACCAACTGGACAGGACCCACCCTGCCTGGCGCCATGACCTGATCATCCGGATGCTGGAATGCCTGAAGCGGTCTGAACAACTGGCGCAGGCCATCGAGCTGGCCTCGATGGAGCTCGAACACTGGCAGCATTCCCCCGACTTCCACTATGTGGCCGCCACCCTGATGGCCGAGCAGCTGAAGCAGCACCCGCAGCAGCAAGCCGAATACCTGCCCCTGGTGGAAGCGCTATGCCTGCAAGCCCTTCAGCTCGGGGATGTTCCCACACTGACCGGCGCCGTATCGGGACGCGGCAGCTTTCTGGCCGCCCACCTCCTCTGGGAGACCTATGAGCGTCTGGGCAAAACCGAAGAGGCCCGCGAGGCCCAGTCCCTCTGTGAAGCTCTCTACCTGAAGCAGCGGCAGCAAGCTTCGATGTCGCAGACCGCGATATAAGCGGCCAAGCACGGCTTTATCGTGGGAATGGCGCCCTTGAGCCCATGAAAAAATGAGGCGTCAAAGCATGCAACCAGATGAGGACACGCTTGCATGAAAAAAGTTGCGCTGACGATGATCGTCAAGAACGAGGAGCGCTGCCTGGCCCGCTGCCTGGAAAGCGTCAAGCCCTGGGTGGACGAGATGATCGTGCTGGACACCGGCTCCACCGATCGAACCAAGGAAATCGCCCGTGAACTGGGCGCCACCGTCTACGAACGCCGCTGGACGAACGATTTTGCCGCAGCCCGAAACGCCGCCCTCGCAAAATCGGACGCTGACTGGAACCTGGTGCTCGATGCGGATGAATGGATCGTGGCTGGCGGCGAGCAACTGAAGGCGCTCAAGCACGATACCCGGCGCATCATTCTCAATGTGCGGATCGATAGCGATCTGGGCAGCGAGCAGGCGCACCTGAACACCTCACACCATATTGCCTGCATTCTGCCCAAAGGCGTTCGCTATCGGGGAAAAATCCACGAACAGCCCGCCCACAACCTGCCCGTCATCGATTCAGACATCATTGCCCGACATGATGGTTACATGCCGGCCCAGATGCAGAACAAGCGCGGCCGAAACATGGAGCTGCTGCTGGAGAAGTTGAAGGAAGACCCGGATGTGCCGTACTACAACTTCCAGCTGGGCAAGGAATACGACGTTCAGAACGAGCCGGCCAAGGCCGTCGAATACTACGAACGAGCTTACAAGCTCTTCGATCAGCGCCCGCCCTGGCTGCATGACATGGTGATCCGAATGATCGAATGCATGAAAAGTATCGGTCGGATCGAAGACGCCATGATCTTCGCCTCCGATGAAATGCCGCACTGGGATCACTCGCCTGATTTTCATCTGACGGTAGGTTCGTTGCTGCTGGAACAGATGAACCGCCGCCCCGAGCAAGGGCCGCACCTGCTCCCGATGATGGAAGAATGCTGGTTGAAAGCGCTGGCCATCGGCGATACCAGCGACCTGCCCGGATCCTTGAGCGGCCGTGGCAGCTTCATTGCTGCCCAGCAGCTCTGGGCACTGTACGACGCCCGCAACGACGTGGAAAAAGCCGCGAAGTACGACAAGCTCTACAAAAAGCTGTATCAGGAATATCAGGCATCGATTCGGCACTCACACGACCAAGCCGGTGAAACCAACCCGGCTTAAGCCCTTGCCTGACCCTCATGCCTGTCATGCGGGGATCCGTCCCCGCATGAGCCACGCCAGGCGAGCATCACGCGCGCCAATCAAGCAGCCTGGGCAAACTCCCCCGACTGCTCAGGCTTTTTTACACCTGCCTGTAGCACCTGCCGGCCCAAACCTGCTCAGCCCCTTCACAGGGACAAGACCGCCGCTCGGGTTGCGTCGATCACCTGCTGAACCTGGGCATCGCTCATGGTCGGATCGATCGGCAGACTCAACAGCTCTCGGGCATACTGCACCGCCAGCGGCAGATGCAGCTGGCTGACCGGGTCATCCTGATAAGCTTTCTGATGATGCACCGGCGTCGGGTAATGGATCAGCGTGTGCACCCCATGTTGCACCAGTTTTTCAGCCAGCCGATCGCGCTCGCGATGACGCACCACGAACAGATGCCAGGCAGACTGAATGCCCTTGTCTGCCGAAGCAGACAACTGGCCCGATGAAGCCGTCTCCCAGCCAGACCACGGTTCAGCCGGCACGATGCCCTCCCCCTCATCCAGCGGCGGCAACACCAGATCCGGAAGATCCGCCAACGCCTGACCATACCGCTCGGCAATCTCACGGCGACGACGATTGTCGTCATCCAGCACCTTCAGCTTCTCCAACAGGAAGGCGGCTTGAAGCTCATCCATTCGCGAGTTGAAGCCACGCAGATCATGAACATACTTCTTGTCGGAGCCGTAGTTTCGCAGCATGCGCACCCGCTTGGCCAGCTGATCATCGTTGGTCGTCACCGCCCCCGCATCCCCCAGCGCCCCCAGATTCTTGCCAGGGTAAAAGCTGAATCCGGCCGCATCACCCAGGTTGCCGCAGCGTTTTCCGTCGCGCCGCGCACCATGCGCCTGCGCAGCATCCTCCAGCAGATGAATGCCACGACGCGCGGCCAGCGCCCGCAGCACACGCATGTCTGCTGGCCGGCCATAGAGGTGAACGGCCAGCACGGCTTTCGTCCGTGAAGTGATGGCGGCCTCAACCTGTGCCGGGTCGATATCGTATGAGCCGGGCTTCGGCTCCACCGGCACGGGTGTTGCACCGGTGTAGCTGACGGCCAGCCAGGTTGCAATATAAGTGTGCGAGGGCACGATCACCTCGTCTCCGTGACCTATCCCCCACCCTCTCAACGCCAGTTGCAGGGCATCCAGCCCATTACCGACCGATATGCAGTGTTTCACCCCACAATAAGCCGCAAAGGCTTGCTCGAAGGCTTCGGTCTGTTCACCCAGCAACACCCACCCACTATCCATCACCCGCTCGAACGCTTCGCGGAACGCCGCCCGATGGCGCTCATTGATGGCCCTGAGGTTCAGAAACGGCACAACCTCCCTGGGCTGTTGACTGGCTTCGCGAATGCCAGGCAACGCGGCAGTGGGCTGATCGGCTGGGCGAGCAACTGGCTCGACAAGCAGTGTCATGGTAGCGGCTCCATTCGTGAGGACTCGGCTTCACTCACGATCTTCGGTCAACCACGAGCCAGCCCACCCGCGTCGCGATGAGCGGAAGCCGGGCAGGATGAAAGGCCATCAACCGTGGCCCTGCCCCCACACCCGACCACGCTCGGCCTGGGCGCCTCAGGCTGAGACGCCTTGCGTGCCGAGTGCCCTATCCTGGTGCTCGGCGTCCTTGCGCCGTCCATGCACCTCCAGCATGAAGTCGCTGTAATTGCGCAAGTAGTCCGATTCGTCGTACACCGCCGAGGCCAGCACCATGCAGACACTGCCAGATGAGAAATTGTCCAGCTCACGCCAGGTCATCGGCGGAATGTAAAGTCCTTCATAAGAACGGTTCAGGTGATAGCGCTTGCGACCAAAGCCATCGTCGAGCACGATGTCGAAACTGCCCGACATCGCGATCACGAACTGATGCAGATTCAGATGGGCATGCCCGCCCCGCTCGGAACCACCCGGCACGTCGTACAGGTAATACACGCGCTCGATCTGAAAGGGAATCTGCCGCCCACCTTCGACAAAGGTCAGGTTGCCACGCGGATCCTGAATCCTCGGCAACTGCATCGTGATGCAATCCGTCAACATGTTTTCACCCTGATGTGTTCGTTAACCAGACATCCCGTTCACACGCCGACCAGCGCATCCGATTCAGCGCCGACCACTGCGGCATGCTGGCGAGCCGATTGCCAATGGTCTTCACTGATGCCACGGCTTGCCACCTGCAAGCCCTGCACCATCTGATCCGATAAACCCATCGCAAACGGCGCGGCGCTGGCACTCATCAACTCGATGCCGGGGAATGCCGCCAGCAGCGCCCGCTGATCCGCGAGGAAGTGACGAACCGCCTCGTGAGTGGGCAACGGCAACGCGCCATCGAAACGTCGAAGTTCCGCGGCCGGCGCCTCACCCAAAGCGCGGATCAGGCCCGTGTGCTGAAGATCCGTCAGCATGGCCTGAATCACCGCTTCATCCGTGGCCGTGCCATCGAGCCGATGGACGCTGGCCAGACGCCGGGGATTGGCTTCAACCACGAGGTTCACCATGCCCGGCTCGGCCGGCGCACCACAAGCGGTGCTGTTCGTGACACGGTAGGTGCCGACCGCATCACCCACGGTGTGAGCGAAGCTGAATGCACGTCCCAACCGATCCTCCCGGAAACGGAAAAAGCCCAGTGCCAACGGCAAGCGTTCATCATTGGCCGGCGCCGAGGGCAGCCCGGCCAGTTGCAAGCCCTGCCCCGGCGTCATGGCCCAGGCAAGACGTGCTGCCTTCAACTCACCGTGGTGGGCGAGCACCAGCTTGAAGCCGTCGGCCTCCCGCTTCATGCCAAGCGGCTGATCCTCGATCAACGTGATGGCAGGATCTTGACGAAGCCTCGCAATCAGACGCTGGCAAAAATCGGCCACGGTGGAACCATCCGGATGAGCGAGCAAGGTCGGCGCCAGCTTTGTCGGCTGTCCATCGAGGACGGCCAGCAGGCTTTCGGGCCAATACAAGGGCAACCAGGGCAAACGATGGTAGAGCGCAGACAAATGCGTGGCGTCCCGGTGCATCACTTGCTTGGCATAGGGCAGGAACATCGCCTCGTGCAGGGTATTACCATGCACCAGCCGAGAGATCGAGTCACAGTCAAAGGGTATCGAACGCCCTGCCGTCATCAGATGCCAGTCAGCCGGGGCTGCGCCATCCACCGGCCAGGCCGCCTTGTTGGCCGGGTGACACAGGCTGCTGTCCACCCGAATCCGGGCCGAAATCGCCGTCAACTCCTCGCGAATCTTGTCGGCCTGAGACAAGCAGGACATGGCTTCGATGCCATTACCCAGCATCATGTCGGGCATCCAGCTGCCTTCAAGCCACATCTGTGGCGCGTCGATAAGCCTCGTCGGTTGTTGCGAACGGACATAATCACGAATCACCCCCATGAAACGGCCCACATCATTGCGCTTCATCGGGTTGTATTCATCCAGTGACGGGGGCTTGCCTGCTTCGCTGAAGGCACTGGCCTCGAACAGCACCATCCCCGCATCACGCCGACGCCCCATCACCTGTACCCCCGCAAAGTAGCCACCCAATCCGCGGCCAGGGTTCAACACGACGGTTTTCAAGCCCAAACGCGCCCTTTCCGTGGCGGCCACCAGCACCGACAGCGAATTACCAACCAACAGCAGAGGACATGCTTGCGAGGATGTCATCGGAATCACCTTGATCAAAAGAGAATGAAAACAGGGCTGGCCACCCCATCACGCCAGTTTCAGGTTCACGTAGATTTCAGACCCCAGGCCCGGCAGATGCTTCTCCAGCTTCATCAACCCGTTCAGCATCCGCTCATCCAGCAGACCAACCTGGGACAAGAGGAACATCTGGTCATGGGTGAAAGGCTTGATGAAAAAGGATCCAGCCTCCGTCACCTGAAAACCCAGGCGCGTGCAGAAATCCTTCAAGGACTTCAAGTCATACGTGCGATGTTGCTGCAGGGATTTCTGCCGCTCGGAGATCTGATGCAAGTCATCGATCAGCCCCATCTCGAAGGCCAGCACACGATGCAATGAACGCGCATTGGGCACATTCACATGCAACTGACTGCCCGGCCCCATCAGCATGGCAGCTGCAGCCATCAGCCCAACCGGATCCCCCACCTCGTGAAGCAGCCCGGAAATCAGGATCACATCAAAAGGCTTTTCGCCAAGAACGCCATTGAGCGCGGCACTTTCCAGAAAGTCCTGCACAATCCGAATACGGGCATCACCCTTGGCCATTGATCTGGCCGTGTTGGCAAAGCCTTCGCCGGGTTCCACGACAACGCATGCTTCAAACCCCCGATAATGATTGAAGATGGCATCCTGCCCACACCCAACCTCCAGCAAGCGCTTTGGCCGCCAACGATTGAGCTGCTCCACAACCACCTTCTTTCGCATGGCTGCCTGGGTTGGTTCGAAGCTGGAGGCCACATAGGATCGCTCGTAACTGGCCATATCACGTGAAGCAAAAACCGCGTCCGTCATTTCATCAGCCTCCGATATCGAGTTCATAGCTTTGCAGCACGGTGCTTCTGGCGCCAAACTGTTCCTTATGGCGCAACAAACCATCATTCAAGGCTTTGCCACCGTCATAGGTCGATGTTCCAAAACTGAACCACCTCATGCCTCGTTCCTTTGCATCCCTGATGCAATGCTCCATCAGCGCATTCATGGCCCCTACCTGATAACCGTCTTCAGAGGCCGCCAAGTACTGTGCATGCATCACGCCGTCATAACAGTAAAGAACCGTACCTGCCAATATGTCTCCTGATCCACCGGACGCCTGAACGGCACAGTTCAGCTCGATTTGTTTGAAGCGATCACTCAACAACCGAATTTCGTCCAAGCTGTGCACAGGTTTGACACCATGACGCCTGGCCAACGTGCTTTCAAGCAAGGGCCAATACTCACTGAAACAAGCAGGTCGAACCGTCACCCCCAAACGGTTCGCCTTCGCCTTTACCCGATTCCGTGCCTCCGAGGCTGGAACGGGTCGTGCCAAATCCAAGGTACTGGAGAGCTGGACTCCCCCCAGCCTTGCACCGAGACGGTGCAAGGCATACAGATCATCTTCACTGGGCAGGCGATGATAAATATGTGGCACAGGCCGGTAGACAAGACGGCTCACCCCCTGGTGGCGCCAATGGCTGACCAGGGCCTCGAAAATGGCAAGCACCGCACTGCCGCCCAGCTTCGGATCCATCACCAGCCCGCCAAAGGTCAGACCGCCGTGACTGATGAGCGTCGATTGCCCCTCGCTGGTCACCCGATGCAAAGGCAAGACAGCCATCAAACGAGCATTTCTGGCATCACGCACCATCACCGACGCATCCTGAAACCGATCGGCGTGGTAATCCATGTACCCTCGATCGAACAGGAAGACGCCGTTACGTGACCTTGCGATGAAACGGTTCCATTCATCAGCACATCGAGGCTCATATGCCTGAACAACCCAAGCATCACCCATCACAAACCTCCTGAATGGCAGCCTCGAACACGGCCTTGCTGAAGTTGGCTTCGTAGAAAGCCCTGGCCTCACGGCAGCGCGCCTCCCACTGCTCGGGCATGCTGACCAGCTTCTCACGAAGCTCACTCAGATCCTTCCAGCCCAAGGCCACGTCTGCATAAGAGGAATAGTCGGCAAGCAAGGAGCCTGCTTCAAAGCCCGTATAGGGCAAGACCGGATAGCCACAACCCTGCGCTTCGACGGCACTGGTGCCACCTGAAAATGGCGCCGAACCGATGTAGACATGTGCGTCCAGCGTCTTCAGCGTTTCCCACACCGAAGGCACCTGACCCACCGGCATGAAGCGCTTCGGGTTGATGCCTTGTGTTTTCAGGTGATTTTTGACCAAACGCACGCAATGCTCGCCCAAGTCACCAATATGGAAAAAGCTGCCACCCACTGTTCTCAGCGCCGTTTCCACGATCAGATGAAGCCCAACAGGCCCCCCGAGCGAGAACTTCCCACGGCGCCCGGCCATCACGACGGACATCTTGTCTAGAGACACCGGCTCACCTGCCGGACGCTGACCTCTCTCGGCAACATGCAGGGGCAAGCGGTATGCCTTTCGCCCAAGGCTGGCCGATGAAACCGCTTGCGCGGCCTCGGTGAGATCGACCATCGTCACGTCTTCGAAGGTGCACCCAAGACTTGGGTTATGGTCTGCATGATGCAACAAATGCTTTTTCACCCCCGAGGAGAAGAGCGTCCCGACCCAAGCCACGGTATCCTGCTGATGCTGCACATACCAGACATGAGCAGGCTTGCACTGATCCACGATATTGGCCAGATTCTGGGCCTTCTTCCACTGATCTGTCTCGGTAATGATGTATATCGGCACGCTGGGCATGCGCGCCCGAATCCAGTCGGCGCTTTCGGGTGCATTCCGATAGCTACCAAAGAGATCGGTCAAAACCAGCACCGGCCGATCAACGCTGTCCACGAGAAGCTCAAGCAGACGACTGTGCCCACCGACCTGGTACAACTCGGTGGCAATGATGAGATGCCCACCTTTCACAGGAGCAATAGACTGCAGCCCATCCGGGCCATTGCACATGCTTTCAGACGGGGTTTTCTCCTGCCCCCCCGCATCCTGTTTCGCTACAGGCATGACGCAAACGCCTGCCCCATGCTCTCCTGCCAGCGCGACGCTGCCCCGACTCGCCCCCTTCTGCTCACTCAGAAGCGTGGACAATTTTCTCAAATAGCGATCAAAGGCAGGATAGAACAAGGCGTGATTGATGATGCCCGGTTGGTGGTGATGGCCGGACACTGCGTTGGCCATCATGATCATCGCTTGATCAGGCCGGTCGGCCTCCAGCATGTTTTCGATACGCTCTTCCGTGTCGGGCAACATTTGAAAGCGTGGCGCTGCCGGTATCAAGTCACCCGACACCGACATCTCGCGCTGCATCGCCGATGTCTGACCTGGCAAAAGCTGTCTCGGATACAACAGGCCAATGTACTCATCTTGCCGTACAGCAGGCAGCATCGATTCATGCGCCTTCCATACCCCATACGCAAAGCCCAACAAATCCGCATACTCCACCAAAGGATCCATCTGCCGGAACAAGGCCAGCTGCTGTTCCATCACCTCATAGAACAACGGGGTACCAAAATCATGGCGAAGAAAATCGTCCATGACGGCATCATCCATCCAGGTGACGCACGGATCATAGGCAGCACCCGGATCACTATGCGGATGGCGTTCCGACAAAATGGGCGTGCCGTTGGACAAGCTCACGAAGGCACGAACCTGCTCGAATCGGGCACTTTCATAAAAGTGCACGTTGAGCAGCATCTTCGCCTGCCGGAGAATGGTGTCACGCGTGGCGCCATAAACCGGTGTTTGAAGCAGAGACACCGTTTTCCCGGCAGATTCGATTCGATTCAGAAACTCAAACCGACGCTCGTTCATCGAGCCGATGAACAGAATGTCGATCGGCCGCTCGTGCAAAGGCAGCGCCTGATCCGAACCTGGATTCAGGTACGAGGCGTACCCAAACGAGACAATCGGAACATCTTCCGGGCGGTTGGTATAAGCAGGCGGATTGGCAGGGTCATAATCGACCGTGACAGCGGCCTTGAGCAGGTGCAGATAGGCGGACCGAAGCGAAGCCCCCCCAATGCCCACCTGTTCCAGATTGACGATGATGCAACTGAATTTTTTCAGGTTGGCTGGATCAAAGCCATTATGCGCCCCAAACACGAAGTTGACCGCATCGGCACGCAACTGATTTCGTTCGAAGCTGACCGAAGCCCCCAGACGCTTGAACTGATGGTAAAAGTACAAGGCCGGATCCAGCAGTGCATCTGCATGAACATGGTTTGGCGCATGGATCAAACAAATATGGATGGCTGGATTGACTGGATTCATCGGTGTATCTGACTCGGTTTCGGTGAATGCTTCGGGTCAAGTCTGGTTTCCCGGCAGAAGCCGCTGAAGCGTGAGGCACGGACTCCATCTCTGAACGTCGATGTCAGGCCCGTGCGGACTGAGAGCAGTCGGACTGAATCAATGAATCGTGCCGGCCTTCTTGGCCTTTCCTGCCCTGGCCGGCGGTTCGCACAAACCACAGACGAAGCGGTCTTCCAGCTCATAAGGATGATTGATGAACATCCCCTTGCACTGCCGGCATTGCATGGCCGTCACCAAACCGCTGTCGATGAAACGCACCAGACGCCAGGCACGGGTGATGCTCAGCATCGGCTCCACGCCATAGCTTTTGACTTCGGCCGCATACAGTTCATACGCCTTGATGATGGCGTCCGCATCATCGATCGGCGAACTCTTCATCAGGTAGGTATGGATGTTGTAGAACAGCGAGGCATGGATGTTCGGCTGCCAGGTCATGAACCAGTCGGTCGAAAATGGCAGCTGTCCTTTCGATGGAGACTTGCCCGCCACTTCCTTGTACAGCCTCAGCAAACGCTCGTAGGGCAGATCAGTTTCCGACTGCAACATCTGCAACCGGGCGCCCAACTCGATCATCCGGATCGCCTTGACGATCTGCCGGTTGTCTTCCAGCAAGCTACGCGCGCTCATTCAGCGTCTCCTCAAACTTGCCGGAACGCAAGATGGCCGCATGCAGACGTGAAGCACTACGATCTTGTGCCCTCTCGTCCGTGACGCCCTCACCATGATCTGCCAACAGCGACCACAGCATCGCATCATCGAAGCGGAAGCGGCAGAGCAGCATGTTGCCTTGTGCCATGCGCATCAACTGAGCCGGCGAGAGCTGATCGATCAGATCCGCCACATCCTCCGACAAGCCCAGTCGATACAAAGCCTGAACCCGATCGGTACGGATCAGGGACTGCGCCAGGATCAGGTAGGACAGATTCGCCTCCCGGATCTCTGCCATGATTCGCTCTTCATTCATTGCGGACATTTCCTGCATATCGGGTTGTGGTGCTGACGCAGCCCCGCTGCGTCCTGCCATGACCCAACTATGCAGCCACCCCTTGCCCTGTACCAATCAGGCGCCGACCAGTGGCCGAACGGCACCCTGCCCTCCTTGGCGAAAGCCCGGAAATGCCCTGAAAATTCAACGCTGTTCGTCGGTTTCAGCTATCCGCTCGGCCCCTCAGAGCATGCCCCAAACACCAAGCCCTCGATCAGCGGTTTACCATGTCCTACCAATGGCACGAGCACCGGCTGTTGCCCTCCAACCGCGCCCGACGCACGGATTGTTGCAACCGGCAGACAGGCTAAAGTCTGTTTGGCGCATGTCAGTGGCGGGAGTCTTTCAGCCATCAGACCAACCTGGAGGCCATGTCCGTTAAAAAAAAAGTGGCTTGACCCACCCCGACAGGATAAATGACGATAAGTCGTGTCGGAACAGGTCAAGCCACAAATGCTAATGAATGGATCGGGCCGCCATGCTGCGGCTTCGTTTCATCATCCGCTTTTTTCCGCAAACTGACATCAGCCACATGGCCTAATCAGGGTGAACGGTCTGAGTTGGGGGATGAGCGTTCAATCGAATGCCTCTCCCCTGCTCGATGCGAACGCAACCACTTTTCACGGCCGGTACACATCAGAAGATGCCTGCCCCCCTTCACGACAGGCATCAGTGCACCCGAAACACGTCTTCCAAGTGCTCTGCATCCAGGATGCGCTCACCCCATTGATCCAGCTCGGCGGTTGAAGCAGCCTGCAAACGCTCTACTGTACCAACATCCAGCGACCCGAAGCGTTTTTCCAGCATCCGAATCAACAACTGCTGCCTGCCCTGTTGCTCCCCTTGTTGAATGCCTTGCTCGATGCCTTGTTGGATTCCCTGTTGAATCCCCTGGCGGATGCCATCCTGCCGCCCCTCGGCCTTCCAGCGTTCTGTCAGTGTTGCCATGATGTGCTGCTCCTGCGGGAAGTCCCGCTCATACTGTTGTCGTTCATTATCCGTAAGCGGTAAAGCCTTGTCCAGAAAGTCCAGGTACTTGGCCTGTTTCTCCGGATCTGGCTCCAGCTCGACGATGCCTTGCGCACTGCGCCAAAAGACCTGGGATCTTGTCCCTTTTGAGTAGCGCATCAGCGGCAGCAGGATGCGGGCCACGATGTTGGTGGCCTGAAAGTACTGTTCGGCGGGCAGCTGATCCAGCTCGGAGAAGATGTAGTGGAAGCTGAGAAAGGCTTGATGCTCTGACCCCAACCGAAGATAGGGGCGTCGGTTGCGGCTGCTGCGCAGGAAGATCACGACCGGCACCACCCGATCGATCTTCATCTGCTCGGCAAGTTGCACGCAGTAGACAGCCAGTTTGTAAATCGAGAACTTCCTCGGATCACTCTGCTCTTCCAACACGAAGAGCAGTATCTCGCGACGACCGTCTTTCCATTCAAGCCTCAAAGGCACATCCAGCTCGAAGAAGCGATCACTCAGCCGATCCTTCAGCAGCTCCTGCCGGATGGGTGTGATCTCAAGCAGGTCCCCGGCTTGAGGGGCTTCGGCGGTAACAAAGAACTGAAGTGCCTGAACGGGGTAGTCGACGATGAGGTTCTTGAAGTTCTGGTCATGGGTGATTGACATGGGGCATTCTGGCTCCTTAGGAGCTGCGTCGGCTTCAAACAGCCTCGGGGATCGACGCCAGGAAAACGAGGTCGGAAACGACCGCCACGATGTCCACCATCATGCACCGTTGACGGAGCTTTGCCATCAGCCAAATGATTGAGAAAAGGCCGCCTGGGTTAAGCCATTCAGATGATGAGCAATAACACCCCCAAGTTGACCCGGCCGTACAGATTCGACCAACAGCACGATGCCATAGACCTTGGTCAGATTCCCTCTCCGCACCGCTCGTCACCGCTTAACGCACGCTTGTCCCTGTGCTCATCGGTTATCAGACACAAAACGGGGGATTGGAGACCGATGGCAGCCATGGCTGAATGAACGGCATCAATTCGGCTTAAAGCCAACAGAACCGGCGTCGATATTCATGGCAACGGGAACGTTTCCCGCTGTCCAGAACCGGATGTCCGGGAACGGGATCGAACAACCTCCACTCTGATCACGGAGAACCAAAATGGCCCAAGTCATCAACACCAACATGATGTCGCTCAACGCTCAGCGTAACCTCGCCGGCACCCAGGGCATGCTCGCCCAGTCCGTTCAGCGCCTGTCGACCGGCCTGCGCGTGAACAGCGCCAAGGATGACGCCGCTGGTCTGGCCATCGCCGAGCGCATGAACACCCAGATCCGCGGCATGAACGTGGCCATCCGCAACGCCAACGATGCCATCTCGCTGGCTCAAACGGCCGAAGGCGCACTGGCCAAAATCGGTGACATGGGTCAGCGCATGCGTGAGCTGGCTGTCCAGTCCTCCAACGCCACCAACAACACGGCTGACCGTGCTGCACTGGACGCCGAGTTCCAGGAGCTGTCGAAGGAAATCAAGCGCACGCTGGAAAGCACGAACTTCAACGGCACGCAGCTTTTCTCGGTAACGGCCGCCCTGACCTTCCAGATCGGTGCCAACGCCACTTCCAACGACACGATCGTGGTCGACACGGCTCACCTGACCGCGGCCAAGTCCTTCACTGATGTCATCGGTGCTCAGGGCGCAGCCGGTACGGCCTCCATCACGTCGGTGACGGCTGCCTCTGCTGCGATGGTCGCCCTCGACACGATGCTCGACGCTGTCAACAGCGCTCGCGCCAAGTTCGGTGCCACGCAGAACCGCTTCGAGTCGGTCATCAACACGCTGCAGATCAACGCCGAAAACCAGTCGGCCGCCCGCAGCCGCATCATGGATGCCGACTTCTCGAAGGAAAGTGCCGCCCTCACCCGCTCGCAGGTGCTGCAACAAGCCGGCACGGCCATGCTCTCGCAGGCCAACTCGCTGCCGAACAACGTGCTGTCCCTGCTGCGCTGATCGGCAATCTGGCGGTGGCATCAGCCACCGCCCTCTTCTACCAACGGCGTGTCCTGGTCATTCAGGCACGCCGTTGGTTTTTGATATTGCCCCTCATCATCACCGAACGCCCTCATGTGACATGACATGAATGCTTTCATGTCAAGACACGGCATCAACGACCAACGGCCAAGACGACCGAACAAACGGATAACAGCCCTGTTAAAGGCACACAGGGGTAGGCCGATATTCATGGCAACGGGAACGTTTCCCGCCCTCCAAAACCGGATGTCCGGGAACGGGATCAACCAACCTTCTCTCTGATAACGGAGCATTGAACATGGCCCAGATCATCAACACGAACATGATGTCGCTGAACGCTCAGCGTAACCTCGCCGGCACCCAGGGCATGCTCGCCCAGTCCGTTCAGCGCCTGTCGACCGGCCTGCGCGTGAACAGCGCCAAGGATGACGCCGCTGGTCTGGCCATCGCCGAGCGCATGAACACCCAGATCCGCGGCATGAACGTGGCCATCCGCAACGCCAACGATGCCATCTCGCTGGCTCAAACGGCCGAAGGCGCACTGGCCAAAATCGGTGACATGGGTCAGCGCATGCGTGAGCTGGCTGTCCAGTCCTCCAACGCCACCAACAACACGGCTGACCGTGCTGCACTGGACGCCGAGTTCCAGGAGCTGTCGAAGGAAATCAAGCGCACGCTGGAAAGCACGAACTTCAACGGCACGCAGCTTTTCTCGGTAACGGCCGCCCTGACCTTCCAGATCGGTGCCAACGCCACTTCCAACGACACGATCGTGGTCGACACGGCTCACCTGACCGCGGCCAAGTCCTTCACTGATGTCATCGGTGCTCAGGGCGCAGCCGGTACGGCCTCCATCACGTCGGTGACGGCTGCCTCTGCTGCGATGGTCGCCCTCGACACGATGCTCGACGCTGTCAACAGCGCTCGCGCCAAGTTCGGTGCCACGCAGAACCGCTTCGAGTCGGTCATCAACACGCTGCAGATCAACGCCGAAAACCAGTCGGCCGCCCGCAGCCGCATCATGGATGCCGACTTCTCGAAGGAAAGTGCCGCCCTCACCCGCTCGCAGGTGCTGCAACAAGCCGGCACGGCCATGCTCTCGCAGGCCAACTCGCTGCCGAACAACGTGCTGTCCCTGCTGCGCTGATCGGTGCTCTGGCGGTGGCATCAGCCACCGTCTGGCAGGATGTTCATCACAGGGGCAGCAGCGCAGCTTTCCGCGCCCTGCCCTGCAACGCAACGCAGCGCAACATCCTACCGGTGTCAGGGCAGTTCGATCTATCCGCTTCATCGCGGTGCCCCCCAACGGCGTGCCTGAGAAATCAGGACACGCCATTGGTTTTTTATATGATCACTTCGCATGCAGGGCAAGACGACGCGGGCCACGATGTTGGTGCCTTCCAGATACTCGGCCGATTTGAGCGCTCCCAGCGTGAAGATGAAGGGCTGAAAGCTGAGCAAAATCCTGTCTCCCCTAGATCCACGCTGGTTCTGGGTTCAGGCTGGCTCTTCAGGAAGATCACCACGGGCACGACCCGATCCATCTCCAACTCCTCGGCGAGTTGAAAGCAGTAAACCCCCAGCCGGTATATGGAAAAACGGCGCGGATCGCTTTCTTCTTCCAGCAAGAAAAGTTAAAAACACCGACAAACACTTCGGACATCCCCCTTTCCGCACCGTCCATCTGTTGTGCCGAGGCCATATCCGACCAGCGGACAAAAGCAGCTCACGGCCGGCGCGATCACCCCTTACTTTGGCCTGACGGGTGCCGATATGATGACCGAAGTCAACCCATTTTGTAGAGGTTCATATGGCAGCGGCGATTACAGCAGCCGGCGGATCCCTGGACGTCAACGGCATCGTCTCCCAGCTGATGGCTATCGAACGTGAGCCATTGGCCAAAATCAAGCAACAGCAAAGCGGTATCAACACCAAACTGTCGTCATGGGGCAAGGTGAAGTCTGCCCTGTCGGAACTGCAAACCGCTGCTGAAAAACTCACCAACAAGAACACCTGGCAGAACAGCACGGCCAAGAGCAGCAACGAAGGAGCCGTGGTGGCCACGGGTGGCAGCGGTGGTGCCAAGGGCATGCACTCGCTGGTGGTAAAACAACTGGCACAGAGCCAGGCGGTTGCCACGCGCAGCTTTGAAGGGCCGGACGCCTTGATCGGCGGGGGCACGCTGAGCATTCAGCTTGGCAGTGTGAATGCCGATGGCACGACCTTCACAGCCGATGCCGAGCGCCCTGCCCTCGACATCACGGTGCCCTCGGGCGCCACGCTGAAAGACATTCGTGACCTGATCAACAACAACAGCAAGGCAGGCGTGAACGCCAGTCTGGTGAACGATGGCACGGGCACGCGGCTGATGCTGAGCAGCCGCGAGACCGGTGCCAAGCATGCCTTCGAGGTGACGGCCACGCCACGCGGTGACAGCCGTCTGGCCAGTTTCTCGCTCTCGGCCACTGCGCCCACGAGCAGCAACGGTAGCCAGCGCACGCAAGTGGCGCGCGACGCCGAGCTGAGCTTCAATGGACTGAATGCCACCTCCTCCAGCAACAAGGTGACGGATCTGATCGAAGGGGTGACGCTCGATCTGAAAAAGGCGGATACCAACCCGGTGTCGGTCGAGGTCGACACGAACACCGAGTCACTGAAAGAGGACGTGGAGAACTTCATCAAGGCTTACAACAAGGTCAATAGCCTGATTGCCGAAGAAACAAAATATGACGCCGGTTCCAAGACCGCAGGCACCTTGCAGGGCAATGCCACGGTGATTCGCATTCAGAATCAGCTTCGCTCGCTGGTTCGTGCCCAACCGGGTGATGATGACAACACAAGCCTGAGCAAGGCAGGTTTTGAGCTGGGGCGTGATGGCAGCCTGAGCATCAAGGGCGACAAGCTCGATGCGCTGCTCAGCGATCCAAGCCGGTTGCGCAATCTGCTGGCTGGCCAGCAGACGAGTGCCATCGGAGCCGGTTCCACAACGGCTGGCGCGGCTGGTACGGGCGCAGCAGCAGGCGCCATTGGTGGTGTGGCCCCTGCTGGCCTGGCCAAGCGCCTGGCAGACCGGTTGAAGGAAATTCTTGACCCCAAGGGCAGCATCAATGGGGCTACGGAAATGTTGAACCGTCAGCTGAAGGCGCACACCGACAAGCACGACCGGATCAGTGAAAACCTGGTTCGTCGTGAAGAGCAGCTGCGCAAGCAATATGCAGCGCTGGACGCGAACATCACGAAGATCACAAACTCCTTCTCATCGATTGCGGCCATCTTGCCGCGTTGATGGAAGCGTCTCGATACAGGCTGGCCTTGCATTCTTCGGCATGGCCAGCCTTTTCTGTTCAGGGCGCCTGAAACACCTCATGCACCGTACGTGCCGTGAGGATGGTGGCGAATCAAAGCAACCCGGCTCCTTGCTCGGCCTGAGCATCCTGACCTGCAGCCTTTTTCAATAGCGCTGCGCCCTCTTCCTGTCTGCCCTTACCACGGGCGGCTCGAAACTCATACCGAAGCTCCAGATCCGCTTCTGTCTTCACCCTTTGTTGCAAGCCCTGCTGTTGGCCCTCGATCTTGCTCTGTTCCGCATAGCTACTCATCTGCGCCTCCTCCTTCGCGTAGTACTCAGCGTACAGACGCTGTTCTGTTTCATCAAGCGGGGAAACACCCCGCTTCTACCCGGCTGTTCCGCCGCTAAAGTCGGGGGCTGAAAGGTCGATAAAGCCTACAGGACACCGCTGCGTCTGCGGATCGGCCCACGGGAGTCGGTGCCAGAATGAGCACGGTCATATTTCTTGATTCTCTTCAAACAGGTTCATCCATGTTTGCGATGCAATATCAGCCCAAGGCAGCGTCTTCCTATCACACGGTCGATCTGGAAAGCTCGATCCATCTGACCGACCCGCACCGCCTGATCGAGATGCTGTTCGATGGCGCCGTGACGGCGGTGATGAAAGCGGCGCTGGCGCTGCGTCAGGGTGACATTCCGGCCAAGGGCATGGCCACCTCCCGTGCGATCCGCATCATCGACGAGGGGCTGAAAGCCTCGCTCGACCCGGATGTGGGGGAAATGTCCGACAACCTGGCGGCGCTCTATGGCTACATGAGCCGCACGCTGTTGTCTGCCAACCTGCACAATGACGTGACGAAGTACGAGGAAGTGACGGAGCTGCTGAAGGATCTGCGAGACGCCTGGAGCAGCATTCGGCCTCAGGTGATGAACCTGAAACCGAACGCATGAGGGCCGGGCATGTTCTCTAGCACCCTGGCCGAGGCTTATCCCGTAGAGCATGATGAAAGCGGCGTCGAGCTGCCGCCCCAGTATCAAGCAGCTTTGCTGCTCGCCGAATCGATGCTGACGGCAGCACGCGCCGGCGACTGGGAAGGCGTCAGGAACCTGCGTAGCGCCCTGCCTCAACTGGCGGCCGATCTGGAAGAGAGCTGGCAGGCGCTGGCTGATTTCGAGCCGGATGCCCGACGCCTTCTGGAAGAAAAACGGCTCAAGATGATCCGTGAAATCCTGAATGTGGATGAGCGGATCCGCCGACTGTCATCGCCTGCTTATGCTCGTCTGTCCCCCTGGTTGCAGACAGTGCCGGCCGCAGCGCCTATTGTCACGACACCGCAAACAACCGGAGCACGATTGTGAACATTCAGCCGTCTGCTGACCTGATGAACGCACCCCTGCCCGGCTACCTGCCGCTTTCGATGGACGAAAGCCTGGATGAATTTCGGGTAACTGGCAGCATGGCCGTGCGCTCGATGTTGCGTGAGCTGATGTCGGCCAAGGCACCCGTGGTGCTGTATGGCCATGACGAGGATCATCCTCACCTGATCACCCGTGTCGACACGCTGGAGGCGAACAGCTTCTGCCTGCATACCGACGCGGCCCCTGCCCAGTATGACCGCCTGATCAATGCTCATGGGCTGACCCTGGTGGGCAATACGGGCGCCGTCAAGATCCAGCTGGAGATTCCATCGATTGCCCTGAAGGACGACGACGAACGTCAACACCTGGTGGCAGCCATTCCAGCCACAGGCTGGCGTATCCAGCGGCGGAATGATTTTCGGGTGTCGCCACCGTCGTCAGACCAGGCATCGGTGTTTTTCCGGCATGCCGAGGTACCGGAAGGCCAGGGACCGATTCATGATTTGTCGGCCGGCGGGCTGTGCTTTCATTGGCCCGAGTCGCTCAGCTTGCCCAAGCCAGGCGAGCTGCTGCGCCACTGCCGCATCGAACGGATGAAGGCGCCCGCCCTGCCCTGCGATCTGAAGGTGATCCGTGTTGCCGCGGGCGAGATGCCGGGCCACAAGCTCGTGAGCTGCCGCTTTCAGTCCTTGCCCGAGAGCGTGTCACGCCAGATTCAGATCTATGTGATGGATGTGGAGCGGCGCCAACGTAGCGCCGGATGAAGGGAAAGCAGTGATGCCGTAGAAGGGATGCGGTAAATCCGTCGCGCCCAATCAAGTCATCAAAAACAGAACGGCCTCCAGGTATTGAACATACTGGAGGCCGTTTTCTTTCATTGAACAGCGGCTCAAAATTGCACGACATGGCTGATGATGCTCAGCCCATGTCTTTTGACGCCTCAGACTTGAATGCTCATGATGTCGGTATAAGCCTGCACCAGCCGGTTTCGCACGGTGAGAGCCGACTGAAAACCGATTTGTGCTTTCTGCATCGACACCATCGTGCTTTCGAGGGTGGCGCCGGCCTCCCCCACCTCAAAGGCGCGCTGCTGCCTGTCTGCAACACTTTGGGTGTTGCTGATGCCTTTGAGTGCATCCATCAGCAGATCGCCAAAGGATACCTGCTGACTTTTTTCCACGCCTGACGACGGCAGGCGATGATCCCATGCCCCGATCCTGTCCGGACGCGCGGCCGATGCAGCCGCATCGGCGGCCGCTTTCAGCGCAGAACTCGGAAATTCCACTTGCATTGACTTCCTCCTCGGGCCGGAAAGATGCCAGCCCCACCCCGTCATCCTACCGACAGGCAAGAAGGCCCGTCTGCAAAATAGCAGGCATCCAGCCCGGTATTTGACGCATATCGTGCGCTCACGCTGACGAATAATGCGTGTCATGAGTACGAGCACACCTGCCATGTCCAATACGATGCCTGTCAGTGTCAATGCCAGCCCGTTCGCCCAGATGCCAACGGCCATGAAAGTCAAAGCCGGTGCCGGCGTGGTTGCCCTGGGCGCCGTGGCCGTGTCGGCCTGGCTGTGGTCGCAGCAGCCCGATTGGCGCGTGCTGTACAACAACCTGCCCGATCGGGAAGGCGGTGCCGTGGTGGCACAACTGGTGCAGATGAACGTGCCCTACAAGTACACGGAAGGCGGCGGTGCCATCATGGTGCCGGCAGACCGCGTGCATGATCTGCGGCTGCGGCTGGCGGCCCAGGGTCTGCCGAAGAGCGACACCACCGGCTATGAGCTGATGGAGAAACAGCGCTTCGGCACGACGCAATTTCAGGAACGGCTGAATTTCCAGCGGGGGCTGGAAGGCGAGCTGGCACGTTCCATTCAGGGGCTGGCCGCCGTGAAGAGCGCCCGCGTGCACCTGGCCATGCCGGTGCAGAACGGCTTTCTGCGCGAGCAGCAAAAGCCCTCGGCCTCGGTGGTGCTGAACCTCTACCCTGGCCGGGCGCTCGACCGGCAGCAGGTATCGGGCATTCTGCACCTCGTGGCGGCCTCGGTGCCCGACATGAACCCGAAGCAGGTGTCGGTGGTGGATCAGAACGGCAAGCTGCTCTCCGATCTGGACGCCGATGGCGGTGCGATGAACACGGCGCAGATCAATTACCGCAACCAGCTCGAAGGCACGCTCACCCGCCGCATCACCGATTTGCTGGAGCCGATCGTGGGCGCCGGCAACATTCGTGCGCAGGTGGCAGCCGACATCGATTTCACGCAGAGTGAGGCCACGGCCGAAACCTACGGGCCGAATCAGAATCAGGCCAACGCGGCCATCCGAAGCCAGCAGACGATGGCAAGCCTGGATGGCAGTGGTGCACTGGGTGCGCCAGGCGGCATTCCGGGGGCGCTTTCCAACCAGCCACCTGCCACCTCATCGGCGCCGATCAACGGCGATGCGCAAGCCACACAGGCGGCAGGTGGCAGCAGCGCACGCCAGGCCAACGCCAATGGGTCGAGCCGTCAGGAGTCGGTCACGAATTATGAGCTGGATCGGACAGTGCGCGTCACCCGCAACCAGACGGGCACCGTCCGTCGCCTGTCGGTGGCCGTGCTGCTGAACCAGAAGCAGAGTGTGGGTGAAGACGGCAAACCGGTGTTCACGCCGCTGTCCGAGACCGAGGTCAAGAGTATCGAGGCACTGGTGCAGCAGGCCGTCGGTTTTTCGGCCGCCCGCGGCGATTCGGTGCAGGTGGTGAACGCCCCCTTCACGGCACAGCCGGCGCTGGCCGATGAAGATTTGCCGCTCTGGAAAGACCCCGAAACGATGTCGCTGGCCAAGGATCTGGGCAAGCAGTTCGGCTTCGTGCTGCTTGCGCTGATCATCCTGATGATGTTCATCCGCCCTGCCCTGCAGACGATGCGCAAGCAGCAGGAAGAGAACGCGCGCAAGCTGAATGCGCGCGTGGACGAACCGCTGGATCTGCCCGCACCAGAGACGACACAAGCGCAGGCCGTGGAAGCCGAAAAGATCGATCCGAACATGGGCATTGGCATGACGATTGCCCAGCATAACGCCTTGCAACTGGCCAGAACCGACCCGACGGCCGTCGCCACGGTCGTGCGTCACTGGGTCAATGGCACCAACCCGGATGCAGCCAAATGAGTGGTTTTGATGAAGCCGGCACCCGAGATGCCGCCGTGTTGCTGCTCGCCCTGGGCGAGGAAACGGCCGCCGAAGTGTTCAAGCACCTGACGCCGAAAGAGGTTCAGGGGCTGGGCGAGGTGATGGCCAGAACACAATACACGACCAAGGATCACATCAACGAGGTGCTGGAAAAATTCCATCAGCAAGCCTCGCAACAAAGCACGCTGGTGCATGACCCCAACGCTTATGTGCGGGACGTGCTGCGCCGGGCGCTGGGAGATGACAAGGCCGGCATGCTGATCGAGCGCATCCTGCAAGGCAGTGATGTCTCGGGCATCGAAAGCCTTCGCTGGATGGACGCGGCCTCGGTGGCGGAGCTGATCCGCCATGAACACCCGCAGATCATCGCCTCGATTCTGGTGCATCTGGAGCGCGACCATGCCTCCAGCATCCTGCAACAGCTGTCGGCCGATTTGCGTGCAGACGTGATGTTGCGCGTGGCCACACTGGACAGCATCCAGCCCAGCGCGCTGAAAGAGCTGAACGAGGCGCTCTCGCGCGTGCTGACGGGCGGAGATCGCGTCAAGCGTGCCCGTCTCGGTGGCAGCAAGGCCGCGGCCGAGATCCTGAATTTTCTGGGGGGTGGCGAAGAAGTGCCGCTGCTGGAAACCCTGCGCACCGAAAACCCTGATCTGGCGCAGGAAATCGAGGATCAGATGTTCACCTTCGACGACCTGATCAACCTGGACAACCGGGCCATGCAGACGGTGTTGCGTGAAATCCAGAGCGATCAGCTGATCGTGGCACTGAAAGGGGCAGAGCCGGGCCTGCGGGACAAGATTTTCAAGAACATGAGTTCTCGGGCGGCCGAAGCGCTGCGCGAGGATCTGGAAGCGCGAGGGCCGGTGCGCCTGTCGGAAGTGGAGGCTCAGCAGAAGGAAATCCTGAAGACCGTGCGCCGCATGGCCGAGGAAGGCACGATTGCCGTGAGCACGGGAGGCGGCGATGCCATGGTCTGACCCCCTCGCACCGAAGCTGGCCCAAAGCCGCCCTGCCCGCATCAGCCGACAGGACGCCTGGCAGCCAGCCGCGGTGCCCTCGTTCAACGGCCCGGATCCTGAGGAGCTGGCCGAGCGTGAACGACGTGCCGCCCAGGAAGCAGCCGATCAGGCGTTGCACCGGCAATTGGAAGCAGCCTGGCAGAGCGGGCATGAAGCTGGCATGTCGGCCATGCGTGCCGAACAGCAAGCGGAAGAGGAACGGCTGGGCATGACAGCCCGATCGCACGTCGATTCGCTCTTGAAGCATTTTGGCGACGGACTGAATGCACTGCAGGAAGAGCTGGCTGCTCGGGTGCTGTCGCTGGCCCTGCGTTTTGGTGAACAGATTGCCTGTCAGCACCTGAATGGCCATCCTGACAGCATCACTGCCGTGGTGTCCGAGAGCCTGCAACAACTGGGCAGTCAATACCGCTCGGTGGAAATGTCGGTGCACCCGGATGACGTGGCGATGGTGACGGACTGGATGAAACGGCACCACCCGGAGATGACGGTCAAAGTGCTGGGCATGGCCAATATCTCACGCGGCGGCTGTCGGCTCGACACGGGCACGATGGTCGTCGATGCCACGCTGGAGACCCGCATCCAGCGCGCTTACGCCGGCATGGGTGTGGCACCATGAGTTTCGCCCGACAGCTGGAAGGCTTCTTCGACAACGCCCATCTGCTGGCCGAGCATCTTCAACCCGTAGCCACCGAAGGGCGACTCGTGAAGGTGTCGGGCATGCTGGTGGAAGCAGCCGGCCTTCGGCTGCCGATCGGCGCCTTGTGTCATCTCAAGCAGCCCAATGGCGAGCAGGTGGAAGCCGAAGTGGTCGGTTTTGCCAACGGACACAGCTATCTGATGCCATCGGCCGACACCAGCGGCCTCTCACCCGATACCAGGGTTTGTCCGCTGGAGCCGATCGTTCGGCCCCCTGCCCTGGCCACTCGCAGCCACCCGTGGCGCCGTGCCGGCGACCGGATGCGTCATCTGCCCATGGGTGATGGCCTGCTGGGCCGTGTGGTGGATGCCAATGGTGTGCCGATGGATACCGACGGTGCGCTTGCGAATGTGGAGAACCGGCCCATCAATGGACGGCCCATCAACGCGATGAGCCGTGAACCGATCCGTCAGCCGCTTGATACCGGCGTGCGTGCCATCAACGGCCTGTTGACCATCGGGCGTGGCCAGCGCATCGGCCTCTTTGCCGGAGCGGGCCTGGGCAAAAGCGTGTTGCTCGGCATGATGGCCCGCTACACGAATGCCGATGTCATCGTGGTGGGCCTGATCGGCGAACGGGGCCGGGAAATCAAGGAATTTCTGGAAGACATCCTGGGTGATGCCGACCGCAGCCGCACGGTGGTGGTGGCGGCGCCTTCCGACACGCCGCCCATCTCGCGGATGCAGGGGGCAAGCTACGCCACGGCCATTGCCGAATACTTCCGGGACAAGGGCCAGCATGTGCTGCTGCTGATGGACTCCCTCACCCGCTATGCGATGGCAGCACGGGAAATTGCGCTCTCGATCGGCGAGTCACCGGCCACCAAAGGCTATCCACCCTCGGTGTTTGCGCGGCTGCCAGCACTGCTGGAACGCACCGGCATGGGGGCCAACGGCGTGGGGTCGATCACGGCCTTCTACACCGTGCTGGCCGAAGGGGATGATCAGAACGATCCGGTGGCCGACTCATCCCGCTCCTTCCTCGATGGCCATATCGTGCTGACCCGCACGCTGGCCGATGCAGGGCACTACCCTGCCATCGACATCGAGCAATCCATATCACGTGTGATGTCGGCCGTGACCCCCGCCTCGCACCAGCAGCTGGCGCGGGAGATGAAAGCGATGTGGGCCGCTTACCAGCGCAGCCGTGAGCTGATCACGATTGGTGCCTATGCCCCCGGTTCCGACCCGAAAATCGACCGGGCCATCGAGCTGTTGCCCCAGATTGAAGGATTCCTTCGCCAGGAGGTGGATGATCCGACCCGGCTACCCGAGGCGGTGACACGGATGAGCACGATCCTCAGCGATGATTCGTTACCTGACGAGAATGCCTGATCATGAAACCGGCACTGGAACTGGCGATCGACAACTATCAACGACTGCGCGACGAAGCGGCGGCCGAGTTGCTGAACGCACAAAAGAGCCTCAGCGCACATCGGCAAACGCTGAGCACGCTGGAGAATTATCGTCTGGAACAACAGCAGCGACGCCGCATTTCGGGCGAGAGTAGCCGCCGGGTATCAGCCTTGAGCCTGGAAACCCGGTTTGCCGGCACGATCGAAAACGCCATCGATCAGCAACGGACGCTGGTTCACCAGGCCGTGATGCGGGTCGAACACCTGCGCCAGGCGCTGCTCGGGTGCCAGAAACGGCTCAAAGCCGTCGAAATGATCGTGCGTCAACGCGCACAGCGGATGGCACAACGAGCGGCCCGGCAGGAACGTCTGGCCACGGATGAGCAGGCTGCCATCCGGCATCTTCAACGAACCAGGGCTTTGGCCACGGCATCACACCCTCACGAGAATCACGAAGGGATCATCACATGAAGACGGGTACACCTTTGCATTCGTCATCGGCCTTGTCGGCACCATTGCTGCCGTCACGGCCCGCCTTGCGCGTCAGAACCGGTCAGGCCAATGCCCTGCCCCAACTGTCCTTCAAGGCTTTGTTTGCAGACATCAAGCCGGGCGCCTTCGAGGAAATGTCCAAGAAGACGCTGGCATTTCGGGATGAGCAGGCACGCATCGAGAAGGCGCGCCGCCAGCAAAAGCCACGCGAGCAGGATCAGTTGCATGGCGCGGCACAGCCGCCCGCGCAGCCCACCAGTACGGTCGAACGGGCCAGAAAAGCGGCACCCGATCGGCAGGAAGTGCGACAGCCTGAGCGCGTGAACGCACGCCAGGCGGCCACCCAGGCCGAAACGGGGCGCCCGACCGCCCCCAAGGCGACGGCTTCGGAACAGGGGCAGGCACGCGCAAGCCAGACCGACAACATGACACAGGCCACCCAGGCCGTGCCCACAGGCCAGGCTGATCACAAAGCCGCTGCGGCCAGCCAGGCCCCCGCCCCAGGCAACGACACCGGCAAGCACTTGTCTGCCGAAGCCGAAAAAGCGGCCGATGCTCAGGCACAGGCAGCCCCTCATGAAACGGCGCCTAATGATCTGCCACAAGCCGTGGCGGACGCGCTCGCCTACATCGAGGCGCAAAGTGCCCGCGAGAGCGAGCTGGCCAGGCATGCGGCACTGGCACAGTCGGATCTGACGGCCGTGGATGAAGGCGCTGGCGTGGCGCTCGATGCCACGCTCGACGATGCGACCGCACAGGTTTCGGCAGGCCAGCAAGTGAGCACCGAGGCCACACTGGATCTCGCCCAGACAACGGCCGTCAAGGCCCATGAAGCGGCGCCCACGGACACCACCGCCGATGCGCTGGCCTTGACGGAAGATGGCGACATGCCACAAGCCACGGCCGGCATGGCGGGTGGCCAGGATGCGGCCAACCCCCAGAGCGGTCAAGGCAAAAAAAGCCAGCCGGGCCAGCCGATGATGGCCTTGGCCCAGTCGATCAGTACGGCTGGTGGCAGCACGACCCACGCCGCACAAGCCGCGGCCATCACCGCCAATCCTCAAACCTCGGGCGCATCGACCTTGCCGAACCCGGCAGCGGCCAGTCAGGACACGACGAGTCTCGCCGCCTTGTCGGCCAGCAACCGGGCTGACGGGGCACCCGCCGGCGTGGGTGTGGCGTTACCCGTCCAGTCTGGCCACTCCCCTACCCGCGCAGATGGCAGTCCGTTGATCAGCAGCCGTATCGATGCCGGCATCCACACACAGGCATTCAAGGAGCAGTTTGCCAAGCAGGTGGCAGGCTTGATGGTGCAAGGGCAGGATCGCGCCGAGATCCGGCTCACCCCGGCCGAGCTGGGGCCGATCCGCATCCGGGTGTCGCTGTCGGCCGACGACGCACAACTGGACATTTCTGCCGCACACGCCTCCACCCGTGCCGCCATCGAAGCCTCGATGTCGACCCTGCGCCAGATGCTGTCCGAGCAAGGCATTCGCCTTGCCGACTACCGGATGGACAACGGTCAGAACCCTGTTTTTGCCCAAAACCGGCAGAATGGGCAGGAGCTGTCATCAAACATGCAACAGAACGGCACCGCCTTTGGTCAGGGCGGCAACGGCAGCGAGGCAGGCCGTGAGGGTGCCGCTGGCCGCAACACAGGCCGTACCGGCACGGCAGCCGGTGCCGGATCAGTGGCGGGTGTGGGCCAGACCGGCGGCACCAGACGCGGCACCGCCACCACAACCAACGGTCGTGTCGACCTCTTTGCCTGAGGCACGACTCACACCGGATGACGGGCCGCACTCATGCGGCCCGTGCCGTTTATCGGCACGGGGGAAATACAGGCGAAAGTCTGCACTTCTTCATCGACCATCAAGCCCTCCGGGGGGCGAGAATGACAGCTGTCTCATTCTGTTTCGACTCCCCGAGTTATGGCTGACAACACTGACAACCAGGCCGCAGACGGCAAGAAAAAAGGTAAAGGTCTGCTGATCGGCATCCTGGCCGTGGTGCTGGCAGGTGGCGGGGGCGCCGGCTGGTTCTTTTTGAAACCACCGGCAGACCCGGACGCCGAACAGCAGAAAAAATATCTGCCGGCTGCTGAGCCGATTTTCATCAATCTCGACCCGTTCACGGTGAACCTGGCCGATGCCGGTGGCGACCGGATGGCACAGCTGACGATCGTGCTGGAGATGCTGAACCAGCATGCCGCCGACGATCTGAACAAACTGCTGCCAGCGGTTCGTAACGACCTGCTGCTGCTGCTCTCGTCACAGGAGTCGAAGCAGATGCTGAGCCGTGCCGGCAAGGAGAATCTGGCCCGCGAGATTTCAGAACACACGGCCAAGGTGCTGGGCTGGGAGCCGGAAGACGAGAAAGCGACGGATGACAAGGCTGGCAACGGTCGCGCAACCCGTGTGCGCACGGCGCGGATCGCCCGTCCCAATCCGGTGGTGGCCGTGCACTTCAACCAGCTTCTGGTGCAGTAACCATGAGCGAGCAGTATCTGTCACAGGATGAAATCGACGCGCTGCTCGATGAAACCGAGGGCAGCCCTGCGAGCGCTTCCGAGGACGGCGCGGCCGAGGCGGCTGGCGCCGGCGCTGAGCGTGCCAATCTGCCGGACAGCTTGCCCACCGACGCCGGCGCCGACGAGGCCGCTGCGAACGCCTCGTCAGACGATGGCGATGCCTCGGCTGCCCAGCCAGGCAGGGGCGTCACGGCCGACACCGACAGCCGGCACGAAGCAGGCCCGGCTCAACCCGCCGTCACCTCGGTGTTGTCGATCGACGGCACACTGACCCAAGCGCCGACCCGCCCCTATGATCTGGCCAGCCAGGAACGCATCGTTCGTGCCCGGATGCCGGCCCTGGAGCTGATTCACGAGCGTTTTGCCCGAAGCTTCGGGCTGGCCATGTTCGGCTTCATGCAGCGCAATCCCGAAATCGAACACACGGCCCCTCAAGTGGGGAAATATGCCGATTTCATCAGCCGGATCGAGGCGCCCTCATCCATCAACATCATGCAGACCCGCCCGCTGTCGGGCAGTGCGCTGCTGATTCTGGATGGTGCGCTGGTGAGCACCATCGTCGATCTGATGTTCGGCGGCAGCGGCCGCCCTGCCCGACAGAACGACAGCCGGGAGTTTTCGATCACCGAGCAGCGCCTGATCAAGAAAGTGATCGATCTGTGCTGCACGGAATACGCCAAGGCATGGGAAGGGATCCATCCCTTCGAGCTGGTGTTCAGCCGTGCAGAGACGCAACCTCAATTTGCCAACATCGCCATCCCGACCGAGATGGTGATCAGCACACGCTTCACACTGCATTTCAACGAACTGTCGGGGTCGATCCAGGTCTGTATCCCCTACTCCGTGGTGGAGCCGGTGCGTGACCTGCTCTGCTCGCCACTGAACACGCAAGGCGCCCCATCCGACAGGAACTGGCTGGGCCAGATGTCGGAAGAGATCAAGCCCGCCCACGTGGAGCTGGTGGCCGAATTGACGACCGCGACGCTCACGCTGGGCGAGTTGATGAATCTTCGCACCGGCGATGTGATCGAGATCGAACCTGGCCCGGATGCTGCCCTCAAAATCGGCAAGGTACCCATTTTCAACGGGCGATATGGTGAGCACAACGGGCGTTATGCCGTCCGTATCGATACCGTTCATTCTTATACCGAACACCATCAGGATTGATTCATGTCAGAACAGAATACTGTGAATCAGGATACGCCGGACCTCGACGCGCAGGCGATGGCAAACGAGGCAATGAACAAGATCGGTTCGGCCACGGTCGATCCGGCCGTCGCGCAGAGCATTCCGAACGTGATGGAAAAGCTTCAGCAAGGCGGCAGCATGGGTGCGCAGGACATCGAGCGCATCCTGGACATCCCTGTTCAGCTGTCGGTGGAAATCGGGCGCACCCGCACCTCGATCAAGCATGTGCTGCAACTGGCACAAGGCTCGGTGGTGGAACTGGATGCACAGGCCGGTGCACCGATGGACGTGCTGATCAATGGCTACCTCATTGCGCAAGGCGAAGTGGTGGTGGTGAACGACCGTTTCGGCATTCGGCTCACCGACATCGTGACGCCCGCTGAGCGGATGCGGCGCCTCAATCGGGGCTGATTCATCGATGAGCAGCGCCCTCGCCTCGTTTGCCGTCCTGATCGGGGTCATCTTCTCGATTCCGCTCGTGCTGTGGCTGGTGAAACGGCTCTCTCAATGGCCGGGCCATGCCGAGCAAGGGCCGCTCTCGATACCGGCCTCGATCACGGTCGGCCCGCGTGAACGCATTGCCGTGCTGAAGGCCGGCGAGCGCACGCTGCTGGTGGGGATCACGGCGCAATCCATCCAGTTGCTGACCGAGCTGGATGGCAGCTCGATCGAGCTGCCCGATGGCCAGAAGCAGCGGGGCTTCGACGAAGTGTTGAAGCGCCTCAAAACCCGTTGATGCGTCATGGCCGCCCTCACCCGTCGGCCGATGGAAGAATCAAGCCCATGTCAACTGATCACGTCTTAGCTTCACAAGGTCATCCCGTCACGGATGGCCACCTCCGACCGGCGTCACGCCGGCCATGCGTGGTGGGCACGCTGGGGGTTTGTACGGTGGGCCTCGTCCTTGGGGTGATGCTGTTTTCACCGGAGGCTTGGGCACAGAACCTGCTGAGCCTGCAAAGCAGCACGAAAGAGGGGCAAACGACCTGGTCAGTGCCGATCCAGACGCTGCTCTTCTTTACGGCACTCTCCTTCATTCCGGCCGCGCTTTTGCTGATGACGAGCTTCACGCGAATCATCATCGTGCTGTCGTTGTTGCGGCAAGCGCTGGGGCTACAAGCCTCGCCCCCCAATCAGGTGCTGGTGGGCATTGCCCTGTTTCTCACGGCGTTCATCATGTCGCCGACCATCGACCGGGTTTACACGGAAGCCTACCAGCCTTTCGCCGAAAAACGCCTCGATTTTGAAGGAGCGTTGAAAAAAGGTGCCGAGCCGCTGCGCGAGTTCATGTTGAAACAGACCCGTGCCAGCGATCTGGAACTCTTCGCCCGCCTCGCGCGCGTGGACACGAGCGCCCATGGCAAGCCGATGTCTGCCAAGGACATGCCTTTCAAGGCGATCGTGCCGGCTTTCGTCATCAGTGAGCTGAAAACGGCTTTTCAGATCGGTTTCATGATCTTCATTCCCTTCATCATGATCGACCTGATCTGCGCGAGCGTGCTGATGTCGATGGGGATGATGATGGTGTCACCGGTGCTGGTGGCCCTGCCCTTCAAGCTGGTGCTCTTCGTGCTGGCCGATGGCTGGAACCTGCTGGTCGGCTCGCTCGTCGCCAGTTTTGCGGCATGACGGAGGAATGAATCCAGATGACACCGGAAACCGTTTTGACCATTGGACGCCAGGGGCTGGAGACCCTGCTCGCCACTGCCATGCCGATTTTGCTCGTGATTCTGGTGGTGGGCCTCGTGATCAGCATCCTGCAGGCCCTCACACAGATCAACGAGCAGACACTATCCTTCGTGCCCAAACTGGTTCTGTCCGGTGTGGCGCTGACGCTGGCCGGCCCGTGGATGCTCTCCACGCTCACCGACTTCCTGCAACGGATGATTCTTTCGATTCCGGCCGTCATCAACGGACAGCCGGGTTTCTGACGCACGGGTTCAATGCCTGGCATCCGTGAATACCTGTCAAGAAGCCGCATGCTTCAGTGCGTGTGGTCCGCTCATGATCTGGCAAGGGTGCCCGCCACCTGGAGGCGATGAAAGGCTCCACGGATGAGACGACGATGGTTCTGATCGAGGAAGCACAACTGCTGAACACCCTGGCGGCCTTTCTGATGCCGCTCTTCCGCCTGCTGGGCCTTTTCAGCTCGGCACCCATGCTCTCTTCCCGTGCCGTGCCGGTTAGACTGCGCGTGGTGATGGCCATGGTGCTTGCGATGCTGGCGGCACCGCTGGCCAGGTCTGCGCCCCCCGCCTTCCATGACCCGGACATCTGGGCAATTTTGGCCAGCGAGGTGATGATCGGGCTGGCCATCGGGCTGGTGTGCCGGATGCTGATGGCCTCGGTGGAAATGGCTGGCGAAATCATCGGACTTCAGATGGGCCTGTCCTTTGCCGCCTTCTTCGACCAGACGACCAACAGCAACACCAACGCCATTGGCCGCTTGTTCAACGCGATATCGATGGCCATCTTCGTGACGATCGGCGGCCCGTCCTTGTTGATCGCGGTCACGATCAGCAGCGTGGAACACCTGCCTGCCGCGCAAGGAACCGAGCAGTTTCTGGCCCGTGTCGATATCGGCGCCATCGCCACGCACGTCTTCGAGATGGGGCTGTTGCTGGCCCTCCCCTACATGGCGTTGCTGCTCTTCACGAACCTGAGCCTGGGCATCATGTCTCGAGTGGCGCCACAGCTCAACGTCTTTGCCATCGGTTTTCCGATCACGATCAGCACGGGCCTGTTGCTGCTGACACTCGGCATGCCGATGCTGTCTCACCCGATCGGCCAGGTTCACCAGGCCATTTTCTCGATCATCGGCTTTTGAAAGGGGATTTCCTCGATATTGACGTGCTGCGCTCAACGCGAAGAAATAGCCCCTCTGAACGCTCAGCACTGTTCGTCCCCCTTACCTATCAAGATAGTGCCAACCGTTGAGCCTTGATGTCATCAAGGGTCAAAAGGCTTGGTGCTGTCTTGTGTATGAAGGATACGATTACATCGAAAATACAGGCTGCTTGCCCTCGAAGGGACAGACGCGATTGCGGCCGGCAAGCTTGGCCTCATAAAGGGCATCGTCGGCACGGTGCAAGGCATCTTCGAGGCTCATGTTCGGCTCGGCCACGGCCACGCCCGCCGAAAAGCTCAGGTTGATCTCACCACTACCATAGACAAGCGTGCGTTCGACCACCACCCGCTGCAAGCGGCGCATGATTTCCACGCCCATGTGCAGGCCGACGCCAGGTAGCAGCAGCACGAACTCGTCGCCGCCATAACGGCTGCAACGGTCGCTGGGGCGAAGCTGCCCCTTGATGGCAGCAGCAAAATAGCGCAATGCATCGTCCCCGGCATTGTGGCCCTGGGTGTCGTTGATCTGCTTGAAATGATCCAGATCGAGCAAGGCCACGACAAAGGGCGTGCCACGCCGACGAGACTCCAGCTGCAGCTCTTCGTAGGCGATGCTCAGGCCGCGACGATTCAGGAGCGACGTCAGCTGATCCGTGACGGCCAAGGCCGTGGTTTCGGTCAATTCGGACGACAGCTCGCTCACGCAGCGCTCCAGCTCATTGGCACGTTTGCAGGTTTCCTCGAACTGCTGACGTGTTTTGGTGAGGTGCCGACGCAAATGGGCCGTCTTGCCGACGATATCGCCCAGCACCAGCGCCAGATCATCGATGTCGGAGACACCTTCGATGCGAGATACGAAACTGTCGAGTGAATCGGAATAGCTGGAGACGCTCGTGTCCATCAGGTCGGAAAGGTTCCCAACCCACTGCATCAGCAGGCCCTTCAGCTCGGTAAGTGCGCTGCGCCGAACGGACAGCAACTCACCATGTTCCTTCAGATTGGTCTTGACGGCCTGCCTCACCTGCTCCAGCTCGCCACGGTCGACCATTTCGGATTTCTGGCTGATGGCCTGCCGAATGGCAGAAAACTGCTCGTTGATCCAGGTGTCATCACCAGCCAGGGCCGGTGCCACGTCGCAGATGGTTTCCAGCAGCGAGGTGAGCGAGACGATCAGCCGCTGGCGGCGCTCGGCCAGACGACGTGCCACCGCCAGCTCGCTGTCTTCGTAGGATTCGACGATGCCATCCGGAAAACGGCGCCCTGGACGCGTCATCGGCCGCGTGGGGGGATCGACCTGCTGAGCCACCTCATGCCAGGCCGTGGCGTAGTTTTCCGGGGTGGGCGGCAAACGGCTCTGCGACAGATGCAGCAATGTGGCCTTGGCCAGGCTGACGTGATGCCGACGTTCGCTTTCGGTCTCCATCTCCATGAACCTTTCCGGCGCACCTGGCGCCCTGCCCCCGTTCAATTCAGACAAGGTGTCAATTTAATCGACAAAAGCGGGCAACTGCCAGCATGCCGCCGACCGGTCAGCCAACGATAGCGGCACTATCGTCTGCCAGCACTGAAGAACGGTCGATTCAATCGGACAAACGGTGATCAGGCTGCAAACTTTTTCCTGGCTGATCAGGCCCCCTTGTTGCGGCCAAGCAGCATGGCATGCCCCTGGTTCGGATGCCCTGCCTCTAGAGCGTGTTATGAACCGCGTTGATCGAGCACTTTGGAAAGGCGCTTGACGGATACCTGCACCGGCGTGCGCAATGACTGGGCGAACAAGGACACGCGCAACTCCTCGAGCAACCAGCGGAAGGATTCCGACTCGCGATCGGCCCGCATCCCGGTTTCTCGCTGCCATTGGCGCCAGCGTTGCAGCAGCGGTGCCATCGCAGCCATCTGCTGCCGGTCTCGCGCCGGGTCATCCCGCAGCTTGTCCAGCCGCATGGCGATGGCCTTCAGGTAACGAGGATAATGGCTGAGGTGCTCATAATCCAGACGATGCAGGAAACCTGGCGGGAACAAGGCGGCCAGCTGCCCTTCGATATCGTCCAACACGGCCTTGTCCGCCTTGGTGGCATTGAGTTTTCGGCGCACGAGGGTATGCTCATCGACGATCTGCTGCAACAGCCGCATCATGGCTTGCGCGGTCAGCAGCATGCGCTGCCGACCTTCCCGCAGTGCCTGCTCGAAGGCGTCACCATCCTGCGGCACCCCGTTCAGCAGGCAACTGCGGTAAATGGCCGCCTTGGTCAGCTGGGCTGCCAATGCCATCGAACCGGCCTGATTACCTGGCAACTGGCCAAAACCCAGCTCCAGACCGGCATTCTTGCGGATATCGCGCTCCAGCGATTTGACGGCCTCGCTCATGGACAGCATCAGAAGCCGCACGACGCCATCCCGATGCTGACGCGCTGCCACGCTGGGGTCGTCAAAAACCGACACCTCGACGGCATCCCCCCTGTCGATGAGCGCCGGAAACCCGATCAACGTCGTGCCATCCTTGGCCTCGATCTCCAGCAACTCGGGCAACGCGCCCACCGCCCAACGGGTGTAGCGCTCACCCGCCCGCAGCATGGCAACGGTCTGCAGCGGCGGGCTGCCGACTGCGTCAGCCGGTGTTGCCAACGCAGGCTCGACACCCGGCTCAAGCCCATTGTCCACCTGAGCACTGCCGACCATGTCCAGCTGATTCGTGGCCAAATCTTTTTGACACGTTTCTGCCCTGGGGCCACCCCGCGCCTCCCCCCCCTGCTCGATCCTGCCAGTTGCACCGGACAGCGCGCGACCTGCCTGCTCGGTGGATCCGGGCTGCCACTTGGCAGCCCTCTGGTCGCTCCCCCCTGCCCTGGCCGATTGGCCTGACCTGGCCCGACTTTGGCCGTCTCGGGCAGCGCCAGCCTGCTGGGTCAGCCGCCCGAAAGCCGCGAGCTTGTTCAGTGAAGACTCGGACAGCCCTGCCTTGGGGGTCGACGCCACTTGCGCCGCGTGCCCCTGCGCCCCCTCTCCGCCCACATCTGCCCCCTTCGGGTTCGGGTGGCTGGCGCCAGACAACGACTTGGCGGATGGATCCGATGCCGCCATCCGTTTGACGGCCAGATGGTCTTTCAGCACCTGAGCAGCTGCCGCCCGGCCAGCTGGGACCACAGGGCCTCGGGCGGCATCGCCCAGCCCCTGACGCAGACGCATCTGCGCCGCCACCTTCGTGAACTGGGCCTGAAAGGCAGATTGTGCCTGGCTGCCATAGGCGGCACGAAGCTGCGACAACTGACGCGAAACGGCCAGTACGCGGCCGTGTTCGTTGATCAGTTTGAAATTCATCTGCATGTGCGGCGGCACGTTTTCAGTACGGAAGTCGGCCGCTGCAATGCGCACCCCTTGTGCGCGCTGGCGCAGAAACCCGAGCAGGCTGTCGATCAGCGAGGTGTTGGCCGGCACGTCCCGCCAGGCATCGACGAAGGCATCCGCCGTGTCTGCCAGCGGCAACAGATGACGGCGCCAGCGTTGCGGCAATGACTTGAGCAGCACCGCCACCTTCGGCGCCAGCATGCCCGGCACCAGCCATTCACAACGCTCGGCATCCACCTGATTCAAGGCATGCAGCGGTACTGTGAGCGTCACACCATCATCACTGGCGCCCGGCTCGAAGTGATAACTGAGCGAAAAATCCACCCCGTGCATGCGCAAGAGCCGTGGAAAACGTGCTTCGTCGACCCCTTCGGCATCCTTGCGCAGCAGCTCGTCGCGCGAGAGCTTCAACAACGAGGGCTGCGCCCCGACCGATGCCTTGTACCAGGCCATCAACGCTTTGGCCGAGCAGATATCTTCGGGAATTTGCTGGTCGAACCAGGCCGTGAGTGCTTCATCGTCCACGAGCAGATCCGGCCGGCGGATCTTGTGCTCCAGCCGCTCGATGTCGGCCACCACCTTGCGATTGTGTCGGATGAAACCGGTGTCTTCCGGCCACTCCCCCTCGACCAGACCGTGGCGGATCATCAGCATCCTGGATTCGGCCGGATCGATTTTTTCATAGGGCACACGGCGGGCGTTGTAGAGCACCAGCCCATAGAGCACGCCGCGCTCCAGCGCCATCGCCTTGCCGCTGCTCTTTTCCCAGTGAGGGTTGCTCCAGGAGCGCTTGACCAGCTCGCCTGCTGCCGATTCGATCCACTCGGGCTTGATGGCAGCCACGGTGCGTGCCTGCAAGCGACCGGTATCCACCAGTTCGGCGGCCATCAGCCAGCGGGCGCCGGATTTTTTCTGGCCGGCCGTGCCCGCATCGGGCGCCTGACGCTCACGTGCGCCCTGTTTTTTTGCCAGGGCCGAGCCAGGATGCACAAAGAATTTTTGCTGATGCGTGCCCTGCCACCCCGGCCCCTCGGGCAGCCGGTGGCCCACGTTACCGAGCAGCCCCGTCAAGAGCGCACGATGCACGGCGTCGGGGTTGGCCTCGTCTTCGTTGATTTTCCAGCCCAGCCCGCGCACGAGTTCGGTCAATTGAGACAGTACGTCCCCCCACTCCCTCAGACGGCGAATCGACAAAAACTCCTTGCCCATGCGGGCCGCGAGCGCGCGGTGCGATTCGCCCCGCTGCTTTCGCTCGGCCTGCTGGGTTTGCCAGTAACGCCACAGCCGCAACCACGACAGAAAATCCGATTGGGGCACGGCAAAACGGGCATGGGCCTGATCGGCCGCCTGCTGGGCAGTGGGCGGACGTTCACGCGGATCCTGCACCGACAGCGCTGCGGTGATGACGAGCACCTCGGCCAGACAACCGGTGCGATGGCCGGCCAGCAACATCCGCGCCAGACGCGGATCGACGGGCAGGCGGGCCAACTGCTTGCCAATGGGCGTGAGCCGCTGACGCTCATCCATCGCGCCCAGCTCGGCCAGCAAGGCATAGCCGTCGGCGATGGCCTTGGGCGAGGGTTTATCGAGAAACGGAAAGGCCGCCACATCCGACAGGCCCAGCGCACTCATCCGCAGAATGACGGAGGCGAGCGAGGAACGGAGGATTTCCGGATCGGTGAAGGCCGGTCGCCTCAGAAAATCCGCCTCATCGAAGAGCCGCACGCAGACGCCTTCGGCCACCCGGCCACATCGACCAGCCCGCTGGTTGGCCGCAGCTCTGGAGACCGGCTCGATCAGCAGCTGGTCGACCTTGCCCCGGATTCGGTACCGAAGCATTCGCGCCAGCCCCGAATCGATCACGTAGCGGATGCGCGGCACCGTGAGCGAGGTTTCTGCCACGTTGGTGGCCAGCACGATGCGCGGTGCGTTGCCCGGATTGAACACGCGCTGCTGCTCGGCGGCCGGCAGGCGGGCATACAGCGGCACGATCTCGGCGTTGGCGAGCATCAGGGCAGCCTGCGCCTCGGCCTGGGCCATACCGCCACGGCCGACACGCTGTGCCGTGGCCCTGCCCTGCGCCCGGCGCAGGTGCTCGGCGCAGTCGCGGATCTCGCGCTCGCCCGGCAAAAAGACGAGCACGTCACCCGGCTTTTGCTGCCAGAGTTCAATGACGGCAGCCTCAACGGCTGAGGGCAGATCGGTTTCATCTTCGTCGTCGGTGCGGCGGCGGCTTCGCTCCGACAAAGGCCGACTGGCACCGGATTTGGCTGCCCCTGTCAAGGCCATCCTGTCGCCTGACAGGGCCTTCTCTCTGCCCGATGTCGAGCCCCCGTCCAAGGTGTGAGCCGCCTCTATCCGATGAGCCGTTTCACCACGATCTGCCTTGTCCCGGCCCGTCAATCGTCCGTGCCCCGAACCGCTCCCCAGCTCCTCGATGGGCCGATAGCGAATCTCCACCGGATAAAGCCGACCGGAGACTTCGATGACGGGGGCAGGCTTGCCGGGCTGGCCGAAATGCTCGGCAAAACGGGCGGCATCAATGGTGGCCGAGGTGATGATCAGCTTCAGATCATGTCGGCGTGGCCCGTCGACGAGCTGCTTCAGGTAGCCCAGCAGAAAATCGATGTTGAGGCTGCGTTCGTGCGCTTCGTCGATGATCAGCGTGTCATAGGCCGACAGCAGGCGATCTCGCTGGCTTTCGGCCAACAGGATGCCGTCGGTCATCAGCTTGATGCGGGTGCCGGGGGAAGTCTTTTCGTTGAAGCGGATCTTGTAGCCCACATCGGTGCCGAGCGGTGTGCCCAGCTCTTCGGCGATGCGGGTGGCGACACTGCTGGCGGCGATGCGTCTGGGCTGCGTGTGCCCCACCAGGCCGCCCCGGCCGGTTTTGGGATCAGGCTGGCCCCTGCCCGCTTCCAGCGCAAATTTGGGCAGCTGCGTGGTCTTGCCGGAACCCGTCTCGCCCGAGACGATGACGACCGGATGCTGTCGAATGGCCTCGACGATGCGCGCGCGGTGCTCGGTGACGGGAAGGGAATCGATGACGGCCTGCATGGCCGTCTGGGTGGAAGGAAAAGACATCTATTAATGATTAAAGCCTGATCATACCGGCATGGCCTCGGCCATGACCTGATCGCGCGCACGGTCAAGCGAGATCGGTGCATGGACGGCCTATTATCGACGGGGGGCAGCATGGCAGCAAGCTGGATCGGGCTGGCAACGGTGCGCCGATCTGAAAGGCGCACGAAGCCATGCGCCCAGAGGGCTTTCGCGGGGGAAGAATCCGTGCATGACACGCTGTACAGGCAGATGGATACTTTCAGCGATAATGACGGCCATCGGCCAGCATGCCGCCGTCATGGCGGCTTGTTGCGGCCCATGTCGCCACATCTCGCTACGGCCTTCCAAATCTCGCCCCATCATCCCTTTACTGCTGCCCTTGCCATGAATCCTGTCAGCCACTCTGCCCAGACCGCTCATTCCGCCCATGCCGACCCGGTGCGGGAGAGCCATCAGCAGTTTGTGGCCTGGTTGCGACAGGTGGCGCCCTATATCCACAAATTTGTGGGACAAACCTTCGTGATGGGGATTCCGGGCGAAGTGCTGGAATCGCGGGGGCGGATCAACGCGCTGGTGCAGGATCTGAGCCTGCTGCATTCGATCGGCATCCGGGTCGTGATCGTGAACGGCTGCCGGCCGCAGATCAACGAACAGCTGCGGCTACGCGGCCGCGAGCCGCAATACCATGAAGGCTTGCGCATCACCGATCAGGTGACGCTGGAGTGCGCGAAGGAGGCAGCGGGCGAGATCCGCTACGACATGGAGGCGCTGTTTTCTCAGGGGCTGCCGAACACGCCGATGGCCAATGCCGGCATCCGGGTGATTTCAGGCAATTTCACGCTGGCGCGGCCGGTCGGCATCGTCGATGGCGTGGATTTTGCCTACAGCGGGCTGGTGCGCAAGGTGGATGCCGCCTCGATCCGCACCGCGCTCGACAACAAGCAGATCGTGCTGCTCTCCAACATCGGCTACTCGGCCACGGGCGAAGCCTTCAACCTGTCGATGGAGGAGGTGGCGGCGGCCACGGCGATTGCGCTGGATGCCGACAAGCTGGTCTTCCTTTGCGAGGAAGACGGCATTCCCGACGAGCAAGGTCGCATCCAGACCGAGATTTCGGAAGACACGGCCCGGCGCCTGCTCGACGCCCCCTCACTGCCGCCCACGATCCGCCCCTATCTGCGAGCAGCCTTGCGTGCCTGTGAAGGCGGTGTCACACGCTCGCACATGGTGCCTTTTGCCACCGACGGGGTCGTGCTGCTGGAGTTCTTCCTGCACGATGGCATCGGCACGATGGTGGTGGAAGAGACGCTGGAGGCACTGCGCGAGGCAACGAGCGATGACGTGGGGGGCATCCTTGCCGTGATCCAGCCGCTGGAGGAAGACGGCACGCTGGTCAAGCGGGATCGGGCGCTGATCGAATCGGAAATCGCCAATTTCACGGTGATCGAGCACGACGAGGTGATCTTCGGTTGTGCCGCGATGTATGCCTTCCCGGAAGAGAAAATGGCGGAAATGGCGTGCCTGGCGGTCAGCTCGCACTCGCAGGGCAAGGGCGATGGCGAACGGCTGATGCAGCGGATCGAGCAGCGTGCCCGCGCTGCCGGCATCAAGACGCTCTTCGTGCTGACGACGCGCACGGCGCACTGGTTCCTGAAGCGCGGCTTCAGGCTCGGCACGGTGGACGACCTGCCCCGCAGCCGCAAGAACCTCTACAACTGGCAGCGGCGTTCGCAGGTGCTTTTGAAAGACCTGTAACACCCCTCATTGGTGCGTGACACGCGCGCCGGCCTTGGCGCCTGATGTCAACGGCTGACGAGCGCGTGTCAGGCGTGCCCGAAGGGGTTTCACGGGCCGGTATCTTCCCCTTGAAAACGACAAGGGATACGCTGAACAAGTCCCGCGAGGCGACGCGCCTCGCAACGGGGGAAAGGACAAGGCGGCATTTCTTGTTCAGCGTATCCCAAGGGCTATCCCTTCACATCAGAGCGGGAGTCGATAACATACGGACTTCTTCTGATTCGGCAGGAACCCCCTCACATGGCACGTACCGTTTTTTGCATCAAACTCCAGCAGGAAGCTGAAGGGATGGATTTGCCCCCCTACCCCGGTGAACTGGGCAAGCGCATCTGGGAGCACGTCTCGAAGGAAGCCTGGCAGGGTTGGCTGCGCCACCAGACGATGCTGGTGAACGAGAACCGGCTGAATCTGGCGGATGTGCGCGCCCGCAAGTATCTGGCGCAGCAAATGGAAAGCTACTTCTTCGGCGATGGGGGCGAGCGCCCGGCCGGTTACGTGCCGCCGACGGCTTGAGGTCGGCAGGGCTTGTCGGTCACGAATCAGCGCATCACACGCGCTGATGTCGACCTTATGATGCCGTCTCGCGCGTCTTGACCTGCACGCCTTCGGGGGCGGCCACGAGCACGGTTTCGGGCCGCCGATGGGCAAAGAGGCCCACGGTGACGACACCAGGCCACTGGTTGATGCGTGTCTCCAAGGCTTGTGGGTCGCTGATCGACAGACCCGAGACATCGAGGATCAGGTTGCCGTTGTCGGTGATGAAGTCCGGGCGCTGGCGCACCTGGCCACCCAGTGCCGCAAGCTCTCGGCTGATGAGGCTCGCAGCCATTGGCACCACTTCGACCGGCAGCGGAAAGCGTCCGAGTACCGGCACGCACTTGGTCTGATCGACGATGCAGACGAACTGACGTGACGCCTGGGCGATGATCTTTTCGCGGGTGAGCGCACCGCCTCCCCCCTTGATCAGCGCAAAGCCGGGATCGACCTCATCAGCCCCATCCACGTAGCAATCGATCTCACCCACTTCGTTCAGGTCGAGCACCTGGATGCCGGCTGCTTCGAGCAGTGCGGTGCTGTTCTCGGAGCTGGAGACGGCTGTCGGAAACTCGTCCCGCCGGCGCGCCAGCGCATCGATGAAGAACTTGACGGTGGAGCCGGTGCCCACCCCCACCACCTTGCCGGGCGTGAGCCAGTCCATCGCCCGCTCGGCCGCCGCCTTTTTCAGAGCGTCCTGCTGCGCCTTTTGTGCTGCCGCATCCATGTCGTGTCCTGTCCGCCTGTGCGTGGAAAAACCGTATCGTAACCGTTTTTAGCAGCGGTTTTGACGGCCCGTCCCCCAGGTTGAACGAAGCCGCTGGACGCGATTTGAGGCCAGCCGCGCCATCGATGGCCGCTGACGGGGATCACGCCGTCTACGACTCGGCCAACTCGGCAGACGGGGCTGTCGTGCGGTGACGCAGTACCTGGTGCAGCCCCTCTTCCATCCAGCTCTCCAGATGTTCGGCAGTGAGCGGTTTGGTGAACAGATAGCCCTGCAGATCCTGGCAACCCAGCTTCTGCAGGGAGGCCATTTCGGCTGCCTGCTCGACGCCCTCACCCACCACCTGCAAATCGAGCGCACCCGCCAGCGCGATGATGCTGCGCACGACCTTCAACTGATCGGCATTCTGCTCGATGTCGCTCACGAAAACACGGTCGATCTTCAGCACGTCCACCGGCATCCGGGTGAGGTAGGACACGGACGAGAAGCCCGAGCCGAAATCATCCAGTGCGATCTTCACGCCGAGCTTCTTCAGGCTCCAGAGCGCAGGCAACACGCCTTCGATATCCCGCATCACATCGACTTCGGTCAGCTCCAGCGTGAGCGCCGACGGGCTGATGCCGGTGGCTTCCAGCGCATGCTTGACGGCACGCAAGAGGCTTGGCTGTTTGAGATGACGCACGTTGACGTTGACCGACACGCCCGGAATGCTGACGCCGGACAACTGCCAGCGGCGCAGCTGCTGGAGCGCCTCCGAGATGGCCCATTCGCCCATCCGGAAATCCAGGCCGCTGTCTTCTGCGAGCGGAATGAACTTGCCGGGCGAGAGCATTTGTGCCCCTCGCATCCAGCGCATCAGTGCTTCGGCGCCCACGACGCGGCCGCTGCGGCTGTCGATGATGGGCTGATAATGCAGAACCAGCTCGTTGCGATCGAGCACGGTGGCCAGCGCCGATTGCAGCTCGAAATCCCCCCGCAACTGATCACCATAGTCATCATCATAGATCAGCACGCGGTTGCCGCCCTGCTGACGAGCGACGGTCATCGCCACGTCGGCCTTGGCCAGCAGCATCTCGAAGTTGCGGCCATGCTTCGGGAACCAGGCCGTGCCGATCGAGGTGCGCAGCATCAGATCCAGACCATCGATCTGAAAGGGCCGGCGCAGATGGGCCTGAATGATTTCGGCCGCCTTGCGGGCCGTTTCCTCGTTGGGCAGGTTCGAGAAGATCAGCGCGTATTCATCCCCCGTCAGACGCCCGATCATCAGGTCGGCCGTCATGTCATCCTGCTTGCTGGCCGGGTCGGCCAGCGTCAAGTTTCGGAACGCGTGCTTCAGTGTCTCGGCCACATGCTGAAGCACCGCATCCCCCGAACGCTGACCAAAGGCTTCGTTGATGCGACGGAAACGGTCGATGTCCAGCATCATGATAGCTGCCACATGGCCGGGCGCACGGCGGCGGCGCAGCAGCATCTCACCCTTCTGGATGAAGCCGGCCCGACAGAAGAGACCAGTCAGCGGATCGCGATTGGCCTGCTCACGCTGTGTGCGGATGGCATCGAGCGAATCGGCCACGCTCTCCCGGCCCGGCAGTGACTGTGCCGCAGCCTCGGAGGCGGAGGCCGCCGGCTGCGTCTTGGCCAGGTTGATACCATGCAGCAAGCGCTCGGCCAGCTGTGTCCATTGCAGCGATTTCTGAAAATGATCGGAAGCACCGGCATCGAGCGCACGCCCGATGCCCTCTTCATCATCATGGCTCGACAGCACCATGATCGGAATCTGGCGAGTGCCGATGGCTTCGCGCAGATGACGTATCGATTGCACCCCATCGGCATCCGACAGGGAGTCATCGACCATGATGGCGTCCGGCATCACCCGTTCCAGCATGGGAATGGCTTTCGACAATTGATCGGTCACCTGAACGTCGATACCACGCTCGCCCAGGCCGACTGAAATCAGGTGCTGCCAGGCCGGATCATCTTCCACCAGCAACACTCGAAGGTTTCCCAACGCCGTTCTCAACACGATGACGTTCCCAAATATCGATGCACACGAAAAAACCGGCTGAGAGCGACAACGACGGTACGCCAGCCCTGTGTCCGGGTCATGTGGCCTGCAGCGAAGTGCCTGACCCGCCGGGGCCGTCCGCCCATCCGCCGACAGGTGCCTGTATCCTTTGAACCTAGGACACTTTCCCATCAGCAACTGCCTGCTCTCCAGACATGCCCATGACTCACGGCGTCAACCATATCCCCAAACCCCCCGGTCTGTCTGGCCGGTTACTGCTGATCGGTCTACTTTTGGCTACCGCCGGCCCGGCGCTGTCGCAAGGGCAGCTCACCCCCTCGCAACGGGCCACCCGCGCCGTGACACGGGTCGACGACGAGATACGGCTGCCCAAGGAAGTGGACGACCGGGTACATATGGCCATCGGCATCGTGGGCAACCTCTCACCCGAATACAGTGGCTCGAACCGCCTCGGCAGAGCCATCGCCCCGGCGGGCCGGATCAGCTGGAAAGGCTATTCGATCAGCCGATCCAGCGTGGTGCGCGCTCGCAGCACGCGCAACACCGAGCACGTCTCGGAAACGGGACTGGCCGGGCCGATGCTGAGCCTGGATCGCTTCAGTGCCGGCTTGGGGCTGTCACTGCACCGGGGACGCGATGCCAGCGAGGCCGACGCCGCCAAAGGGATCAAGCCGTTGCGTGGCACGCTGATCGGCCGGGTTCGCCTGCGCTATACCCTGTCGGACAGCGTACAGCTACAGGCACGCGTGGTGGGTGACCTGCTGGGGCGGCAGGAAGGCTACGAGATCCCGATCGGGCTGAACTGGCAACGTTCGCTGCGACCGAAACTGCTGCTCTCGGCCGATGTGGGGATGACCTGGGCCGATGCCGAATCGATGCGCAACACCTACGGCATCACCGAGCGCGAGCACCTGGCAAGCGGCCTGCCACACTACACCCCCGGCTCGGGGATCCGGGAGTTTGGTGCGTCGATCGGGCTGACCGGTGAGCCGAGCAAGCATTGGGTATGGGTGGCATCGTTCAGCCTCGTCTACCTGAACGGGCCGGCCGCACGTAGCCCGATGGTCAAGACACGCTGGCTGCCGTCGGTGGTGACGGGTGTGGCCTACCGGTTTTCATGGTAGGCGCCGCCCGCCACGGAACCACCATCTCGGGCTGTGCCATTGAAACCGTGGTAGCGGCCAGGTCGCCTGCCTGCCACGGGAAGCCTGCCAGGGGAAACCCGCCCTGGCTTCTGCGCTCAGGACGAATCGACGTCCATGCATGCGGTGCCCTACAGCTTGATCGTCTTGGGAGGCCAGACGGGTTTGGCCGGGGTTTTTTCCTGGGTGTCGGGTTCTGCCGAGGGCGCCGTATCTGAGCCGACCGCCGGTTCGGTCGGGTCATCGGGGTGCCGTTCCTCATCGCCGATGGTCAAGACGAGCTGGCCGTTTTCGACCTTGACACCGCGCAGCGTGAGCCGGGCCAGTGCCTGCTGAGGATCCTGCTCATCCAGCGTCCAGACCGGTTGCTGGCTGATTTCATCGGCCAGCATCTCGGAGACGAGCTGGGCCGCTATGCTGCTCTGGTATGAGGGCACGCCGGGCAGATCAAGCTTCAACAACGCCGGCTTGTTGAGGAAGAACGCCCCTTTGGCCGGGTCATACCGGGGAATGCCTGCCACCGATGCAGCGCCCTGCCCCACGCTGTCGCCCTGCGTGCTGAAGCGGGCGTCGAAATCGATGAAGAGGCGCTGATCGTTGGCCTTCATGCTCACCCGAGGATTCTGCAGATGGAGGCAGGCAAGCTGGCCGAAGACGCATTGTTCACTCGGCAGGTAGCGTCGCAGGTGCTGGGTGAGCTGTTCGCTACTGAAGCGGAGCTGGCGCTGCTGTGCGCCCACCTGGGTGGTGTGACAAGCCGAAACCCCCATCGTCAACCCGACGAGCAAGAGGGCTGATCGGGCAGGACGGCGCCACGGGAACGGTCGATGTGCTGTGCTCATCCGCGCATCATAGCGCAGGGTGGCAGATCGGCGCAGGGCCTCTCGCCCATGCCGTTGCCGCCAGCATGACGACAGGCACCTGATCTGGCGCATGCACGCCACGACCGGGTGGCGCATGGCGAGCTACCTCAACAGCCTGCCAACGGGTCTGTGGCTGGTGTACGGCCGGGATGTACGCCGATCAGCTCAACCAAGCGCGCGGATGGTGAGCGCCTGTCGGCCCCACTGGGTGCCCTGCTCTTCCACCTTGAGAGGCAGCGTCGTGGTGAGCCAGGCAAAGACGCGCTTCAGATCGGTGATGGGAAAATTGCCCGACACGAGCAGGCTCGCCACGCTCGGATCGCAATGCAGCCTTGCGCCACTGTAGCGTTGCAGCGCTTGCACGAAATCGGCGAGCTTCATGTCTCGGGCAATGATCAGGCCGTCGACCCAGGCGATCTGGTCATGCTGGATGGCACCGGGCTGGCCGACATGCTGCCGGGAAAAGACCAGATGTTGCCCCTGTTCGACTCGCCCCTGCTGGGCCGAACGTCTTGCCGGCAACACCTGGGCAGCGCCTGCCAGTGCATCGATGGCCGTCTCGGCATCCTGGCGCCGGATGACCAGACGCCCGCCTTGGGTGCGAACCTCGCCTTGCGGCGTCTGGATGATGGTGGGACGGGTCGCGCCGGGTTTCTGATCCAGAAGCAATTCACCCGTGAGCAGACGAATCTGCAAGGCACCGGATGACTCACTCACGTCGACGGCGGTACGCGTGTTCAGCAGCAATTGCGTGCGATCGTCGAGCCTGACGTGGCGCTGCGCGCCGACCTCGGTTCGGTAATCGGCCACCAGCCGACGCCAGGCCACGCCTTCGTCGACAAGGCCGGCGGCCAAGGCTGCCACACCCAGCACCACACCTCGGCGCATGAAGCGGCGCCGATCACCGTGGTCAGGCTGAAAAAGCTGCGCCTGAATGGCCAGCGGGGCATTGGAAACGGGAGGATTATGCCGTGTGACGCACGAAGCAGAAGAAAGGGATGATGCGAAGGAGGTCTGTGGAGGCATCGTTCTGAAGACTGATGTACTTGGGACACGCCGATCACTGAGAACATCTGAAGACCTTCATATCCCCGGAATGCGCAGCTCATGGCCCGCGACTCATTCCGGCTGCCATTATCGGCCACACCCCGCCGCCAATCCAGCAATCTTGAAGCGCTGCCTCATTATTTACGCAACGATTACTTGGGGAAAAATGTGGCGGTTCTGAGCGCAAAAGTGTATCGACAGCATGGGCAAATGACACATGAACACAACAATCAGCCAAGCACTGTATCGAAGTCCTGGCCAGCGGCGCCTCGCATCTGGACGCAGATGGCATGAACGGCCCAGCAACGGACACATATCATCCATTTGACGATATGTTATATCAACTTGTTTACGCCTATCATCCCTGCTCATCCCCCTATCTTCGGAGCACGCAACATGAGCGACACCGACGTGATCCACCTGGAACGCCCTACCCCGCATCCGACGCTCGAATACTGGAGCGTCTGCAAGGTGGAGGCATTGTTCGAAACGCCTTTCCTCGACCTGGTTTACCGGGCGGCCAGCGTTCACCGACAGCATTTCGATCCGCAGCGCATCCAGCTCTCGACGCTGCTCTCGGTCAAGACGGGCGGCTGTCCGGAAGACTGCGCCTACTGTCCGCAATCCATCCATCACAACACCGGCCTGAAGGCAGAGAAACTGATGGCGGTGGACGAGGTGATCGAGAAGGCTCGAATCGCCAAGGCGCGCGGCGCAAGCCGTTTCTGCATGGGCGGTGCCTGGCGCGGGCCGAAGCCACGGGATGTGGAAAAACTGCAGGAGATGATCCGGGCCATCAAGGCGATGGGCATGGAAACCTGTGGCACCTTTGGCCTTCTGGAAGAAGGCATGGCCGAAGATCTGAAAGCGGCCGGACTGGATTATTACAACCACAACCTCGACACCGCCCCGGCGTTTTACGGCGAGGTGATCGGCACCCGAGAGCACAAGGACCGGATGAACACGCTGGGCAAGGTGCGCAAGGCGGGTCTGAAAGTGTGTTGTGGTGGCATCGTCGGCATGCAGGAGACACGGCGCGAACGTGCCGGGCTGATCGCCAGCCTCGCCAACCTCGACCCACAGCCGGAATCCGTACCGATCAACCAGTTGGTGAAGGTGGATGGCACCCCGTTGGCGGATGCCAGCGACCTCGACTGGACGGAATTCGTCCGCACGATTGCGGTGGCCCGCATCACGATGCCCACGAGCTATGTGCGGCTGTCGGCCGGCCGGCAGAACATGCCGGAGAGCACGCAGGCGCTGTGCTTCATGGCCGGCGCCAATTCGATTTTCTACGGCGACAAGCTGCTGACGACCGACAACCCCGAGGAAGACACCGACCAGCACCTGATGCTGAAGCTCGATCTGCTGCCGGTGGAACCTCAGGGTCTTGGGCGGTAGCGCGTATCAAGCACGCCCAGAGAAGTTCTCACTGGGACGAACACGTGCTTCACGCGCGCTACACATGAATCGCGTGCCCCAACGCACGCAGCGCAGCCTCCTGCACGGCCTCGCCCAGACTCGGATGGCCGTGGATCGTGTAGGCCACATCCTCCAGATGGGCGCCCATCTCGATCGACTGAGCAAAGGGCGTGGCCAGCTCGGCCACATGGGCGCCCACGGCCTGCCACCCCAGAATGCGGTGGTTGTCACGCCGGGCCACGACCCGCACGAATCCGTCCGTGTCTTCGAGCGTCATGGCCCGGCTGTTGGCCATGAAGGGGAACGACCCTAGCACCACGTCGTGGCCGGCCCGGGTGGCCTCGGCGGGAAGCATGCCGACGCTGACCACTTCCGGGTCGGTGAAGCAGACCGACGGAATGGCTGCCGGCCGGAAATGCCGTTTGTTGCCGGCAATGATCTCGGCCACCATCTCGCCCTGTGCCATCGCCCGGTGGGCCAACATCAGGCCATCGGTCAGATCCCCAATGGCCCAGACGTGCCGCATGCTGGTACGGCACTGGTCATCGACATCGATGGCGCGGCCCTTCATGCCCAGATGCAGGCTTTCGAGGTTGTAGCCTTCCGTACGCGGTTTTCGGCCCACGGCGACGAGGATCCGGTCTGCGCTCAGATGGACCGTGTGAGTGCCCACACCACTCGTGCGCACCTCCACCCCGGTGATGCGCTCGCCCGCCCTGATCGGCCCCACGACCTGATGGCCCAGATACAACTGGATCCCGAGCTTTTCAAGGCGGGCATGCACGGGCCGGCTCAGGTCGGCGTCCATGTTGGGCAGAACCCGGTCGGCCGCTTCGACCACACTGACCCGCACGCCGAGCTTGCGGTAGGTGATGCCCAGTTCCAACCCGATATAACTGGCACCGACCACGATCAGCTCCTGAGGCAACTCACGCGGCGAGAGTGCCTCGGTACTCGACACGACGGTGTGCCCGTCGAAAGGCAGCATCGGCAATTCGACCGGCACCGAACCATTGGCAAGCAACAGGTGTTCGGCCTGCACCCGGTTGATCACATGCCCCTCGGCATCACGCACCTCCACCGTCTTGCCGTCGAGGATGTGCCCCCAACCGCGAATGACCTGGACTTTCTGGCGCTTGAGCAACCCGCTGATCCCACCGGTCAGGCGTTCCACGATGCCATCCTTCCACGCGATCATCTGCTGCACGTCGATGCTCGGATTCTGGACGCGGATACCGAGCGGCGTGTAGGGACTGCTCATGGTCTGAGCAGCCGCAAACTGGTTGGCCGCATGAATCAGCGCTTTGGACGGGATGCAGCCAACGTTCAGGCAGGTGCCGCCCAGTGCCTCGTTTTCGATCAGGATCGTGGGGATGCCGAGCTGACCAGCCCGGATGGCAGCCACGTAACCACCAGGCCCGCCGCCCAGCACCAGCAATTTGGTTTGAATGGTTTGCATGCGAAAGGCTCCGGTTAGTCGATGAACAACATGGCAGGGTTTTCAAGCAACTGGCGCATGGCCTGGATGAAGGCCGCCGCATCCATGCCATCGACCACGCGATGGTCGAAGGAAGACGAGAGATTCATCGTCTTGCGGATGGCAATCTGCCCCTCATGCACCACCGGTTTTTCGACGATCCGGTTGACGGCGATGATGCCCACCTCGGGATGGTTGATGACCGGCGTGCTGACGATTCCCCCCAGGGCGCCCAGACTGCTGAGCGTGATGGTGGAGCCGCTCAGCTCCTCCCGATTGGCACGCCCGGCACGGGCCAACTCGGCGAGCCGGGCCACCTCGGTGGCATTACCCCACAGATCGCGCGATTCGGCATGCCGCACCACGGCCACCACCAGCCCTTGCGGGGTCTGCACGGCCACGCCCAGATGCACGCCCTCATAGCGGGTGACGACCCCGGCCTCGTCATCGAAGCGCGCATTGATCTGTGGAAACTGCCGCAAGGCCAGCACCATCGCCCGCGCGATGAACGGGATCAGCGAGAGCTTGCCTCGTGTCTTGCCATGCTGTGCGTTGAGCTGGTTGCGCAGCGCTTCGAGTGCCGTGACATCCATTTCCTCGACGTAGCTGAAATGTGGAATCCGGCGCTTGGACTCCTGCATCTTCTCGGCAATCTTGCGCCGCAGGCCGATGACCGGCACCTCGCGTGTGCCGGTCCGAGGCAGATAGGCCGTGTTGACACCCGTGCTTCCCGACAGCATGCCAGCCTGCTGCTTCACATAGGCGTCCAGATCCTCATGGCGAATTCGCCCATGCGGGCCACTGCCTGGCACGAATCGCAGCTCGATGCCCAGATCCCAGGCCCGACGACGCACTGCCGGTGATGCCAAGGGCGCCTCGCCGAACTGGCGCGGCACGGTGGCGGCCGGCTCCTCACCTGCCGGCTGCCAGCCACCTGACGCCGCCTGCGGGCCCGGTGCCGAACCACCTGCTGATCCGGGCCCTGTGCCGACACCGGCGCCGGCCCCAGCGCCACCACCTCGTGCGCCCGCCGCAGTGCCCTGAGCTGTGGTACCGGCACTCATGCCAGTGCCTGCACCGACCGCATGCCGATCGGCCCGACCAGCCGCCGACGCCCCGGACGACGAGGCAGCGGCGCCTTCGGCACCAGCCGATGCTGACGACCGCTGTGCGTGGCCTGTTGCCACCCCGGATGATGAGCCGCCTGCAGGAGCAGGCGCGTGCGCCCCGGCTGCAGCGCCCGGCACGCCGGTGGCAGCCCCCTCACCTGCACGACTGGCCTCGGCCGATTGCACATTGCCCTCACCCTCGACCTCGATCGTGATCAGATCCGTGCCCACGGCCATCATCTGGCCCAGCGTGCCGCCCAGCACCTTGACCACACCGGTCACGGGTGACGGAATTTCGACGGCGGCCTTGTCCGTCATCACTTCGGCCAGCACCTGATCCTCCTGGATCGTGTCACCGACCTTCACATGCCATTCGACCAGCTCGACCTCGGCGATGCCTTCCCCGATATCCGGCATCTTGATGATATGAATGCCCATCGTTCATGCCTCCATCACTTTTTTCATCGCTTCACCCAACCGTGCCGGCCCCGGAAAATACGACCACTCCTGAGCATGCGGATAAGGCGTATCCCACCCGGTCACGCGCTCGATAGGCGCTTCGAGGTGATAGAAGCAGTGTTCCTGCACAATGGCAGATAGTTCGGCACCAAACCCACCGGTACGTGTGGCTTCATGCACGATCACGCATCGCCCGGTTTTCTTGACGGACTGCACGAGCGTGGGCAAGTCAAGCGGCCAGAGGCTGCGCAGGTCGATGATTTCTGCATCGATGCCCGTTTCGGCCGCGGCCGCTTCGGCCACATACACCATCGTGCCATAAGCGATGACGGTCAGCGCCTGACCTTCACGCACCACCTTGGCACTGTCGAGCGGCACCGTGTAATAGCCATCGGGCACCTCACCCATCGGGTGCTTCGACCACGGCACGACGGGCCGGTCGTGATGCCCGTCGAAAGGCCCGTTGTAGAGGCGCTTGGGTTCCAGAAAAATGACGGGGTCATTGTTTTCGATGGCGCTGATCAGCAATCCCTTGGCATCGTAAGGGTTGCTGGGCAACACGGTACGCACGCCGCTCGTGTGGATGAAGAGCGCTTCCGGACTCTGGCTGTGGGTCTGCCCGCCGTAGATCCCGCCACCACAAGGCATGCGGATCACCATCGGCGCGGTGAAATCACCGGCCGAGCGATAACGCAGCCGCGCCGCCTCGGACATGATCTGATCCAGCGCCGGGTACACATAATCGGCAAACTGCACTTCCACCACCGGCCGCAAGCCATAAGCTGCCATACCAACGGCTGAGCCGACGATACCACTTTCGGTGATGGGTGCATCGAATACGCGGTTTCTGCCGTACTTGGCCTGCAACCCTTCGGTGCAACGGAAAACGCCACCAAAATAGCCCACGTCCTCGCCAAACACCACCACGTTGTCATCCCGCTCCAGCATCACGTCCATCGCCGAACGCAATGCCTGAATCATCGTCATGCTTGCCATGCCACGCCCCTCCGCTGTGCGTTGATGAAGGCGCACGCCACCGGAACCAGCGCCACGGCGCGGTTCTGTCCGTTCTTGGTCGTCATCGATCAGACCCCCAGCTGCTGTCGTTGTGCAATCAGATGCGCGGGCATCTGTTCATAGAGATCGTCGAACATGTCGGCAGCCGTGCGAGGAGGCCCGCTCATCAAGGTGCCATATTGTTCGGCCTCTTTCTGGGCTGCCACCACCTCGGCTTCCAGCCTGGCCTGGGTGGCGGCATGTTCCTCGTCGCTCCACGCACCCTGGCGCGTCAGGTGCTGGCGCAAGCGGTCGATCGGATCACCGAGGGGAAAGCGCTTCCAGTCATTGGCCGGGCGGTATTTGCTGGGATCGTCAGACGTGGAATGCGGGCCGGCCCGATAGCTGACCCACTCGATCAATGTCGGCCCATGATTGTTGCGTGCCCGCTCGGCTGCCCAGCGAGAGGCCGCCAGCACCGCCAGAAAGTCGTTGCCATCCACACGCAATGAGGCAATGCCCATGCCCACGCCACGTGCCGCAAAGGTAGCATTGGTGCCGCCTGCAATGGCCTGAAAGGTGGAAATGGCCCACTGGTTGTTGACGACATTGAGGATGACCGGCGCGTTGTAAACCTGGGCAAAGACGAGCGCGGTGTAAAAATCGGCCTCGGCCGTGGCACCATCACCGATCCAGGCGGTGGCAATGCGCGAGTCCTGCTTGATGGCCGAGGCCATCGCCCAGCCCACGGCCTGAACATATTGGGTGCCTAGGTTGCCCGAAATCGAGAAAAAGCCGTATGCCTTCGAGGAATACATGATCGGCAACTGACGGCCCTTGAGCGGGTCTCGGGTGTTGGAGAAGATCTGGTTCATCATCTCCACCATCGACATGCCCCGGGTGAGCAGGATGTTCTGCTGACGATAGGAAGTGAAGCACATGTCATCCTGATTGATGGACATGGCCTGCCCGACACCGATGGCCTCTTCACCCAGACTCTGGATGTAGAACGAGGTTTTTTTCTGACGCTGCGCGATCACCATCCGGGTGTCGAACACACGCGTGAGCATCATCAGCTGCAGTCCACGTCGCAGCTCGTCGACGCTGGCCTCGGGGTTCCATGGTCCACAGGCCAAGCCCTCATCATCCAGCACACGAATCAGCCCATTTTTGAGCCGGATCGTGTCTTCGTATTCGCAATCGACGGGCGGGCGCGGTACCTCGCCGGCAGCCGATAGCTTCAGATAGGAAAAATCGGTGTCCTGCCCGGGACGTGCGGAAGGTTCTGGCACCTGCAGTCGCAGTTTGCCGTGGCCTGGCCCGGTGGCGGGCGGTGCATGCGCGGTCGTCTGGCCTTGTGGGCTTTTCATGACGCGTGTCTCCTGTTTTTATCAAATCCTGCGCGGCGCGGCCTCTTGTGGAGGCGTTGACGGCGGAACAGAGGGCGATGCTACACGCTGCGCTCGAATATTCAATCTGCAATGCAGCATGAACGGTATCGATTGGCCCCTACCCGCTGACGCGCATGGGGCGCCAGCTGCTGATCAGCACGGCGCTACCGGCTGATCGCCATGACGCAAGCGGCTCTCTGGATGGCTCAGCTTGGCTCAGGTTCAGGTACGCGCTGCCGCTTATGTGCGAGCGCCGTAGCGCGTGCGCATGACACGCCGCATGACAAGGCACACATCAGGTAGTGACAACGCGTGCCCGGAGGACAGGCCGCGAACGAGCGGCGAACCGAACGATCGGCGAACAGGTATAAAAAAACCCCCAGGCGCGAGAGGCTACTGGAGGCTTCGACTTGCCCGATAAGGATGAAAGCAAGTCTTTAAAACGTTGGGGTGGCTGATGGGACTCGAACCCACGACAACCGGAATCACAATCCGGGACTCTACCAACTGAGCTACAGCCACCACATGAAAACTTGGCCTGCCCGACAGGATTCGAACCTGTGACCCTCAGCTTAGAAGGCTGATGCTCTATCCAACTGAGCTACGGGCAGTTCTACCCCGTCGTCTGCCGAAACAGCTTGCAGACCCGACAGACAGCGCATTATAGCGCTTTCTGCCAGAAATGTGTGGTCGGGGTGGAGAGATTCGAACTCCCGACATCCTGGTCCCAAACCAGGCGCGCTACCAGGCTACGCTACACCCCGAAACCATGAGTATAGCGTTTTTTGCCGAAAGCGCAAACCTTCAGCCCAATGACCACAACCTGACCACAACCAAGCGCCGTCTGCTGCCTGACGGATGGCCTCAGACGCGCCTTGCGAAGGGCATGGCTGGCCTGCGGCAGCATCAGGCCGACTGGCTGAGCGAATTGGCCATCATCTGGGCCAGCTCGCTGGCCTTCTGGGCGGAGGACGCCTCGACCATCACGCGCAGCACCGGTTCGGTACCGGAGGGACGGATCAGCACGCGCCCATCGTTGCCCAGGCGTTCCTTGGCGTCGGCAATGGCTTTCTGCAAGCCTTCGTGGCCCTGCCAGTCGAAGCCCTTCTTCACGCGGACGTTGATCATCTTCTGCGGCAACAGATGCAGGCCCGAGATCAGCTCACCCAGCGACTGACCGGTGCGCACCACAGCAGCCAGCACCTGCAGCGCGCTGATCGTGCCATCGCCGGTGCTGTGGGCATCGAGCGCCAGCAGGTGGCCGGAATTTTCACCCCCCAGCAGCCAGCCACGCTGTTGCAGCATTTCGAGCACATGGCGGTCGCCGACCTTGGCACGCTCGAAGGGAATGTTCTTCTCGATCATCGCGCGCTCGAAGGCATAGTTGGTCATCAGCGTGCCAACGACCCCATCGACCGGACCACGCGCGAGACGATCCATCACCATGATGTAGAGCAGCTCATCGCCGTCGTAGATGCGGCCGGCCGCATCACACATGATCAGGCGATCGGCATCACCATCGAGCGAGATGCCCAGATCGGCACCATGCTTGAGCACTGCCGCCGCCATCGCCTTCGGGTGAACCGCCCCGACGCCGGCGTTGATGTTGATGCCGTTCGGCTCCACACCCAGCTCGACGATTTCGGCGCCCAGCTCATGAAAGACGTGCGGGGCCGTGTGATAGGCAGCGCCGTTGGCACAATCGACGACGAGCTTCAGCCCTTTCAGATCGAGGCTGTAGGGGAAGGTGCTCTTGCAGAACTCGATGTATCGGCCGGCCGCCCCTTCGACGCGATGAACCTTGCCGAGCTTGTCGGAGTCGACCGCCACGATCGGCTCATCCAGCAACGATTCGATGGCCTCCTCCATCTCGTCGGGCAGCTTGTTGCCATCGGCCGAGAAGAACTTGATGCCATTGTCTTCATAAGGGTTGTGCGAGGCGCTGAGCACCACGCCCGCATCCAGACGCAGGCCGCGGGTCAGGTAGGCGATGGCGGGCGTCGGGATCGGGCCGGTGACGTGAACATCCACGCCGGCTGCGGTAAAGCCGGCCGTGAGCGCCGCTTCGAGCAGATAGCCGGAAATGCGGGTGTCCTTGCCCAGCAGGACGGCCGGCTTGCCGCGCGCTTTCTCGGCAAACTTCCTGCCAGCGGCAAAGCCCAGGTGCATCACAAATTCTGGGGTGATGGGCGGCTCGCCCACTTTGCCCCGAACACCATCCGTCCCGAAATATCGACGTGCCATGTTTTTCTCTTTTACGCTTGGACAGGGGCGCCCTGATGGCCCCCCGTTTTGAACACGCTACCAGCATGAATGGCCGGTAGCCCGATGGCTGACCAGACGGCCAGCGCCTGTACGGTTTCTGGCACATCGTGTACGCGCACGATGTGTGCCCCGGCCTGTACGGCGGCCAGGGCGGCGGCCAGACTGGCGGCCAGACGCTTGTCGACCGGTTGGCCCGTGATGGTGCCCAGCATCGACTTGCGTGATATGCCCACCAGCACCGGCGCGGCCGCTGCCCACTGGGCGATACCCTCGAACAACGCGAGGTTGTGCGACAGGGTTTTGCCAAAGCCGAAACCAGGATCCAGACAGATCCGGTCGGCCGACACGCCGGCTTCGATCAGTTGTCGGCGACTGTCAAAGAGGAAAGCCCCCACCTCGGCGCAGACATCCTCATACATCGGTGCCGCCTGCATGGAGGCCGGATCATCGCCCTGCATGTGCATGCTGACGACGCCCACGTCGCTGTCAGCCACGATGGCCCTGGCCTCGGGCAGGCGGAAACCGCCCACATCGTTGATGATGGCCGCGCCCGCCTCGATCGCCCTGGCCATGATGGCCGGATGGCGGGTATCGACCGAAATGGGGCGGTCGATGGCCGTGACGAGTGCGCTCAGCACCAGCTGCAACCGGGCCCACTCCTCCTCTTCGGACACGGGTCGTGCGCCCGGCCGGGTGGATTCGGCCCCGATGTCGATGATGTCGGCACCAGCCTCGACCATCTGCAAGGCCGCGGCAATGGCTGCCGCCGGCGTGCTGAAACGGCCACCATCGGAGAAGGAATCCTGCGTCAGGTTGAGGATGCCCATGACGAGCGGCCGCTTCAACGACAGCTCGAAAGCACCGCAACGCCAAAGGGCTGGGCGAACCGTGGCACTGGTATCTGACGATGTCGTCATGATGTCATCCGGCAACGAAGCGTGAGGCATCTGTAACTGAATGCTGGTGCGGAACGACAACCGGCCCATGACGGGCCGGTTGCACGAGATGATGGCTGATCAGTGACGTGTTTATACCCTGATCAGGCTCAGGCTGCAGGATTGGCCTTTGGCTCCGGTTCCACAGCCGGCGGCTTGGGCGGATTCCTCGGCCCCTGATCGGGACTAGGACTGTAATCCTTCGGCGGCTGTGGCGGACGGCCGGCCATGATGTCATCGATCTGTTCGATGCCGATGGTTTCCCAATCCAGCAGGGCCTTGGCCATCGCGTGCATCTTGTCGGCATGCTCCTCGATCAGACGGCGGGCCAACGAGTACTGCTCATCGATGATGCGGCGGATTTCCTGATCGACCTGACGCATCGTCTCTTCCGAGACGTTGGTGGTCTTCGTGACGGAGCGACCGAGGAAGACCTCGCTTTCGTTCTCGGCGTAGACCATCGGGCCCAGGCGGTCGCTCATGCCGTAGCGTGTCACCATGTCGCGGGCCAGCTGCGTGGCACGCTCGAAGTCATTGGAAGCGCCGGTGGTCATCTCGTTCATGAACACCTCTTCGGCGATGCGGCCGCCAAAGAGCATCGAGATCTGGCTCAGCATGTAGACCCGGTCGTAGCTGTAGCGGTCACGCTCGGGCAAGGACATCGTGACACCCAGCGCACGCCCGCGCGGGATGATCGTGACCTTGTGTACCGGGTCGCACTTCGGCAGCAGGCGGCCCAGCACGGCGTGGCCCGCCTCATGATAGGCGGTGCTGCGGCGCTCATCCTCGGTCATCACCATCGAACGGCGCTCGGCCCCCATCAGGATCTTGTCCTTGGCACGCTCGAAGTCGATCATCTCGACCAGACGACCATTGCGACGGGCGGCAAACAGGGCAGCCTCGTTGACGAGGTTGGCCAGATCGGCGCCGGACATGCCGGGCGTGCCGCGGGCCAGCACGTCGGCCTTCACGTCAGGGCCGACGGGCACCTTGCGCATGTGAACGGAGAGGATCTGCTCGCGGCCGCGGATGTCGGGCAGCGAGACGACCACCTGACGGTCGAAGCGGCCAGGCCGCAGCAGCGCCGGGTCGAGCACGTCGGGGCGGTTGGTGGCGGCGATCAGGATGATGCCCTGACCCGTTTCAAAGCCGTCCATCTCGACGAGCAGCTGGTTCAAAGTCTGTTCGCGCTCGTCGTTGCCCCCCCCCAGACCCGCACCACGCTGGCGACCCACGGCGTCGATCTCGTCGATGAAGATGATGCAGGGCGCGTTCTTCTTCGCGTTCTCGAACATGTCGCGCACGCGCGCAGCCCCCACCCCCACGAACATCTCGACGAAGTCGGAGCCGGAGATCGAGAAGAACGGCACTTTGGCTTCACCGGCGATGGCACGCGCCAGCAACGTTTTGCCGGTGCCCGGCGGACCGACCATCAGCACGCCACGGGGAATGCGGCCGCCCAGCTTCTGAAAGCGCGAGGGATCACGCAGGAACTCGACGATTTCCTGCACTTCTTCCTTGGCTTCGTCGGCACCGGCCACGTCGGCAAAGGTGACCTGGTTGTTGTTCTCATCGAGCATGCGGGCGCGGCTCTTGCCGAAGGAGAAGGCACCGCCTCGCCCGCCGCCCTGCATCTGGCGCATGAAGAAGATCCAGACGCCGATGAGCAACAGCATCGGGAACCACGAGATGAAGATCTGCATCAAGACCGATTGTTCTTCTTCGGGCTTGGCATTCACCTGCACGCCGTACTTCATCAGATCGCTGACCATCCAGATGTCGCCGGTGGACGGGACGTAGGTCGTCATCGTGCGACCGTCGCGGGTGCGCACGCGCAACGAGCGGCCATCGACCTGGACACTCTCGACCCGGCCGCTTTCGGCCTCTTTCATGAACTGCGAGTACGGAATGTCCTCGGCGCGACTCTGACGTGTTTCAAACTGCCGAAACACCGTAAACAGCACCAGGGCGATGATGACCCAGACGGCTGCTTTGGAAAACGCGTTATTCACCTGTGTTCCTCGTTCTGAACCTGTGAGCCTGTCAAGACCCCTCAGGCAGACAACCTGATATATGACCTTCGGATTCTACGCTGTTCTTGCCCCGAACCGAGGCATTAAAGCCTGTTTGGCACGGTTTCAAGCGGGCGCTGGCCCTCGTCGAGCCACCTTTCATCGGCCCGCCTGTTATCGGCCCGGCTTCAGGCGGCGGCCCAGCAGATAGGTTTCGGCCGAGCGATCGCGCGATGCCTTGGGCTTGCGCGGCAGCACCGTGACGAAGTGATCCTTGAAGAGGCGAACGATCTGGCTGTAGCCACTGCCATGAAAGACCTTGATCAGTAGCGAGCCTTCGGGCTTGAGCCAGCGCGAGGCAAAATCGACCGACAGCTCGGCCAGATCCTGCATGCGCGCGGCGTCAGCCACCCCCACCCCACTCAAGTTGGGGGCCATATCCGACAAAACAAGATCAACCCGCGTCTCGCCCAGCCGGGCCTCCAGCTCGTCGAGCACGGCCTGTTCGCGAAAGTCCCCCTGGATGAAGTCCACGCCCGGAATCGGCGCCATGGGCAGCAGATCGAGACCGATGATGCGGCCCTGGATCGGGATCTGGACGGCCTCGCTGCGGGCATCGTCCGCCTTGCGGACATCCGGCGCCAGATGGGGGGCGGCCAGCCGCCGGCGCACGACCTGACACCAGCTCCCAGGGGCGGCGCCCAGATCGACGACCGTCATGCCGGGCTTGATCAGCTGATCCTGCTCGTCGATACCGATCAGCTTGTAGGCCGCGCGTGCCCGGTATTGATGGCGCTGCGCGAGCTTCACGTAGGGATCGTTCAGATGATCGTGAAGCCAGGCTTTGTTCAGTTTTTTGCTGCTACTGCTGTGCACGGTGGATTGGCCCCGTAGAATCGGCGTTTTGGATCAGGATACCTCGTCAAAGCCATGCCTTCCCTCTCTCTCGACAAGGCCGAGCGCAAAGCGCTGGCCGCCCAGGCCCATTCGTTGAATGCCGTCGTCCTGCTCGGTGCAGCCGGGCTGACCCCGGCGGTGATGCAGGAAATCGATCGGGCGCTCACGGCGCATGAGCTGATCAAGGTTCGCCTGACCGGGCTGGAACGCGATGAGCGCCAGCAAGCGGCCGAGGAGATTGCCGACACGCTGTCGTGCGCAGCCGTTCAGATCATCGGCAGCATCTTGGTGCTGTACCGCCCGGCCCCCGATGATAATGAGAAACAGGGCTGAACTGCACGCTGACGTGACAAGGGCGCCCTTATGGGCGCCCTGGCTGATGTCAGATGGCGGAAGCGGCGGAATCGAGCTGTCATGCGTCGCGAGCCAATGCGGTTGCCCACATGAACCGGGCGCTACCTATCAGAACCAAGCGCCTGACAGGCGCCCATCAGGGCATCACGCCATCCGGCCGGCCACTAGACACGAGCAGGCGCCCTTCCCTCCGCACCTGAACGATCAGCGATAGAAGACCTCCAGGATCTCGTACTCGCGCTCGCCACCGGGCGCCTGGAAGGAGGCGATGTCACCGGCCGACTTGCCGATCAGCGCGCGGGCGAGCGGGCTGGCGATCGAGATCTTCGAGACCTTCAGGTCGGCCTCGTCCTCACCCACGATCTGATAGGTGACCTTGTCGCCCGAATCGATGTCTTCCAGCTCCACGGTGGCGCCGAAGACCACGCGGCCCTCGGCATCCAGCGTGCTGGGGTCGATGATCTGGGCGGCCGCCAGCTTGCCTTCCAGCTCGGCGATACGGCCCTCGATGAAGCTCTGGCGCTCCTTGGCGGACTCGTACTCGGCATTCTCGGAGAGATCCCCCTGAGCACGCGCCTCGGCAATGGCATTGATGACGGCAGGACGCTCCACCTGCTTCAGATGCTGCAATTCATCCTTGAGCTTCTGTGCGCCATGCACGGTCAACGGTACTGAAGACATGACCTGAGGTCTCCCGAAAAAAGACAAAACCCCGGAACGGAAATTCCGGGGTCTCAACGAAAAAAATCGCCCTGATGAGCACCGCTGGCACCCATGATAGTGGCCAAGGGTGTAACACCAGCAGCTTGAACAACAGTCTACACGAAAGCCGCTGGGAAAGCGATGTTGCGGGTATCCGACAGTCGGACTCGCCCCGAGCAGGCAGGATGCCCGCCGGGGAAATGGCCGGTGCGGCTCACCGTGCAGTTCAGGCGGCGCTGGCGCGTTTTTCCTTCAGGCCGGCGTGCAGCTCCTGCAGCGAGTAGACCTTCGGGGTTTCCATCGTGCGCATGCCTTCGACGGCGGCGAGCGCACTGGCGATGGTGGTGTAGAAGGTGACGCGCTGGGCCAGTGCCGTGGTTCGGATGGCGCGCGAATCCTGGATGGCGCTGCGGCGCTCTTCCACCGAGTTGATGAGCAGCGAAATCTCGCCGTTCTTCAGCAGATCCACGACGTGCGGGCGGCCTTCCTGCACCTTGTTGACCGGGGTGACAGGAATGCCGGCCTCGGCGATGGCGCCGGCCGTGCCCTTCGTGGCCACGAGCGAGAAGCCCATCTCGTGCAGCGTGCGGGCAGCGCGGATGGCGCGCGGCCGGTCGACGTGCTTGACGGAGATGAAGGCAGTGCCCGAGGTGGGCATCTTCACGTTGCCGCCCACCTGCGACTTGATGAAGGCCGCGCCAAAGGCGTAATCGACCCCCATCACCTCACCGGTGGACTTCATCTCGGGGCCGAGGATGGTGTCGACGCCAGGGAACTTGTTGAAGGGGAAGACGGCTTCCTTGATGGAGAAGTAGTCGGGCACGACCTCTTCCGTCACGCCCTGGTCAGCAAGTGAGCGGCCTGCCATGCAGCGGGCAGCCACTTTGGCAAGCTGGATGCCGGTGGCTTTGGAGACGAAAGGCACGGTACGCGAGGCGCGCGGGTTCACCTCCAGCACATAGACGCGATCCTGCTGGTCTTCGGCGGGTTGATCCGCCGCACGATCCACCTTGGCGGGCTGCTGGATGGCAAACTGCACGTTCATCAGCCCGTTGACGTTCAGCGCCTTGGCCATCAGCGCGGTCTGGCGCTTGATTTCCGCGATCAGCGCGGGCGGCAGCGAATAAGGTGGCAGCGAGCAGGCCGAGTCGCCCGAGTGGACGCCTGCCTGTTCGATATGTTCCATGACGCCACCGATGACGACGCGCTCGCCATCACAGAGACAATCGACATCGACCTCGATGGCGTCATTCAGGAAACGGTCGAGCAGCACGGGGGAATCATTGCTGACCTTGACGGCCTCGCGCATGTAGCGCTCCAGGTCGCGCTGCTCGTGCACGATTTCCATCGCGCGGCCGCCCAGCACATAAGACGGCCGGACGACGAGCGGGTAGCCGATCTCGTTGGCAAGCTGGATGGCCTCGGCCTCGTTGCGTGCGGTGCGATTGGGCGGTTGCAAGAGGTCAAGACGGTTCAGGAGCTTCTGGAAGCGCTCGCGGTCTTCGGCGATGTCGATGGAATCGGGCGAGGTGCCGATGATGGGTACGCCGGCGGCTTCCAGCGCCTTGGCAAGTTTCAGCGGCGTCTGACCACCAAACTGCACGATGACGCCCACCGGTTTTTCCAGCTCGACGATTTCCAGCACGTCTTCGAGCGTGACCGGCTCGAAGTAGAGGCGATCGGAGGTGTCGTAGTCGGTGGAGACCGTCTCGGGGTTGCAGTTGACCATGATGGTTTCATAGCCGTCTTCACGCAAGGCGAAGGAGGCATGCACGCAGCAATAGTCGAACTCGATGCCCTGACCGATGCGGTTCGGGCCACCACCCAGCACGATGATCTTCTTGCGATCAGAAGGTTCTGCCTCGCAATGCCCTTCATAGGTCGAATACAGGTAAGCCGTGCTGGTGGCAAACTCGGCTGCGCAGGTGTCCACGCGCTTGTAGACGGGGCGCACACCCAGACGGTGCCGGAGCTTGCGGATTTCGTGCTCGGTGGTCTCCAGCAGATAGCCGAGGCGGCGGTCGGAGAAGCCTTTCTGCTTCAGCGTGCGCAGCGTGTCGGCATCCAGATCGGCCATCGTCATCTTGTCGAGCTGCAGTTCGATATCGACGATTTCCTTGATCTCGGCGAGGAACCACGGATCGATCTTCGTGAGCGCATGCACCTGCTCGATGGTGAAGCCTTGCGCAAAGGCATCGCCCACATACCAGATGCGCTCGGAACCTGGCTCACCCAGCTCCTTCTCGATCACTTCAAGATCGGTCGTCATCTGGTTTTGACCATCGACGCCGATTTCCAGCCCGCGCATGGCTTTTTGCAGGCTTTCCTGGAACGTGCGGCCGATGGCCATCACCTCGCCCACCGATTTCATCTGTGTGGTGAGGCGGTTGTCGGCCTGGGGGAATTTCTCGAAGGCAAAGCGCGGAATCTTCGTGACGACGTAGTCGATGGTCGGCTCGAAGGAAGCCGGCGTGGCGCCCCCGGTGATGTCGTTTTTCAGCTCATCGAGCGTGTAGCCCACGGCCAGCTTGGCCGCGATCTTCGCGATGGGGAAACCCGTGGCCTTCGAGGCCAGCGCCGAGGAGCGCGACACGCGCGGGTTCATCTCGATGACGATCATCCGCCCGGTTTTCGGGTGAATGGCAAACTGCACATTGGAGCCGCCGGTGTCGACGCCGATTTCGCGCAGGATGGCGATCGAGGCGTTGCGCATCAGCTGGTATTCCTTGTCGGTCAGCGTCTGCGCGGGCGCGACGGTGATCGAGTCCCCGGTATGCACGCCCATCGGGTCGAGGTTTTCGATCGAGCAGACGATGATGCAGTTGTCGGCCCGGTCTCGCACGACCTCCATCTCGAATTCTTTCCAGCCGATGAGGCTTTCTTCGATCAGCAGCTCATTGGTGGGCGACAGCTCCAACCCCTGCTTGCAGATCGTCTCGAACTCTTCGGCGTTGTAGGCGATGCCGCCGCCGGTGCCGCCCAGCGTGAAGCTGGGCCGGATGATGACGGGAAAGCCGATGTCGCGCTGTGCGGCCCAGGCTTCATCCATCGAGTGCGCAATGGCGGATTTGGCCGAGCCAAGTCCGATGGATTCCATCGCCTGCTTGAATTTCTGGCGGTCTTCGGCCTTCTCGATGGCAGCCGGTTTGGCACCAATCAGTTCGACGCCGTACTTTTCCAGCACGCCATGACGGTGCAGGTCGAGCGCGCAATTGAGTGCGGTCTGCCCGCCCATCGTCGGCAGGATGGCGCTGGGCCGCTCCTTTTCGATGATGCGCTCGAGCACCTGCCAGGTGATCGGCTCGATGTAGGTGACATCGGCCATCTCCGGGTCGGTCATGATGGTGGCCGGGTTGCTGTTGACCAGAATGACTTTGTAGCCTTCCTGGCGCAGCGCCTTGCAGGCTTGGGCACCGGAGTAGTCGAATTCGCACGCCTGGCCGATGACGATCGGGCCGGCGCCAATGATCAGGATGCTGTCGAGGTCTGTACGCTTGGGCATGGGATCAGGACTTCCGGTCGGCCATCAGTTGGGCGAACTGTTCAAACAGGTAGGTGATGTCGTTGGGGCCAGGACTGGCTTCCGGGTGGCCCTGGAAGCTGAAGGCCGGGGCATCGTCGAGCGCCACACCCTGGATCGAGCCATCGAAGAGCGACAGATGGGTGACCCTCATGTTGGCGGGCAAGGTGTCAGGATCGACCGCGAAGCCGTGGTTCTGACTGGTGATGGCGACCCCGCCGGTGTTGAGATCCTTTACCGGGTGGTTGGCACCGTGATGGCCGAATTTCATCTTCAGCGTTTTCGCACCGGCAGCGAGCGCCAGCAGCTGGTGGCCAAGGCAGATGCCGAACACCGGGATTTTCTTCTCCAGAAAGACGCGGATGGCCTCGACCGCATAGGTGCATGGCTCCGGGTCGCCAGGACCGTTGGAGAGAAAGACGCCATCGGGCTGGCGGGCCAGCACCTCGGCGGCCGGTGTGGTGGCAGGCACCACGGTGACATCACAGCCGTGATCGACCAGCAGGCGCAGGATGTTGCGCTTGACGCCGAAGTCGTAGGCCACGACCTTGAAGCGGCGGCCCAGGCGGCGAGCCACCGTGCCTTCGGCCGGCTCGGGCTTGATGGGGAAGCCCGACCCAAGCCGCCAGGTGCCCTCTTCCCACCCATAGGGCGAAGCCACGGTGACGACCTTGGCCAGATCCAGTCCGGCCAGGCCCGAGAAACCCCGTGCAGCGGCAAGCGCGGCCTCGATGTCGAGATCATCGGCCACGTCGGCAGCGGCGACCAGACAGCCGGGCTGGGCCCCCTGCTCACGCAGAAGCCGGGTAAGATGACGGGTGTCGATACCGACCAGACCGATCTTGCCATGGGCATTCAGCAACTCGCCGAGCGAGCCTTGCTCACGCCAGTTGGACACCACGGCCGGCAAGGCGCGGATGATGAGACCAGCCACATGGATCTGGTCGGACTCCATGTCCTCCACGTTGAAACCGGTGTTGCCGATTTGAGGGTAAGTGAGGGTGACGATCTGCTTGGCATAACTGGGATCGGAGAGAATTTCCTGATACCCGGTCATGGCCGTGTTGAAGACCACTTCACCAGCAGACAAACCAGCTGCCCCAAAGGAATATCCTTGAAATACAGTGCCGTCCGCGAGGACGAGCGCTGCCTTCGGCAGCTTCGGAGCAAATGGATTCGGCATAATCGGCTCTGAAGGTAAACCCTGGAATTATGCCATAAAGACTATGAAGATCCTGCTCCTGATGCCCATGCTGGACTGGTGCGCGCTGGTGTGCTTTCTGTGCACCTGGTGGGGGTATATCGGTCTGACCAATCGCGGCAAGATTCATCAACGCTCGCTGCTGGCTGCCACCAACCGCTATCGCAAATACTGGATGAAGCAGGCCACGATGCGTGACCCGCGGATGCTGGATGGTCTGATCACGCAAACGCTCTCCAGCACGCCCGCCTTCTTCAGCTCAACCACGATCATCGTGATCGGGGGTCTGTTCGCACTCCTGGGCAGCACCGACAAGGCCGTGGAGCTGGTGCGTGAAATCCCCTTTGCCGCCACCACGCCGCTGATCGTGCTGGAAGCGAAGATCCTGCTCCTGCTGGCGATCTTCACCTATGCTTTTTTCCGTTTTTCCTGGTCTATGCGCCAGTACACCTTCGTGGCGCTGGCCATCGGCGGCATGCCGCCACCCGGTGAGTTCCGGGCCGGCAAGTTCGACCCGAACCTCTATGCCGAACGCGCAGGGCTTCTCGTGGGCAAGGCCGCCCAAGCCTTCAACGACGGATTGCGATCCTATTATTTTTCGTTCGCGGCGCTGGCCTGGTTCTTTTCACCGTGGGCCATGATGGCAGCCTCACTACTGGTGGTCTTCATCCTGTACAGCCGCGAGTTTCATTCGGATGTGTTGCAGATCCTGGCGGACTGATCAGCGGGCTTCAGCGATCAGCTCGGCCACGAGCGGAGGCACGCCTTCGGCGGCCGTGGCGGCGATGGTGGTGACACCGGAGACGGTCGGCGGCCTGGGGTCCACCAGATAGCAGGCCGCGCCCGGCCGTGCGCACTGGATCAGCCCGTTGGCCGGATACACCTTCATCGAGGTACCGATGATCAGCACCTTGTCGGCCATCGAGACCCAGTCGGCAGCGGTCTCGATCAGCGGCACGCTTTCCCCGAACCAGACGATGTGCGGACGCATCAGGTGCCCGTTCGGATCACGGTGTTCGAGGGTCTGATCCTCGAACCAGTCCACGACGTGATCCTCGTCGACGGTGCTGCGCAACTTCGTCAGCTCCCCATGCAGGTGCAGCACCTGCTGGCTGCCGGCGCGCTCGTGCAGGTCATCCACGTTCTGGGTCACGATGCGCACCTCATAGTGCTTGGCCAGCTCCACCAGCGCGTGGTGTGCGGCATTGGGTTGGGCGGCCAGCAACTGACGCCGCCGCTCGTTGTAGAAATCGAGCACCAGCTGCGGGTTACGGGCAAATGCCTCGGGCGTGGCCACGTCCTCGACCCGGTGCCCTTCCCACAGGCCATCGCTGTCCCTGAAGGTTTTGAGGCCGCTGTCGGCGCTGATGCCGGCGCCGGTCAGCACCACGATGCGTTCTTTCATGTTGGTTTCCTCCGTCTCAAACGTGTCATGCCCAAAGACGAAAAACCCGGCCCACACCGTAACGGCATGGCACCGGGTTCATGGCTGAGGCGTCGATTGACGCGGATCAGTCGCGATCGACCAGCAGGTTGTTGCTCTTCAGCGCGGCCAGCCAGGTATCGGCCAGCGTCTTCTCACCCGCGTCGTTCGGGTGGAAGCGGTCACGCAGCTGGCCCACCGGGAAGGCCGAGTGGTCGACCACCACGATCTTCGACTTGGCGGTCGTCATCGGGGCGATCTGCGCGTCGATGGCGGCGTTGTAGGTAGCCACCAGCGGGCTGGCGGCACCGGTTTCGCCCAAGAACGGAATGACTTTGGCCACGAGGATCGTGATGTCGTCATTCGTCTTGCGCAGCTCGGCGATCATCGTCTTCAGCTGATCGATGGCCTGGTTCACGCCGGCTTCGGCGTTCGTGTTCAGGTTGTTGGTGCCGATGTGGATCAGCGCCACGTCCGGCTCGCCACGCATGGCATCAGCATCCAGCTTGGCCAGCGCCGGCGTCAGCAGCGTGTTGACCTGATCGACGCAAGCGCCCCAGTAACCTTCATGGTCGGTGTCGAATTCGGGCAGCTTGTAGTCGCCGGTGTCGGGCGAGGTCTGCTTGTTGGCGCAGTAGTTCTGGTCGCTGGTGGCAGTGCCCAGACGGGTGCCGACGAAGTCGACCATCGGCAGCGACGGATCCTGCATCAGGCTGTTCCACAGGTTGCGGCGGAAGCTGTCCTGCGCGGTGCCGACGATCTGACCTGCGGCATTGCGCTGGGCGACGTTGCCCTGGGTGATGGAATCACCGATGAAGAGCAGCTTGACGACATCGTCATCATCACGCACGTTCTGGCTGTTGGCCAGCGGGGCGCGACCGCCTGCAGCCACGGGGTTGGCCAGCTCATCAGCCTGAGCATCGGTGCCCGAGTGGAAGCTGGCCGAGTTGAAGTCGTTTTTCACCAGCGTGAGGCGACCATGACCAGCGTCGGTCAGCGCGGTGTAGGCCGGGTAAGCATCCCGCGGGAAGTCGGTGGCAGCCCAGGTGGCAGGCGTCCAGGCGGCACCCACGTTGACCAGGTACTTGGCGTTGGCACGGTCATCGGCACCGCCGCCGTCCTTGACCAGACGGGTTTGCACGGTGGTGAAGATGGCTTCAACCTGAGCCGGCGTCACCAGCGATTGTGTGAAGGCAGCCTCGGGCCAGAAGCGCAGGAAGCGGCCATCCACCGGCTTGAAGGACACGCCGCCATCATCCTCGGCGCGCAGGCAGCCGTTGGTGAGGTTGCAATCCTGAGCAGCACCCGCATAACCGGTGGCATAGGTCTTGCCCTTCAGCTTGCCGCTGAACTGCACACGCTGCCACTTGCCGGCGCTGCGCACATAGGTTTCAAAGTTGCGCAGGTGGATGCGGGTGTTGGTGGCCGTGTTGTCGGTGGCCGTGAACACCTGACCATAACCGCCCAGTGCGCTGGCATTGGCCGGTGCGGTGGCAGCCTTGGCAAAACCATCGGCCACGCCGGCAGCCTGGGCCGAGGCGCCTTCATTGGTGCCCGTCATGGCAGCCTTGACGAGGGCCACCGTGTTGGCGACGCCAGCGTTGCCAACCGTACCGGTGTTGCCCGTGTTGCCAGGGTTGGTCGTGTTGTTGCCGGTGTTGGCGTTGTTGTTCGAGTTGTTGTCGGAGGAACCGCCACCACCACAGGCAGCCAGCACCATGGCGGCTGCAACCAGCCCGGCGAGGGGCGCGACGCGAGGATATTTCATGTGGGAATCTTTCAATGTGTTTTGAAAAGAAGCCCCGAAGATCATCGGAAGGACACCGGGGCAACGAAACCGCTCGGAGTGTAGCAGTACGTCATTAGAGCATTATTTCAGTTTCTGCCATGCCTTGGTACAAAACCACTACATCCGCAGCAGGTGATGGGAAGGGCTGGAACAATGCCTTTTACCTGTCTGATTTTTCGACAAAAAGAGGCATGAGCCTGAACGATCCATACATCCGCACACCAGTGGCAAGCTTCTGACGCTTGCCCCATGACACCACATTTTGCAACCAAGTGCTACGGCGCGATGCCGCGTCGATCACGCAGCGCCTGGGCCACGGTGGCGGCATCCACATATTCCAGCTCGCCGCCCAGCGGCACGCCGCGTGCCGGGCGGCTCACCGACAAGCCTCGGGCCGTGAGCACTTCGCTCAGATAATGGGCCGTGGCCTCGCCTTCCTGCGTAAAGTTGGTGGCCAGTACCACCTCCTTCACCACGCCATCGGTGGCGCGGGCAAGCAGGCGCTCGAATTGCAGATCGGCCGGGCCGATGCCGTTGAGTGGCGATAGCCGCCCCATCAGCACGAAATACAAGCCATCGTAGGCGCGCGTCTGCTCGATGACGAGCATGTCGGCCGGGCTTTCGACCACGCAGAGAAGCGCCGCATTGCGCGCCTCGGAGGCGCAGATCTCGCAGACTTCCTGCTCGGTGAGCGTGTTGCAGCGCTGGCACTGGCGCACACGGGTGAGTGCCTGATTCAGCCCGTCGGCCAGCCGCCGGGCCGCCTCACGATCGCGTTGCAACAGATGGAAGGCCAGACGCTGGGCCGAGCGCGGCCCCACGCCCGGCAGTCCACGCAGGGCTTGCACCAGCTCATCGAAAGCAACCGGGCTTTTCATGCGCCCTGCCCTTGGCTCAGAACGGCAGCTTGAAGCCGGGGGGCAGCGGCAGGCCAGCGGTGACGGCCGACATCTTTTCCTGGGCCGTCTTCTCGGCACGACGCAGCGCATCGTTGACGGCGGCCACCACGAGGTCTTCGAGCATGTCCTTGTCATCGGCCAAAAGGCTCGGGTCGATGGCGATGCGGCGCACGTCGTTGCGCGCGGTCATCACGACCTTGACCAGACCGGCACCCGACTGGCCCTCGACCTCGATCTCGCCCAGCGATTCCTGGGCCTTCTTCATGTTGTCCTGCATCTGCTGCGCCTGCTTCATCAGGCCAGCCAACTGGTTTTTCATCATGGTTTTTCTCCGTCAATGGGTTTGATCGAATCCGGCAGGATCGTAGCGCCAAATTCGCTGATCAGGGTTTTCACGAAAGGATCGGCATGGATGGCCTCGACACTCTCAGCCTGGCGACGCTCACGACGCGCAGCCACCCTGGCAGCAGCCGTCTGCGTGCCCAGTTCGCCCACCGTCACCTGCACGCTGATCGGACGCCCGAAGTGCTCGGCCAATACCTGTTTGGCCCGTTCGACCAGCGCCGCCTCGGTGAATTGCGACAAACCAACCCGCAACTCGAACCGCCCGGCCTCACAAGCCACCAGCTCGCTCTGGGTGAACAGCAGTCGCAACGCCCCCTGCGCCGGCAAGCGCTCGGCCAGCGCCGGCCAATCGCCGTCAAAACCCAACGCCGGATCAGCCAGGGCCAACCGTGCCTCTCCCCCTTCGAGAGGCGCTTGCGCGGTCAGGCCACCCGGATTGTGCCCATGCTCGTGAGCGCCCATCCCCGGATCCGGCACGGACTGTGGCACCCTAGCCACCGTTGCCGCTAAAGCCTCGGCAGTGCGGGAAGCAGCAGGGCCAGGCGGGTCGTCTGCGGACGATGCCGCATGCGCCGAACCGGCAGATGCCTCACCCGAGGCAGCGCCGTCGGCAGCCCGGCCTGCTGGCCGGGCACTCACTTCACGGGCACGTGGATGGCTCTCCTCGATGCGACGTGATGGCACGGGATGACTGTCGGGATGGGCAGACTGTGCCGGCGGCTCCTTTCGCTCCAGGTACTGTGCCTGCCTTGGCCTGCCGCCCTGCACAGCGGACGCCTGCTGGCTGCGGGCGCCTTCCCGACGCTCCGTACCGCCGAGGGTGCTGGCCATGGCTCGGGCCGCTTCACGGGCACGCTGCAAGGCACTACCGCCCTGCTCGGCATGGGCCGGACGAGGCGCCTCATCGGTCCAGGTGCCCGTGTGCGGCCGATGGGCAGCAGCCGTCGGGGCTGGCGCACGGGTATCGGGCGCTCCGGCACCAGCGGCGCCTCGATGGCTGAGCGCTGGCGCATCACCTCGGCCGCCCCTCAAGGCCGGCGGCGGCGCGACACGAGCAGCCGGCACGGCCGACAGGCCGAGCGTGTCGGCCCGGAAGGCAAGCATCCGCAACAGCGTCATCGTGAAGCCGGTCTGGGCATCGGGCGCAAGCGGCAGATCCCGCACACCATGAATGGCGATCTGATACCAGACCTGCACATCGGCCGCATCGACCTGATCGGCGAGCGGATGTGGATCCCCTTGCCCCAACTGCGCGAGCGAAATGCGCTGAAGCTCGCTGGCCATGGCCATCAGCACCTGGCCATAGGCGGGGTTTTCAGCGGCCATCGCATCGACGAAAGCGATCAGCTCGGCCGCCTCACCGGCAGCCAGCAAGGCCAGCAACCGGGGCGCCTGAGCCTCGTGTACCGTGCCGAGCATTTCCTGCACGGTTTGCTGCTGCACCTGCCCGGCGCCCAGCGCAATGGCCTGATCGAGCAGCGACAGACCATCACGCATGCTGCCGCCGGCGGCCTTGCCGATCAAATCGAGTCCGGCTGGCTCATAGGGAATTTGCTCGGCATCGAGCACCTTGGCCAGATGCCCGGCCACGATCTGCGGGCTGACGTTACGCAAACCGAACTGCATGCAGCGCGACAGCACCGTGACCGGCACCTTCTGCGGATCAGTGGTGGCGAGCACGAAAACGACATGCAGGGGCGGCTCTTCGAGCGTCTTCAACATCGCATTGAAGGCGTGGGTGGAGAGCATGTGGACTTCGTCGATGACGAAGACCTTGTAACGGCCGACCGTGGGCAAATAGGCGGCGTTTTCCAGCACGACCGCCATCTCCTCGACCTTTCGGTTCGAGGCGGCGTCCATTTCGAGATAATCGGGAAAACGCCCTTCATCGACCCCGACGCAGGCCGAACACTGGCCGCAGGGCTGGGCGCTGACGCCCTTTTCGCAATTGAGCGCCTTGGCAAGGATGCGGGCAATGGTGGTTTTGCCGACACCGCGCGTGCCCGTCAACAGGTAGGCGTGATGCAGACGCTGGTTGTCGAGCGCATGGGAAAGCGCCCGCACGACCGTGTCCTGGCCGACCAGTGACTGGAAATCGCGGGGGCGCCATTTGCGGGCCAACACCTGATGGGTGGATGGTGACTGCACCGTAATCTTCTGTTGGGCCTGAAAATGAAGGGGACGAGCCAAACCCTCGGCACTTGCGGTGAACGGTTATGGCTGCTCCCTTCCGGGCCTGACCAGGTTCCCGAGCCACAATGCGAGGAGGCCCGTCCGCCGGCGATTGTAGCTCAAGCCGGATCGGGATCAAGTGGGGCCATCATCCTGGCCACGAATCAATGCGTAACACGCGCCAACACTCGACATTGACCATGATGCAGTGCATCATCTGCACCCCGCGACCTTCTGTCGTTCAGACGTCAGAGGCTTGGGGTGACAGGCATCGTGCCGATTCAAGCCGGTCTGGGCATCGGCCCGCACGGTTCCTGGCCGGTCTTCAACCCGTGTTCACGCCGGCCGGATGCCCGCGCGCCAGGGTATGCGGCAGCGTTGAGGCAAGCAAGGCGCTTGAATTCAGTTGACGCATGCCAGATATAACCCTGACGGTGCCATCAGCCCCTTCAGCCCGTGTTATTTTTAGATTCCGAACAGGAGAGACCTGAGAGACCTATGGGTATCAAGAACGTTTCCACCGACAGCTTCGACGCAGACGTGCTTCAGTCCGACCGCCCGGTGCTGGTCGATTTCTGGGCCGAATGGTGTGGCCCCTGCAAACTGATCTCGCCGATGCTCGACGACGTGTCGCGCGAGTATGCCGACAAGGTGGCGGTGGCCAAGGTCAACGTCGATGACAACCAGGCCATTGCTGCCAAATACGGCATTCGCGGCATTCCGACGCTGATGCTGTTCCGCAACGGCACGCTGGTGGGCACCAAGGTGGGTGCCGTCTCCAAGGGCCAACTGACGGCCTTCCTCGACAGCAACTTGTAAAGCCCGCCGTACCGAGGCTGCCCTGACGCGTGCCATGCACGCAGTCGTCCCCGCCGAGCGTGGAGGACACGCGCCAGGGCCGTCTGGCGCTTCATGCCACACGGCCCTGAAGAGACAGGGCGCCCCTTGCCGTTTTGCGAAACGGCGCCATTCGTAGTACAGTGCGTACCCGATCCTGATCGGGCGCTCACAGACGCCATCCGAAGGCATCAGCCATGCCGGATGGACAAGCGCAACAGGCGAGATCCTCCCCGCCTGGCTCTGCTGGCACTTCGTGTCTGCCCGTCATCCGGCTATTCAGCCGCGCTGCTCCCCTCTGCTGCCTGACAGGTCGAGAAGCCCTCCTTCGCTTCCCCTCCGCGCGCATCATTTGCCAGGCCGGCGCAGATCAGACCCGGTTATCGACGCATCCCCCGCTTTTTCTTCTCCGTTGCCTCGTCATGGCTGACGATGGCGACCCGATCAACCACACTTTTTTCAACCTTTTATGTATCTGTCCGAGCTGAAGGCACTGCATATTTCGCGCTTGATCGAAATTGCGCAGAGCCTGGAGATCGAAGCTGCCAACCGCCTGCGCAAGCAGGAACTGATGTTCACCATTCTGAAGCGCAAGGCCAAAGCCGGCGAACAGATCTTTGGCGACGGCGTGCTGGAGGTGCTGCCGGACGGTTTCGGCTTCCTGCGTACCCCCGAAACCTCCTATCTGGCCAGCCCGGACGACATCTACATCTCCCCCTCACAAATCCGCCGCTTCAACCTGCACACGGGCGATTCGATCGAAGGCGAAGTACGCACCCCGAAGGACGGGGAGCGCTATTTCGCACTGGTGAAGGTCGACAAGATCAACGGTGCACCGCCCGAGCACTCGAAGCACAAGATCCTGTTCGAGAACCTGACGCCGCTGCATCCGGACAGCGTGCTGCGCCTCGAACGCGAGAACATGCCCACCGATGAGAACATCACGGGTCGGATCATCGACATCATCGCCCCCATCGGCAAGGGCCAGCGGGGTCTGATCGTGGCGCCCCCGAAGAGCGGCAAGACCGTGATGCTGCAGCACATCGCCCATGCCATCACGGCCAACTACCCCGAGGCGGTGGTCATCGTCTTGCTGATCGACGAGCGCCCCGAGGAAGTGACCGAGATGCAACGCTCGATCCGCGGTGAAGTCGTCTCCTCCACTTTTGACGAACCGGCCACCCGCCATGTGCAGGTGGCCGAGATGGTGATCGAGAAGGCCAAGCGCCTGGTGGAGCACAAGAAGGACGTGGTGATCCTGCTTGACTCGATCACTCGTCTGGCCCGCGCCTACAACACCGTGGTGCCCTCGTCAGGCAAGGTGCTGACCGGCGGCGTGGACGCCAACGCGCTGCAGCGCCCGAAGCGCTTCTTCGGTGCGGCCCGCAACATCGAGGAAGGTGGCTCACTGACCATTCTCGCCACGGCGCTGATCGACACCGGCAGCCGGATGGACGAGGTGATCTATGAAGAGTTCAAGGGCACCGGCAACATGGAGATCCACCTCAACCGCCGGATGATGGAAAAGCGGATCTACCCCGCCATGGACATCAACCGCTCGGGCACCCGCCGCGAGGAGCTGCTGATCAAGCCCGACATCCTGCAAAAGGTCTGGATCCTGCGTCGCCTGCTGCACGACATGGATGAATTGCAGGCGATGGAGTTCCTGCTGGATAAAATGAAGCAGACGAAGAACAACACCGAGTTCTTCGAGATGATGAAGAAGTGAGGACGGCAGGGGCCAGCCATGACATTCCAGCTCAAAGACCTGATCTATCCCGCCGTGGCATTGGCCATCGCGCTGGCACTCCGTTATCTGGTGGTGGAAGCCACCGAGGTGGGTCAGGCGTGTGACGTGACCCCGTGGGAAGGCTTGTGTGCCGGGCGCACGGCGCTGATCCTCTCCTTCCGCCATCAGGAGCTGGGCTGGGTGGCCTTGGGCATCGCGCTGCTGGCCACGGTGCTGCGTTACCGCACGCTGGGCCTGATCGCGGTGGCCGCCGGTCTGTTCGGGCTGATCCTCTATTCCTATGAACCGGCCGCCGTCGCCGCGCTGCTCGGGCTTCTGGTGATTGCCCGGCCGAAGGGGGCCAAAGTCCACACAGGTGCCTGATGATCCATCATGGCCTCAACGGCCATGATGCTGTGACTTTGGGACCAACCCGGAAAATCCAGAACCTGTTTCCGGTAGGCGTGCGGTGCTGGATTTCGTGTCGGGAAAGCTTGCACATGCCTGGCGGACTTGCGAATGGCGCCTTACGACCATCAATGGCCTCCGGGGCACCCTGCTGTGTGAACAGGGCCGCATCATGGCTTCGGTCAGTCTTGCCTGTGATGTGGATGGCAGGATGAACAGAATTTTCATCGTCCGCAATCCTGACAAGATTGCCCGGCTCGATGGCCGACCACAAGCCATGCCGCTCAGATGACCCTGGGGCAAGGCCGGCCTGACACGGTCTGATGGATCAGCGAGGAGCCGGCTCCTCCTCGGCACGCTTCAACCAGAAGCCGCCATCGGTCGCCAGTGCGGCCATCAGCACGAGGCAGGCGGCAAACACCAGGGATTCGGTGTTCTCGAAGCCTTCCAGCAGCACGAAGCTGATGCTGCCCACCAGACAGACCCCCGCGAGGATGCGCTCCTCGATGGCGCCCCCGAGCCGACATCCGGCCACTTGTGCCAGCAACAACGAGAAGATCGGCAAGGCGTAAAGCACGGACGGAAAGCCACGATAGCGCGCATCGAACACCAGCAACACGGCCATCGTGGCCCCGGCCAGCAGGAAGAAGGTGCGCAGCAGGCCCAGCCACTGCAAAGGGCCAAAGCCTTGCCCACGATGGCGCCACAGCGCCGCCACACCCGGCGCCCGACGGCCCGAGGTCAGGCTGCCATCAGGCCCCAGCTGGCGCCCGGGCCCACCCGAGAGGCACAAGCGCATCACGGCCAGCATCAGCAGCACGCTCAGCACACAGAAGACGACCGTGGTGCTCCACTCCAGCACATTGCGGTTCCAGATCCACAGATAGCGGCCCTGGGCGACGACCACGGCGCCTGTCACCAACCCGATGCCAACGGGCAGCCCAAGCTGGAGGCCCGCAGCCCCCCAGCGCTTGCCAAGCGCCCCCAGCAACAAGGCGCCCACGAGCGCGCCGACCCAGCCCCAGTACCAGCCTTCATCCTGAGCCACTGGCCCCGTGGCCGGAAACTTGGCCTCACCGGCACTGTCGAACACGCCCCAGTTGCCGCCCATCGCCCCTTCCTGCCCCCGTTTCCACGGCTGGTCGAAGCCCTCGATGAAGTTGTACTTCAGGTCGTGCTCGGCCGCAGCCAGGCTGAACTCGCGCAGGAATCGGGCCTGATTGACACGGCTGGCCACAGCACCATCCCGCTGACGGCCGGCGCTGGGCCAGCCGGTTTCGCCGATCAGGATGTCCTTGCCATCGAAGAGCTTGCGCATGGCTTCGGCGGTGCCGACGATATGCTCGATGGCCCCGTGGATACCCACGGGGTGGTCTTCCCAATACGGCAGGATGTGCACCGTCACGAAAGAGACATGCCGGGCCAGCTCGGTGTTCTCACTCCAGAACTCCCAGACATCGGCATAGGTGACAGGAATGTTGGCCCCGCTCACGCCTTCCTGAACGCGGTCGATGTATTCGGCCAGCACCTTCGGCGCCAACTCGCGCCGAAGCAGCACCTCGTTACCGACGATCACGCCCTGCACGGTATCAGGGTACTCGTTGGCCAGCCGGATCGCCTGCTCGACCTCGATGTCGTTCTTGTCACGCTCACGGCCAAGCCAGACGCCCAGATACACCTTCATGCCCAGCGATTGGGCCACCCTCGGCACGGCATCCAGCCCCTGGATGACCGAATAGGTTCGCACGCACTGGGTTCGTGCAGCCAGGATGCTCAGATCCTCCCGCAAGCGCGCCTCGCTGACCATCGCCGAGGGGTCGAGGGGGGTTTCACCCGGCTTGCGGAACGGGGCGTAGGAGACGCATTGCAGCTTGTCGTCGGCCGCTTCGGCCACCGGCTGCGGCCGTCCTTCGAGCCACCACCCATACAGCACGGCGAGCGCTGCCAGACAGCTCAACACCCACAGCAGCCAAAAACGGTTCTGACCGATACGATCTGACATCAAGACGATTCCCGGAAACGAAAAAAGCACCAGCCCCGGTTGTCGGACAATCTGCCCACCAGAAACCGGCACGGTTCACGTACAAAAGCGAAAGCATAGCGGATAGTACGACCATTGCCCTAACAGACTTCAGGGATACTCTGACAAGCCTCCTCGGACGACACGCTTCGGAACAGGACACATGCCACCGCAAGTACGCACCCGTTCCGGGATGCTGCCGCCACGTGGGCTTGTTCAGCGTATCTCCGGATGTATCAAGCTGAAAGCGCACGTCACAGATCAGCAATCCTGCGGACGGCTTTAGCTTATAGAATGCCTCGTTGGATACCGTTTTGCTGATATGACGTTTCCGCTTGACCCGTGTGGTGCCGCCATTCCCATTCCAATAGGGCACCCTACCGATACCTTGATGCGCTTGAACCGCCTTGGCCGGCAGGCTGCGTCCTGTCCCATGCCCGGTTTCCGGCCCAAGGCCGAAAAACCTGTTCCCCAGGCTTCCGGCAACCTCCCTGCGCCCCGGCCCCCCGCCGGCATGCAGACCCCCGTTCGTGCCTGATCACGCTCCATCCTGACTGGAAACCTTCGTTATGCCCAGATCGGACTCTCATGCCTCGACGTTGGCGACCCCACTCAACCCCCGCCAGGCCGCGCCGGCCGAGCCGAAGAGCCGGCGCCTGGTGAAAGCCATCGTGCTGGCCGCACTGCTGGCCATTCTCAACTTCCTGATCTGGGACAAGATCAACCCGCTGGTCGATGCCCCGTCGTTTTACGGCAAGATCAATGGTCTGGCCTACAACTCGGCCCAGCGCTGGGACAACCCGCTCGATGGGAAGGTGGCCTCTGCCACCACGATCGACAGCGACCTGAAGCTGCTGCATCACTACACGAACCGCATCCGCACCTACAGTAGCAGCGACGTGACGGAAGTGCCCTGGCTCGCTGAGAAGCAGGGGCTGCACCTGACGGCTGGCGTCTGGGTGAGCCGCGACGAGGAAAAAAACGCCGAAGAGTTCGAGTGGATCGACAAGGCGGTGCGTGAAACCAGCAGCATCGAGCGGATCATCGTCGGTAACGAGCAGGTGCTGCATGCCGGCCAGACCCCGGCCGAGCTGATCCAGAAGATCCGTGAGGTCAAGCGCATCACGCGAAAACCGGTGTCCACCGCCGAGCCGTGGCACGTCTGGATTCGCTACCCCGAGCTGGCGGCCAACGTGGATTTCATCACCGTCCACCTCCTGCCCTATTGGGAGGGGCTGCCGGTGCAACAAGCGCTCGACTACACCTTTGGCCGGCTGCGTCAGGTGCAGGAGCGTTTTCCCGACAAGAAGGTGATCATCGGTGAAGTCGGTTGGCCCAGCCAGGGCGACCGCCGGGATGCCTCGCGCGCCTCGCCGCAAAGTCAGGCCGAGTTCATCCGCGGCTTTCTGGTGCGTGCAGCCGCCATGAACCTCGACTACTTCCTGATGGAAGGCATCGACCAGCCGTGGAAGATCGAGCTGGAGGGCCGTGCCGGCCCGTACTGGGGCTATCTGGACGCCTACCGCGAACCGAAGTACAGCCTCACGGCCCCGATCGAGCGCGATCCGGGCTGGCGCACGAAGGCGGCCTGGGCCTCGGCCGTGGGCATGGTGGCGATGTTCTGGTTCATGTTCTATTTTTCGTCGCTGCGACTGCCGAGCCGCATCGCTTTCGGCGTGGTGCTGCAAACCGTCATCTCGCTCTTCGTCTGGCTGGTGGCCCTGCCCTTCGACTATTACATGCGGCCCATCGACTGGACATTCCTCGTGATCCTGGTGCCCTCGCTGCTCGCGATGGCCACGATCCTGCTCACCAACTTCTTCGAGTTCGTCGAGATGTTCTGGTCGGGCAACCTGAAGAACGTCTACCGGCCCCGGCCGCTGGGGCCCGGTGCACGCGAGCCGAAGGTATCGATCCACCTGGCCTGCTGCAACGAGCAGCCCGACATGGTGATCGCCACCATCAAGAGCCTGGCCGATCTGGATTACACCAACTATGAAGTGCTGGTGCTCGACAACAACACGAAAGACGAGAAGCTGTGGAAACCGGTCGAAGCCTACATGGCCACGCTGCCCGACAACTTCCGCTTCTTCCATCTGGAGAACTGGCCGGGCTTCAAGGCTGGCGCGCTGAATTATGGTCTGAGCCAGACGGCCCCCGACGCCGAGATCGTGGCCGTGGTGGACGCCGACTACATGGTCGTGCGTCGCTGGTTGCGTGATCTGGTCAGCTACTTCGAGGATCCGCAAACCGGCGTCGTGCAGTCGCCGCAGGCGCATCGCAGCTGGAGCCGCCATACCTTCCGCCGGATGATGAACTTCGAGTACGACGGTTTCTTCCGGATCGGCATGCACCATCGTAACGAGCGCAACGCGATCATGCAGCATGGCACGATGATCATGGTGCGCGCCGAGGCGCTGCGCAACCACGGCCAATGGTCGGAGTGGTGCATCTGCGAAGATGCCGAGCTGGCACTCCGGCTGATGGATGCGGGTTATCAGCTGCGTTACGTGGACGTGGTGATGGGCCGCGGCCTGACGCCGGACACCTTCTTCGCCTTCCGCAAGCAGCGCAAGCGCTGGGCACAGGGGGCGATGCAGATCCTGAAGGGCCAGGCCAAGCTGCTCTTCAGGAAGAGCAACCTGACCACGGCCCAGCGCTACCACTTCGTGACGGGCTGGTTCTCGTGGTTCGGCGATGCGCTGCATCTGGTGTTCGCGCTGGCCGCCATCGCCTGGAGCATCGGCATCATCGCGGCACCCCACCTCTTCAGCCTGCCGATCCTGCTCTTCATGATCCCGCTGATCGCCTTCTTCACCTTCAAGGTGCTGATGGGGCCGCTCCTGTACATGCGCCGGGTGCGCTGCTCGCAGAAGGATGTCTGGGGGTCGGCACTGGCCGGCATGGCCTTGTCGCACGGTATCGCCCAGGGGGTGTTCGCGGGCCTGTGGAACAAGTCGGCGGTCTTCGAGGTGACGGAAAAAGGCGGTGGCGCCGGCACGGTGGCCGATGATGTGAAGGCCGAAAGCAGTGTGCCGGGTGCCCATGCGGCTCAACCTGCCGAGGCCACCAGCACCGCAGTTGCCAGCAAGGTCGACACGCCCGCCGCCGAAGCACCAAAACCGGCCAAACCCAAGAAGAAAACGGCCGGCATGGCCTGGGGTGGCGTGCGGGAAGAGGCATTGCTGCTGATCGGCTTGCTGGTGGCCACCGTCGGCATCGCCATGACGCGCCTGCCGAACCATCTCGAATCGGCGATGTGGATGGTGGTGCTGATCCTGCAGGCCGTGCCTTATATGGCGGCCGTGGCCTGTGCGATGCTGTCGGCCTCGCCCGCTTCCCACCTGCAGAAGAAGACGCCGCGCCCGGCCGCGGCCGGCCCTTCCGGGGAGGATGCCTCACTGGCCAAGGCTTGATGGCATCTGGACGACGGGCTATAATGCCCGTTTATCCTGCCGCAATCGTTCGAGCATCGTTTGCCACCGTCTTTTCGGCTTTGACTCAACCACAGAATTCACCATGAAAGAAGGTATTCACCCTGATTACCGTGAAGTCGTGTTCCAGGACATGGCCAACGGTTTCAAATTCATCACCCGCTCCACGGTGCAAACCCGTGAAACCATCACGATGGACGATGGCAAGGAGTATCCGCTCGTCAAGCTCGACGTGACCTCGGAATCGCACCCCTTCTACACCGGTGCGCAGCAGCGCATCATCGAGACGGGCCGCGTCGAGAAGTTCCGTCAGAAGTTTGCCCGCACCGGCGCGCCCAAGGCTTAAGCCTGGCGAGTGCCTTTCGCCCCATGGTTTCATGGGGCCAGCGAAAAGCCCTGGTTCAACCAGGGCTTTTCTGTTTGCATGGCACGACGGCGCCCAAGTCATCCTCCCCATCCTCCCCTAGCCTGCTACCTGTCTGCCACGCAGTGCCATCCGATGCCTTTTGTTGCCAGAGAATGTCAAAATGTCAGCTCTGCGACATGTCATGAAGCAACTCCTCCCCTGACGCGTGTGAGGCATCGGCGCCTGATCTCGTGCCGGCATGCGTGACACGCGCAAAGATCCCAGACCCAAATGGTCTTTGCCGGGCTCAGATCGACCCGGCCCCAACGATCGGTTTTTCCTGCCCCGACGATGAGAAGCTCTAGCCACGGATCATCCCGAGTCCGGCCCTATCTGGTCACTTCGGCTGACGCAGCCCGGCTGCCACGCTGGATTCCGCTGCTGTTCTGCGCGGTCTACGTCTTTGCCGGCCTGTTCGGACGGGATCCCTGGCGTACCGATGATGCCATCGGTTTCGGCATCGCCCACACGATGGCCACCGGCAGCACCATCGACTGGCTGCTGCCCAACGTGCACGGGGTACTCGTCGCCGAAGGCGGGCCACTGCCCTTCTGGCTGGGCGCCATCGGCATGCAGGTTGCACATTTTCTGAATGCACTGGCAAGCAGCCTGTTTGGGCGCATGGCCGACCCGTGGCTGATCAGCCCCGATCTGGCGCTGCGGATGACGGCGGCCCTCGGCATCGCGATGGCGATGGTGCTGCTGTGGTATGCCGCACGCAACCTGGCGCGGCGCCCTGAAATCCAGCCACAGGATCCCTTCGGCGCCGGCGTCAGCCCCAATGATTTCGGCCATGCCGTGGCCGATGCTTCGCTCCTGGCGCTGCTCGCCTGTTTCGGCCTGATCGCCCCCATTCACGAAACCACGGCCAATGCGGCGCAGCTGCCGTGGGTGGCGCTCTATCTGTTCGGCCTCAGCATGGCACTAGATCGGCCCCGCACAGGCGGGCTGCTGGTGGGCGTGTCGGTGGCGGCAGGGCTGCTGACCTATGGGGCGCCCCTTGCGCTGATGCTGACGCTCGCACTCTTTCTGCTGTGCTGGCTGGTGACCCCCTATCGGCTCGTGGCCGGCTGGATCCTGCTGACCGCCGTGCCGGTGATGCTGATCGGTTCGATCGTCTGGCCTGCGATGCTGGCCTACTACAGCAACCCGGATTCGGCCGTGCAGGCCCTGCCAATGATGGCTGGCGACAGCCAGCTGCCGCTCGACCCGGCGGCACGCCTGAAGGTGGCCGAGTATCTTGACGCCTGGCTGCACTGGAACCGGCAGCTGCTGGGGCTGGCCACGCCCGAATCCCTGCTGCGTTACGTCAACACGATGCCCTGGTATTTCTGGCCGATGTGGCCTTTCGTGATCTGGGGCGTCTGGCGCTGGCGGGGCGGCTGCCGGGAAGCCCCGATCGCGGCCGCCCTCTTTCCACTGGCCACACTGCTCTTCGTGGCGCTGCTCAATCCATCGCCCACCGACCACCAGCACATGCTGACGCCGATGGTAATGCCGATGGCCATCCTGACGGGCATCACGCTGCCGATGATCCGGCGCAACCTCGTGAGCGTGGTCGACTGGTTTGCCGTGATGATCTTCTCGGTGGTGGGACTGGCCGTCTGGGCCTACTGGATCGCCTTCATGACCGGTTGGCCACCCCGGATGGCGGCCAAGGCACAGGCAGCCGTGCCCGGCTTCAGTGCGTCCTTGTCGTGGGTGGAACTGGGTATCGGCCTGGCCGCCACACTGGCCTGGCTTCTGCTCGTGATCTGGCGTGTTTCGCGTCGGCCCCGGCCTTTCTGGCGCCCCATGGCGCTCTCATCGGGCGGCATGGTGCTGAGCTGGTTGCTGCTGATGACCTTGTGGCTGCCGGCCGGCAACTATCGGAAGAGCTATCAGGAGATGCTGACACCGACCCGCGCGCTCTTCGCGAGCCGGCCGGGCTGCACGCTGAATCTGGCGCTGGACGCCGGCGAGGTGGCCCTCTTTGCCTATCATGGGGGCGCGCGCTTCATCCGGTTGCCCGAGCTTCGCCAGCAGGAAAACCCCTCGCCCCCCCCCGTCTGCCCGTGGCTGGTGGTGGCCGATGAGCGTAGCCGGCCGGCCAACCTGGCGGATCTGCTGGAACAGCACGCCGATTCGCTCCCGGTGGCCACCGATCCGGGCGTGATCGAGGCCGGCAACTGGCGGCAGCTCTGGCAGGGCTACCGCCCGGCCAGCCGCACCGGCCATCGGCTGACGCTTTATGTACGCAATCCGTTGGCACCGATGAAGTGACGCCGGTAGTAGCGAAGCTCGTCGATCGATTCGATGATGTCGGCCAAGGCCGTGTGCGCCCCTCGCTTGTTGAAGCCCTTGTAAACCTCGGGCGCCCAGCGTCGGGCCAGCTCCTTCAAGGTGCTGACATCGAGGTTCCGGTAATGGAAATAGGTTTCCAGCTCGGGCATGTAGCGGGCCATGAAGCGCCGATCCTGGCCGATCGAATTGCCGCACATCGGCGTCTTGCCCTCAGGCACCCAGGCCGACATGAAGGCCAGCAGCGTGCGTTGCGCCTCGGCCTCGGTCAGGGTGGAAGCCCGCACACGATCGATCAGGCCCGAGCGGCCGTGTGTGGACTTGTTCCAGGCGTCCATCCCATCGAGCACCTGATCGGGCTGGTGGATGACGAGCACGGGGCTGAGCGCCAGCACGTTCAGCTCGCTGTCGGTGACGATCATCGCCACCTCGATGATGCGGTCGATCTCGGGCCGCAAACCCGTCATTTCCATGTCGAGCCAGACCAGTCGGCTGGCGTCGGGCCGCCCCGGCTCGGCATTGACGAAGGTATCCGGGTTGAACGGTTTGTCTGCCTGGCTGTCAGCCTGCACCTGTTTCTCTCCTTGGGGTGAATGCTCTGGCGCGAGTCATGCACGTGGCCCTCGGGCGGACGAATCGGTGCATCACGTGCGCCATGGCCGGCATGGCGGCCTTTTTTCCATGATGACGACAGGCCGACACGGTAACAGCCGGCTGTCCATGCTTTAATTGTCGCATGTCATCTTTAACCTTCTGCATGCTCTTTGCGGCCTTCCTGCTGATCTCCGTGGCCATTCGTCTGTGGCTGGCCAGCCGGCAGATCCGTCATGTGAGCCGCCATCGCCATCAGCTGCCCGCCGCCTTCGAGGCACGTATCGGGCTGCCGGCCCACCAACGTGCTGCCGACTACACGGTGGCCCGCACCCGCCTCGGCATGGTGGAACAACTGCTGAATGCCCTCGTGCTGCTGGCGCTCACCCTGCTGGGCGGCCTCGATCTCCTGCAACGGCTCTGGCAGGGCTGGTTGCCTGACAGCCCGTTGTGGCAGCAGATGGGCATCGTGGTCTCGGCCGTGCTGCTGATCAGTCTGGCCGAATTGCCGTTGGAACTGTGGCGTCATTTCCGACTGGAAAGCCGCTTCGGATTCAACCGGATGACGCTGGGCCTGTTTCTGTCGGATCGGCTCAAGGGGCTGTTGGTAGGCGCCATCCTCGGCCTCCCACTGGTCGCGGCCCTGATCGGCCTGATGCAGGCGAGTGGCAACCTGTGGTGGCTGTGGGCCTGGCTGCTGTGGACAGGCTTCAGCATCGCCATGCTGCTGATCTACCCGGCCGTGATCGCCCCGATGTTCAACCACTTCGAGCCGATGCCCGATGGCCCCATGCGCACGCGCATCGAAGCGCTGCTCAAGCGCTGCCGGTTTGCGGCGCGCGGGCTGTTCGTGATGGACGGCAGCCGGCGCTCGGCGCATGGCAACGCCTATTTTGCCGGGCTGGGCCGCGCACGCCGGATCGTGTTCTTCGACACGCTGCTCGAACGGCTCGATGCCGACGAGATCGAAGCCGTGCTGGCGCATGAGCTGGGTCACTTCAAGAAGCGGCACATCCAGAAACGGCTGCTGTTGCAGATCGTGCTGAGCCTCGGCACCTTTGCCCTGCTCGGCTGGGTGTCGGCCCAAGCCTGGTTCTATCAGGGGCTGGGCGTATCGCTCGATGTCTCCCAACCCCCACCGGCCGGTGTGGCACTGATCCTCTTCTTCCTCGTGGTGCCGGTGTTCAGCCTGGTGCTGCGGCCCATCATGGCCTGGCTCTCACGCCGGGACGAATTCGAGGCCGATGCCTTTGCCATTGCCCATAGTCAAGGGCAGGCACTGGTCTCGGCACTCACGAAGCTCTATGAGGACAATGCCAGCACGCTGACGCCTGACCCGCTGCATTCGGCCTTCTACGATTCTCACCCGCCCGCCACCGTCCGCATCGCGCATATCGAACGACAGCTGGGGATGGCCTAGCGCGTGCCCATCAGTGCATTCAGGAGAAGCACGACATGACCGCTGACATCGACGATTTCGAGGACGTGCCCGAACCAGGTGTGCGCGGCAAGCAGCGCGGCGCCCCTTCGCGGGCCTACAGCCGCAAGCTCGCAGCCGGCAGCATCCAGGGGCCTCGGGGCACCTCGGCCAGCCAGCGACTGGCGGCTGATGTCATCGCCGCCTATGGACGCCAGTTCCTGATATCGCCGGGCCATGATCAACCGCCCCTCGAAGCCCTCGCCGTGGGCCGGCGGCTCGATTGCGTGGTGGGCGACCGGGTCGTCTACCGCTTGGCCGACAGCGGCCCCTCCGCCATCGAAAGCGTGCTGCCACGACGCAACAAGGTGATGCGCAGTGACCGTTGGCGGCAAAAGACCATCGCGGCCAATGTGGATCAGGCAGCCGTGCTGATCAGCGGCTACCCGTTCTTCGATGAATCGGTGCTGCTGCGTGTGCTGCTCGGCCTGTCGGCCGAGGAAATTCCCGTCCTGCTGCTACTCACCAAGCAGGATCTGACCCGCAGCTTTCAAGCGGCCAACGAACGCGCACAGGTCTACGAGGCACTCGGCTATCCGGTGCTGCCGATTGCGGCGCTGAACGCCCCCGAATCGCTCCGGCCGGTGCGCGAACGCCTGCACGGCAAACGCACGATCCTGCTCGGTCAGAGCGGCATGGGCAAATCAACCCTGCTCAACGCGTTGGTCCCGACGGCGCAGCAGCAAACCCAGGCCATCTCCGATGCCCTGGCCAGCGGCAAGCACACCACCACCTTCAGCCGTGCTTTCATGCTGCCCGATGAGGAGGGGTGGCTGATCGATTCACCGGGTTTTCAGCAGTTCGAGCTGGCCCATCTGAGCCGCTGGCAGCTGGATCATGCCATGCCCGAATTCAAGCCCCTGCTGGGCCAGTGCCGCTTCAACAACTGCCAGCACCAGGACGAGCCGGGCTGCGCCATCCGCGAAGCGGCCGAAGCCGGCCAGATTGACGCCCATCGTTATGAGTTGTTTCGGGCGCTGCCGGTTTTCCAGTAGCTTGGTTGGCTTGGTTGGGAAAACGAGGCGCACGTTCTGCCAGATTCTTGAATACCAACATATACCAATAAATGGTATGAATTGGCCTATCAGCATCCTGCATCAAAGGCAAGATGCCGAACAGCACTTGAGCGTCTGACAAGCCGCGAGCTAAAACAGCCGTATCGGATCAGTCTGCCGCCAGAAAGTGGTACAGATTGCGGAGCATGAAGGCCGTGGCGCCCCAGATGAAATACTCACGGCCGGCCGGATTGCGCCACGGCATTGCATAAAAGGCCCGTTGCACCTGCTCGGGCCCCTGCTGCCAACTGGCGAGCCGCCGCTGATGATGGCCCGGATTCATCAGGAAAGCCAAAGGCACGATGAACAACTCGGCCACTTCCGCCTCAGCCAAGGCCAACTGCGCCGGCTGCACCGATTCATGGAGCATGCCCACCACCGGACGTACCCGAAACCCGGTGCCCGTCTCCATCCACGGCAAGGCGCCCAACACCTCCACCGATTCACGCGCCAGCCCGATCTCTTCGTGAGCCTCCCGGAGCGCCGCCGCTTCGGGCGAGGCATCCTCGGCATCGATTCGACCACCCGGAAAGGCGATCTGCCCCCGATGCTTTCTGAGCTGATGGCTGCGCACCGTCAGCAACACGCCCAGCCCTTCCTCGCAAGGTATCAGTGGCACAAGCACCGCCGCCGGAATCGGCGTGGCACGCAGCAAGGCGCCGGACGGCCCCCAGGTTTGGGGTTGTGCCTCTACCGCTTGACCAACCTTCTGCGGCACACGCGCCATCTGAGAGACGGCCAGGGCAGCAGGCGGCACCGCAACACCATCGGCCGAAGGTGCCGCCTTGGGCGCCGCGTGAATCAAACCGCTGATGGATTCGGGCGTCCAGAGCTGGGGCGGATGCTGAAAGCGCTGACGTACCCAAGCGCCATTGAGACGCGAGGGCGGCAAGGCCAGCCCCATCCCCGCCTGGCACGGCTGGATCAACGGCGCACGGGCCGGATCGAAAGCCGGTGTTGACGCCTGATGAACCATGTTTGAGGGCGGTTGATCACCCGTTGAAGCCTGTAGATCATGCATGTCAGGGCAAGCATCCTTCTTCATGATCCGCCGATGTTAAAACAAGCGCTCAAGTCACTGACCAGCACGTGACATCATGGGCCCAAAGGTGTCATGTCCGGATTCGTCTCCATGCCCATTCAGTGCCCAGATGGCAGAAAGGCCAGACAACTGTCTGGCCTTCCGGCTGAATGCGGCTGAAGCGGGGCGACTATCTGCCCCCGCCACACGCGATCAGGCTTCGGCAGCGGCAGCCTTGGCAGCCTGCGTGCGAGCCGGCAGCTTTTCCTTGATGCGAGCCTTCTTGCCCGAGAGCTTGCGCAGGTAGTAGAGCTTGGCGCGGCGGACATCACCACGACGCTTGACTTCGATACCGGCGATCAGCGGGGAATAGAGCTGGAAGGTACGCTCGACACCTTCACCCGACGAGATCTTGCGAACCGTGAAGGCGCTGTTGAGGCCACGGTTACGCTTGGCGATCACCACGCCCTCATAGACCTGCACACGCTTGCGGCTGCCTTCCACCACGTTGACGGAAACGGCCACGGTGTCACCCGGCGCAAAGGCGGGGATGGTCTTGCCCAGGCGGGCGATTTCTTCCTGTTCGAGTTGAGCGATCAGATTCATGAAAAACTCCAGGGCATCATGCGCGGGCGTTGTCGTTGAAAGTGCCGCCGCCGGCCCATGCTTCACCAACATGCATGCACCAGCCAAAATCGGCCTGACCCGCCAGAGGATGCGGTTGTAAAGCCGGAGATGTTAGCACGAGAGAGCAGGTGTTGCCCATATGGGCGGCACTCTCGGACACGCAACCTCCCTTCCCTGGCCACACCGGTGGCAAAGCGTTCGGCCGTGTCCCGGCCTGCAAGGGGTATGAACAAGGCTGTGCACCCAGCGGCGCCGGACCAAAGGGCTGGCCAGAAGCGCTCAGCATCCGTCTGGTGTCTGCGGGGCACGCCCCGTGCCGGCGGCCGCCAACAGATCCGGGCGCTTCTGCTCAGTGGCTTGCAGCGCGCGAGCGGCGCGCCAGCGTTCGATCTCGCGGTGGTTGCCCGACAGCAGCACGGGCGGCACCCCTGGGGCCACACCGCGTGCCAGACCCGGCAACTGTTCGGGGCGGGTGTAATGCGGACAATCGAGCATGCCCCCGTCGAAAGAATCCTGAACCGCCGATTCCTCGTGATTCAGCACCCCCGGCAACAGGCGCACGACCGCATCGAGCACCAGCATCGCGGGCAACTCCCCGCCCGAGACGACGAAATCCCCCATCGAGATTTCCTCGTCCACCTCGGCATCGAGAAAACGCTGGTCGATGGCCTCGTAACGGCCACAGAGCAGGATGGCCCCCGGCGATTGGGCCAGCTGCTTCGCCCTGCCCTGATGAAAGGGCTTGCCCTGCGGCGAGAGATAGATGAGCGGCAAGGCCGGCTTGCCTTCCTGCTGACGGGTTTGGCGGATGGCCGCGAGGCAGCGCAGCAACGGCTCGGCCAGCATCACCATGCCCGGCCCTCCCCCGTAGGGGCGGTCGTCGATGCGGCGGTAATTGTCGAAGGTGAAGTCGCGCGGGTTCCAGCAGCGCAGCCGATAACGGGGGGAAACGACCTTGGCGGCACGGGCACCGTCACCGGATCGTGCCAAGGCAGCCGGCTCCCGAGTCGGCGATGGGCGGCTGCCTGCCACCTGATCGGCAGCGGCAACTGCGGCCATGATCGGCCGGTCGGCCACCATCCCTGCAGCCAGAACCGCAGCATCGGTGTTGGCCGATGTGCCGGAAGCTGAATCGGTAGAACCAGCGGCCAATCCTGATGACACTGGCGCCTGCACCACGGCACCGGCACGGCCCACCACGCCGTAGGGCGCCACCGCCTCGATCAGATCCGGGAAGATCGTGATGATTTCAAAGTCGATCATGTGGTCGGGGTGGACAGCCCTGCTCCCTTTTCCTGATGCCTGATGCCCGGATGCCTGATGCCTGTCGGTCACGCCCGTCCGGGCTTTCCCGGACGCGAACAGGGACGACCAAGGCGTGCGCACCCGACAGGCACGTTCGCTGGCACGAAGAATGAAGACCTCACGGTTGCACGCACTAACGCCAGTCAGCCGCCCAATCGACCCGGATTCGCTTCATGTCGAGATCGACCGACTGGACGATGGCCTCGACGAAGGGAATCAGCAAGCCATCGTCAAGACGGATCACCTGCTGAGCACCGTGGTCGTCCACGGCCACCACCACACCAAGACGCTGATCCGCTTGCCCGATCACCTCGCAACCGATCAGGTCGGTGTGATAGAACTCGTCTTCATCGGCAGGCGGAAAATCGGCCCGATCGACCGCGATCTCGACGCCCTTGAGCGCCAGCACCTGCTCGCGCGTGAGCGCAGCGAGGCCGTCGGGCATCTGCAATTCGGCCACCAGCATGTCACCCTGCACCCTGCAACGCTGGCAGCGGACATCCTGGGGCAAGGCGATCGGTCGGGCAGAAACGCGAACAGGCGCCTTGACCGATGCCCCGGATGCGGGTGAGGCTTCGACCAGACGCCAACGCTTGATGTGCCTGAGGACGGAATCGAAAGCCGGGCTATACGGCTCGACCTTCAATGCGCCATGAACACCGTAGCTGTCGCGAATCCTGCCGACGACCACCCATTGCGGACTGGTCGCCATGTGTGCGGAAGGACTCAGGCAGCGGCCTGCTCGGCAGCAGGCTGCTTGGCCACTTTCTTGGCCAGACGGGCCACGCTCGGCGACAGCTGTGCACCACGCGACACCCAATGCTCGACACGGGCCAGATCCAGGCGCAGCGCCTGCAGATCCTTCTCGGACGCCACGGGGTTGTAGAAGCCCAGGCGCTCGATGAAGCTGCCATCGCGACGATTACGCTTGTCGGTCACGACGATGTTGTAGAAAGGGCGCTTTTTGGAGCCACCGCGCGAAAGACGAACAACGACCATTGAAATTAATCTCCGAATGACTGACACCTGCCAGCAGAAGACCGCGCCATCACAACCATCACAAGCCCGGTGAGATGAGCGCCCTCTTCCCGGTGGCAAATACCAGCCGACAACGACCTTGGGTCAAGGCAAACGGACTCCGCACCAAAAGGCCGGTGGCGCACGACACGCGCGGCCTGCCATTTGCCCGAAAAATCCGCAAAGAAGAAAGTAACTCTTGATTATATAGCCGCAGGCTGCGATTGTCATGCGCCACAACGTGTCACCCCATGACGCCGGACGGCATCGTGCCAGCCCCGCTTGACCGATGTGGCTCACTCGGCCAGTTTGAATGCAAGGGTTGGCAGGCACGCTAAGCTGCTGATTTTTGACAACACTTTCCGCCCGCCAAGGATGCTGTTCATCAGCCCGATGTTGGCTAAAAACGCACAAAATGGTTAATCTTGAGGCTTCCCGACACTTGGGCGCCCCACGGACACGCTTGGCGCGTGTCATGCACGCCCGGAAAGGGCTTTCTCGGAGACGAATCAGTGCCTGAACGCTCTGAAGAAGGCCCGCGTGTCGCTTCGGAGCTTTCCCTTGGATTTCAGTCTCAGTCCCACCCAACAGCTGTTGATCATCTTGCTGCTGGTCATCGGCAGCGCCTTCTTCTCGGCCGCCGAAATCGCCCTGGCCGCCTCACGCCGCCTCAAGCTCAAGATTCTGGCAGACGAAGGCGATACCCGAGCCGCCGAGGTGCTGGCACTGCAGGCCCGCCCCGGCCAATTCGTCACGGCCGTGCAAATCGGCATCAACGCGGTTGCGATCCTGGCCGGTGCCATCGGCGAATCGGCCATCAGCCCGATCTTTGCCGAATGGATCGGTAGCGTCTACCAAGGGCCGTGGTTGTCGCCACTGGCCGGCGCCGCCTCCTTCCTGCTCGTCACCTGCCTCTTCATCCTCTTTGCCGACCTGCTGCCCAAGCGCGTCGCCATGCTGATGCCCGAGGCCATTTCGCTGCGCCTGGTCAAGCCGATCCACCTGTGCATCACCCTGTTCAAGCCGGTGGTCTGGCTCTTCAACACCCTTGCAGACCATGTCATCCGCCTCTTTGGACTGCCCGCCCAGCGCAGCGATGAAATCACCTTCGATGACATCTCGGCCATCGTGGATGCAGGCGCTCAAGCCGGCGTGCTGCCCGATACCGAGCACCACCTGATCGAAAACGTCTTCGAGCTGGAGTCCCGGCTGGTCTCATCGGCCATGACCACCCGCGAAAGCATCGCGTACCTGACCCTTCAGGAGAGCGATCAGGAATTACGTGAGCAGATTGCCCAACTGAATCACTCCCGCTTCCTCGTCTGCGAGGATGAAATCGATCAGATCATCGGCTATGTCGAATCGAAGGATCTGCTGACCCGCATCATCAACAACGAGCCACTCACCCTGAAAGGTGCGCCGTGGATCAAACCGGTGCTGACGATCCCCGATTCGCTGACGCTGTCCGAATTGCTCACCCAGTTCAGGGCCAGCCGGGAAGATTTTGCCATCGTCCTGAATGAATACGCGCTGGTCGTTGGACTCATCACGCTCAATGATGTCATGAGCACCGTGATGGGCGATCTGGTGAATGACAACCAAAGCCAGATCGTCAAGCGTGATGATGACAGCTGGCTGATCGACGGCCTGACGCCGGTGGACAACGTCACCCGTGCCCTGGACATCGAAGCGCTGCCGGATGACAGCAACTACGAAACGCTGGCCGGCTTCATGATGTTCAGCCTGCGCCGGATGCCGAAACTGACCGACACCGTCACCTATGCCGGCTACAAGTTCGAGGTGGTCGATATCGACAAGCATCGTATCGACCAACTGCTCGTCACCCGTGTGAAACCGGCAACCGGCGCCGAAAGCACCGAGGCCGAACAGGGCTGAAGGCTGCTCAGTAACGCGGCGGGTGTGCGACGAAACCACTGCCCAGCGCCGGGTTCTGACGGCCGTTCACGGCCCCTGGCGAGCTGCGATACTGCGAGGCATAACCAGCGGGTGGGGGTGCAACAGGTCTGGCCTGCGGCCCCCAGCTGGCAACCGGCGCACTGCCATGCACATAGGTGCCCGATTCACTGAACGGGCTGCCTGCCCGGCTCTGCCAGACAGCGTCACGACGAGGGCGACGGGCCGAAGCCTCCGCTGCCTGGATGGCCTGGCGCTCGGCATGGCGATGGTCGAAGGCACGGGCCTGATGCTCCCACTCCAGCCGCTCGGCTTCCAGCACATCATCCGGCAGCGGATCCGGCAAGCGGTATTCACGGCTGCTGTACTCACGGGCACCCGCCACCGGCTTGTCACCGAAAGCCACGGAGCCATCCGCCATGCGCGACTGATAAACCCGCGTGAGCGTCTCGGCCTGTGCCGTGCTTTCCAGCCCGACGAAAGCCACCATCACGGCCACACAAGGCACCATCCACTGCCTGGCTCGCTGCAGCCAGCTGCCCGACACACCGACCATCTCGACACCCTGCGGCCCAGCCGGACGCCGAAAGCCCTTCACACTCGAATCCATGCCACAACTCCCATCTGATGAACGGCGCACGACACGGCGCCAACGGCCGGATTCTTGACGCACATCCTGTCAGACCGCAAGCAAGCGGCCACGACAAAATGAAAAAGCGTCGGCAGGCTTCACACCCCCATCATCAGACTTTGCTCGAAGAACCGGTGTTAGCGCATGTATTGCATGGCCCCAGGCAGGGCGTGCTCGGAGACGAAGAACGCATCACACGCGCCAAGCGCCTGGGCGAGCGGGAAGTCACGGCCACATGATCTCCAATGGCGCGAGCAGCCCATACGACACGCTTTCGGACAGGCGCGGCCATTCGGACAGCGGCAGCAACAAGGCACGACAAACGACAAGGCCGTGGCAGATGCCGCACAAACGCGCATCGCCACGGCCTTTGAAACGTCCTCGAAAGCTGCTGACAGCCCTGCCCACACATCCGGACGTGCGTGTCGGGGGCAGAGCCGCCAGGCTGAGGCGATCAGGCGCTCAGTCGCAGCGCCCGACCGAATCAATCAGCTGCCGTCTGAAGTCTCAGCCCAGTTTGGCCGTCAGTTCCGGCACCAGCTCGAACAGATCACCCACCAGCCCGTAATCGGCCACGCCGAAGATCGGGGCTTCCTCATCCTTGTTGATGGCCACGATGACCTTGCTGTCCTTCATGCCGGCCAGATGCTGGATGGCGCCCGAGATGCCGACCGCGATGTAGAGTTGCGGCGCGACGATCTTGCCGGTTTGGCCCACCTGCAGGTCGTTGGCCACATAACCGGCATCGACCGCGGCACGGGAGGCACCCACGGCTGCCCCCAGCTTGTCGGCCAGCGGCTCCAGCACCTTCTGGAAGTTTTCGGCACTGCCCAGCGCACGGCCACCACTGACCACCACCTGCGCAGCCGTCAGCTCGGGACGGTCGCTCTTGGCCATTTCACGGCCGACGAACTGGGTTTGAGCCGACACCGCCGCCGCCCCCACCTTCTCGACGGAGGCCGCTCCCCCCTCGGCAGCCGCCGGATCGAACGCCGTGGTACGAACCGTCAGCACCTTGACCGGATCGGCGCTCTGCACCGTGGCAATGGCGTTGCCGGCATAGATCGGGCGCTGGAAGGTGTCTGCCGACTCGACCGAGATGATGTCGGAGATCTGGGCCACGTCGAGCAAGGCAGCCACGCGCGGCATCACGTTCTTGCCATGCGCGGTGGCGGGCGCCACGATGTGGCTGTAACCACCGGCCTGGGCCACGATCTGGTCGGCCACGCCTTCGGCCAGCTGTTCGGCCAGTGCGGCATCATCCACCTGCTTGACCAGGCTCACGCCGGCCACCTTGGCAGCTGCGGCAGCGGCTTCGTCAGCCCCGCTCCCCACCACCAGCACGTGGACATCCCCACCCAGCTTGGCCGCCGCGGCCACGGCGTTCAGGGTTGCGCTTTTCAGTGACTTGTTGTCGTGTTCTGCAATTACCAGAATAGCCATCGTCATTCCTCAATAGATATGTGCGTTTGCCCGATCGATCAGATGACCTTGGCTTCGGTCTTCAGTTTGTTGATCAGCTCATCCACGCTGGCCACCTTGACGCCCGCCTTGCGGCCGGCCGGCTCAGCCACCTTCAGCGTCTTCAGGCGCGGCGCCGGATCGACACCCAGCTCGGCCGGTGTCAGCTTGTCGAGCGGCTTCTTCTTGGCCTTCATGATGTTGGGCAGCGTCACATACCGCGGTTCGTTCAGTCGCAGATCGGTCGTGACGACAGCCGGCAGCGGCATCTGCAGCGTTTCCAGACCGCCATCCACCTCACGGGTGACGGTGAGCTTGCCATCGGCCACGTCCACCTTGGACGCGAAGGTGCCCTGGGGCAGTTTGGCGAGCGCGGCGAGCATCTGACCGGTCTGGTTGGCATCGTCATCGATGGCCTGCTTGCCGAGCAGGATGAGCTGAGCGCCTTCCTTGGCCTGCACGGCGGCCAGCAGCTTGGCCACGGCCAGCGGCTGCAGCTCGGCGTCGGTTTCGACCAGGATGCCACGATCGGCCCCGATGGCCATCGCGGTGCGCAAGGTTTCCTGGCTGGCGGCCGTACCGCAGGAAACCGCCACCACTTCAGTGGCCACACCCTTTTCCTTCAGCCGGACGGCTTCTTCGACGGCAATTTCGTCAAAAGGATTCATCGACATCTTGACGTTGGCGATGTCGACATCGGTGCCATCACTTTTGACCCTGACTTTTACGTTGTAATCGACGACTCGTTTGACTGCGACCAGAACTTTCATGCGACTGACCCGATAAAAGTAAGAGAATGTGCCCATTATAGAGACAGTGCCGCGAAGATGGCCGCCGCTGCCACGCGCGCTGGCAGAGATAGCCCTGCCTTTGTCTTGCACGATACCGTGCCAGGAGGCGGCTGACGATCCAGGAACACACGGCCCCCGTCTGCCCGGCGGCCAAGCGCCTCGGCACGGGATGCGGTCCAACGCCGGACTTGTCCGGCGCATCACGGCAGCCTGTCGTGCACGTGTTCATCCCCGGCCCGCCTGCCGTCACCGGGGCCACGGCATACCGGTCATCGGCCCGGCCTCTGTCCACGGCCCACCGCGGCCCTACCATCGGGCCACCCGTAGTCATCGATGGTGCTGAGTTCCCCATGCTGCAGAAAATCCAGGAAGTTGCCATGCAGATCGGTTCGGTGGTGGTTGGCAAACCACAGCAGATCCGGCTGACGCTCGCCTGCCTGTTCGCACGGGGGCATCTGCTGCTGGAAGACCTGCCCGGCGTGGGCAAGACGACGCTGGCGCATACGCTGGCCTATTCGCTGGGGTTGGAGTTCAAGCGCATTCAGTTCACCAACGACCTGCTGCCAGCCGACATCACCGGCTCCAGCGTCTACCAGCGCGACACGCAGCAGTTCAGCTTCATGCCCGGCCCCGTTTTCACCCAGATGCTGCTGGCTGACGAGGTGAACCGTGCTTCACCCAAGTCGCAGAGTGCGCTGCTCGAAGCCATGGAAGAACGGCAGGTCTCGGTCGAAGGCCATGCCCATCGGCTGCCCGACCCCTTCTTCGTGATCGCCACGCAGAACCCTCAGGATCAGATCGGCACCTTCCCGCTACCGGAATCGCAGCTGGATCGATTCCTGATGTGCGTGGAGCTGGGCTACCCCGACCCGAAGTCGGAACGTGCGCTCCTGGAGGGCCGTGATCGGCGCGAATGGCTGAAGGAACTGAAACCCGTGTTGACACCGGCCGATCTGCTCACCATCCAGCAGGCCGTGCGTGAGGTGAAGGCGCAGGGGCCGCTGATCGATTATGTGCAGAACCTGCTGACCCAGTCACGCCGCGCCTCGATGTTCGCCGAAGGGCTTAGCCCGAGGGCGGGCCTGGCCCTGCTGCGTGCCGCCAAGGCATGGGCACTGCTCGATGGTCGCAACCATGTGCTGCCCGACGATGTGCAGGCCGTGATGCTGCCCGTGGCCGGTCACCGCCTGAAACCGGCCCGAGGCGCCGCCGCCAACCGTCGCGCCCGTGCCGACATGGTGGCTGAGCTGCTGAAATCCGTCGGCGTGCCCTAGAGAGCGTGTCATGCAGGTGTTCATCCCCGCGAAAGTCCCTCTCGGCGTGCATGACACGCCCTGACCACCGGTAGAAGGCATGGGCTTATTCAGACGAACCCCGGCTCCCCAGGGCGACATGCCGCTGGATCGGGCCTGCATCTACATCTGGCCCACCCGGATGGGGATGATTTTTGGGGCTGCGCTGGCTGCCATGCTGCTGACCGCCATCAACTATGCGTTGAGCCTCGGCTATGTGCTGATCTTTCTGCTGGCCTCCGTGGGTCTGGTCTCACTCTTCCATACCTATCGGAACCTCGCGGGCCTGATCATGCTCTCGGGCCGTGCCGATCCCGTGCATGCGGGTGAAGTGGCCGAGATGCTGCTGAGCCTTCGGAATCCTCGCGGCTATGCTCGCCACGCCATCGCGATCCACACGGAGGATGGCACCGAACACCCGAGCTTCGACATCAGTGCCGATGCCGAACAGATCGCCTCGGTGGCGATCAAGACCGAGCGGCGCGGTTGGCTGCCGGCACCGCGCTTTCGGCTCTCCAGCGATTTTCCGCTGGGCCTGTGGCGTGCCTGGGTCTGGTGGCAGCCCGACACCGGCGTGCTCGTCTATCCACGTCTGGAATCACCGCCACCTCCCTTGCCCCAGCACTTCGATCCCAGCGGCCATGCCGAGATTCACCAACAGGGCGGTGAAGACTTCAGCCACATCCGCCCCTATCGGCCTGGCGACCCGCTGCGGCGTCTGGCTTGGCGGGCGATGGCCAAACATCCCGACGACAAGCCACTGACCCGTGAGTTCAGCGACGGCGGCCAGGGGGGTGAGCTGATCTTCGACTGGCAGCAACTGGAGAGCCTCTTCGACACCGAGCAGCGCCTGTCTCGTATCGCAAGCTGGGTCGAGCAGGCCGAGACGGCCGGCATTCCCTATGCGCTCGCGCTGCCGCAGCGTCGTTTCGACACCGATCGCGGGCCAGGCCACCGGACGGCCTGCCTCGAAGCGCTGGCCCGTTTCGGCTCGGCGGGCATGGCCAGCGGACGCACGCCCCCCGCCTTGAGGGGCAAGTCGGCATGACACGCCTGCGCCATCCCAACCAGCCCGACGCGTCCCCGGTGGCCAGCACGTCCACGCCGACGCCACAGGCCGGCCACGTGCCCTCGATCCTGCGCCCGTCGCTGCGCGCCCTGGGCGGCCGACTGGGCGGCACCTGGGAGCGGGATCGGCGCGACACGCTGTTGCTGATGGCCGTGGCGCTGCTGTCCGTCTGGCCCCACCTGATTCACCTGCCCTTCTGGTGCTCGGCCGGCTTCGGCATCCTGATGATCTGGCGCCTGGGCCTGTTGCTGTCAGGCAGTCCGCTGCCCGGCCGTCCGGTACGCCTGATCGCAAGCCTTGCCATCGTGGCGGCCGTCTTCGCCCAATATCGCACCCTCGTCGGCCAGGAGGCTGGCGTGGCGCTGCTGCTGCTCTTTCTGGGGCTGAAGCTGATGGAGATGCGTGCGCGCCGCGACTTCTTCATCACCATCTTCCTGTGCTGCTTCCTGCTGCTGGCCGGCTACCTGCATTCGCAGAGCATCCTGATGGGGGCGATGATGCTGGTGACGGTACCTGCCCTCATCGCGGCCTTGCTCACCATGCAGTATCTGGCGCAAGAAGTCTCGCTCATGGAGCGGCTACGTCAGGCCATGATGCTGCTGCTGCAGGCGGCGCCGCTTGCGCTGCTGCTGTTTCTGCTCTTTCCGCGTCCGAGCGGCCCCCTCTGGGGCGCCTCCCAGCACAACGGCCAGGCCAGCACCGGGCTGTCGGATTCGATGTCGCCCGGCGATGTCTCCAAACTGGCCGAATCCAACGAGGTGGTGATGCGGGTGGAATTCGAGGACGATCCCCCCAGTCCGGCCGACATGTACTGGCGCGGCCCCACCTTCGGGCAGTTCGACGGGCGAACCTGGCAGGCCCTCCCGCCTGCCAGCCTCGCGCAGCTGCCCCGGCCCGAGATCCGGCTCGCACCCCAAAGCCCGGCGTTCCATTACACCATCACCCGCGAACCCGGCAGTCACCGCTGGCTGCTGGGCATGGAAACCACGACCGAGCTGCCGAGCCTTCAGCATGACAGCAGTGCGATGATGCCCACCCTCGAAGTGGTGGCCAGCACCCCACTCACCGAGCGCACCCGCTACCGGCTGCGTGCACACCCCCTCGCCCAGAGCGGCCACCACGAAACCGCCCGCACGCTGGCGCCCTGGTTGCAGCTACCCCAAGGTTACAACCCGCGCACGCTGGGGCTGGCCGCCCAATGGCGCACCCAGCTCGGCCAGGACACCGGCCGACTGGTCGAACAGACGCTGGCCTGGATACGTCGTGAGCCCTTCAGCTACACGCTCAAACCGCAGGCACTGGGGCATCACAGCATCGACGAGTTCCTCTTCGAGACCCGTGCCGGTTTTTGTGAGCATTACAGCAGTGCCTTCGTCTTCCTGATGCGTGCCATGGGCATACCTGCCCGTGTCGTGACGGGCTATCAGGGCGCAGACCCTCATGAAAACGGCTACTGGATCGTGCGGCAGGCCAATGCCCATGCCTGGGCCGAGGTCTGGTATCCGGACGCCGGCTGGCGGCGCGTGGATCCAACCAGTGCCGTGGCCCCCGAGCGCATCGAACACGGCAATCTGCAATCGCTGCGCGCACGAGGCCAGACGGAAGACAGCCGGCTGATGCAAGCCGCCAGCGACTGGAAAAAACGCTGGACATTGAACCTCGATGCCATCACCCATCAATGGAATGTCTGGCTGCTGTCCTACGGCCGTGGCAACCAGACCAGGCTCCTTGAAAAACTGGGCCTTGAGGAAGTCGGCTGGCGTGCACTGATCGGCCTGCTGGCAGCGGGCCTGGCCATCATGCTGGCCGTGATCGCCCTCTTCACCCTGCGTGCACGCCTGCCCCGCGATCCGGTGGAACGGATCTTCGACGAGTTCTGCCAGCGCATGGCCATGATCGGGGCCGAACGTATGCCACATGAGACAGCCAACCAGTTCCTCTACCGGGTGGAACGTCTGCTGGATGCCGACTCGGCGGCATTGGCCTACGATATCGTCGCCACCTACAACCACTTGCGTTACGATCTTGGCTCGCATGCCAGCGACCTGCTGGCGGATTTCAACGCCCTGGTTCGGGCCTTCAAGCCCTGACATCGCCCAAACGCCTGTGGCCTGTGTCGTGCACGCATGCTTCCCCGCTGCTCACCCCGCTTCTGGCGCATGCCCCGATACACACCGGTTCATGCCCAAGCGGGTGTGCCTCATGCACGCGCAGAAGCGCCGCCGTGGAGATCCATGCAGTCACACGCCCAGGGCAGCTTTTCACGGACACCACCTGTTTTGATTGCTTCCCGCTCACCTCGCCGCCCTGCCCCCTCCAGCCGCCTCCGGCACCGCCTCATCAGCCTGATGCTGCCGCCCTGTCTTGTCTGGTTTAGCACCGAAGCGATGGCGCAACCCGCCCAACCGGCCGCCAAACCGAAAGCCGTCACCAACACCAGCGCAAGCGCATCAAAACAGGCACCCAAACAGGATAACGGCCCCGTCGCCGGCAATTTTGCCGAGCGAATCGAGGTCAAGAGCTTCATCAGCGACATGGCCGACCAACACGGTCTGGATCGGGACTGGATGCTGGCCGCCTTCCAGCGCATTGCACCGAACGCGCAGGTGCTGTCGCTGATGAATCCGCCCAAAACCAGCATCCAGCGATCCTGGAAAGCCTATCGGCCCCGCTTCCTGCAGCCCGTGCGCATCGACGGCGGTGTCGCCTTCTGGCAGCAGCATGCGGAGGCGCTGGCCCGTGCCACCGACACCTATGGCGTGCCTTCGGAAATCATCGTGGCCATCATCGGGATCGAAACCGTCTATGGCCGCAACACCGGCAACTTCCAGGTGCTGCAGGCACTCGCCACCCTGGGCTTCGACTATCCCTCGCGCGCAGCCTACTTCAAGCGTGAGCTGGAAGAGTTCCTTCTCTACTGCCACGAAAACCGCCTCGATCTGCTGGCCCCGCGTGGTTCCTACGCCGGCGCCATCGGCACCCCGCAGTTCATGCCCGGCAGCATCCGCAGCTATGCCACCGACTTCGACGGCGATGCGCGGATCGATTTGCGCGCCAGCACCACCGACGCCATCGGCAGCGTGGCCCGTTTCCTGCAGATTCACGGCTGGACGCCCGGCAAACCCACCCATTACCCGGCCAACCTGGGCAAGGACGCCGACCCTGCCCCACTGCTGGCCAAAGGCCCGAAAGCCAACCTGACGATCGGTGAGCTGAATGCCCACGGCATCAGCAGCCCGGCCGAGGTGCCGGCCGATGAGCCGCTCCTGCTCGTCGACCTGGTGAACGCCGACGCCCCGCCCGACTACACGATCGGCACCGGCAACTTCTACGCCATCACCCGCTACAACCGTTCCTTCATGTACGCGATGGCCGTCATCGACCTGGCCGACGCGATCAAACAGGGACGTGAACGATCAACACGGGCCAAGACCGCCAACAAGGCGGGATCAACGCGCTGAGGTCAATAACTGATTTATAGCTCCACCGCTTCCTGCAAGATCCGATCCCGCAGATGATCACTCAGCTCATGCTCAGGAAGCAGATCGACCTGCCTGCCCAGAAACTCGGCCAAGCCTCGCGCCAGCGGCAGTCTTTGACCGAACAGATCGTAACCCCTGTCGAAACAGACGAGAAAATCCACATCGCTGTCGGGGCGCTCTTCTCCACGCGCCACAGACCCGAACACCCTGATACGGCTGCCGCCATACCGTGCGGCAAGATCCTGGATGGCAGCTTTCTGAGCCTTCAACTGTTCGATCAGCATGTGATGGCAATGTCCAGACAAGAAGGAATCGGGCAGTCCTTTGACGGACGCCTTGTCCATTTGTCTATCTTACCCCGCTGCCTGCCATCTTTGACAACAAGCTGCCTCGCCCGTGGCAGCGATCGCCAAAAGCGCGGACAATGTCGGCATGAGCACAGAACACACGCCGATCGAGCTGCCGGGCAACACCGGGCATGTTTATGTCATCTCCCCTTCGGGCGCTGTCACCCACCCGGAACGGCTGAAGCACGCCAAGACATTGCTGAGCAGGCACGGCTTCAAGCTCACGCTGGATCCCAAAGTGCGCGCCACCTGGCAGCAGCGCTTCGCCGGCGACGATGACACTCGGCTCGGCGCCTTCGAGCGGGCGATCGCCTCTGATGCGCCCACCGTCATGACGAGCCGCGGCGGCTATGGCCTCACCCGCTACCTGCCCCGCCTCGATTTCGAGCGCTTGGCTGCCTCCAACAAACGCTGGCTGGGTTTTTCGGATTTCACCGCCTTTCACCTGGCCATGCTGGCCAGAGCCGGCGCCGTCACCTGGGCCGGCCCTGCCCTCTGCGCCCACTTCGGTGCCGAGAACCCGGCCGATGTCGACCCGACCACCCTCGACACGCTGGCCGACACGCTGGCGGGCCGGCTCGAAGTGCTGGGTTTCCGGTCTCAGGGCGCCCCTTCAGGCTTCGAGGCCGAAGGGACACTATGGGGCGGCAACCTCGCCATGACCTGTGCGCTGATGGGCACCCCCTTCTTCCCTCACGTGGAAGGTGGCATCCTGTTTCTGGAGGATGTCAACGAACACCCGTACAAGGTCGAACGGATGCTGACGCAGCTGCTGCATGCCGGTGTGCTGGATCGCCAACACGCCATCCTGATCGGCGATTTCAGCTGGCAACAGGCTCACGGCGACCGCTACGACATGAACAAGGTCTGGCGCTGGCTGCGCAGCCAGACGAAAACCCCTGTCATCACTGGCCTGCCCTTTGGCCATGAAGCCTGCACGCTGACCCTGCCCCACGGCGCCCATGTCGGGCTGGGCATCGACGGCCGCACCTGCTACCTGCTGCTGCCACATGAGCATGACCACAACAATCATGGCGATGGGCACGAGCACGGCTGCTCACACGAAACGACGGCAGATGGCCATCCGAATGGCCACCGGCATGATCATCAGCCCCGACACAGCGAACACGCCCACTGCCAGCACCACGATCGCCGGCGTCATCGATGAAAAACGCGCACCGGGTCAGGCCGGGAACACCCCGGTCGACAAATAGCGATCGCCCCGGTCACACACGATGAACACGATGACGGCCGGCGGCAGCGACGGGTCGGCCGCCATCCGCGCGGCCCAGGCATCGGCTTGCTGGAGCGCGATAGCCGCCGCCCCACCGGATGAGACGCCACAGAAGATGCCTTCCTCCAGCGCCAGCCGGCGCATCGTCTCTTCGGCAAGTGACTGATCGACCGAAACGGTGCGATCCACCCGCGCATGCCTGAAAATCGCCGGCAGGTATGCATCCGGCCACTTCCGGATCCCCGGAATGGATGCGCCATCGGCCGGCTGCGCGCCGATGATCTCGATGGCCGAATTCTGCGCCTTCAGATAGCGGGATACCCCGGTGATGGTGCCGGTCGTGCCCATCGCCGAGACGAAATGCGTGACACGCCCGGCCGTCTGCTGCCAGATTTCCGGCCCGGTTCCTTCAACATGGGCACGCCAGTTGTCGTCATTTGAAAACTGGTCGAGCACCCTGCCCTTGCCATCAGCTTGCATCTGCAACGCCAGGTCTCGGGCACCCTCCATGCCCGCCTCCTTCGAGACGAGCACCAGCTCGGCCCCATAGGCACGCATCGACTGACGTCGTTCGAGCGACTGATTCTCGGGCATCACGAGCACCATCCGGTAGCCCTTCGCCGCTGCCACCATCGCCAGTGCGATGCCGGTATTGCCCGACGTTGCCTCGATCAGCGTGTCGCCAGGACGAATCTCGCCACGTGCCTCGGCAGCCTCGATCATGGTCAGTGCCGGCCTGTCCTTGACGGACCCCGCCGGGTTGTTGCCTTCCAGCTTGCCCAAGACCTGAATGCCCCGCTCACGGGCCGCCTCACCCGGCAGGCGAAGCAGCTGCACCATCGGCGTATTGCCGATCAACTGTCCGATGCCGGCCACCGCCAGCGCTGTCTGCTTCTCACTCATGGCCACCTCACATCCGCGCGTGTTGCGCTCAATCATCCCCACGCTGTGCCGTCAGCTGCCCATTGTTGGGTCTGGCATCGGCCAGGGGACGAACCCCCGGTTGCGGCACCGACAGCAGACAACGATGCAGCTCCTCGATGGCCTCGACCCGACCAAAACTCTTGCGCCACACCAGCATCACTTGCCGGACAGGCGGCGTCTCGTCGAAAGGCAGATACGTCAGCATGCCATCGCTGTTCCTGCCCTCGACGCCAGGCACCACCCCCAGCGGCATGGCCGTCCAGGGCAACACCGTGACGCCAATGCCCGACGCCACCATGTGCCGAATCGTTTCCAGTGACGACCCCTCGAAGGTTTTCTGGATGCCTGCACTGGCCTGCGAAAAACGCGACAGCTCCGGGCACACCCGCAGCACCTGATCGCGAAAGCAATGGCCACTGCCCAACAGCAGCATCGTCTGCTCCTTCAGCTCCGCCGAATCCACGGACGGACGCTCGGCCCACGGGTGCGTGTTGGGCACCACGACCACGAACGGCTCCTCATAGACAGGCCAGGAGACGAAGCCGGAAATGGGCGTCGGCTCGGCCACGATCGCCACATCGATATCACCCAACTTCAACGCTTCGAGCAGCTTGGTCGTCATGTCCTCCTGCAGGAGCAAGGGCATCTGCGGCGCTTCCTTCAGCATGACGGGCACCAGCTTCGGCAACAGATAAGGGCCGACCGTATGGATGACACCCAGCCGCAGCGGACCGACCTTCGGATCCTTGCCCTGCTTGGCGATCTCGCGGATGGTGGCCGACTCCTCCAACACACGCTGCGCCTGCTCGACGATCCGCTGGCCCACCGGCGTGATCGTGACTTCGGTGTTGCCACGCTCGAAGATCTGCACCTCCAGCTCATCTTCCAGCTTCTTGATCGCAACCGACAAGGTGGGCTGACTGACAAAGCATGCCTCGGCCGCACGTCCAAAATGACGTTCACGGCCAACGGCCACGATGTATTTCAACTCGGTTAGGGTCATGATCGGATTTTAGAGCCAACTTTGAGAATGATAGGCAATAAATCGGGAGCGCGCAGCGGTCGGACACGGTCATGACGGCCCGAGCGTGCCGTCGCGCTGCCAACCGTGTGCACGACACACGCCACGGACAAGGCGGGCATCCACGAGGTGCCAAGCACCGGCGTCAGGCATCCAGAAAACGCTCGCGATGTCCCAACCAACGCGCCAAGTGCGCCGCCACGACATCGGGCCTGGCAGCCAGCAGCTTGTCGGCCAGCTCATGCGCCGTTTCGACCAGCGCCGTGTCGCGACTGAGATCGGCAAAGCGCAGCAACATCGCCCCCGACTGACGCGAGCCCAGCAACTCACCCGGCCCACGCAGCGCCAGATCGCGCCGGGCAATCTCGAAGCCATCCTGCGTCTCGCGCATCGTGGCCAGCCGCTCTCGCGCAATGGCACCGGCCGGATGCCGGTAGAGCAGCATGCAGAAGCTCTGCTGCGAGCCGCGTCCCACGCGCCCCCGCAACTGGTGAAGCTGCGACAGACCAAAGCGCTCGGCGTGTTCGATCACCATCAGGCTCGCATTCGGCACATCGACCCCCACCTCGATCACCGTGGTTGCCACCAGCAGATCCAGCGCTCCCGCCTTGAAAGCCACCATCGTGGCCTCCTTCTCCGATGCCGACATCCGGCCATGCACCAGCCCTACCCGTACCGAAGGCAGCGCCGCCTGCAATTGCTCACGGGTATCGATGGCATTTTGCAAATCCAGCGCCTCGGACTCTTCCACCAACGGGCACACCCAGTACGCCTGCTTGCCCTCGGCCACCCAACGGCCCAGGCTCTCCACCACCTCATCACGGCGCCCGTCCGATACCAGCTTGGTGGCCACGGGTTGACGGCCCGGCGGCAGCTCATCGATCACGGATACATCCAAATCGGCATAAAAGGTCATCGCCAACGTGCGTGGAATGGGCGTGGCCGTCATCATCAGCTGATGCGGCAGGCAGCCCTGCCCGCTCTCCTCGCCACCTCGCAACGCCAGTCGCTGCGCCACACCGAAGCGATGCTGCTCATCGACGATGGACAAGGCCAGCCGCGGAAACACCACCGAATCCTCGATCAGCGCATGGGTGCCGATCAGCACATCGATCTCACCCGCGGCCACCGCCTGCTTCACCTGGCGTTTGGCAGCGGGCGTGAGGGAACCGGCCAACCAGCCCACGCGAACCCCCAGCGGTGCCAGCCAAGGCAGCAAGCGCTCGTGATGCTGGCGCGCAAGGATCTCGGTGGGCGCCATCAGCGTGGCCTGCCAGCCAGACCCCACCGCCACGAGCGTCGCCAATGCCGCCACGACGGTCTTGCCGCTGCCCACATCGCCCTGCAACAGCCGGTTCATCGGCTGCGTTTTGGCCAGATCGGCCGCAATCTCGTTGCAAACCCGCTGCTGGGCAGCCGTCAGGCCGAAGGGCAGGCTTGCCATCAACCCCTGTTCGAGCTGCCGGTTCACCAACGGCTGCCCCCGCTGTGCCGCCCGCAATTGACGGGCATGACGCAGCGACAGTTGCTGCGCGACCAGCTCCTCCAGAATCACCCGCTGGCAGGCCGGGTGCTGCCGGTCTGTCAGCGCCTGCAGATCGGTGCCGGGCGGCGGGTGGTGGATGACACGCAGCGCCTCGGCCAAGGATGGCAGCCCCGACACACCGGCCGCATCCAGCCAGTCTGCCGGCAGCGTGTCGTCCCACTGGTGCACGGCCAGCGCCCGCTCGATTTCCCGACGCAGCAGGTTCTGGCCCAACCCCGCCACCGTCGGGTAGATCGGCGTGAGCCGATCGGGCAGCGGCGTCTCTGCCGTCACGATCCGGTAGCGAGGATGCACCATCTCGCGACCGAAGAGACCCACCCGCAACTCGCCGAAGGCACGCACCAGCTTGCCTGGCACCAGCTGGCTCAGTTGCGACGGATAAAAATGCAGAAAGCGCAGCTGCAACTCGCCGCTCTCATCGGCCACCTGCACCTGCAGCGCACGACGCCCCCGCCCGCTCGTCACCTCGGCCTTCAACACCCGCGCCTGGATCTGGGCCGTACTGCCGTTGAGCAACGCGGCAATGGGTGTGAGCCGGGTTTCATCCTCATAGCGTAACGGCAGGTGCAGCAACAGCTCCTCCTGCCGCTGCAAGCCCAGCTTGGCCAGCACGGCCGAGCCATCGCGCACCTTGGCCGACGATGCCTGGGCAGAAGAGGACTTGGCCGGCGACGCCATGCGCGTCCGCGCTTATTCGATGACGACGATGGCCTCGACCTCGAAGGGCACGCCCTTCGGGAGGCTGGCCACACCCACGGTGGAACGGGCCGGATACGGCGCCTGGAAATACTCGGCCATGATCGTGTTGACCACGGCAAACTGGTTCAGATCGGTCAGGTACAGGCCCAGCCGCACGACCTGATCCAGCCGACCGCCCGATGCCTCGACCACGGCCTTCAGGTTGCGAAACGCCTGATGCACCTGCGCCTCGAACCCACCGCTCACGACCTCGCCCGTCTGCGGATCGAGCGGAATCTGGCCGGACAGATAGACGGTGTTGCCCGCACGGACAGCCTGGGAATAGGGGCCGATGGCAGCCGGTGCGTTGGGGGTCGACACAGGGGTGGACATGGGAATACCTCCGATCTTGGATGAATGGCAGGAACGTGTCATTCATGCCCACGGTGCACCCACGGGAACGAATCAGCGGATGGCAGGCGCTCATCCGTGCACGACACGCTCCGGAGAATTCTAGTCAATCTCCACTACCATTATCAGCATCGAGACCATTCAGAAGCGTCTGCGTGCCCCTGTCCTCTCAAGGTCAGCGCGCCTGTCGGACAATTGCCCGTCCCCTCGCCTCAGGGCACGCAGCAACCTGAACGGCACCTGCACGCTCACCCGTGTCCTCCCGTGCCCAGGGCTCCGGTGAACGCCTTCTCCCATCGAGCTTCTTTCTTCCCCCGCCCGCCCCCGATCGTGACTGCCCGCCGCTCCAGCCCCCCCGCCCCTGCCAAGCGCCCCGCCGTGCCCGCCGACACCGCCCCGCCCATCCGCATTCGGGGCGCCCGCCAGAACAACCTGAAAAATCTCGACCTCGATCTGCCCACCGGCCAGCTCGTCGTCGTCACCGGCGTGTCGGGCAGCGGCAAATCCTCGCTGGTTTTCGACACCCTCTATGCCGAAGGCCAGCGGCGTTACGTCGAGACCTTCTCGGCCTATGCCCGCCAGTTTCTCGACCGGATGGATCGCCCGCAGGTGGACAGCATCGACGGTGTGCCGCCGGCCATCGCCATCGACCAGACGAACCCGGTGCGCACCTCCCGATCCACCGTCGGCACGATGACCGAGCTGAACGACCACCTGAAGCTCCTGATGGCGCATGCCGCGACGCTCTATTGCCGGCAGTGTGCCCAACCCGTGCGCGTGGATGATGTCAGCAGCATCAGCCACGATCTTCATGCCCGCGCGGCCGAAGCCGGCGACCCACGGCTCTTGCTGACCTTCAACGTCAAGGTGCCGGCGGGCTTCGATGAAGACGACGTGCTGGCCCAGCTCAGCGCGCAGGGCTACACCCGCATCCACCACCGGGAAGTGCTGCCCGTCGAGGACGAGGCCAATCCGGCGGAAGGCACGGGGGCCACCAAAGCCGGCAAAAAGGGCAAGGCTGGCAAGACAACCCAATCGGCCAAAACTGCCAAAAGCGCAGCCACCAAGACCAAGGCCGCCCGAGTCAGCCACGCCGACGAACGTGCCGCCCTGTCTCCGCCGCTCAGGCTCACCGTCATCGCCGACCGCTTCCGGGCCAGCACCGTCACCCCCGACCGGCTGGCGGGCAGCCTCGAAGCCGCCCTCGACAAGGGCAAGGGGCTGATCAGCATCATCCCGCTCGATGACGAAGGCCAGGAGCTGCCGCCCTGGCGTTACAGCGCACAATTTGCCTGCGCCAGCTGCGACATCGCCTACACCGCCCCCAGCCCCAGCCTCTTTTCCTTCAACTCGCCACTGGGCGCCTGCGATACCTGCCGCGGCTTTGGCCGCGTGATCGGGCTGGATCTGGATCTGGTCATCCCCGATGGGCACAAATCACTGGCCGATGGTGCCGTCAAACCGTGGCAGACGCCCAGTTTCAAGGAGGCACAGGACGAGCTGATGCAGCACGCCAAGGCGGCCGGCATCGACGTGCACACACCGTGGTATCGGCTGCCCGAAGAGCAGCAGCGCTGGGTGATCGAAGGTGCGCCCGACTGGCGCGGTGACTGGAAGCGACAGTGGTATGGCATCCGCCATTTCTTCAACTGGCTGGAGAGCAAAGCCTACAAGATGCACATCCGCGTGCTGCTCTCCAAATACCGCTCCTACACCACCTGCCCTGCCTGCCACGGCGCACGGCTGAAGCCCGAAGCGATGCTCTGGCGCGTGGGCAGCCGGCAGGATGCACAGCGAGCCTTTGGTGAGATCGGCGAACGCACCGCCAGCATGGCCGAACACGGTCGCTATCGCCGCTTCATGCCGATCGGCACCCGCTGGACACAGACCCAGCTCGACGACATGCCGGGCCTGAGCCTCCACGACATCATGTTGCTGCCCATCGACCGCCTCACCCGGTTGATGGATGACATCGAGCTGCCCGCGCCACTCGACGAAGCCACCCTGCTCTTGATGACCGAAATCCGTGCCCGACTCCGCTTCCTGCGCGACGTGGGGCTGGATTATCTGACGCTCGACCGGCAGTCCCGCACCCTCTCGGGCGGCGAAGTGCAGCGCATCAACCTGACGACCGCGCTCGGCACCTCACTCGTCAACACCCTCTTCATTCTCGATGAACCCTCCATCGGCCTGCACCCGCGCGACATGGATCGGATCATCGGCATCATGCACCGGCTGAAAGACGCCGGCAATTCACTGGTGGTGGTCGAACACGATCCGCAGGTGATGTTTGCCGCCGAACGGATCATCGACATCGGCCCCGGCCCAGGCGAGCGCGGCGGCGACATCGTCTTCGATGGCCCTGCCAGCGCCCTGCCCGCCGCCAGCACGCTCACGGCCGATTACCTGGCCGGCCGCAAGCAGGTGGCCAGCGGCCTCACGCAACCCGTCGAGCCTGGCACGCCCCGCTTGTGTCTGAAAGGCGTGCGTGCCCACAACCTCAAGCACATCGATGTCGAGATTCCGCTCACCCGGCTCGTCTGCCTCACCGGCGTGTCGGGCAGCGGCAAATCCACGCTGATGCAGGACGTGCTGCTGCCCGCCCTGCTGAAGGCTCGTGGCGAACCCACCGAAGCACCGGGCGAACACGACAGCTTGTCAGGCGACGAACTGATCGAAAACGTCGTCTTCGTCGATCAATCCCCCATCGGCAAGACCACACGCAGCAATCCTGTCAGCTACGTGGGCGCCTTCGACCTGATCCGCAAGCAGTTTGCCAGCACCGAACTGGCACGCGAGCGCGGCTACACGGCCGGCACCTTCAGCTTCAACACCGGTGACGGTCGCTGCCCCACCTGCCACGGCAACGGCTTCGAGCATGTGGAAATGCAATTCCTGTCGGACGTGTACCTGCGCTGCCCCGATTGCGACGGCAAACGCTTCCGCCCCGAAATCCAGGACGTGCGGCTCAAAGGCCGCCGTGACGAAACCGCGATGGCCCGCGCAGTCGATGCATCCATCGTCGATGTGCTGGACATGACGGTGCGTCAGGCACTGGCCTTTTTCAGTGGCAGCGCCGACATCGCCCGCCGCCTGCAGCCACTCGTGGACGTGGGGCTGGATTATCTGAAACTGGGTCAGCCTGTGCCCACCCTCTCGGGCGGCGAAGCGCAGCGGCTGAAACTCGCCGGCTTTCTGGCCGATGCGGCCGAGCAAGCGCGCAAGAAAGGTGCCAGCCTCAAGCACACGCGCCGGCTGGGCGGCATGCTGTACCTCTTCGACGAGCCAACCACCGGTCTGCATTTTGACGACATCGCCAAACTGCTGCGCGCCCTGCGCGCCTTGCAGCAGGCCGGCCACTCGGTACTGGTCATCGAGCACAACCTCGACCTGATCGCGGCAGCCGACTGGCTGATCGACCTCGGCCCCGGCGGCGGCGAACACGGCGGCCAGGTCGTGGCCACCGGCACCCCCGAGGACGTGGCCAAGAACCCCAGCTCCTTCACCGGCATCGCACTGCGCAAGCACGCCTCAGAGATGGCGCAATGGATGGCACGGGCAGTTGGGCATCACACCGCCCAACCCGCACCAAGTGTTCAAGAACCAGCCGCCATCTGGCAAAGCGGCCAACCCCGTGACCGTGCCCGACACGCCATCCACGTGCACGGCGCGCGCGAGCACAACCTGAAGAACATCGATGTGGACATCCCGCGCGACCAGATGACGGTGATCACCGGCGTCTCGGGCAGCGGCAAATCGACACTGGCTTTCGACGTGATCTTTGGTGAAGGCCAGCGGCGCTATCTCGAATCACTGAACGCTTACGCCCGGCAGTTCGTTCAACCGGCCTCCCGCCCCGACGTGGACGGCATCTATGGCATTCCACCCACCGTCGCCATCGAGCAGCGCACAAGTCGTGGTGGCCGCAAGAGCACCGTCGCCACCCTCACCGAAATTCATCACTTTTTGCGGCTGCTTTACCAGAAGCTCGGCACCCAGTATTGCCCCAACGACGGCACGCCGATCGAGCCGCAATCCTTCGAGGCGATCGCGGCACGCATCATGCGTGAGTATCGCGGGCGCGAGATCGGCTTGTTGGCCCCGCTCGTCGTGGGTCGCAAGGGTGTTTACACCGATCTGGCCAAATGGGCCAAGGGCAAGGGCTTTCCGATGCTGCGCGTGGATGGACGTTTTCTGCCCACCGACCGTTTCCCGCGCATCGACCGCTACATCGAGCACAACATCGAGCTGCCCGTTGCCAACCTGCGCATCGACCCCGCCCACGAGGCCGAACTTCGCCAGCACCTGCACGCCGCACTACACCACGGAAAAGGCGTCGTCATGCTGCTGGCGGATGTCGATCAGTTGAAGGATGATCTCGACACGGTGCTGCCCACCGTGCTCTTCAGCACCAAACGGGCGTGCAGCCACTGCGGCACCAGCTACCCCGAGCTTGACCCGCGCAGCTTCTCCTTCAACGCCAAACACGGCTGGTGTACCGCCTGCCTGGGCACCGGCCTGAAGGTGGTGGGCAAGATCAAGACCGACGAGCTGACGCCAGGGCTGGAAGGTGAAACCGATGCCGGCGTCACCTACACCGACGAACCCTGCCCTGCCTGCCACGGCCAGCGGCTGAACCCGGTGGCCCTGCATGTGCGCTTGGGCGACGAATCCATTGCCGATGTCACGGCCCGTTCGGTGCAGGATGCCCTCGTCTGGGTGGGCGCGCAAGGCAAGCACTTCGACCGGCGGCAGCACGAGATCGCCGACGGCATCCTGGCCGAAATCCGCAACCGGTTGCAGTTTCTCGTCGACGTGGGCCTCGGTTATCTGACACTCGACCGATCAGCCCCCTCATTGTCTGGCGGCGAATCACAGCGCATCCGGCTGGCCGGCCAGCTTGGCTCGAACCTGCAAGGCGTCTGCTATGTGCTCGATGAACCCACCATCGGCCTGCACCCACGCGACAACCTGATGCTGCTCGACACCCTCGACAAGCTGCGCCAGAAAGGCAACACGCTGCTGGTCGTCGAACATGACGAGGAAACCATCGCCCGCGCCGATCATCTGATCGACATCGGGCCGGGCGCCGGCCGACTGGGTGGGCGCATCATTGCCACCGGCACGATGGACGAGCTGGCCGAGAACCCCGCCAGCCTCACCGGCCGCTTCCTCAAAGCCCCACCGGCGCTGCCCAAAACGCCCCACCGCCCGGTGGACGACACCACACCCTCGGTGAGGCTCGAAGGCGCCCGCCTGCACAACCTCAAATCCGCATCAGCCCGCATTCCGCTGAAACGCCTCACGGTGGTGACGGGCGTGTCCGGCTCGGGCAAATCCACCTTCGCCCGAGACGTGCTGCTGGACGCCCTGCAACGGCGGCTGAGCGGCGACAAGGAAGCCCTGCCCCACTGCGATGCACTCACCGGCTGGGAAGGCATCCAGCGCGTGCTGGAAGTGGATCAGACCCCCATCGGCAAAACCCCGCGCTCCACGCCCGCCACCTACGTGGGCTTCTGGGATGCCATCCGCCGCCTCTTTGCCGACACCAGCGAAGCCCGGCTACGCGGCTATACCGCCTCGCGCTTTTCCTTCAACACTGCGGGCGGCCGCTGCCCGGCCTGCGAAGGCCAGGGCGTGCGCACCATCGAGATGAACTTTCTGCCCGATGTGCGCGTGCTCTGCGATGTCTGCCACGGCGGCCGCTTCGATGCCGAAACCAATCAGGTCAAGCTCAACGGCAAATCCATCGCCGACGTGCTCGGCATGACGGTGGACGAAGCCCTCGATTACTTTGCCCCCTACCGATCCATCGCCCACCCGCTCAAGCTCCTTCAGGACGTGGGCCTCGGCTACCTGACGCTCGGCCAGCAAAGCCCCACCCTCTCGGGCGGCGAAGCCCAGCGCATCAAGCTCGTGACGGAACTCACCAAAGTGCGCACACTCACGGAAACGGCCGACCCGCTGCGCGACGCCAAAGCCCAGGCCATGACGCGCGCCCGCGCCCGCAAGGCCGGCCACCAGGGTGAGATTCACGACGGTGGCACCTTCTACGTGCTGGATGAACCCACCGTGGGCCTGCACATGGCCGACGTGGAAAAACTCGTCCACGTCCTGCACCGGCTGGTGGAAGCCGGCAACACCGTGCTCGTCATCGAACACAACCAGACGATCTGGGCGGAAGCCGACTGGCTCATCGACATCGGCCCCGAGGGCGGCGTGGCTGGCGGCCAGGTCGTGGCCGAAGCCCCGCCCCGCCAACTGGCCCGCGCCGCCAAGACCCACACGGGCAAGATGCTGCGGGGTTTTTTCAAGCAGGTGGAGGGCCATGCCCAAAACCGCTGACCCCACCGACGCCGAGATGACACCCCGTCATGCCAGCGAAAGCCATGTTGCCATAGGATGCTCTGATGACAGCTGACGCGATACAAAAGCTCGGCATCCACTCGAGCTGATACTACGGCAAGCACGTGCCCGTTTTGTACTGGGCGCCCGATAACGAGCAACCTCCTTCCTTGACAAAACCATCATGACAACGACCGACACCTCACCTGCCCCCCGTGCCCCCTTCTGCCCCCGCCTACTCGCCGCCGGCGCGCTCTTTGCCGGCCTGGGGGTGGCGGCTGGCGCCATGGGGTCGCACGGGCTGCGAGCCGTGCTGTCCGACCACATGCTGGGCGTGTATGAAATCGCCGTGCGCTATCAGATCTATCACGCGCTGGCGCTCCTGGTGCTGGCGGCGCTCTCGCCCCACCTGCCGCGCACGGCACTGAGGTGGGCGGGCGGCCTTTTCGTGGCCGGCATCCTGCTGTTCTCAGGCAGCCTCTACGCGCTGGCACTGACCGAAACCCGGCCACTGGGCATGCTGACGCCCATCGGGGGCAGCTGCTTTCTGGCCGGCTGGGTCATGCTCGTGTGGGCAGCCTGCCGCCGTTGTTGCAGCAAAACCCGAAAGGCGTAACATTATCTAACTTGTTGCACAACCATGTGTGCAGACCACCTGCTTGTGCCGGGGTTCTCTCACGGCGTGCCACGGCTTGTGGCACCATGATTCCCAGTGCCGCCACCGCGGCGTCTCATCGCTGTCCACCCGATTCCAAAGGCTGATCTTCATACAGTCTCCTCCTGTTCACCACGTCACAGCGATCGATCCACCTGGTGGCCTGTCAAGTCTGCTTCTAACCGACCCCGCCTCGTCGCGGTCTCCCCGTCATGGACAACATGCAAACAAAGCGATCAGCCAACGCCCGTATCAACATTGGCGCACGTCGGGCCGCCTGGAGAAACCTGCAGCGTGAGGGTCGCCGTCTGGCGGATATCCCGCTACGCACGCTGCTCGATGACCCGGCCCGGCCGGCGCAGTTCCGTCGCGAAGCGGCTGGCCTGATCGCCGATTTCAGCAAACAGCACATCGACCACCGGGCCGTTCAGGCGCTGATGGCGCTCGCCCGAAGTGCCCGCCTCGAAGATGCGCGCCAACTGATGTTCGCGGGCGAGGTGATCAACACCACCGAAGGACGGCCAGTGCTGCACACGGCGCTGCGCAACGCGTCGCTGAACCCCCAGGCCAACGCGCTGGCAGAGGCCGAACGCCACCGGGTGATCGAGCTGGCCCGGCGCTTCCGGGAAGGTGGGCTACAAGGTCATACGGGTCAGCCCCTACGCGCGCTCGTCTGCATTGGCATCGGCGGCTCGGATCTGGGGCCACGTCTGGTCTGTGACGCCCTGGCCAAATCCGACAGCCCTGATGTCCGCTTCGTGGCCAACGTCGACCCGGCTGATCTGGCCCGGCATCTGCAAGGGCTCGACCCGGCCACCACGGCCTTTCTCGTCGTCTCCAAAACCTTCACCACCCGAGAAACGCTGGCCAACGCCGAGGCGGCCATTCACTGGTTGCGCTCAGGTGATGCCGACCGTGCCGCCGCCATGAAACATCTGATCGGCGTCACGGCCAACCTGGCAGCCGCCGAGCAATATGGCATTCCAACCGATCAGATCCTGCATTTCTGGGATTGGGTCGGTGGTCGCTATTCACTATGGTCAGCCGTGGGGGCATCCATCGCCATCGCCTGCGGCCCCGACGCCTACGAGCAGCTGCTCGATGGCGCCGCTGCGATGGATCAGCATTTCATCCAGACCCCCTTCGAGCAGAACCTGCCCGTCTGGATGGGCTTGGTCAGCATCTGGAACCGCAACGTCGAGGATTGCACCAGTCAGGCCATCATCCCTTACGCCGAACGCTTGCGTCTGCTGCCTGCCTACCTTCAGCAGCTGATCATGGAAAGCAATGGCAAGTCGGCCAAAATCGATGGTTCGCAGCTGCAATACATCAGCTCGCCCGTCATCTGGGGCGTGTCGGGCACCAATGCCCAGCATTCCTTCTTCCAGCAGCTGCACCAGGGGCCGGATGTGGTGCCGGTGGATTTCATCATCGCACGCCAGCCGGATCCGGATTCGCTCGCCGGCAGCAACGATGAACGTCACCGTATCCTGGTGGCCAACTGCCTGGCCCAAAGTGCCGCGCTGGCACTGGGCAGACCACTGCCGAACGAAGCCGCCGGTGAAGACTGGCACAAAGCCTTCCCCGGCAACCGGCCAAGTACCGTGCTGATGCTACCCACCATCGACGCCCATTCGGTCGGTGCGCTCCTGGCCGCTTACGAGCATGCCACCTTCGTGGCCGCCGTCGTCATCGGCCTCAACGCCTTCGATCAGTTCGGCGTGGAATATGGGAAGGTGATGGCCAAGTCGGTGGAAGCCGCGCTGGCCGGCGGCAGCGACAGCAACCTGGATCAAGCCACCCGCGCACTGCTCGGCTTTTTCAAGGGCTGACCAAGGCCGGATTGCCCCGCCGTTCAGCCAGCACGAACAACGATGGCCAGGCACAAAACCCTTGTGCCTGGCCATCGTGTCGTTCAGGATCCTGTTCGTTCGGGATCATGAGTCCGCCGCCCGACACATCCCGCCAGACGGCGTGCCACGCGCCTGTCCGGACGCCTTGAAGACCCCCGATACGCTGAAGCCGGTGCCCCCTGATGACGGCCACCGGCTTCAGACTCTGCGCGCTGCTGCTGATCCCTGTCTGATCAGAAGCGAATGCCGGCCTTCACGCTGTAGCTGGAGACGTCGCCCGTTCGATCGGCTTCGAGCGCCAGATTGATGCCCAGGTTGATGTTCAGGCCGATGAAAGCCTTGTTCAGCGAGAAGGACTCCTTCTTCAGACCCGGCACGTTCTGCGGCGTGCTCTGCACCCACACCTTGCCGATACCGGCATAGGGGGTGAACATCAGGATGCCCTTGGAGATCGACAGGTCGATGCCCGTCGTCGTCAGCTTCAGCTGATCGATGCCGGTGAGCTTCGACATGGAGCCGCGCACGGCCACGGCCGGCAGGAAGGTGTTGCCTTCGATGAAGGCCCAACGCAGCTCACCACCATAAGCTTTGATGTCACGGGAGCTCTGGCTGTAGAAACCACCAACATCCACATTGCCCGGCAGGCCCTTGTGCAGGCGAACGCCCGTCATCGGCACCCATTTGTCGACCTCGACACCACGCGAGGCGTTACGCCACAGGCCGCGATCCTTCACCTCGATGGCGGTGGCAAAGGCGTTGATGTCGAACCCCGTGATGCCCAGCCCTTCAGCGGGCACGATGCCCTTGAAGGAGATGCCCGAGCCGACGTTCTCCGACAGGCTACGGAAGTTGTCCTGCGACAACAGTTCCAGGCTGTTCAGATAATCGGCCGCCTGGGCCTGGGAAACAGCCGCCATACCTGCGGCGGCGACGATGGCAGCCAGCCCGACGCGGGCCGACGGCGCTTTCAAGACGAACATGCTCTTCTCTCCAGATCCTGTGCGGATCAAGCTGTTGATCGATGTCATGAAGCAGATGACTGGTATGGTAGCCGATGCCATCTCCCCCGATTGCAACAGATGACAACAGCACGCGGCCGATTGATCGGCCATCCAGCCGCCCGGTGCTATGATCCGAAACCGCGCCAAACCGCTGGCTCGCGTGCATGAAGCCTGTCATGCACGGCCACGCACCAACGATGGTTGTCGCGAGGCGCAATCCGGGCCTGAGACGCACAGCCTGATACCTGAAGCCAGGCCCGCACACCACGCCCGCTCGTTGGCAGCCCTCTTGTCCTGACGGCCCCTCGTCGCCTGACGCCCCGCCCGTATCCAAGCCCACAACGCCCGTGTCCACCGAATACATCCTGACCCTCACCTGCCCCGACCGGCCCGGCATCGTGCATGCCGTGAGCGGCCTGCTCTTGGACCTCGACAGCAACATCACCGAAGCGGCCCAGTACAACGACGTGGATTCGGGCCTCTTCTTCATGCGGGTGCAGTTCAGCCATACCCCGCCAACGGCCGATGCCAGAGCCACCCGCGAGACGCTCCATCAGGCACTGACCGATCTGGCGGCCCGCTTTTCGCTGCAATGGCAGTTGTCGGTGGCCGGGGAGAAAATGCCCACGCTGATCATGGTCTCGCGGCAGGGGCACTGTCTGAACGACCTGCTCTTTCGGGCACAGACAGGGCTGCTGCCGATCGAGGTGCGCGCCATCGTCTCGAATCACGAAGACTTCCGCCCGTTGGCCGATGCCCATCGGATCCCGTTTCACCACACACCGATGGCCGGGCACGACAAGGCCGAGGTCGAGGCCCGTCAGCTCGACATCATCGAACGGAGTGGCGCCCAGCTCGTGGTGCTGGCCCGCTACATGCAGATCCTGTCGGACGAGATGTGCCGGCAACTGCAGGGACGCGCCATCAACATCCATCATTCCTTCCTGCCCAGCTTCAAGGGCGCCCGCCCCTACCACCAGGCCCACCAGCGCGGCGTCAAAATCATCGGGGCCACCGCGCATTATGTGACGCCAGACCTCGATGAGGGGCCGATCATCGAGCAGGACGTGGAACGGGTCGATCACGCGATGAACGCCGAACGGCTGACCGCCCTCGGTGGCGACATCGAAAGCCTGGTGCTGGCCCGTGCCGTGCAATGGCATGCCGAACACCGGGTGCTGATCGATGGCAACAAGACGATCGTCTTCCGTTGATCCTTGCGACCTGGCTTCTGGACATCATTCCCTGTTGACGCGCTCGAGCGTGTCATGCACTGATTCGTCCCCTCGCTGGCCCCAAAACCGCACGCTGACACGCCGCCATGCAATGAATTAGCATTTTCTGAAAAAACAGGGTTATTCCTAGGAAAACAAATCCCTTAGCGTTTTCCCGTCTTGCTGAAAGGAATGGCCTCCTTCACAGTCGCAGCCGCACAGCATCCGTGCCGACAACCAAGAAGGAGACCATCATGTCTGATCCTGTCGTCGACAACATACAACGTCATCCGCAATATCAGAAACTCAAAAAAGAGCGGAACACCTTCGGCTGGACGTTGACCATCCTGATGCTGATCGTCTACTACGGCTACATCGGGCTGATCGCATTCGACAAGCAGTTTCTGGCCACGCCCGTGGCCGACAACGGCGTCACCACCATCGGCATCCCGATCGGGCTGGGTGTCATCATCTTCACCGTCATCATCACCGGCGTCTACGTCTTCCGTGCCAACAACCAATATGACGCCCAAACCCGTGACATTCTGAAGGACACCACCCAATGAGTGACCGCATGAACGACCATCCCCACGCCATGAGCGCTTCTCGGCCTGTGCGGTCAACCTGGGCAGCCGCCACCCTCAGCACCCTGCTGGCCCCCGGTCTGGCCCTGGCCGCAGGCGGTGATGTCGGCGAGGCCGCCAAGCAGGCCACCAACTGGACGGCGATCATCATGTTCGTCGTCTTCGTCTGCGCCACGCTCTGGATCACCAAATGGGCAGCTGGCCGCACCAAATCGGCCGCCGATTTCTACACGGCCGGTGGCGGCATCAGCGGGTTCCAGAACGGCCTGGCCATCGCCGGTGACTACATGTCGGCCGCCTCCTTCCTCGGTATTGCCGCAGCCGTGATGGCCAACGGTTATGACGGCCTGATCTACGCCATCGGCTTTCTGGTCGGGTGGCCGATTCTCACCTTCCTCCTGGCCGAACGCCTTCGCAACCTCGGCAAGTTCACCTTTGCCGACGTGGCCGGCTACCGCTTCCAGCAAAAGCCGATCCGGCTCTTCGCCGCCTCCGGCACGCTGGTCGTCGTGGCCTTCTACCTGATCGCCCAGATGGTGGGCGCCGGCCAGCTGATCAAGCTGCTCTTCGGCCTCGACTACTGGATCGCCGTCGTGCTGGTCGGCGCGTTGATGATGATCTACGTGATGTTCGGCGGCATGACCGCCACCACCTGGGTGCAGATCATCAAGGCCGTGCTGCTGCTCTGCGGTGTCACCTTCATGGGCTTCATGGTGCTGTCGCACTATGGTTTCAGCCTCGAAGCGCTGTTCGCCGACGGCGTGCGCGTGAAAACCGAGATCGCGAAAAACGCGGGCCAAAGCGCCGAAGAGGCGGCTGCCACGGGCCTGTCGATCATGGGGCCGGGTGGCTTCATCAAGGATCCGGTCTCGGCCATTTCCTTCGGCATGGCACTGATGTTCGGCACCGCCGGCCTGCCCCACATCCTGATGCGCTTCTTCACGGTGCCGGATGCCAAGGAAGCCCGCAAATCCGTGTTCTGGGCCACCACCTGGATCGGCTACTTCTACGCCGTCATCTTCATCATCGGCTTTGGCGCCATCACGCTCGTGCTGACGAACCCCGAGTTCGCCGACACGGTGAAGGGTGTGATCCACGGCGGCGCAGGTACCTCGAACATGGCAGCCGTGCTGGTGGCCAAATCGGTGGGCGGTGACGTGTTCTACGGCTTCATCTCGGCCGTGGCCTTCGCCACCATCCTGGCCGTCGTGGCCGGCCTCACGCTCTCGGGCGCCTCGGCCGTGTCGCACGATCTGTATGCCACCGTCATCAAGCAGGGCAAGGCCGACAGCGCCTCGGAGCTGAAAGTCTCGCGCATCACCACGTTGGCGCTCGGCATCATCGCCGTGCTGCTGGGCATCCTGTTCGAGAAGCAGAACATCGCCTTCATGGTGTCGCTGGCTTTCGCGGTGGCCGCGTCGGCCAACTTCCCCGTGCTGTTCCTGTCGGTCCTGTGGAAAGGCACCACCACCCGTGGCGCCGTCATCGGCGGTTTCCTGGGTCTGGCAGCCTCGGTCATCCTGACGATCCTGTCGCCCTCGGTGTGGGAAGCCACGCTCGGCAACCCCAAAGGTTCCGCCCCCTTCCCCTACACCTCGCCGGCCCTCTTCTCGATGACGCTGGGCTTTTTGGGCGTGTGGCTGTTCTCGCTGCTCGACAACAGCGAGCAGGCGGCCAAGGAGCGTGAAGCCTTCGCCGCCCAGCAGGTGCGTTCCGAAACCGGCTACGGTGCCTCGAAGGCCAGCAGCCACTGATCCTCATCCGGCCATCGGGGGCTTTCACCTGAAAAGCCCCTGGGGCACTCGACACGGCGCGGTTTGAACGCCATCGAGCGCCGGCCAATGAGCATCAAACAGGCATCAAAAAGGCCCACCTTCCGAAACCGGGGGTGGGCCTTCTTCTGTTCATGTGCAGGACGATCACCTCTCCGCCCAGTCTTCTACCATCAACCCATCAATTTGATGAAATGCCAAGTCATGTGTCACCAGAATGGCAGAAACAGCATGTGCATGTGCAGCGATCATCATGTCAAACGAAGAAAGGCACTTACCTGTCCGCTCAAGCTCATACCTGAACGTTCCATAGTGATCTGACGCGCATCCATCAAACGGTAGCACCTCAACCCGTCGAAGGAATTCTGACACGGCTCGGTGAAGACGCACTGCATTCGGTTTTTTGGCAAGGCCATACATGATTTCAGCATGCGTGATGGACGAGATGCACAGCCATGCCATAGGCACCGCCTTCAGACAAGCCAACACGGCAGCATCCCCTCTGATTGCAAGTGAAACCATGTTTGTATCCAACATGTAGCGCTTCATTCCGTCCATGCCTCAAACGGATCTCGCACCGCTGGTTTCTCATCCCTCACGATATCCAGCGTCTCCCCCTGACATTGGCTAACAGCTTCAAGAAACCCACTCCAGTCCGAAGGACGCTTGGACAAGATCACATCCCCTGTCGTCTCATCGCGTCGAACGTAAACCTCGGTCCCCTCAAAACGAAAAGCCGCTGGCAAACGGACTGCCTGACTTCTCCCATTATTGAAGAGCTTGGCTATCTGCATGATCCAATACCTCATGGACAAATGTGCTGGTAGCGTCACTATAGCGCCACCAAAGATATATATCAAGGTATATCTCACCCAATGAACATTCAGTCTTCATGACATGATCTGTCCCTGTTGTTCCTCAATCATCCTCTCCCCACTCCCCCCGCAGCGCCCGCAGTTTGATGAAGGCCAGCGCCGCCATCACCGCATCATTGAGCGCATCGTGGGCCTCGCGCGCCGGCACGTCCAGCGCCTTCAGGATGGTGGCAAAGCGCAGGTCGATATCGGCGCTCTCGTGCTGCTTGTACAGCGGCAGCTGCCGGAACACATGGTCGTAGTACAGGGCCGACACCTCGATCTTCGGTTGCGGCAGCGTGAGGCCGAAGCACTGCTTCAGCGCGCGGTTGATCATCGCCACGTCGAATTCCAGGTAATAGCCCACCAGCGGCCGGCTGCCGATGAAATGCAGCAGCTTCGTCATCGCCTCGCACGGGGGCAGCCCATCGGCCACATCCTGGGTGCGCAGGCGGTGCACCTGCACGCTGTCGGCCTTCACTTCGCGCTCGGGCCTGACCAGCAGCTCCAGCCGCTCGCTCGTCATGATCCGGCGGCCCACGATTCTGGTCGCCCCGATCGCGATGATCTCGTCCTGCCGCACGTTCAGGCCGGTGGTTTCACAATCCACCGACACCCATTCATTCGGGGGCGGCGGCTCGAACAGGAAATCCCATTGCGGATCCTTGAGCCGCCGGCGCTGCCAGCCCCGCTTCACGCCCTCGGCCCAGCGCTGTATCCAGGCCGGCGCGGTATCGAGCAGATGGCGGTCGTGCATCATGTCACGGCTCCCAGGCGGAAACGCAGCCGCATCTGCGCCTTGAAGCGCCTCACTTCCTGCAACGCATCCTTCAGCAGATCGCGCTCGAGTGGCGTCATGCGCTCGATCGGCACCTTGCCCGACACGGGCTTATCCTGATCCAGCTCCTCCAGCCCGGCCTTCAACCTCACCCCCATGAAGAAGTGCAGGCTCTCGACCAGCTCGTCGGCCGTTTCCTGACTGAGCGCGCCCTTCTCCACCAACGCCCGCACACGCTGCTCGGTGTTCGTCTCCTGCACGCCCTCGGCCAGCGCCAGGCTGCGTACCCCATGCACGATCGGGAAAATCCCCGCTTTCTTGATGTTGATGCGCGCATCGTCGCTACTGGCCCGCATCCGCTGCCACCAGCGTGTGGGCGAGCCGAAGGCATCGATGGCAGCTGCAAAACGACTCAGCATCATGTCGTTGTCGGTGGCAAAGGTGGCCACCTGAGCCTTCAGCTCTTCCAGCAAGGAAGCATCGCCACTGACAGCGTGTGCATCCATGAAAATCGCCAGATTCATCAGGCTGTCGATTTCCGGCATCACGAACCAGCGACGTGCCATGCGCGCAAAATCCGACACCGGCATCCGCCAGCCCGGATTGCTCATCATGATGCCGCCCGGACACGGCGGGTAGCCGAATTGCGCCAGCGCCTGTCCGAATCGTTCGCAGATGGACGCCAGATTGGGTGGCGGCGCATAACCATCGCGCAACAGCAGCGCGTTGTCCTGATCGGTTTTGAGCAGCTGCTCGCCCCGACCTTCGCTGCCCATCACCAGGACGCAACTGTTTTCCACCAGCTCGGGCGGTGCGATCAGCTGCCAGGCGCGATCGAAAAGCCGTGCATTCAGATCCTGCACGAGCCGCGCCAGAAATCCCACCCGCGCCCCGGCCCGGTATTGCCGGCGGATCATCGTCGTGATCTGCGCAGCCGCCTTTTCCAGCTCATCCAGATTGCTGGCATCGCGTAATTGCATGCCGATCAGCATCGAATGGTTCGACAGGAAACTGAACACGTCGAGCGACTCCAGAATGCCGGCAATCTGCTCCCCCGTTTTCACCACCACCCGATGCACACCGTGCCGCAGCATGATGGCCAGTGCCTCCCCCACCTGATCATCGGGGTGCACCGTCAGCAGATCCCAACTCGCCAACTCACCCACGGGCAGCACATCCAGCGGCTGGCCACTGAGGATGGCCCGCTGCAACCCCGTCGTCGTGAAAATCCCCAAGCGCGGCGGTGACACAGTTTCATCACGCACGAGCACATTGCTCGTGTGTGCCTGCTGAAAAAGCCGCACCACCGACACGATGTCGGTGCTGGCTGGCACGGTATGCGCCGGCCGCACATAAGCCTCGGATACCCGTGCCATGTTGAGCGACTGAATTTCCTGCTCGCTGCCACGCGCGGCCAGCGCACTCAGCTTCTGGCCCAGGGCCGAGAACACGAGTGCACTGAAGGTATCGTTCGAGGCGATCAGCGTATTCACCGTCTCACGCGACAGCTCATAAGCCAGCAGCTCCTCCAGCGCCACGAAGCGGCTGCCCGAGCGCCCCGCCACCAGCGCCCGGCCATCGAAACTGTCATCCGGCCCATAGGTGGCCAGCAGCTCCTCGCCTTCGAACTGCTGCACATAGCCCTTGATCAGCACGAACAGATGCTTCGGCTCATCGCCCACATCCAGCAACACCTCACCCGGTCTGAAATAAGCGATGTTCAGGCTATCCCGCACCAGATGCTGTTCGGCCTGCGTCAGACAGTCGAAGGGAGACACATGGAAGTTGAAAGCGTTGGGCATGGGCACCCCTCCTTGGCGCGCATGGTGAACGGATGCGTCCCCGCAAGCCAGCACGTCTGATGCACCGACCCTCAGGCGCTTGAGTCACAGGGCAGTCGCCGGCACCAATCGACCGCAGCGCCCCTTGCTCGCCATCGCGATTCCTGGGGCCCAAGCGCCTGGCGTAGCAGGAACGACAACCTTTCATGGTGCCCTGCCCCGAGACGGCTCGCCATTGTCGTTTTACCGGATACAGGGCGGTTTCTCGGGTCATCACACCATGATTCGCCTGCTGATTTGTCTCTTTCATGAGTTACGATATAACATCTACTTCAATACAGGATGCGTCTCAGACAAACAGTGGCTCAGGCTGCCCGGTCATCGGCCCCTTCAGTGATCAGCGCCCTGTCGGCCCGGTCTTCCCCGGATGCCAGCACCCCCTCTTGTCTGACGAGACGTTACGTTGCCTCTTTTCCCCTTGTCCATGCTTCAGGAGATCCTCATGCCCGCTGCATCATGCCCGACCCTCACCGGCTGCCCTGCGCCTTGCCGCACACATCCACTGCGCCCCCTCGTCGTCACCGTGCTGCTGGCGGCACTCACCGCCTGCGGTGGTGGCGGTGGCGGACACGACGATCACGACCACGGCCAGACCCGCATCGACACGAAGGGACGTCTGGCCATCGCCGAACACGAGGCAGCAGCCCTGCATGTCTATGACCTGGATGAGCACAAGGTGGAGATGCGGCACACGCTGGCCGCCCCGGCATCGAGCGTCTACGCCAGCCCCGGCAAGCGCTATGCGCTCGCCATCCAGCGCACCCAGAACCGGGTGCAACTGGTGGATGGTGGCATCTTTCAGGAAGACCACGGCGATCACGCCCACGATTACCGCCGAGGCTCGACACTGCTGAGCTGGCAGCTGGACGGTGCCAAACCCACCCATTACAACGCGTTGACCAATGGTCAGGCCGCCCTCTTCATGGATGGGCAAGCCGACAGCACGCCACCGGTCAACGCCACCACGCAAGTGCTGACCGAGCAAGGCATCAGCACCGGCAAGCCCCTGGCCGGTGTTTCGCTGGCCAGCCCGATGCACGGGCTGGCGCTGCCTCTGGACGATCTGCTGCTCGTCTCGATGCGCACCAAACCCGCTACCGGCAACGACGTACTGCCCGATCGCGTGCAGGTCTTCAGCCGCCAGGGCACGAGCTACCAGCCCGTCAGCATCCTGAGCACAGCCTGCGAGCGGCTGCACGGAGGCGACAGCTCAGGCGATTATTCGGTGGTGGGCTGCAACGATGGTGCACTGCTGATCAAACGTGATGGCTCCCGGTTCACCGAGACGAAGCTGCTCACCACCCCACGCATCGCCTCGGCCTTCAGCCACCAGGCACACACCGGCCACCTGGTGGGCTACGGCAACACCACCACCGCCCCCCGCACCACGACTTTCTTTGCCATCAACGGCGCCAAGGGTACGGCCACCCCGATTGCCCTGGAAGGCTGGGATGCCGGCACCACCCGTCAAACCTCCGCCTTCGACAAAAGTGGCCGCCTGTTGATCCTGAACAGCAAAGGCACGCTCTATACCCTGCAGTTCGACAACGGCAGCTGGAAGACGATCAAGCGCACCGACCACTTCATCAGCCTGCCGGATGCGGCCCCCTGGCCCAGCCTCACCGCCAGCGGCACGCAGGACGAGATGTACATCACCAACCCGAAAACCCGCGAGCTGTGGCACTTCGACAGCAGCTCACATGCCATCACACGCCGTGACAAGCTCGACTTCAGCCCGGCCGCCATGACCTGGGTAGGCATCACACGATAAGCTGACGTATCACATGACAAGCCGACAAATGACACGAAAACACGTCTTTGGTACCGCTCGTGCCTTTCCACGGAAGCGAAGCCTCACAACACGGCAGGCCACGCCCGTCCCCCAGTCGGCCCCGCTGCTCACCGCCGATCCCCAAACGATCGGCTGCCAGCACCAGCACGCCGGGCGGCACGAGCAGGTCGGCCATGTCGGGCGGCGCTGGCTGATCACCCTGGTGGCCGCACTCGGTTCACTCGCTTCGGCTTCGGCTCAGGTTCAGGTGCAGGGTCAGAGTCAGAGTCAGAGTCAGAGTCAGCCAGACAGCCTGGCAGAACCCGCCCCCGTCAAGACAAGCAGCACGCCCGCAAGGATGCCCTTGGGTCAGTACGAAGCATCCGGACACCATACGCCCGCCCTCAACAGCGGCCAACTGCCCGGCGGCTGGCAATGGGGCATGGTGCTCGATGTGGCCGCCACCTCCCGTGCGCCCGCGCTGGGCGCCCGTGAACAGGGGTTGGCGCTGGGCCACAGCGACCTGTCGCTGAACGGCCCGCTCACGCGGCACCTCGATGCACAGCTGACGGTGGCGGCCCACCACCATGACGGCAGCATCGAGGCCGAACTGGAAGAGCTGTGGGCGCAGACGCGCACGCTGCCCGCCGGGCTGGATCTTCGGGCCGGCCGTTTCGCCTCCCAGCTCGGCTACCTGAACGAGCAACACCCGCACGCCGATGATTTCGTCGAGCGACCGCTGCTGTATCGCGCCTTCCTCGGTGGACACTGGTTCGATGATGGCGCACGGCTCAACTGGACGGCCCCCACCGCGCTGTATCTGCGCTTGGGTGCCGAGGTGTTCCGCGGTCGCCAGCTGGTTCAGGCAGCCACCCCGGACACACGCCACCGGAACCCGGCCGCGATGGTGCTGTCGGCCCGCATCGGTGGCGATCTGAACGACGCCCATAGCTGGCAAGCCGGTATCTCCTGGCTGAAAAACCGTCGCGATGCCGCCGGTGAAGCCGATCATGACCACGACCACGGGCATGATCACGATCATCACCACGAAGGCCACACACACGCCCACGGCGCCGCATTCAGTGGCCGCACACTGTGGCTTGCCGACCTGACCTGGAAATGGGCACCTGATGGGAACAACCGCGAGCGGCAGCTACGGCTCTCGTGGGAGCATGCGCGCATCAGCGAGCTGGGGCCTCATGCCCGCCGCAACCAACACCATAGCGCCCATTATCTAAGCATCGTCTGGCGCTTTTCGCCCTCCTGGGAAAGCGGTGTCCGCTTCGACCGGCTGTCGGTACAGATGCCGCATGGCGATCATTTTCATGCCGGGCAACTGCGCGAGCGCAGCATCATGCTGGCCTGGAAGCCCTCACACCTGCAAAGCCTTCGTCTGCAGTATGCACACCAGCATGGCGCCCGCGGCATCAGGCCCGTGCAGCGCAGCGTGCAACTGCAATACGTGATCAGCTTGGGTGCACATGCTGCCCACGCCTTTTAGCACGAGTCATGCACCCATTCATCCCAGGAAACAACACACCCATGGCGCAGTCGATGACTCCCCGAATCCGCTCACCAAAGCGGGGGCTACGCCAGCCTGCGTGCCTGATGCTGGCCATCACCCTGCTGGCGCCCCAGGCGGCGGCGGCCTTCGAAGTTTTCGCCTGTGAGCCGGAATGGGCGGCACTCGTGCGCGTGTTGAAGCCCGATGCGAACATCCGCACCGCCACCCATGCCCGTCAGGATCCGCACCATATCGAGGCACGCCCCAGCCTGATCGCTGCCCTCAGACGTGCCGATCTGGCCGTCTGCACGGGCGTCTCGCTGGAAGCTGGCTGGCTGCCGATGCTGCAGCGCCGCGCCAGCAACCCCAAGGTGCAAGACGGCAAGCCAGGTCTCTTCTACGCGGCGCAGCACGTGCGGCTGATCGACCCCCATCAGGGCACCATCACGCCCTTCGATGGTGATGTGCACCCTGAAGGCAATCCGCATCTTCACCTCGACCCACAGCGTCTGGCCACCGTGGCACGTGCCTTGAATCAGCGACTTCAGCAATTGCTGCCCGCCGAAGCCGAGGCCATCGGTCAACGGCACGACACATGGCAAGCCCGCTGGCAAGCACACCTTGTCCGATGGGAGGCGCAGCGCACAGCGCTGCAGGGCATGCCCATCGTCGTGCAACACGGCACCTTCAGCTATCTATGGCGATGGCTCGGCATCCAGCCCATCGCCGACCTGGAACCCAAACCGGGCCTGCCGCCCACGCCCGGCCATCTTCAACAGACACTGTCCCAGACACGCCATCAGGCACCGGCCGCCATCGTGACGGCCCTGTACCAGGACACCCGGCCCTCCGCCTGGCTCAGCCAACAGCTTCCCCAACACCCACCCGTGTTGCATCTGCCCGCCAGCCCGACCGATGGCGACGACAGCGAAGCGCCCAACCTGAGCCAGCTGTTCCAGACGCTGCTGGACAGCTTGATGGCAGCTCACCAAAGGCCCAAGCCCTCGGTCGGACAAGCCACCGGAGACCATCGTGACTGAGCTGGCCTGGCTGGCCGCCCCCGCAGCCGCCCTGCTCTTCGGGTGCCTGGCCCTCGTGCCCCTTGGCCGGCAAGTGCTTGCACGCGGCGTCATCTTCATCGACCTGGCCGTCGCCCAGGTAGCAGCCTGCGGCGCACTGGCCGGGCATCTGCTCGCCGACCGTGCCCATGCACGACGGCACGCCGACGCCCCCCGGCCGGTATCGGGGCACAGCGTCAGCCACAGCCACGCTCATTCTCAGGGCCACCGTCACGTGCATGATCATGGTCATGGTCATGGTCATGGAGAGCATGCTGTCACGATGCAGCTTGAGCCGACAAGCACAGGCACGGTCGCAGACCCATCCCTGTCGGCTGCCAGCGCGGACTGGCCGCCATGGCTCAACACATTGCTCACCAACCTGGAGCTGCTGTTGCCCGCCCTGTTCGCAAGCGTCGGCGCCCTGCTCGTCTGGTATCTGGCCCGCCGCGTGCCCGGCCACCGTGAAGCGCTGATCGGTCTCGTCTATGTGGCGGCTGCCAGCACCGCGCTGTTGATGGCATCGACCGACCCGCACGGACGCGAACAGCTCGATACGCTGCTGGCCGCCGATGTGCTATGGGCCACCTGGCCTCCCGTCCTGTGGCTGGGTGCGATCAGTGCCCTGGTGTGGTCGATGTCATGCTTCGAGGGCCGTCGCAGCCCCATCACCGCGCCCAATGGGCACGACTCACCAGCAAGCGCCCTGCCGCCACCGTCAGCTCACTGGCGCGATAGCGTGTTTTACCCGGTTTTTGCGATCGCCCTGAGCGTGGCCGTACCGGTACTTGGCCTCTATTTGGTCTTTGCCATGCTGATCGGCCCATCGCTCTGGCATCGCCTGGGCGTCTCGGTCACGGGCAGCTGCCTGCTGGCAGCCCTGGCCTGCACGATGGGACTGGCCGTGTCATGGTCCATGGACTGGCCCAGCGGCACCTGTGTGGCCATCTCCTTGTCGGTACTGGGTCTGGCCTCAGCCTTCAAGACGGGCGGGTCATGGCACGCGTGAGATGCTCACCCAGCGGGGCTGTTGCGGGAACGAACAACGCATGACATGCGCCAGCGCAGATCAGACATCGATGAGGGATACCAGCATCAGGCTGCCCGGCTTTCGTCCCCCTTGCCCACAAAGCAGGTTAAACTGAAACATTAGCGTTCGATGTATCAGCTTGATGTCAGCCCGAAAACCTGCCACCGACAAAACACGGCAACCCAGTCGAGAAAGCCTTGCTGACCATATCGGCAGCCTGCCACCCGACACACGCCCATTCATCGATGAGCTGCTGCTGCATTGCCATAAACGTGGCGCCCAGCTCACGCCGTTGCGCATCGACGTGCTGACGCTGCTACAACAACACGCGGGCGGCTTGAAAGCCTATGATCTGCTCGCCGAGATGCAGGCCAAGAAGCCGGGCATCGCCCCGATGAGCATCTATCGAACGCTGGATTTTCTGGTTGAGCACGAGCTGGTGCACAAGATCGACGCCACCAGCACCTTCCTGGTCTGCCAGCACGGCCACCATGATCACCATGATCATGGTTTTCCCGTCATGCTGATCTGTGAGCATTGTGGTCAGGCGGCCGAGTGCGAGGACACCGAGGTGATCGATGCCCTGACGCACACACTGCACCAGTTTGCCAGCCGGAGCGGGTTTTCAGCCGCCAGCCTCGAAATCAAGGGGCGGTGCGACCATTGCAGCCCGAACGGGTCTGCCAGCACGAACCGATCTGCCAGCAGAGCCTGACCTTCAGCGGCCAAACACGCTTGCCTGTCGATGCTCAACGCAAGAAGCGCATCCATCCGGCTCTGCGCGCCAAACAGGCGTTATCACGCGTGAATGGCACGCGAAACACGAAGCGTGAAACATGGGCGCCTGACCCGTCAAGGCCGGGCGCCCCAGGCGGTCGCGTTCCGGCGGCTCATCAGGCGGCTGCCTGCTCCCGGATATCGGCCGACAGCTTGCTCAACGTGCGCGAGAGCTGGCGCCGCTCGGTCGTCGAGAGCGAGGCAAAAAGCCCACCAAACCACCGCGCCTGCTGCGCAAACACCTTTCTGGCCAGCTGGCGTCCCTTGCGGGTCAGCCGAACCAGATTCGAGCGGCGATCTTCCGGATTGCCGTGCCGCTCGACCATGCCATCACGCACCATGCCATCAACCAGCCCGGTGATGGTGGCCCTCGCCACCCCGGCCTGATCCGCCAGTACATGCGGTGGCAAACCTTCCTTGTACGGTTCCAACAAGGAAAGCAGCACGAAGCGCCCTTCCGACAAGCCGTGAGGGGCCAACATGGCGGCCCCTTCACGCTCGATCAGGGACGACAAGGACATCGCCTGAAAGCACAGCCGAAGGCTGTCGAGATCAGGCATCTGCTGGCTTTCTGCCTCGGAAAACAGTGCCAGATATTTTGGCTCAAGATCAATTTCCATCATGCGATCATACTACGATATGGCGACTAACCATGCTGTCACACCGACAAAGGCGATATCCGAGGCGGTTGGACGGTTTCCTGGCTGGCCAGACCGTCAGCCGCCGGGCTGCCTTTGCCCCCTTTGGCCATCCCGGTCATCAAGCCCTCATCGGAGACGAACTGATTCGCTCCCACACGCCCAGGACGACCGGTGAGCACGCCTTCTTTGCATGAGGAACGGAAGCTGCTGGTTCCATCAGGAGGCGCTTTCTGGAACCATCAACTGATTCAGAACCGAACCGATCATTCGTCGCCACTCGGCCCACCGTGCCAGAACGATCTCTGATCCCGTCAGACATCCCGACACAGCACCTCATGCCCACACAAACAACCCTGTCAGGCTCACACCCATCGGATGATTCCCGCCTCTATACTGACACGAGATACCCAAGCGCGTCTGACAAGACTGATGTGACTCAAAGGGTCTCTTCAGCGTAAACCGAACGTACAGGTGTAAAAAACATCGGCGCCAAATCGTTCGGCCAACGGCACCAAATCACCGATTCACCCCCTGTCGATACGCCCGGTATCAGATGGAAACGCAAACACTTGCGTGTTACCTGGCAGACATATGGCACTTTCAGCCTGGTGCCAGCCCCCCGCCATCACCCGTTGATTTCGACCGTCAGATGCACGATGCGCGTCTCCGCTGCCAGCAGGCGATGAACGACAGCGGCCGACAACGGCTCGGCGGCTGACGAACCGCCACCCGCCGGCACCGACACGGACATGATGCAAGCATATTTCTGATGCGACACGCGCCAGATGTGCAGATCGTCCAGATTCACCGGCACCGGGGCAGTCGCCAGCAGCCGGCGCACACGCACCACCACCGGATCATCCATCTCGGCATCCAGCAATACACGAGCGCAATCGACCAACAAGCCCTTGGCCCAGATGGCCACCACCACGGCACCAACGATCCCCATCAACGGGTCGAGCCAGCTCGCGCCCCAGTATTTACCGCCCAACAAGGCAATGATGGCAAACACCGAAGTAGCCGCATCCGTCAGCACATGCAGGTAAGCGGCCCGCAGGTTCAGGTCTGCATGCCGAGCACTACCGCCATGATCCTTGGCCCGCGCGCGCCCATGCCCATGCC
>JAUNKF010000072.1 GCA_030532895.1 Lautropia sp. | reverse complement strand
CTCTGGCTCTGGCTCTGGCAGGAGGATGAAAACATCTCATCCGATGAACCGGGCGAAAACATCGCCCCCGGCCATTCCAGGGAAGCCCGAAAAAATGCCGCCGTCAACCGCGAGATCAGCTCGCTGCCACTGGTGCCGATCACGATCTGATCGGGATGAACGCCATGCCAGCTCGCCAGCCGGGCGCGCAGATCCGTGTAGGCGGGATCGGGATAGGTATCAGGCACCTGTTGCTGTAACGCGGCCAGCACGGCCGGACAAGGCCCGACGGCATTGACGTTGGTGGAGAAGTCGTGCGCGGGCGTGCCCAGCGCATCCGGGCCGCCATGTAGTGTGGAACCGGTGCTCACCATGACCCGGCGATTATGCCATTTTCAGGGGTGGACACCTTTGGGCATTTTGATGTCGTCTCACGCCACGCTTGATCAAAATCCGGGAGAACCGTGGGCAAACGCCACACCCCAAAATGCTTTTACAGGGACGAGCAGGTGCATCACCCACGCCATAGCAGATAGACAGCAGCCAGCGCTCCCGCCAACCAGACCGCGCGTGCGGCACGATGCAAGGCGCGGGTCGTGTCGGCGGCCTCCGGCGTTCTGCCCGCATCATTCAGCACATACACGCCCGGTTTGCCGAGCCGAATGCCCAGACGCAGCGCCATCGCCGCCATCGGCCAGCCCCCATTGGGTGAAGGCGTAAGACGCGCCTGCACCGGCAAGCGCTGCCATCGGACAGCAGCCGCGCCCAACATCAAAAGCAAGGCCGTCAGACGAGCCGGCACCCAGCTCAGCACATCATCGGCACGCGCCGCCCATTTGCCCGCCCACTGCCACTGGCGCCCATCCCGTTCGCCCGGATAGCCCCACATCGCATCAGCCGTGTTGGCAAAGCGATAAAGCGCAGCCCCCGGCAGCCCCAGCAGCGAAAACCAGAAGAGCGGCGCCACCACCGAATCGTTCAGATTTTCAGCCAAGGTCTCGATGGCCGCCTCCCGCACATCGCCCTCACTCAGCGCCTGTGTATCGCGGCTCACCAGCCAACGCAGCCGCTCACGCCCCGCTGCCAGCGACAGCGCCAAAGCCGCCTCCACCGCCTTCACTTCATCACGCAACATGGCCCAGGCCAGCATCGGCTTCAAAGCCAACGCCAACAACGGGAGCGACAACCAGGACGACAGCCCGAACCAGGATGGCATCGAGCGGCAAAACCACTGGAGAACATCAGCCAGACACCACACCACGACGGCGCCAACGAGCCAGGCCGCAGCCCCTTTGATGAAGGCTTGCCATTCGTCAATCGTTGCCGATGCCGGGGCTTCCCCGTGACCATACGTACCGACCACACCGGTCATGGCGATCGCCTTTTCAGGTACCGGTCGGGATGCATGTGGCCACACCGGCGCCACACGCCGCCCCACCCATTGCAGGTAATGCCCCATCCAGGCCACCGGATGCCGGCGCGCCGACGGCTCACCAAAGCGGCGGTCGATCCACAAGCACAGCACCGGCACAAAGGGCCACCACCAGGGGTTCATTGTTCAACCTTAGAGCGTGTTATGCACTTAAGCAGGATGGAAAGCAGGTTGCTGCGCAATGATTCGTCATCTCTGACCGCAACATGCGGGTTGGGCACCCTTACGCGGGTGCGGTGGCACCCAGCCGACATTCGGCGTCCCCATCAGGGACGCCAATCCACTACGATGCCCGCCGTTGGGCGATAATTTTAGGCTGATCACGGTGAAGGCGCTGGCTCAAGACAGGTAACACTCGCCCCACCCCAAAGCCTGACGGCCAAGTGAGGTCATCCATGCCGAAACATGACATCAAACAACTGCAACTTTCTGCCAAGCATCTGGCCATGCTGCAAGAGCTTCTGAGTCGGCATGTGCCTGCATCCCAGGTCTGGGCTTATGGCAGCCGTGTGACGGGCGGCTCACACGAAGGCAGTGATCTGGATATCGTCTTGCGCAACACGGAAAACCTTGCGGCCAGAACCCCCGACTGGCTGAATTTTCAAGAAGCGGTACGCGACAGCGACCTGCCCATCCTTGTGGATGTCCACGACTGGGCCAGCTTGCCGGAAAGCTTCCATCGCAACATCGAGCGCGATTATGTGGAGATTCAGGCGGCCTGATCCCAACACGGAACAACAGCAGCCCCAAGAGTACTGCCATCACGATTCAAAAGCCAGGAGCCGTCAACCATGTCGCTGAACACTGAACATTTGCGCCGCACCATCCATACACTGGAGCAGGCTCTTGTTGAACTCCAGAAAATCAGTGACAAAGACAGTATTACCTACGACCTCTATCGTAATGCGGCCATCAAGAGTTTTGAACGCTCACTGGAAACTAGTGTCATGTTCCATTAATAACTTTGCACAAACGTTCCAGTTTTGCCAGGATG
>JAUNKF010000001.1 GCA_030532895.1 Lautropia sp. | reverse complement strand
TCGGGCCGGGGACGTGCCGACGCTTTCGGCCTCGGATGTGCTGCACGATGACCCGTCGGAGGCGCTGGCGGCGCTGAAGGCGTTGCCGGATGGGGATCAGGCAGAGGAAGTGGCTGCGCCAGCGCCGGCTTCGCCTCGGGGCAAGGGTAAGCGCGGCCAGGGCGGATGAATGGCGGGTGCGGTTGTGCGGTGTCTCACACTGCCGGGTAATGCAGGGTGGATGGTCTTTGGCTGCCTGAGCACAATATCTGCCATTTGAGCACGATGGGGGCGGCCATGACCAAGAAGCGGCGATGCTATCGGTTGCTGCGCTGGTTCTTTGGGGAGGACTGGGACAGACTTCCCTCTGATTGGAAGGGGCGGGTTCGGTGGTTTTTTGGCGCTGACGAGAAGCACAAGAAAACCATTTTGGGCCAGAGTGTTTTCTGGGGGCTATGGCTGTTTTTGACGCTGAGGCATTTTTCCGGGAATCCGATTGATCGGGACATGAAGATCTTTCTGAGCTGGCTCGATGATGGCATGGCATCTGTGAAGGAGTGGGTGATTGGCTGTTTCCTGTAAAGCCTGGGAAAACCTCGATATCTTCCTTGACACGGATGATTTCGCGATCCGTGTGATGCTCCGCCTGCAAGACGGTCGTGAGCGCGTGGTGTCAGGCATCTTTGATGAGCCGTATCTGAATGCCGAGACGGGAGAGTACGAGTTGGACGCGACGCAGCCGAGACTGACATGCAGGTGGTCTGATGTTCAGGATGTGACGCGCGGCGATCTGGTCGAGATCGAGGGGCAAGTCTATGACGTGGTGACGAATGCCCAGCCGGACGGTACGGGCATGGCGATGTTGTCTCTGGCTGTTCAGGCAGAGCAATGATCCGACTGGAAGTTTCGGCACCCCGTCTGGAGGTCATGGTGGCCCGTATGGGGGCCGATAAAGGAACGGTGCGGCAGGTGATGCGATCCGCACTGGGCAAGATGTCGAGCTGGGCAAGGACGCGCTCCGCCAAAGGCTTGTCGCCGGAACTGGCGCTGCAACAGAAGGTCATTCGCAGACGGCTGCGAACGCGAAAGCCGAAAGCAACGAACGATGGTGCGCGTGCCGGGGTGTGGTATGGCTTGGCCCCTGTTTCGTTGATACACCTGGGGGCGCGTCAGACGAAAGCAGGGGTGCGCGCACAGCGCGGTCGCTTTGTGCGATCTGGCTTCATCACTAGAGGTAGGAGGGGGGGCGAACAGGTCTTCAAACGCAGAGGCCGCGCGCGCCTGCCCATCGAGCGGCAACGTGAGCAGATTGCGCTTCCTGCCAAAAAGTTCGTTCGAGGGATGGTTAAGGAGCGGGAATTTGAGGCGCGATTCTTGAAGATTTTTAAACACGAACTCACATGGCGAATGTGCAAACGATGATCACGCTGGACGCGCTACACGAGGCGGTGGTGGCGGCGATCCGGCAGCAGTTTCCGAGCCTCGCGACGGTGGAAGCGTACCGGCAGCCACGTGGGACGCTGCCGCTGCCGGCCTGTCTGGTGGAGCTGGCCGAGCTGGAGGCAGCGGACGAGCTGGAGCCGGGCACGGGGCAGCTTGCGCTGATGGCCCGGTTCGAGGCGCGGTTGGTGATCGGGTTTCGGCAAGGGGCGTTGAATCCTGGGCTGGAGATTCGCAAACTCGCGGCCGCGCTCGCGGTGTTCGTGCATCAGCAGCGCTGGGGGCTGCCGGTGGGCGCGGCCGATGTGCTGGGGTGCTGGCCGGATGATTTCGATCCGGGCCTCGATCAGTACGAGTGCTGGCGCGTGGAGTGGCAGCAGGTGATCCACCTGGGCGAGTCGGTGTGGACGGATGAGGGCGAGACACCGACGCCGTATCTGGCCTGGGCGCCGGAGATCGGCGCGGCGCATGAGGCCGACTACCAGCCGGCCGTGCCGGTGGGGGCGCCATGAGCAGTGCGTATGCAGTGGCGGAGCTGGAGCGGTTGCTTGCCAACCTCGTGCGGGTGGGCGTGGTGGCCGCGCTCGATGAGGCCGCGGCACGGGTGACGGTTGACCTGGGCGAGGTGGTGACGGACTGGCTGCCGTGGGTGACGCAGCGAGCCGGTGCGACGCGCACCTGGTCGGCGCCGAGGCCCGGTGAGCAGGTGCTGGTGCTGGCGCCTTACGGGGATCTGGCGCAGGCGGTGGTGCTGCCAGCGATCTATCAGGAGGCGCATCCGGCGCCGGCGGCTTCAAAAGACGTGGAGCACGTCGTGTTTCCGGACGGCTCGACGGTGGACTACGACAGCACGGCGCACCGGCTCACGGTGACAGCAGGTAGCGGGCAGGTGGTCGTCAACTGTGGCGTGGCCACGGTCAATGCGGGCACGTCGGTCACGTTCAACACGCCGAAGACGACCTGCACGGGGGCGCTGACGGTGGAGGGGCCGTTCACGTATCGGGCGGGCATGACGGGCACGGGGGCGAGCAGCATCGTGGGTGATCTGGCGGTGAGCGGCGGGCTGGCGAACAAGGGCGTGAACGTGGGTGCGGGGCACGTTCATAGCGGGGTCGAGAAGGGGGACAAGTTGACGGGCGGGCCGCAGTGAGGCTGGCCGCTGTCGGGCGGGCCAACCATTCAGTATTTCCGAAGGGTTGCCCGGCGGCGCGCAGGGCGTGACAGATTGCATTGTGCTGGCGTAGTTTATGGACTACGATAGCGGCATGATCACACTGAAGCAGACCAAGGTATTCAGCCGCTGGATGGCCAGCCTCAAGGACGACCGGGCCGTAGCGACCATTTCTGCCCGCCTGTATCGGCTGGAGGCTGGTTTGGCCGGTGACGCGAAGTCAGTTGGCGGCGGCGTTATCGAGCTGCGGATTCATTACGGCCCTGGCTATCGGGTCTATCTGCATCGTCGTGGCCATGTGTTGATCATCCTGCTCTGCGGCGGCGACAAGTCAACGCAAGCACGGGACATCCGTAAAGCCATCGAGATGGTGCAAAACGAGGAGTTCGACGATGAAACAGAAGCTGACGACGTTTGACCCGGCGGAGTACCTGACGACGGATGAGGGTATCGCCATCTTCATGGCGGATGCCTTCGAGACAGGGGATGCGGCCTATATCGCCCGCGCCGTGGGCGTGGTGGCCCGTGCCAAGGGCATGACGGAGCTGGCCCGGCAAACAGGGCTGTCGCGCGAGCAGCTGTACCGCTCGTTCAGCGAGGAGGGCAACCCGACGCTGCGCACGATGCTGGCGGTGATGAAGGCGCTGGGCGTGGAGATGTCGGCCAAGCCTGCCTCGGCCCGCGAGGATGAGACAGCGGCAGCTGCGTGACCAGGCGTGATTCACGCCTTGGAAAGACCACAAGAGGAAATCCTGATGCGCGCACAGTAGCCTGCGCGACATGAACGGAACCGATGCACTCACGGGGCGCCGCGCGGCGGGCCTCGATCATCTGCGCCAGAGCATTCGAGACATCCTGACGACGCCGATTGGCTCGCGGGTGATGCGGCGCGACTATGGCAGCCGGCTTTTTCAGTTGGTGGACGCACCGATGAACCGGGCCACACTCGTGCAGATCTATGCGGCCACGATCGAGGCGCTGGCGCGTTGGGAGCCGCGCATCCGCGTGGAGCGCGTGGTGGCAGCGGCTGCCCAGCCGGGGCGGGTGTCGCTCGACATTCACGGCGTCTACGTGCCCGAGGGGCGCGCGGTGCTGCTGGGTGGCATCGAGGTGGGCGCGGCATGAGTGCCACGGGGTTTTCGCAGATCGATCTGTCGCGGCTCGCGCCGCCGGCGGTGATCGAGTCGCTCGACTTCGAGACGATCCTGGGCGCGATGCTGGCGGATCTGCGCTCGCGTGATCCAGCGTTTTCGGCCATCACGGAGGCTGACCCGGCGTACAAGATTCTGGAAGTCGCGGCGTACCGGGAGCTGCTGATCCGGCAGCGGATCAACGATGCAGCCAAGAGCGTGATGATCGCTTACGCCACCGGCGATGACCTCGACCATATCGCGGCCAACTATGGCGTGTCTCGCCTCGTGATCCGGCCCGCTGACCCGCGCACGACGCCGCCGACGCCGGCGGTGATGGAGTCGGATGAGGAGTTGCGCACGCGCACGACGCTCTCGCTGGAGGGCTACACGACGGCCGGCAGCCGGGCGAGCTACGTGTTTCATGCGCTCTCGGCCTCGGGTGACGTGAAGGACGTGGGGGTGAAGAGCCTGGAGCCGGGCACGGTGAACGTGGCCGTGCTCTCGCGCAGCGAGACGGGTGAGGCTCCACAGGCGACGCTCGCGGCTGTCACGGCCGCGCTCAATGCGGAAGAGGTGCGGCCGCTCTGCGACACGGTGGACATCAAGAGTGCGGAGATCGTGACGTATCAGATCACGGCCGTGCTGACGGTGTTCAGCGGCGCGGGCCAGGAAGAGGTGAAGGCAGCCGCCATCGCGGCCGCCGAGCAGTACGCCGAGGATCAGCAGCGGCTGGGGCGCGACATCACGCGCTCAGGCGTGTTTGCCGCGTTGCATCAGCCAGGGGTGCAGAACGTGCAACTCTCGGCACCGGCGGCCGACCTGGTGGTGGACTGGCATCAGGCGCCGCATTGCACGGCCATTGACGTGACAGTAGGAGGCGTGGGTGACTGAGACCTTGTTGCCGCCGAACGCCACGACACTGGAGCGCGCGCTGGCTGAAGTGACGGCGCGCGTGGATGAGGCGCCCGTACCGATCCGCGAGCTGTGGCGCGCGGACACCTGCCCGGCGCATCTGCTGCCGTGGCTCGCCTGGGCCATGAGCGTCGATGAATGGGATTCGACCTGGCCGGAAGAGACGAAGCGCGCCTCGATCCGGGATGCGGCGCAGATCCAGCGCCATAAGGGCACGGTGTGGGCGATCAAGCGGGTGCTGGCGAACGCGGGCTACGGCGACGCCCGCCTCATCGAGGGCGACGGGGCGGTGCTGCATGATGAGTCGGCCCGGTACAACGGGCGGCGCGTGCATGGCAACACGGAGAGCTGGGCGAGTTACCGGTTCAACCTCTCGCGGCCGATCAACCGGACACGGGCGCGGGCGATTCGGGCGATGCTGGAAGCGACGGCGCCTGCGCGATGCCGGCTGCTCGATCTGTCGTTCACGGACGCGCAGTTCTATGACGGGCAGCAACGATACGACGGGGAGTTCGCGCACGGGGTGGCCTGACGCAGGCGGCACGCACGAACACGGCACAGACATAGCACGATCAGGGAGCAACACGGCACATGGCACACCTGCCAGAAGAATCGAAGTTTGATGAGGGCGTCTACCAGCTGGAGATGACCGATCCGGTGGTAGGCGGCCCGAATGGGATCAGCAATTCACCGCTGAGGAATCTGGCCAACCGCACGCGGTGGCTGAAGGATCAGCTGACGGCGGCACTCACCGGCAAAGCGGACAAGGAAAGCCCTCAACTCACCGGGGAACCCACGACGACCGAGCCGGGCGAGAACGACAACAGCACGCGCATCGCCAGCACGGGCTGGGCGCGAAGCCTCGTCACGCGGCTGGCCGCGCCCATCGCGCACGTGGGCAGCCGGGGCGCGGCGCACGGGGAGGCGACGACGAGCGAAGCCGGGTTCATGAGCGCGGCCGACAAGGCCAAGCTCAACGGCATTGCGGCGGGCGCGCAGGGTAATACCGTGACCTCGGTGGCCGGTAAAACCGGGGCAGTGACGCTGGCGGTGGCCGATGTGTCGGGGGCGCTGGCGTCGTCACACGCGGGGACGGGCGGCACGGCGCATGCGCTGGCAACGAGCAGTCAGGCAGGATTCATGAGTGCGGCTGACAAGGCCAAATTGGATACGGTGTCGGCTGGCGCTGGATCGAGTGGCGTGACCTCGGTGGCGGGACGCACGGGCGCGGTGACGCTCTCGGCGTCAGACGTAAGCGGGGTTCTCACGGATTCGCATACCAACTCAGTCAGCGCACATCCAACAGCGACCGCATGGCGACATGGGTTCATGTCGTCGACGGACAAGGCAAAGCTTGACGGCCTGTCCGCCTCCAGCGGGGTGACTTCGGTGGCGGGACGAACTGGCGCTGTGACGCTGCGTGTGGCAGACGTGTCGGGGGCTGCATCAACGAGCAATCCTACCTTCTCGGGCACAGTACGGGTGGCCAATAACACCTCGGTTGATCTCAACGAGCCTGGCTCGTCGGTGTATGTGCCGACAAAAACCATCATGGCATCGTCGACAACCGAAGCGGCATCTATGGGGGCGGTTTTTGCATATGCAGCGCCTAAGCACAGCCCGGGTTTAACGGGGTCGCCAACGGCTCCGACGCCAAGTAACACAGATAACAGCACGCGATTGGCCACAACGGCCTGGGTGAGAAATGCGTTGGCAACGCTTGCGGATACGATGGGCATGACTGTTCGGGATGACCCGAACTTCGGGTATGCCCGGTTGCCGAGCTGGCTCTGGGGTCTCACTTTTGTCTGGGTGAAGGTTGAAACGGCAAATCGTGGGCATATGCGTGGTACTTGGCCGATCGCTTTCCCGAGGCATTGTTTCATGACAGTAGGCGCGCCAAGGTTTGGATCACTGCATGCGCCGATCGCGGTCAATGGCGACAATCAGCAGTATTTCTACGAGGCGCCAGGCAACAACAGTGGAAACAACATCGGTTTCAACATCCTGGCAATAGGCCGTTGATATGAGTCAAATCTTTTACTCTGCCCAAACACGTGGCTTCTATCTGGATAACGTCCATGGCGATGAGCGTCCGAACGATTGCCACCCCATCTCAGAGGCGCTTTATCTGGAATTGATGGCTGGCCAGGCGGTTGGCAAGTCGATCGAGGCGTGCCCGGTGAACGGTGCTCGCCTGGTCGAGTACGTGCCAACGGCCAAGGACATCACGGCCGCCGTGGACGCAGCCCGCCATGCAGCCTATGCCGACGAGGCTGACCCGCTGTTTTTCAAGGCTCAGCGTGGCGAGGCCACGATGGAGGACTGGCAGGCCAAGGTCGACGAGATCAAGGCCCGCTACCCGGAGGGTGTGATGCCGAGTTAAGCCTGAGCCGATTCCCTTTCTTTGTTCCTTCTCCTCGTTTGACTTGACCGCCCCTCGTGGGCGGTTTTTTTTGGCCGGGCGCTGGGGCGCAGGTTGGCGCTGGTGCATGAGTTGGTGCTGGCGCGGGCAGCGATTGCTGTCGGTGAGCCAGGGCTGGTGCCAGCGCCAGGCGTCGGGCAGCCGCGCGCTGACGGGGCACGTTTGTCCGGTGGAAAGACCACAAGAGGACATCGAGGCTGGCGCGTTGCACAGTGCCGGGGGTTTGGTGTTTGTCTGGTGTTTTTGGGTGCTGCATGCACCGAGGATGAGCAATGTCCGAGAAGTTTTTGCACGGCGTGGAAGTGCTGGAGATCGACAACGGCCCGCGCCCGATTCAAACCGTCCGATCCTCGGTGATCGGCATCGTGGGCACGGCGCCGCTGGCCGATGAAGCGGCGTTTCCGCTGAATACGCCAGTGCTGGTGGCCGGCAGCCTCCGGGAGGCCGCAAAACTCGTGGCCAAGAGCGACGACGAGAACCAGGGCGAGGGGACGCTGCCCGCTGCGCTCGATTCGATTTTTGACCAGGCGGGCGCGGTGGTCGTGGTGGTGCGGGTGGCCAAGGGCGAGACCGACCAGGCGACGACGGCGAACGTCGTGGGTGGGGTCAATTCGCAGACCGGTCAGTACGAGGGGCTGAAAGCGTTTCTGGGCGCCGAGTCGGTGTTGGGCGTGGTGCCGCGCATCTTGATTGCCCCCGGTTTCACGCACCAGCGCGAGAGCGGGGCGAATGCCGTGGTGTCGGAGCTGGTGGGCGTGGCCGAGCGCTTGCGTGCCGTGATCATCGCGGACGGCCCGAACACGACGGATGAGGCCGCCAAAACCTATGCCAATGATTTCGGCAGCGCCCGCGTCTACGTGGTCGATCCGTGGGTGATGAAGCTGAACAAGGCCGGCAAAGCGGAGGCGCATCCGGCCAGCCCCTGCGTCGCGGGCCTGATCGCCAAGAGTGACAACGACCGGGGGTTCTGGTGGTCGCCGTCGAACCTCAACATCAACGGCATCGTGGGCACGGCCCGAGCGGTGGACTTTGCGCTGGGTGACGCGAATGCGCGCGCGAATCTGCTGAATGAGTCGAAGGTCGCCACGATCATCCGCCAGGACGGCTACCGGCTCTGGGGCAATCGGAGTCTGTCGGCTGATCCGAAATGGATGTTCCTGTCGGTGCGACGCACGGCGGACATGATCAATGATTCGCTGCTGCGGGCGCACCTGTGGGCGGTGGATCGCAACATCACGAAGACGTATCTGGCCGACGTGACGGAAGGGGTCAATGCGTACCTGCGGCACCTCACCAACATCGGCGCGATCATCGGCGGAAAATGCTGGGCCGATCCTGAATTGAACAGCCCCTCACAGATCCAGCAGGGCAAGGTCTATTTCGACTTCGATTTCACCCCGCCTTATCCGGCTGAGCACATTACGTTCCGCAGCCAGATGACCAACAATTACCTGAAGGAGCTGTTCTGATGGCCGCGCGCGACGTTCGCAAAAACATGAACCTCTTTGTCGATGGCCGGGGTTATGCCGGCCAGGTCGAAGAGTTCAACGCCCCGAAACTGACGCTGAAGACCGAGGAATTCCGCGCGGGCGGCATGGATGCCCCGGTGGAGCTGACGATGGGCATGGAAAAGCTGGAGTGCGATTTCAGCCTGGTGTCGTATGACCAGAAAGTGCTGAGTGCGTTTGGCGTGAAAGAGGGCAAGTGGGTGCCCTTCGTGCTGCGCGAGGCACTGGAATCGCTCGACGGCAAGGTGACGCCAGTGGTGCATACGATGCGCGGCAAAATCCGCGAGATCGACCCCGGCACCAGCAAGCCCGGCGACAAGCCATCGCTCAAGTTGTCGGTGGCGCTCGTGTACTACAAGCTGGAACACGGCGGAAATCTCGTGCATGAGATCGACGTGGAAAACATGGTGCGCGTGGTCAACGGCGAGGATGCGCTCGCTGAAACCCGTGCCGCGCTGGGCATGTGAAACCGGGTGGCCCGTGCGCCGAAAAGGGCTGCCGGGCCGCCTGAAAAGGAGAAAACGAGATGGCCAAGAAAGTGACGCCGGTGGAGACCGGCTTTGTGGATATTCAGCTCTCGCGACCGATCGAGATCGATGGGGCGCAGGTGACAGCGCTTCGGATGCGGGAGCCGACGGTGGGCGATCAGCTGATGCTGGACGATCTGAAGGTGGGTGACGCGACGAAGGAGGTAATGCTGGTGGCGAACCTGTGCCAGCTGACGCCAGACGACGTGAAGCAGCTCTCGCTGCGCGACTACCGAAAGGTGCAGGAAGCGTTTGCGGGTTTTATCGCCTGACCAGCGAGTACGTGCGGGCGGGCGTGCTGGCGCTGGCCTCGCACACTGGCTGGTCGTGCGCGGAGATCATGGCGATGGGGTCTGCGCGCTTTGTGTGGTGGCTGGAGGGGTTGCCCCGTGATGGTTAGGCGACTGAACGCGGTTTAAGGTACAGGTCTTGCCGAGGCAGGCAGAGGAACTGAATGGCATCCAATAGCGCAGTTAACCTGGTGATCGGCGCCACCTTGTCGGCCACCTTTTTGGGAACAACAGGTCGAGCCAAGTCGCATATTGCACGCCTGGGCGAGGATATGGCCCGCTTGCGGCGCGAGCAGCGTTCGCTCACGGGCGGGCGCCTGTCTGGCATCGGGCAACGTGCGCTGGTGACAGAAGAGGTTGGTCAGATCATGCGGAAGATCGACCAACTGGAGGCGCGGAAAAAACGACTGGAGCGCTCCTTCGAGCGGATGGACAGCGGCAAGACCATGATGGGCAGCGCCATCAAGAGCGTCGGTGCGCTGTGGGCCGGCAGCCAGCTCTTTCTTCAGCCCATCCAGGCTGCCAGCGCATTTGAAGATGCCATGCTGGGCGTGGCCAAGCAGATGGACGGCGCACGTGATGCGCAGAACAACCTGACGCCTGCGTTTTTCAAGATGAAGGCCGATATTCAGGCAATGGGGCGTCAGATCCCGATGGCGACCAGCGCATTGGCCGAGATGACGGCGGCCGGGCTGCGCATGGGCGTGGCGAAGGACGAGGTGCTGGGCTTCGTCAAAACCTCGTCCATGATGGCCACGGCCTTCGAGCTGCCAGCGGGCGAGCTGGCAGAGCAGATGGGCAAGGTGGCGAAGGTCTACGGGATTCCGATCCCGAAGATTGGCGACCTGGCCGATGCGATCAACTACCTGGACGACAACGCGATCTCCAAGGGCGGCGACATCATCAACGTGTTGCAGCGCATTGGTGGCACGGCCTCGATGCTGGGTATGTCAGCCAAGGACGCTGCGGCGCTTGGCTCGACTTTTCTGACCCTGGGCGCCAGCGCCGAGGTGGCGGCCACGGCCTCGAATGCGGTGATGCGGGAACTGTCGGTAGCCGCCTCGCAGCCGAAGCGTTTTCAGGAAGGCATGGAGGCACTGGGGCTGACCAGTGAGTTTGTGCAAAAGGAGATGGCGCGTGACGCCACGGGCACCATTCAGATGGTTCTGGAAAAACTGAATGGCCTGGACAAGGAACAGAAGCTGACGGTGGCCACGCAGCTCTTCGGGAAGGAATACGGTGATGATGTTTCAAAGCTGGCGGGTGGCATCGAGGAGTACAAGAACCAGATCAAGCTCGCCAACAGCGAAGAGGCCAAGGGCAGCATGGCCAGGGAGAGCGCTGCGCGGGACAAGACCGCTTCGGCGCAGTGGCAGATTCTGAAGAATCACATGCAGGAGTTGGCCGTGACCATCGGGGATCAGCTCATGCCGGTGGCTATGAAGCGCATGGAAGACCTCGTAGAAATCCTGCGAGGTGTAACCAACTTTGCCAAGGAAAATGCCTCGTTATTGCAGTTTGTTTTCAAGCAGGCCAGCAGGGTCATCGGTGCATTTGTTGCGGCCAAGCTTGCCATGTTTGGCTTCGGGGCGGTGCGCTATGCCATCGGGTCTGTGACATCGGGATATGGCATGCTGCGGGAGAACCTGACTCGATTGGGTGATGTGCTGGACGACAACAGCAGGAAGACTCGCAAAAATATCGGCCTCTTTAAACGCATGGGTAACGAGGTGGGGGGCTTGGCCACCGATACGATGCGCGTGGGCCGAGGGATGGTTGGCTTGGTGAGGCGAAATCCGATCAAGACGTTGGCCATACTGCTGGCGGGTGGCACGTACCTGGTCTGGCGGAGTTGGGATTCGATCTTGGCGTTCTTTGAGGAACGCTTCCCGGCCGTGGGTGGTGTGCTTCAGAAGGTGGGAGGGTTTTTCAAGGAACTGTCGGAGACGGTCGGCGGTACGGTTCAAGAGATGTTTTTGGCTGTGCCGATGCTGGCTATGCCGGTAAGCAAACTGGGCGCTGTCGGTGGTGCGTTGCAGGCGCTGGGGGGTAAGTTCGTCTCGCTCGGCAAGCTGGTGATGGCACATCCGTTGCTGCTCGCTGTGGGCCTGCTCGCGACGGCTGCGTTCCTGGTCTACAAGAACTGGGAACCGATCAAGGCGTTCTTTACCGAGGTCTGGTCGAGCGTGAGCGCGAGCATCGGTGATGGGATCGAGTGGGTCGTGGGCAAGTTTGACCAGCTTCGGGCATGGCTGGCGGGTTGGGTCGACGCGGGTGTGGCATTGTTCGGGTTGCTGCGTGATGGCGTGGGCAAGATCTTTGACTGGATCGGGGAGAAGCTGGGCGCCATCATGGGCGGCATTCAGAAGGCGTCCGCCTGGGTGGACGAGAAAACGGCGCCGGCCAAGGATGCGTACTGGTCTGTGCGCACCAGCCTGAGTGACGGTATCGAAGGGCTGGCGAACTGGATGTCGGGCACCGAGCGTGTCCGGGCGGACGCGCCTGTGCCGTCGAAAGAGAAAGCGCTGCCGCAGGTTGCAAGCAGGGGTCAACTGAGGCAGCAAAACACGGTGACGATCAATGTCAACCAGCAGCCGGGAGAAAGTGGCGAGGCGCTGGCGCTGCGGATTGCGCAGGCCCAGGCTCGTGCGCTCGCCGTGCGCAACAGAGGGAGTCTGTATGACCATGCAGTCGTTTACTGATGTGCGTCCGGCCGATCGTCGGATGGAGGCATGGCGCGTGCGATATTGCGCATGCCGTCGAAGGGGCAATAAGGGATACTCGGGGGAAGCAACGCGAGGATTGGCCGAATGGGCAGTGAATACGATTTTGACGGGTGTCGAAACGAAGCCTTTGCGAGATACCTGCGCCGGGAGCGGATTACAGCGTGGCTGGCGCGCCTGCTTTGGGTTGCAGGCGTTGTCTGGTTTATCTGCTGGATGCAAGCTGGCGCGGCCGAGGATGATGCCGTCATTGAGGCGTGCAAAGGCAATCAAACCATCGAGTGCATGGCGAAAGCCAAGGCAGAGTACCGCAAGCATCATTGAAGTAGCCCTTGCATCCGAGGGTAAGGGGCGCATGGCATGACCATTGCCTACGCAACGGCCGCCCCTGTGATGCTTCAGCTGGGCAGCTTCCAATTCGGCATCAACACGGCCGCTTACCAGAGCCTCGCGCGCTCGGAAGAATGGCGCTGGCCCGAGCAGTCGCGTTTTGGCCAGGAGACCGCGCTCCAATACACCGGCCCAGGCGCGGCGAGCGTCACGCTCGATGGCGTGATCTACCCGGAGTGGAAGGGGGGATTCGGCCAGCTCGATGCGATGCGCCGGGAGGCGGGCAAGGGGCAGCCGCTGGTGCTGGTGGATGGCCGGGGCCAGGCGCTGGGGATGTGGGTGATCGAGAGCGTGAGCGAGACGCAAGGCACCTTTGCCGCCGGGGGTGTGGCGCGCCGGATCGAGTTCAGCCTGCAACTGAAGCGTTTTTCAAGCCAGGTGACGGGGCCGGTGCCGAAGCTGCCGCCGTTGCCGAAGCCTGCGCCGCCGGTCTCGACGCTGGCCGCGACGCCGGCGCTCAAAACGAAGAGTCTGGCCGATCACGTCATCGAGGCTGCGCAGCCGCTGATTTCGTCGGCATCCAATGCGTACAAGACGCTGCAAGCGCAGCTTGCGCCGGCCACGGCCGTGATCAAGGACGCGGCCGGGGCGGCGAAGCGGTGCGCGGACGCGGCGCGCCAGATCCAGACCGAGGCGCAGAAGGTGAAGGTGCTGGTGGGCGACAGCCCGGCGGCGGCGCAGCTCTGGTCGCGGCTCTTTGGTGAGCGGGCGGCCAAAATCCAGACGCAGGCCGAGAGCGCGGCTCGGATTTTGAGGCGGGCGGTCGATCATCTGGAGGCCACACCCGAAGAGGCCGCGCGGGCCGTGATCCAGGCGACCGACAGCGCGAACCGAACGATCCGGCTCTGCCGGGTGGTGGTGTCTGAGGCCCTGAAGATCGCGCGCGGTCGTGAGGAACAGGAGGAACGCTCATGATGCGGGTGGTGACGCAGGCGGGCGACACGCTCGATTACCTCTGCTGGCGCCACTACGGGGCGACGGACAACCGGGTAGTGGAGACGGTGCTGCAAGCCAATCCCGGCCTCGCTGCGCTCGGGGCCGTGCTGCCGGCGGGCATCGAGGTGCAGATGCCGGCGGTGGCGCAGCCGGCGCAGACACGGGGGCTGCGGTTGTGGGACTGACGCGCCCTGTGCGGCCGGAGTTTCGGCTGCTCGCCAACCAGACGGACATCACGGCCACCATTGCCGATCGCTTGATCAGCCTGCGCTACACGGACGAGGCCGGGATCGACTCGGACATGCTGGAGATCCAGCTCGCCGACCACGACCCGGACAAACCGATTCAGATTCCGTCGACGGGGACGGAGCTGGTGCTGTCGCTCGGCTATGACGGCAACCTGGCCCGGATCGGCACGTTCGTCTGCGATGAGATCGAGCTGTCGGGTTGGCCCGGCGAACTGACTGTCAGGGCGCGGGCCACGCCTTTCGAGGCATCGAAGGGAGGGATGAGTCAGTTGCAGACGCAGAAGCGCCGCTCCTGGCCGAAGGGCACGCTCTTGGCGGACGTGGTGCGCAAGATGGCGGCCGAGCACGGGCTGAAACCCGTCATCGCGCCCGAGATGGCGGCGATTCGGCTGCCACACCTTGATCAGCTGGACGAGTCGGACATGCACTTTTTGGTGAGGATCGGCGGGCGGTACGACGCGGTGATCAAGCCGGCCGGAGGCTGTCTGGTGCTTGCGAAGAAAGGGCAGGCGAAGAGCGCGACGGGGCAGCAGTTGCCGTCCGTCATCCTGGAGGCGGGCGAGATCACGAGCTACCGGGTGTCGCTGACGCGCCGGGACGAGTCGGGGATGGTCGTGGCGTACTGGCACGAGACGAAGCACGCCAGGCGCAAGGAGGTGAAGGTGGGGCAGGGCGAGCCGGTTTTCAGGCTCAAGCGCTACTTTCCGACGGCGGAGATGGCGATGGCGGCGGCCAGGGCCGAGTATGAGCGCCGGGCGCGCCGGCGGGCAACGCTCTCGCTCACGCTGCCGGGGCGCACGGACGTGGTGGCCGAGGGCCGGGTGGTGCTGGCGGGCATCCGTGAGGGGGTGGACGGGCAGTGGATCGTCTCGCGGGCCGAGCATAGCCTCGATGCCAGTGGATTAAGCACCAGCATCGAGGCGGAGCGGGCGAATGGGTGACGGTCAGCGCGCCTTGTTGATCTGGGCGCGGAGAACGCCAAAAATGATGGCGCCCATGCCGCCGTTGAACAGTGTCCCCTTGATGTCGCCGAGCTGCTCTTTGCTGAGCCAGCCCCACCATTCAGGTGCAAGCTGGTGCCAGGCCCAGATGAATACGGCACAAAAAAGCACAAAAGCGAACAGGTTGGTTCCGAAGACCAAGATCCGGCCATATGTCTCCAGCCAGCGCCGATCGTTTTGGCGCCGAGTGACCTCAAGATGATCCCATTGCCTCTCTTCCTTGCGTGCGTCTCCTGTGGCCCAGGGTGGGGACGGGGTCAGGCTTGCGGTATCCACCGGGATTTCGATGGCACCACCGCCTTCGTCACGCTTTTCCACTGGCCAGATCCTTGTAATGGCTCTCGATCAGCTCATCAGGGATCTCGATTCCAAAAACACCAGGCCGGTAAACTTGGCTCCAAGGTGTCCCTGCCTTGTGAGTGAGATAGGACAGGTCAATTCCGTCGAGATGTCCGTACTTCCTGAAGACGCTCTCCAGGAACGCCCGATCTTCTGGGGTGACGCCCACTTCGTCAGGATCACCGATTGCGGTGAGAGGGATGGGGTTGCGCCCGTAGGACTTGGTGGTGTGATAGAGGTCAGGGATGACGGGGCCGTACTGCCATGCCTGGATCTGGTTTTTGAACAGATCTTTGTTGCGGAGGCCAAGGCTCCAGCCATGGGCGATGTAGGTCAACTTAACGACCTGCATCGGAGTCAGAGACTTTCCCTGTGCCTTGGCGATCTTGAGGATCGCGTCAGCGACGGTAAGGACATCGTACACGCTACCCTCCGACTTGTGTGATTGGAAATACTTTGATCGAGAGTGATTGTAGTGGCTGTGACGTTCCTGCACCAGCATTGAAGGGCAAACGCGGGTTATGTGCGGTTAACCGTGAAAAGCGCGCATAACTGCGGTTATCCGCGCTTAAGTGCGTATATCAGGCGCCGTCTGTCGGCTTCTCGAAAATGAGACATAGTTCATTGTCCCGCACGCTCTCGGACGGTACAGTAACACCCATGGCAGACGAGCTGCCGCCCGGCACCTCCCGGCAATGAGAGGTAACTCGCAAGGAGTTCAAAAATGTTCGCTATCCGCCAGACCCGCCATTTCTACGGCCCGCGCACCCAAAAATCCCTGCTGATCGACGACGACGGCCGCGAGCTGCGCTTTGAGACGCGCGCTGCCGCCCAGGCGTACATCGACCAGCTGAACGACGCCACGTACTACCTCGCTCACAACGAGAGCGGCTGCCCCGAGTACAAGATCGTGTCTGTCAAGTAAGCGAGAGGCCCGGCGCTCCGGCGCCGGGAATGATGGGGCCCAGTATTGAATGCTTTGACGGAGGGAAAAAGATGAATAACGGGGCGCGGCGTATCAGCATCAGTCTGGAGGGCTGGCAGCGCTTCCTGTCGCCAGCCGATCTGCGGCGCCAGGACATCGAGTGGCTTGGGCTGGTGCGTCGAGGCGACGGCCAGGCGGGCGCCCTGGGCAGGATCGTGGCTACCGGGACGCTGGTGCAGGTCAATGCAGGTGTGGCCCGGACGCTGGATCAGCGAAAGGCAGAGGCTGCCCTTGCAGGTGCGCGACGGCAGTTACAAGATCAGGGCCAGGCTGGCGCTTGAGTGGTAACTGCCTAGACTGACTCGAAATCAGGCGTATTGCCCGGCCAGGCGCGCTACGGGTCGTAGTGCGGCCTGGCCGGAAAGGGCGGCGTCGGGTCAATCAGCCAGCGATGCCCGCGCCTGGGTTTGCAGGATGTCGATCATGGCCTGGTCGAACTGAGGGCGGACGATCAGGGTTCGGCGCCCCATTCTGACGATGGCGCCGGCGTGCGCGAGCGCCCGATAGTTGGTGCGCAGGAACCAGCGAAGCGAGTCGGTGGTAGGGAAGAAGCGCCGGCCGTCGGCGGTATCGACAAAGCCTTGCAGGCTCAGGATGTTGTCCAGGGGCGAGCGGGGTTCGGCCTCCTGTGGCGCTGCTTCTGGCTGCATGCCCTCGTCGGGCTGCACTTCTTTGTCAAGCGATTCGGCGATGGCGCTGAGCAGTGGGGGTTTCTCCTCGGCATCGGGGCTTGCATCAGTGCTGGTGCCGGGGACTTCGGGCGCATCGAGGCCGTCGGCCGGCTCGGTCTTGTCGGTCGCGCCGAAGACCATCGGTGGATCCTGCTCATCAAACGGTGCGGTGCCTGGCGCAGGCGTATGCGCGCATTCGGCTGTCATGGTGTTTCTTTCCTCGTGTTGGTGTTGTTGGTTTTCCTTTGTGCGTCGGTTGACTAGGCCACGCAGTCGGTATGTTTGCCAATAGTTAGAAAAGAAACAAACGTGGGGAAAAATGTAATTTTTGTCGGAATTTTCCCCACCGCTTCGTAGTTAAAGTGCTAGGTGAGGTTTCGTATCCGTCGGACACCTTGTCGGGTCTGAGCTGATCGTTCGTCCAGTAGATCACGGATGGCCGTATCGACCGAGATGCCGGTGATGTAGGTGAGGTCGAAGACGATTTCCAGCAGTTCGGTGAAGCCCGGCGCGAGGCGCGCGACATGTAGGCCACGGCTTTCGGCGATGCGGGCGATGTCTCGCACGAGCTGCATGCGCTGTTCTCGCTCGGTGTCGGCGGGCCGGCCGCGCTGGGTGGGCGTGGCTGCTGCGAGCTGTTCGGTGCGCTCGATCAGATCAGGTAGGGCGCTGGTGCAGAGTGCGGTCACCAGGGCGCGAGTAGGGCTGTTCGGGGGATGGTCGGCGGCCTCCTGTTGGAGTGCCTGCCAGGTGGGGCTGTCGGCCTCGATGAGGGCGCTGAGTGTGGAGAGGGTGCGAGCCAGGCTGCGCGCGTCTTTGGCGAGCTGCCGGGTCTGGATGCCGGGCTTGGGTGGGCCGATGGGCAGGCCGTAGGCGAGGGCAGCGGCCAGCAGTTGGTTGACGGCTTCATCTTCGCCCAGGAGCGCCATCAGGCGGGCTTGTTGCTGCTCGGAGGGCGCAAACAGGCTGGGGGTGCGTTGGTTGGTGCGAGCCGGGGAGATGGCGGAAAAGGCGGGGCCGGCTGGTGCCGGTGGCGGGGATGTGGCGGTCATGCGGAGGTGGTATCGTATGGGCGCAGCACCAGCCGTGCGAGGGCTGGTGCTGTGCGTTGCCGCCGTGAGTGCTTATGCGGCGGAGTTTCCGAAAACCTGTTGAAGCGTCTGTGCGCGGCTGTCCACGCACAGATGCGCATATCGCTTGGTCATGGCCAGGGTTTTGTGGTTCATGGATTCGGCGATAGTCAACAGTGGCACGCCTTTCTGGGCGAGCCATGAGGCGTGGGTGTGCCTGAATGTGTGGAAGACCACGCCCTCGATGCCGGCGTCTGCCAGCGCGGTGATCAGCGGGTAGCGAATGCTCATGGGCTTCTCTGGGTCGCGACCACAGAACACCAGATCATCACGACGCGACGACCCCTTGAGTTTGGACAGTTCCCATGCGACATCCTCCTGGAGCACCATGACGAACGGCTCGTCGTTTTTGGTTCGTTCCACGAAGGCGCGCCTGTTCTTCAGGTCGATGTCTTGCCAGCGCAAGCCCAGCAGCGCGCCTTTTCTTGCGCCTGTCGTGACGGCAAGCTTGATCAACACGTGGAGCTTCTTCCAGTTGGAGGCCCGAGCGGCTTTGAGCAGGCGCTCGTATTCTTCTGGACTCAAGTAGCGGAGACGGCCAGCGCCGACTGGCAGTACCTCGGTTTCGACAACGGGGTTTGTCCAGCCTCTGGGCATCAGTCTGCGCTTTTGCGCCCAAGTCAAAATGCCCTGGAGAACAGTGCGATGGCGGTTGATGGTGGCCGGGGCCAGTGGCTTACCGGAGTTGACGAGCCGGACTGCATCGGCATGCCTGCCACCGTGGTTGATGACTCGCCCTCGCCGAGCGAGCGCTTCGAGGGCGTCGTGGACATCATCGCCATCGATGTCGGAGGCAACCTTGTTGCCGAACTGCTCGACGAAGAACGCCAAGCGAGTGCCGATCCATTTGTCCCTGCCTTGGTAGCAGGACATGTAAACGTCTGCGAGTTCTCGAAACGTAAACGCTTGACCCCTAGTCAAGGGGAGCGGAAAGGCCAAATCTGAGGTCATTTTTAGCTCCAAACAGGTCTTTTTTGCACTTTCTTGTGCCGACGGGTGTTTGGTGGCTAAGTCTTTGACTCACAAAGGAAATGGTGGGCGATACTGGGTTCGAACCAGTGACCCCTGCCGTGTGAAGGCAGTGCTCTACCGCTGAGCTAACCGCCCGGTGCTACCGGAAAGACGACAGTATACACGGAAAATCCCGGATGTAAAACGTGCGTGCATGAATCGCTTTGCAAGCGCGTTGTTCCACGCCTGTGTGCATCACAGCATCACACGAGCCGGGGCGGTCAAGCCAGGGCAAGTTGTTCTACCATTCGTGGTTGATGAATGGTGCCGTGTTCGTGTTGTTCAGGCTGGGAGTCTGGCTGCCGGGCGCGGTCGGCGGGGCGACCGTTCGGCGGCGTTTGTCGTGTCTGGCATTGGTTTTCCCGCGTGTTCGCTGGTTGGCTTTCCTTTCCGAGCTTATTCCTACCTCATGTCTGATGCTTCCTTGACTGATGCCGGCGCGGCTGGTGCGTCGGCTGCCGGCGCCACACAGCCGGCGCGTGTCCGAACCCGTTTTGCGCCCAGCCCTACCGGTTTTCTGCACATTGGCGGGGTGCGCACGGCACTCTATGCCTGGGCCTATGCCAAGCATTTTGGCGGGGACTACGTGCTGCGGATCGAAGATACGGATGTGGAGCGCTCCACCCCCGAGGCGGTGGCCGCCATTCTGGAAGGACTGGCCTGGTTGGGTTTGAAGGAAGACGAAGGGCCGTTCTACCAGATGCAGCGGATGCCACGTTATCAGGCGGTATTGGATCAGCTGCTGGCCGAGGGCAAAGCCTATCCCTGCTATGCCACGCCCGAGGAGCTGGACGAGATGCGTGAGGCGCAGCGTGCCCGTGGTGAAAAGCCTCGTTATGACGGCCGCTGGCGGCCCGAGAATGCGGTGGGCAAGACACCGCCTGCCGGGGTGAAGCCGGTACTGCGCTTTCGTAACCCTGATGATGGCGCGGTGGTGTGGGATGACATGGTCAAGGGCCGTATCAGCATTGCCAACACCGAGCTGGACGATCTGGTGATTGCACGCTCCGATGGCACGCCCACCTACAACTTCTGTGTGGTGGTGGATGACATGGACATGGGCATCACGCATGTGATCCGGGGTGATGATCATGTCAACAACACGCCGCGGCAGATCAACATCCTGCGCGCCCTGGGCGGGCAAGAGCCGGTGTATGGGCACCTGCCGATGATCAACGGGCCGGATGGGCAGAAGCTCTCGAAGCGGCACGGGGCGGTTTCGGTGTTGCAGTATCAGGAGGAGGGTTACCTGCCTGAGGCCATCATCAATTATCTGGCGCGGCTGGGCTGGAGTCACGGGGATGACGAAATTTTCTCGCGTGAGCAGCTGATCGCGTGGTTCGATGGCACGCATCTGTCGCTCTCGCCCTCGCAGCTGGATTTCGACAAGTTCCGCTGGGTGAACCAGCAGTATCTGAAAGCGCTGCCGGACGAGGCGCTGGCCGTCGAGGTGCGCGGGCGCCTGCAGCAACGCGGCATCGAGCCGGTGCTGGGCGGTGAGCCGGTGTCGGATCAGGTGCTGGGCGCGATGTGCGCGCTGTGGAAGGATCGTTCGCCCACCTGGGTGGTGCTGACGGATCTGGTGGCGCACTTCTTTGCGCCGCAGCCGCTCACGGCCGAGGCGGCGGGGGATCATCTGGGGGCTGCGGTACGGCCGGCACTGGATGACTTCATGACCGGGCTGGATGCGGTGGCCGGCGACAAGGAGGGCATCAATGCGCTGCTCAAGCGCACGCTGAAGGCGCATGGGTTGAAGATGCCGCAACTGGCAGTGCCGCTGCGGCTTCTGGTGTTCGGTGTGGCGCAGACGCCGTCGGTCGATGCGATGCTGGCGCTGGTGCCGCCGGCGGACATTCGGGCGCGCGTGGCGCGGGGACTGGCCTCGGTCGACGTGGGCTGATCGGAAACAGGGAGAAGGCGCGATGGCCGGAAATACGCTGGGCAAGTTGTTTTGTGTCACGACCTTTGGCGAATCGCACGGGCCGGCCATCGGCTGCGTGATCGATGGGTGCCCGCCGGGCATGGCGCTGGGGGTGGAGGACATCCAGCCGGAGCTGGATCGGCGTCGGCCGGGCACCTCGCGTCATGTGACGCAGCGTCAGGAGCCGGATGCGGTGGAGATCCTGTCAGGCATTTTCGAGGGGCAGACCACCGGCACGCCGATTGCGCTCGTGATTCGCAATCAGGATGCGCGCAGCCGCGATTACGGCAATCTGGTCGACACCTTCCGGCCGGGGCATGCGGATTACACCTACTTTCAGAAGTACGGGCTGCGGGATTATCGTGGTGGCGGCCGTTCGTCGGCGCGGCTCACGGCGCCGATCGTGGCGGCCGGCGCGGTGGCGCGCAAGTGGTTGCGTGAGCGCTTCGGCATCGAGATTCGCGGCTACCTGTCGCAACTCGGGGAGATTCCCGTCCCCTTCAAGCGCTGGGCAGACGTGGGCGCCAATCCGTTCTGGGTGGCCGATGCCGACAAGGTGCCCGAACTCGAAACCTACATGGACAACCTGCGGCGCGCGGGGGATTCGTGTGGCGCGCGGCTGGAGGTGGTGGCCACCGGCATGCCGGTGGGGTTGGGCGCACCGCTGTATGACCGTCTGGATGCCGACATTGCCAAGGCGATGATGGCGATCAATGCGGTGAAGGGCGTGGAGATTGGCGCGGGCTTCGAGTCGGTGGTGCAGCGTGGCAGCCAGCATGGCGACGAGATGACGCCCGAGGGCTTCATCGGCAACGAGGCGGGCGGCATTCTGGGCGGCATTTCGTCCGGGCAGGATTTGCGGGTGTCGCTGGCGATCAAGCCAACTTCCAGCATTCGCATCGAGCGGCGCTCGGTCAACATGAAGGGCGAGCCGGTGATGCTGCAGACCCTGGGCCGGCATGATCCGTGCGTGGGCATCCGTGCCACACCGATCATCGAGGCGATGTTGGCGCTGGTGCTGATCGATCATGTGATGCTGCATCGTGCCCAGTGTGCGACGGTGGAGTCGGGGCTGGCGCCGTTGCCCGCTTCGGTCGACCGGGCGAGCTGAGGGCGTTGGCGGCGCGGGGTCAATCCGCGCCGCTCATGCCTGATGGGCTGGTCATGCCCCAGTGGCTGATTGTTGGCGAATGAGGGTGGATGGCGCTCGATAAAGGTAAATAAGCGCAAATGAGATCAGGTTGGGGAAAGCGGATGTCATTGACTGAACACACGAAGGACATGAAAGCCGGCAGCGCATCGATGGTGCCGGAGGCTGCGCGCGCTGCGGCGGTGCCCGGCACGGCTGCCTTGATGAACCCGAGAGTGGACCCAAGAGGACTGAACCCGAGCGCCAAGAACCCGACAGCAGGGAAAGGCCGGGGGCAAGACCCGATCAGGCGGCAGGTGCAGCCGCGTTGGCGGGTTCGGGCGGCACTCACGTCGGTGCTCGGCGTGTGCATGATGGTGGCGGCCTGTGCGGCGGTGAAGACGACCGAGCAGGGACATATCGGCCTGAATCGCACGCAGCGGATGTCGCCACTCGTCTCGGAGGCCGATCTGAACCGCAGTGCCGAGGCGGCCTATGCCGAGGTGTTGTCGAAGAGCCAGTCGGCTAGTGCCCTGAATGTCGATGCGGCCATGACGAAGCGGGTGCGTGGCATTGCGAGCCGGCTGATTCCGGCGGTCGAAGCCTTCCGCCCGGATGCCCTGAAGTGGAAGTGGGAGGTCAATGTCATTCAGAGCGACGAGCTGAATGCCTGGTGCATGCCGGGGGGGAAAATTGCCTTCTACAGCGGCATCATCAACCGGCTGAAGCTGAGCGATGACGAGATTGCCGCGATCATGGGGCACGAGATCGCGCACGCGCTGCGTGAGCACGCCCGTGAGCGGGCCTCGGAGCAGGCAACGGCCGGGCTGTTGATCGGCATCGGGGCGGCCGCGGCCGGGGTGGGGCAGGCCGGCCAGGATCTGGGGCAGCTAGCCTATCAGACGACCTTCGGCCTGCGTCACAGCCGCCTGCACGAAACGGAGGCCGACCGGATCGGTGTGGAGTTGTCGGCACGGGCCGGCTACGATCCGAGGGCGGCCATCACCTTGTGGCAGAAGATGGCGCAGGCCAGTGGTGGTGGCGGTACGCCCGAGTTCCTGTCCACGCACCCTTCGGCCAAGACCCGGATCAAGGACTTGCAGGACTACTCGCAGCGTGTACTGCCGCTCTACAAGCCGGGCGGGGTCAAATGAGGGTCTGACCTGCCACGAAGGTGCTGCACACATCCCGTGAGCCGAGGCGTATCGGGGCCGGATGACGCGCGCGCGCCAAGGCCGGCATGTGTCCGTTCCGGGGAGGCGGGCAGCTTTGTGCAGCGTCTCCGGGCATGGCAGTGTGCTGCCGGGTGTGAGCGAAGGTGAAGCGGCCGCGCTGGCGAGGGTTTTCACCCGGTTTGCGGCGATTCGGGCACGAAGAAAAGGGCATCTGTCACGGGCAGCGTGGCATAATTCCCGGATGTCAAATACTGCCCGAACCCTCTACGACAAGCTCTGGGACGCGCACGTCGTCCGTGAAGAAGCTGATGGCAGCAGCCTGTTGTACATCGACCGGCATCTGCTGCATGAAGTCACCAGTCCACAAGCCTTTGAAGGTCTGAAACAGGCCGAGCGTCAGCCCTGGCGGCTGAGTGCCAATCTGGCCGTGGTCGATCACAACGTGCCCACCGCGGGCCGCGATCAAGGCATTGCCGATCCGGTCTCCCGCCTGCAGGTCGACACGCTCACGCAGAACACGCAGGATTTTGGTCTCACCTATTTTGGCCTGAACGACATGCGTCAGGGCATCGTCCATGTGATCGGCCCCGAGCAGGGGGCGACGCTGCCCGGCATGACGGTGGTCTGTGGCGATTCGCACACCAGCACGCATGGGGCCTTTGCCTGTCTGGCCTTTGGCATCGGCACGTCTGAAGTCGAGCATGTGCTCGCCACGCAGACGCTGGTGGCCAAGAAATCGAAGCGCATGCTGGTGCAGGTCGATGGCCGGTTGCCTGCTGGCGTCACGGCCAAGGATGTCGTGCTGGGCATCATCGGTCGCATCGGCACGGCCGGTGGCACCGGTTATGCGATCGAATTTGGCGGATCGGTCTTCCGGCAGCTGTCCATGGAAGGCCGGATGACGGTGTGCAACATGGCGATCGAGGCCGGTGCCCGCAGCGGCATGGTGGCGGTCGACGACATCACGATCCAGTACCTGAAGGGCCGCCCGATGGCACCGAAGGGTGAGGATTGGGACAAGGCCGTGGCCTACTGGCGCACGCTGAAAAGCGACGAGGGCGCCCAGTTCGACAAGGTCGTGAAGATCGACGCGGCCGAGCTGCAACCGCTCGTCACCTGGGGTACCTCGCCCGAGATGGTGGTGGGCATCGAGGATCGTGTGCCCGATCCTGATCGGGAGAAGGACAGCGTCAAGCGTGAAGGCATGGCCCGTGCACTGCAGTACATGGGGCTTTCGCCCAACATGCCGATGTCGAGCATCAAGATCGACAAGGTGTTCATCGGTTCCTGCACCAATTCCCGCATCGAGGATCTGCGTCAGGCAGCGGCCATCGTGAAGGGCCGTCGCCGGGCCGACAACGTGAAGCTTGCGATGGTCGTGCCGGGGTCAGGGCTGGTGAAACAGCAGGCCGAGGCCGAAGGTCTGGATCGCATCTTCCGTGAGGCCGGTTTCGAGTGGCGTGATCCGGGCTGTTCGATGTGTCTGGCCATGAACGCCGACCGGCTGGAGCCGGGTGAGCGATGTGCGTCCACCTCGAACCGCAACTTCGAGGGCCGGCAGGGCGCCGGTGGTCGTACCCATCTGGTCAGCCCGGCCATGGCTGCCGCGGCGGGCGTGTTCGGTCATTTCGTCGATGTGCGGAGGCTTGCATGAAGGTTTTCAATGTCCATCGCGGCATCGTGGCGCCGCTCGACCGGGCCAACGTCGATACCGATGCCATCATTCCGAAGCAGTTTCTGAAGTCGATCAAGCGCTCGGGTTTTGGCCCGAACCTGTTCGACGAATGGCGGTATCTGGACGTGGGGCAACCGGGTCAGGACAACAGCAAGCGACCACTGAACCCTGATTTCGTCTTGAATCAGCCACGCTACAAGGGCGCGTCGGTGCTCGTGGCGCGTGAAAACTTCGGCTGTGGGTCCTCGCGTGAGCATGCGCCGTGGGCGCTTGACGACTATGGTTTTCGGGCCATCATCGCGCCGAGCTTTGCCGACATTTTTTTCAACAACTGTTTCAAGAACGGCTTGTTGCCGATCCGGCTGTCAGAGTCGGAGGTGGCGCGCATTTTTGCCGACGTGGATGCCTTCATCGGCTATGAGCTGGTGATCGACCTGCCCGAGCAGGTGGTGAGCACGACGCAGGGTGAGGTGATTGGCCGTTTCGAGATTGACGAGTTTCGCAAGAACAACCTGTTGAAGGGCTTGGACGAGATCGGGCTGACCTTGCAGCACGCCGATGACATCCGGGCTTATGAGGCCCGGCGGTTTGCTGCCGAGCCTTGGTTGCAGACGCGCCTGGGTTGATCGAAACGGCAAATCCGGCCGCTGGCTGAGGCTGTGCGCATGGGCAGGATGGGATGCGACAGCCGGCCGGGCCGGGTTTTGTTTTTGGTGCAGCTCGAACGCAGGTTGTCACGTCCTGGGGCGTGGGAAGTTGGACAGGGGCGGGTTGCAAGGGACTGGGAGAGGAAGGAATGATGAAGATCGCCGTATTGGCAGGGGATGGCATTGGTCCGGAAATCACGGCACAGGCCGTGCGGGTGCTGGATGTGTTGCGCCGGGATGGCCTGGCCGTGGAAACCGAATCGGCGCTGGTGGGGGGGGCTGCCTATGAGGCCAAGGGCGATCCGCTGCCGGAGGAGACGCTGAAGGTGTGTGAATCTTCGCGTGCGATCCTGTTCGGCGCGGTGGGTGGCCCGGCCTATGATGCGTTGCCTCGGCCGATGCGTCCTGAACAAGGACTGTTGCGTTTGCGCAAGCATTTTGATTTGTTTGCCAATTTGCGCCCGGCACTGGTCTATCCTGAGCTGGCCGAGGCTTCTTCGTTGAAGCCTGCCTTCGTGGCCGGACTGGATCTGTTGATCCTGCGTGAGCTGACGGGTGACATTTATTTTGGTCAGCCCCGTGGCATCCGTACCAACGAGGCAGGTGAGCGGGAAGGCTTCGACACGATGCGTTACAGTGAGTCGGAGATTCGCCGGATTGCCCGGTGGGCCTTCGAAGCAGCGATGAAGCGTCACCGTCGGGTGTGCTCGGTGGACAAGGCCAATGTGTTGGAAACAACTCAATTGTGGCGTGATGTCGTCACTGAGGTGGCTGCCGATTACCCGGAGGTCGAGCTTTCGCACATGTATGTGGATAATGCAGCGATGCAGTTGGTTCGTCATCCGCGTCAGTTCGATGTGATCCTGACCGGCAACATGTTTGGGGACATCCTGTCCGATCTCGCCTCGATGTTGACCGGGTCGATCGGCATGTTGCCGTCGGCTTCGCTCAACCAGGATGGTTTCGGCATGTATGAGCCGATTCATGGATCGGCGCCCGATATCGCGGGCAAGGATCAGGCCAATCCGTTGGCCACGATCCTGTCGCTGGCCATGTTGCTGCGGTATTCGCTCGATCAGACGGCGGCTGCCGATCGGGTCGAGGCAGCCGTCCGTAAGGTGTTGGCAGCTGGTGCACGCACGGGTGATATCGCGCAACAAGGCGACAAGGTGTTGAGTTGCACCGAAATGGGTGATGCGGTGGTGGCCGCGCTTTGAGCGGCTGCCGGGAAGACGACTGAGAGAGAGAAGATGAACAGGAAGTATCGGGTAGGTTTGGTTGGCTGGCGTGGCATGGTGGGTTCCGTGCTGATGGATCGGATGCGTGAGGAAGGGGATTTCGAGCGCTTCGAGCCGGTGTTCTTCAGCACCTCGAACGCAGGCGGCAAGGCGCCGATCGGCGAGCAGGCGTTGCTGGATGCCCATGACATCGGGGAGCTGGCCAAGCTGGATGCGGTCGTCACCTGCCAGGGCGGCGATTACACCCAGGAGATCCACCCGAAGCTGCGCGCGGCCGGCTGGAAGGGCTTCTGGATCGATGCGGCTTCCACGCTGCGGATGAACCAGGATGCCGTGATTGTGTTGGATCCTGTTAACCGTTCCGTCATTGATGCGGCCATTCAAACCGGTAATCGGGATTTCATTGGTGGTAACTGCACGGTTAGCCTGATGATGATGGCTCTTGGCGGTTTGCTTCAGGCCGATCAGGTGGAATGGGTCACGGCGATGACGTACCAGTCCGCTTCGGGCGGTGGGGCGCAACACATGAGAGAACTGGTCAGTCAAATGGGTCGGATCCATGCATCGGTGGCCGATGAGCTTGGGTCAGCAGGGTCGAACATCCTCGACATTGATCGGCAGGTGGCCGACACGATGCGCAGTGATGCCTTCCCCACGACTCAGTTTGGCTATCCGCTGGCGGGCAGTCTGATGCCCTGGATCGACAAGGATCTGGGCAATGGGATGTCGCGTGAAGAGTGGAAAGGTGATGCCGAGCTGAACAAGATGCTGGGCCGCACCGAAGACCGGCATATTCCGGTGGAGAGCATCTGCGTTCGTGTGGGTGCCATGCGTTGCCACAGCCAGGCCCTGACGATCAAGCTGCGAGAGGATTTGCCGCTGCCGCAGATCGAAGAGATGCTGGCAGGTGCAAACGACTGGGTGAGGGTGGTGCCCAACGAGCGGGAAGCGTCGCTCGAACAGCTGACCCCCACGGCCGTCACCGGTAAGCTGACGGTGCCGATCGGTCGTTTGCGCAAGCTCACGCTTGGCCCTGGCTATCTCAGCGCGTTCACTGTGGGTGACCAGTTGCTGTGGGGCGCGGCCGAGCCGCTGCGGCGGATGCTGAGAATCATGCTGGAGCGTCCGGTCGAGACGGTTCAGTGAGGTCTGGTTGAACTGTGGTTTCGTGCTGGTGCGGCTGGTGAAGACCGTCGTGTCGGTGGTTTTGAGTCAAAGAAGTCTTTCCTTCCTGTTCCCGTAAGAGGTGTACCTTGTCTGAACAGCCTCGCAGTAAATTGCATTCGATTACGTCCGGTGGCGCTGGACGTGCCCAGCTTGCGTCTGCGGTCGCCCTTGCCCTGGCATTCCTGGCCGGTGGCAGCTCGCCTGCCGAGGCAGCCGGTCTCGGGCGCCTGACGGTGCAGTCGGCGCTTGGGCAGCCACTGCGTGCCGAAGTTGAGGTGACATCGGTGCGTCCTGATGAGGCCGCCTCGCTCACCGCCAAGCTGGCGACGCCTGATGCGTTCAGCAAGGCCGGACTTCAGTACAAGGAAGCGCTATCGGCCGTTCAGATGGCGGTCGAAGAGCGCAATGGCCGTTATGTCATCAAGCTGTCGTCCTCGCGCCCCATCAACGAGCCTTTCGTCGATCTGATGGTGGAGCTGAGCTGGGCGGCCGGCAAATTCGTGCGTGAATACACCTTCCTGCTCGATCCGCCGATTCAGCGTCAGGCCAACCAGCAGACCTCTCGCGCCGGTGCGCCGGTGGTGGGGGCTGCCGGCAGCACGGCGGCCACGGCTTCGATGGCTCAGCCGGCTGCCTCCGGCGTTCGCACGATCGACCCGGTGACCGGGCGGCTGATCAGCCCGGATCGTCAGCAGCGTGCCGCTTCTGCCTCGGCCAACCGGCCATCGCGTGAGCAACAGCCACGCCAGGCTGCGCGGCCGACCAGCAGCTCACCGGCTGCCGCGGGCGGTGCCGCGGCGGGTACCAGCAGCGTCGTGGTGGGCGAGGGCGAAACCCTCGGCATCATCGCCGCTCGTGTGCGTCCGGCCAGTGCCACGCTGGAGCAGACGATCGTCGCCATCTATCGGAACAACCCCAGCGCTTTCATCCAGAACAACCCGAACCTGATTCGTCAGGGCCGCACGCTCGACATCCCGTCCGAAGGCGAGATCGTGTCGGTGGACAGTGCCGAGGCCACCCGCCAGCTGCGTGTCGCGGCTCGCGATTTCCGCAGCTACAAGGAACGTCTGGCTGCCGTGCCGGTCGAGGTGGGCAACCAGGTCGCCGGCACGACGGCCAGTGGTTCCATCTCGGCCAAGGTCGATGATCAGGCCGGCAAGAGCGCCGATGTCGACCGTCTGGAGCTGAGCCGCTCCGATGAGAGCACCGACAAGAGCGCGAGCGCTATCGGCGCCCGTGATGCCGAGGCGCTGGTGGCTCGCGAGGCGGCCTTGAAGGAAGCCAACAGCCGAATCGTCGAGCTGGAGCGCAACGTCAACGACTTGCAGCGGATGCTGGAGCTCAAGAACAAGTCGCTGGCCGATCTGCAGCAGCAGCTGGAGCAATCGCGTGCTGCTGGCGCGTCGGTGAGCGGTGCCGTTGCCGCAGCCGGTACAGCGGCTGCCGAGAAGGCCAAGGCTGCCGCCGACAAGGCAGCTGCCGAGAAGGCCGCGGCTGAGCAGGCGGCGGCCGACAAGCTGGCCGCGGACAAGGCTGCTGCTGAAGCCAAAGCGAAGGAAGCGGCTGACAAGCTGGCTGCTGAAAAGGCTGCCCAGGAGAAGGCGCTGGCCGAGAAGATGGCTGCCGAGAAAGCTGCTGCTGAAAAGGCCGCGGCCGACATGAAGGCCAAGGCGGAAGCGGAAGCCAAGGCCGTGGCCGAGAAGCTGAAGGCTGGTGAGGCCGACACGAAAGCGGCTGCCGAGAAGGCGGCTGCCGATGCCAAGGCCGAGTTGGACAAAGTGACGACCGACGGCGACAAGGCCGGGCAGGCCAAGCCGGTTCCACCTGTGCAGAAGCCGGCTGAAGAGCCGGCCGCCGACGAGCAACCGGGCCTGATCGAAGGGCTGGCGCAAAGCCCGATGGTGCTGCCGGTGCTGGGCGTCTTTGCCGTGATCGCCGGTCTGGGCTACATGGTGCTGCGTCGTCGCCGTCGCGATGAGGACGGTTTTGGTGACAGCATCGGTGCGGACGAGTTCACGGCCAATTCGCTTTTCGGTACCACGGGCGGCCAGAGTGTGGACACGATGACCGGTGGCACCACGCAGATCACGACGATCAGCGAGAGCACGCCGACCGAGGTCGATCCGATCGCCGAAGCCGAGGTGTACATCGCCTACGGCCGTGAGACGCAAGCGGAAGAGATTCTGCGCGAGGCGCTCAAGCGTCAGCCCGAGCGTCAGGCCATCCGCCTGAAGCTCCTGGAGATCTTCTCGGGCCGCAAGGACACGGTTGCCTTCAGCCAGATGGCACGTGAAATGCACGAGATGACGGGCGGCATGAACGAGGAATGGCCGCGTGTCGCCTCGATGGGCGCCACCCTCGATCCGGACAACCCGCTGTATGGCGATGGTTCGCAGGCACCGGCTGCGGCCCCGGCCCAGGATGCCTTTGCCGGCATGGGCGCGGCAGCGGCCGTGGCAGCCGGTGTGGCTGCCGCTCAGTCGGCCAGTGCCGAGTCGTCGGCACCGGTGGCCGACGAGGTTGCGGCGTCGGTGGAGGTTGCCGAGCAACCGGCCGAAGACATGGGTCTGGCTTTCGAATCGAACCTGGATCAGTCGTTGGCCGAGCTGGATGCCGACGTTGCCGAACCGGCGAATGACACGCAGGGCGTGGGTTTCCCGGCGACCCGCTCCGGCCCGCTGGCCGCGATGCCGAGTGTCGAGCTGCCGTCGCTCGATCTGGATGCGCCGCTTGATCTGGATGATGGCCCGAGCACCGTGACAGACCTGAGCATGGATACCTCGATCGAGGATTCGCTCAGCATTCAGGCTGAGTCGTCCGACGTGGGTGATGAGGCGGATCTGGCCTCGATCGGTCTCGATCTGTCGCCTTCGACGATCTCCGGCCCGATCACGATGAGTGGTGCCGCATCGAGCCAGTGGCAGGAAATGGCCAGCAAGCTCGATCTGGCCTCGGCCTACACCGAAATCGGTGACAAGGAAGGCGCGCGTGAGTTGTTGGAAGAAGTGCTGACCGGTGGCGATGCCGTGCAGCAGCAGCGCGCCCGTGACATGCTGGCCGAACTCTGATCGGCAGTAGTGCCCGGCTCATGAAACGGCCTCGTGAGGGGCCGATCCCGGCCGACCCGACTGGCAACAGTCTGGTCGGCCATCGCCGTTTTGATGCCTGGTAAAGACAGCGGGGGTATGTCCGTTGGGCAGGGGGCGTACCAGGCGTCGGTTGGGCCAGGCATGCGCATGATGGCACGGAAGGCACCGTCCAGCCGGGGCTTTGGCTGTTATGGCCATTTTGGGCGCCTTGGGTGTGTATGGCCGGGTTTCTCAAAAGGGGCGGCCTGATGAAAGATGGAAGACAGGATGCGAGACGGCGTGCAGGACAAGGCGCAGGATAATGTTCAGGACAGGCCACAGGACAAGGCACCGGGCAGCGCGCAAGACCGAGTGAGACAGCGCTGGGTGTGCGGTCTGTCTTATGATGGCCGGCACTACTGCGGCTGGCAGAAGCAGCCTGTGGTGCCGGGTCTCAAACCGTCCGTGCAGATGACCGTGGAGGCAGCCTTGTCGGCGGTGGCCGGTGAGCCGGTGGACATCCGCTGTGCCGGGCGCACCGATGCGGGTGTGCATGCGTTGGAGCAGGTGATCGAATTCGCCGTCGGGGTCGATCGGCCGACCACAGCCTGGGTGCGGGGCGCCAATGCGCATCTGCCTGATGATGTTGCGATGCGTTGGGCGGTGCCGCTGCCGCCAGAGGCCGATTTCGATGCGCGTTTCAGTGCCAGGGCCAGAACCTACTGGTACCTGCTGATCGACAGCCCGGTAGCGCCCCCACTGTGGCAGGGGCGGGCGGGCTGGACGCATCGCCCGCTCGATGTGGATGCAATGCAGGTGGCGGTGGAACCCTTGATCGGCACGCATGATTTCAGCAGTTTCCGGGCGGCTGAATGCCAGGCTGCTTCGCCCGTGCGCACACTCGAATCCTGGCGCATCGAGCGTCATGGCGCTTTCATCCTGATGTCGCTCACGGCCAATGCCTTTTTGCATCACATGGTGCGCAATCTGGTCGGTTCACTCGTTTATGTGGGCGATGGCCGCCGGCCGTCCGAGTGGTTGGCCGAGGTGCTGGCCGCGCGTAGCCGGCAGGCGGCGGCGCCCACCTTTGCGGCCGGTGGTCTGTATCTGCGTTCGGTGCGCTACGAGCCGCATTGGCGCTTGCCCATTCAGGAGAAGGCGTTGTCGCTATGCGAACTCGTGTGAAATTCTGCGGCCTGGTGCGGCCCGAGGATGTGGATGCAGCCGTGGCCATCGGGGTTGATGCAGTCGGCTTCGTTTTTTATCCCAGAAGTGCCCGTTATCTGAGCTTTGAGGCGGCAGCCGGGCTGCGCCGACGGCTGCCCTCATGGGTTCGGGCGGTAGGGCTTTTCGTGAACGCCGAGCGGGCATGGCTGATGCAGGGGGTGCGCGAGGCGGGGCTGGATGTGGTGCAAGCCCATGGTGACGAGCTGGCTACCGAGCTGGCCGATTTGCCCGTGCCCTGTTGGAAGGCGCTGCGTATTGGTGGCCCGCGCCCCACGGAGGATGGACATGCACGTCATGAACATCTGGCTCAGGGCAGGGTGCCGGCTGATCCTGGCCTGGTGAGGCAGGCGCTGGCCGGTTTCGATCCGGTGGTGGAGGCTTGTCTGGTCGACAGCGCCAGCCAGGGCTTCGGGGGCAGTGGCCATGCTTTCGATTGGTCGGTGCTGCCGCGTCCGGCACCCTTGCCGATCGTGTTGGCGGGTGGCCTGACGGCCGGCACCGTGGGGCAGGCCATTGCCGACGTGCGGCCTGTGGCCGTCGATGTGTCAAGCGGCATCCAGGCCGACGATGCACGACGGAAAGACGTGATTAAAATGGAAGGTTTCATGGCAGCGGTACTTGAGGCGGATGCGAGGCATGCGCGGACGAGGGCTGCCGATATCGAACGGGGCCGTGGATGACGATGACTTACGATTTACCTGATGCGTCAGGGCATTTTGGCCCGTATGGCGGTCTTTTCGTGTCCGAGACGCTGATCGCCGCGCTGGCAGAGCTGCGCGAGGCGTATGAGCATTATCGGCAGGATCCGGATTTTCAGGCCGAGTTCCGTGAGGAGCTGGCCCACTTTGTCGGGCGTCCCAGCCCGGTTTATCACGCCCGTCGCTGGTCGGAGCAATTGGGCGGCGCTCAGATCTACCTGAAGCGCGAAGACCTGAACCACACGGGCGCGCACAAGGTGAACAACACGGTGGGGCAGGCGCTGCTGGCGCGCCGCATGGGCAAGCGTCGGATCTTTGCCGAAACGGGAGCCGGCCAGCATGGCGTGGCCACGGCCACGGTGGCCGCCCGCTTCGGCATGGATTGCACGGTCTACATGGGGGCCGACGATGTGGCTCGGCAGAAGCAGAACGTCTACCGGATGAATCTGCTGGGCGCGAAGGTGGTGCCCGTCACCTCGGGCTCGGCCACGCTGAAAGATGCGATGAACGAGGCGCTTCGTGCCTGGGTCACGCATGTGGATGACACGTTCTACATCATCGGCACGGTGGCTGGCCCGCACCCGTATCCGATGATGGTGCGCGATTTTCAGTCGATCATCGGTGAGGAATGCCGTCAGCAGATGCCCCGGCGTGCTGGCCGCCAGCCGGATGTGATCATCGCATGCGTGGGGGGCGGCTCGAATGCGGCCGGCATTTTCTATCCGTACCTGAACGAGGCGGACATCCGGCTCGTGGGGGTGGAGGCCGCCGGCGACGGCATCGACACGCCGCACCATGCCGCCTCGCTTCAGAAGGGCCGCCCTGGCGTGCTGCATGGCAATCGCACCTACGTGCTGCAGGATGCCAACGGCCAGATCATCGACACCCATTCCGTCTCGGCCGGGCTGGATTATCCCGGTGTGGGGCCGGAGCATGCCTGGTGGCATGACAGTGGGCGGGTGCAGTATGTGCCGATCGACGACCAGCAAGCCCTGCGGGCCTTTCATGATTGCTGCCGTATCGAGGGCATCATTCCGGCGCTGGAATCCAGCCACGCGCTGGCTGAGGCGGTTCGGCTGGCCCCGTCGATGCGGCCTGACCAGATCATTCTGGTCAACCTGTCGGGCCGGGGTGACAAGGACATGCACACGGTGGCACAACACAGCGTAGAAGGAGAGAGCTGGGCATGACGAAGCGTGACAAGACCTTGTCTCCGCGCATTGCCGCGGTCTTTCAGCAGGCGCGGGCCGAGGGCCGTGCGGCGCTCGTGCCTTATGTGACGGCGGGCTTTCCCGAGCCGGCCGTGGCGCTCGACGTGATGCGGGCACTCGTCAAGGGCGGGGCCGACATCATCGAGCTGGGCGTGCCGTTTTCCGACCCGTCGGCCGATGGGCCAACCATTCAGCGTGCGAATGATCGCGCGTTGGCGGCGGGCGTGAGCCTGGCGAACGTGCTGGAGCTGGTGCGCCTTTTCCGGATCGAAAACCAGACGACGCCGATCGTGCTGATGGGTTACTGCAACCCGATCGAATCGATGGGCATCCAGGCATTTGCCGAAGCGGCCGCTTCGGCCGGTATCGACGGCGTGCTGGCTGTCGACTGCCCGCCTGAAGAGGCTGCCCCCTATGCGGAAGCCTTGAACGGGCAAGGCATCGATCTGATCTATCTGTTGGCGCCCACCTCCACAGCGGCGCGTTACCAACAGATGGCGGCGATCGGCAGTGGTTACATTTACTATGTGTCGCTGAAAGGGGTGACGGGGGCAGGGCATCTGGACATCGACGCGGTGGCCGAGGTTCTACCCGCCATCCAGGCGGCTGTCGGGCTGCCCGTGGGGGTGGGGTTCGGCATCAAGGATGCGGTCACGGCTGCCAAGGTGGCAGCCTTTGCCGATGCAGTCATCATCGGCAGTGCCTTGATCGAGGTGCTGGAGGCGGCAGAGGTGCCCCATGCACCGGCTCGCGCCGAAGCCTGGTTGCGTGAGGTGCGTACCGCGATGGATGCGGTGGCCCGTTGACGGTCTGACCCCGACATCAGAACAGGAGTTCGTCTTTTATGAGCTGGCTTAACAAAATCCTGCCGCCGGGGCTGAAACGTTCCAGCAGCGCCTCACGTGCCAAGCAGGTGCCCGAAGGGCTGTGGGTCAAATGCCCGGCCTGTGACTCGGTGCTGTATTCCACCGAGCTTGAGAAGAACCTGAACGTTTGTCCCAAGTGTGATCATCACATGCGGTTGCGCGCGCGGCTTCGCGTCGAGCGAATGCTGGATGAGGGCAGCCACAAGGAAATCGCCGAAAACATCCGGCCGGTGGATGCGCTGAAGTTCAAGGACTCGCGCAAATATACCGATCGCCTCTCGCAGGCCAACGATGCATCGGGTGAAACCGATGCGCTGGTGGTGATGGAGGGCACGATCGAGGGCATGCCGGTGGTGGTGGCCTGCTTCGAGTTCGAGTTCATGGGTGGCTCGATGGGGTCGGTCGTGGGTGAGCGCTTCGCGCGCGGGGTGGCGCGTGCCATCGAGAAGCGTTGCGCGTTCATTTCCATCGCCGCCTCGGGGGGTGCTCGGATGCAGGAAGGGCTGCTGTCGTTGATGCAGATGGCCAAGACCACGGCGGCACTGGCGCGGTTGTCAGCTGAACGGCTGCCGTATTTTTCCGTGCTGACCGATCCGACGATGGGGGGCGTGTCGGCCAGTTTCGCCTTCCTCGGTGATGTGGTCATCGCCGAGCCGAACGCGCTCGTGGGCTTTGCCGGGCCACGCGTGATCGAGCAGACCGTGCGCGAGAAGCTGCCCGAGGGCTTCCAGCGGGCGGAGTTCCTGCTGGAGAAGGGTGCCATCGACATGATCGTGCACCGGCGCGACATGCGTGAGACACTGGCGAGCCTGATGGCGCTGTTGCAGAAGCTGCCGCCGCCGCTCATCCAGAAGCCTGAGCCGGAGGTCGAAGCCGCGGCCGACAGTCCTGCCTGATCGACGACCATCACCGAGACCCGTACCGAATGAGCGCCTTCACGCTGCCCACCACGCTCGATGCGTGGCTGAACCTGCTGGAAACCCGCCACAGCCGACCGATCGACCTGGGGCTTGAGCGGATCGGTCAGGTCTACCGCAAGCTTGGCATCCAGTTGCCGGGCGTGCAGTTCGTCGTGGCGGGCACCAATGGCAAGGGGTCGACCTGCGCCATGCTGGAATCGATCCTGCTGGCAGCGGGTTACCGGGTTGGCTGCCATACCTCTCCGCACCTGATCGATTTCAATGAGCGGGTGCGCATCAATGGGGAGATGCTGACGGACGCCGCGCTGTTGCCGCTCTTCGAGCGGGTGGAGCTGGCGCGTGGTGACATCTCGTTGACCTATTTCGAGTTCACCACGCTGGTGACGCTGCTGGCTTTCGCCGAGGCACCGCTCGATGCCGTCATTCTCGAAGTGGGTCTGGGTGGCCGGCTCGATGCGATCAACCTGGTGGATGCGCATTGTGCGATCGTCACCTCGGTGGACATCGATCATGCCGAGTGGCTGGGCAACGACCGGGAGACGATCGGGCTGGAGAAAGCGCACATCTTTCGGCCGGGCCGGCCCGCCATTTGCAGTGATCCGCAGCCACCCGCCAGCCTGATCCGCCATGCCGAGGCCATCGGTGCAGACCTGTGGTTGTTCGGCCGGGATTACAACTACTCGGGCGACCGCCAGCAGTGGGCCTGGAGCGGTCGGGGGCAACGGCGTGCCGGCTTGGCTTATCCCGCCTTGCGTGGTGCCAACCAGTTGCTGAACGCCGCTGGTGTGCTGGCGGCCCTGCAGGCGATGCGGGCCGAGCTGCCCGTGAGCGCCCAGGACATCCGCCGTGGTCTGTCGCTCGTCGACATACCGGGGCGTTTCCAGGTGTTGCCGGGGCGGCCCACCGTCATCCTGGATGTGGCGCACAACCCCCATGCGGCCGGCCATCTGGCGCACAATCTCGACCATATGGGTTTCTTTCCGGCAACTTATGCGGTATTCGGTATGCTGGCCGACAAGGATATTCAGTCGGTGATCGATCATATGGCAAGCCGAATCAATCATTGGATCTGTTGCGACCTGCCAGGGCCACGAGGCATGTCGGCAGACATGCTGGCCGAGCATTTGCGCTCAGCGGGCATCGAGGACAAGGTGGATCGCAAACGGGGCATCGAGCAGAGCGTCGTCTGCAGCACTTCGCCGGCTGATGGTTTGCGTCTGGCCCGGTCTCGGGCTGACGCCGATGATAGAATCATCGTCTTTGGCTCATTTCTGACCGTGGCGCTCGCCATCCCGGCCGCCCGTGAAGAAACGTCCACAACGCAGCGCTCACACTGATGTCACGCCAAAAATCCCGGAGTATGAGTGACGGCACCGCTGATGCTTCGCTCACTGAGAAGAAGAAGGCTCGGCACCGTCTGGTGGGCGCGATCGCATTGTGTCTGGTAGCCGCCATCATCGTGCCTATCCTGCTTGAGTCGGAGCCACGCAATGCCGAGCGCAACCTGCCGCTTGCCATCGTCACCGAGCAGCAAGCGGTGGCGGGCTTCGGCGAGCCGACCCGTTCAGGCGCGGACACGGCCCTGGGTACCGGCGCCGAAGCCGAGGTGCCGGCCGATTCACCCAGCCAGACACCAGACCGTCTGGTGATGCTCGAAGAACGGGCTGCCGCGCCCACTGCATCCAGCGCACCGCCCCCAGCCGCCCCGCAACCCTCGCAACCAACACGCGAATCCGTATTTGCGCCCCCTGCGGGGCGCGGCGGCGCTGCCCCTGATGCGCCGGCAGGCACGCCACCCTCGACTGCCCAGGAGCGAGCAGGCGCCAACGGCGCCCCCGCGCCTTCGGGGCGGGTGACCGATCCTTTCCGACCGCCGGTGCCCACGCGTCAGCCGGCACCGACGCCAGCCGAGCGGCCGGACGTGCTGGCCCGCCTGATCGATCAGGTGGATCCATCCAAGCCGGGGGCCAAGCGGCCCGAGCGCCAGGTTCGCCGCTTCCTGGTTCAGGTGGGGGCCTACAGCAATGTGAAAAGTGCTCGCCTGGCCTCTGACCGCGTCAGCAAGGCTGGCATGACGGCCTATCACGAGACGGTGAAGACGGCCAATGGCGACTGGATCCGCGTGCGCATCGGCCCTTTCGAATCCCGTGAAGAGGCCGAGAAGGCGCAAAAGACGTTGAAGCAGGCCGGCGTCACGGCCGCGCTGATCGCGCTCTAGCCCCGGTGCCGCCACGATGCCTTGGATCCTTGCGCTTCCTTTCTGACCACGCCCGCCACTGCTCATGCTCTCCACCTACACAGCCAGTGCAACCTTTTGGGATTGGTTCATCGCCCTCACGTTGCTGATTTCGTCAGGGATGGGTTTTTGGCGAGGATTCATCCGGACGGGTTTCGGGTTGGGTGCCTGGATTTTGGGCTTTCTGTTGTGCGGGCCGCTGGCGGCTTTCATCGCCCCCCTCCTGAGCGACGTGTTCACGGCCCCCATTGTCGTCTTCCAGATTCTGGCCTTCGTGCTTGTCTATCTGTTGGTGCAGATCGGTGGGCAACTGACGGCGCGCGGTTTCAGGGCTATCGGCCTGGGTGGCCTGGATCGTTTCTTCGGCATGTTGCTGGGCGCGGCCCGTGCGGTGGTCATCATCACGGTGGCTGCCATGCTGGCGCACCGCTTCGGTTTTCATACCGAACCGGCCTGGCAGATGGCGCACAGCCGCATGATGCTCGATGCCTTGGCGGCCAATGGTTTTGCGTTGTTGAACCAGTATCAGCCTGGCTAGCGCGTGTGATGCACGCATGCGTGGCGGCGAAAGCCCCTCGGGGCAGCCACGACGTGCGCCCGGTGGGGTTTGGGCGATGCGCAGTGGCGGGATGCCTGGGCATCAGGGCGCGTGAAAACCGTTTCAGCCGGGCACGGATCGTGTTCGATGTCGTGCCACAGTGCCATTGGCGGCTTGCTGCTTCATCCGCTTTGAGGCTGGCTAACAATTTGTTCATGTGAGGGTTGAACCATGTGTGGAATCTTGGGCGTGGTGGGCAACGCGGCCGTCAACCAGCTGCTGTACGACGGCTTGCTGCTGTTGCAGCACCGGGGACAGGATGCGGCCGGCATCACCACTTGCAACGGACAGGGCTTTGCCATGCACAAGGGCAATGGCTTGGTGCGTGACGTGTTCCGCACGCGGAACATGCGGGCCTTGCCCGGTTTTTCGGGCATCGGTCATGTCCGTTATCCCACGGCTGGTTCGTCGTCGAGCCACGAGGAGGCGCAGCCCTTTTACGTGAATGCGCCTTTTGGCATCACCTTTGCTCACAATGGCAACCTGACGAACGCTGAAGCGCTCAAGCAGGAGCTGTTCCGGCGTGACCGCCGGCATATCAACACCGACTCCGACTCGGAGGTGCTGCTGAACGTACTGGCTCACGAGCTGGATGCGCGGGCCAAGGGGGTGTCGCTGGATCCCGAGACGATTTTCGATGCAGTGGCCGGGCTGCATCAGCGGGCTTCCGGGGCTTATGCCTGTGTGGCAGAAATTTCCGGCTATGGCCTGCTGGCCTTTCGTGATCCGCTCGGCATCCGCCCGATCTGTTTCGGCACGGCCGAAGGCGACAATGGTCGTACCGAGTATCTGGTGGCGTCCGAGTCGGTGGCGCTGGAAGGCATGGGCTTCAAACTGGTGCGCGATCTGGCGCCTGGTGAGGCGATCTTCATCGACCTGGACGGGGGCTTTCACAGCCGCCAGTATGACAGGGCCGGGCCGCTCACGCCCTGCATCTTCGAATATGTGTATTTTGCGCGGCCTGATTCGGTGCTCGATGGTGCCTCGGTGTATGACGCCCGCTTGAAGCTCGGCGAGAACCTGGCCGAGACGGTTCGCCAGCAGATGCGGACAGGCGACATCGATGTGGTGATCCCGATTCCTGACACCTCCCGTCCCTCGGCCATGCAGCTGGCCAGCTGCCTGAACCTCGATTATCGCGAGGGTTTCATCAAAAACCGTTATGTGGGACGTACCTTCATCATGCCGGGGCAGGCGGTGCGGCAGAAATCGGTGCGTCAGAAGCTCAATGCGATGAGCATCGAGTTCAAGGGCAAGAACGTGCTGCTGGTCGATGACTCGATCGTGCGCGGCACGACCTCGCGCGAGATCGTGCAGATGGCGCGCGAGGCCGGGGCGAACAAGGTCTTCTTTGCCTCGGCGGCGCCCCCGGTGCTGTATCCGAACGTCTACGGCATCGACATGCCGACGCATGATGAGCTGATCGCCTATCAGCGCGATGACGAGGCCATTCGCCAGGCGATCGGCGCCGATGCGCTCGTCTACCAGTCGATTGCCGCGATGAAGAAATCCGTGCTCGATGCAGGGGTGCATGCCCAGGATTTCGAGGCGTCCTGCTTCGATGGCATCTACCCCACCGGTGATGTGACGCCGGAGAGCCTGCGGCGGATGGAAGCCGCGCGCCGTGAAGCGGCTGGCCGAAGCTGAGGCAGCTGGGCCGGGGGGCTTGCCGGGTGGACGGTGGGGCATTTATTGAATGGCCTCGTTGCCACGGGGCGACGCTTTTGTTGTTCGCGCTCGACATCAGGGTGCCAGACAGCCCGTCACGCACGCCGTTGACGCCTTGACGGCCTTTGCGCCTCGGGCCGGGCGCGGCAGTCCCTTCAGAATCACGACATCTGACTTGAAGGGAGCATGACGGTGGCGATGATGCGGCAGAGAACCCACAAGGTTCTCGTGAGCGGGGTGTTGAGTGGTCTGGGATTTGCAGGGGTACTGGGCATCACGGCTTTCGTGGGCGCGGCCTACCAGTCCTGGGGCGAACCCGATACCGTCGTCAGCTCCTCACCGCAGCCTCGGGGCAAGCAGGCCGGGCAGGCCGCCACGCCGCGCCTGCCACCCGTCGATGGACTCCGGGTGGATGCCTTGCGGGAGCTGCCCACGGCCCTGATCGGGCCGGTGGCGGGCTTGTCGCATGCGCGTGACTTCACGCTGGTGCTGGGTAGGGATGGGCGCCTCTGGTCTCGGGGCATGAATGACCGTGGCCAGCTGGGCATTGGCATGTCGATGCTCGAATCGGGCGGTTTCCTGCCCCTGCCGGGGCAGGGCTATCGGTCGGTGGTTGCGGGCGGTGCTCATGCGCTGGCCCTCGACCGGCGGGGGGCGCTGTGGGCTTGGGGCGACAACCATCAGGGCCAACTGGGTACGGGCAGGGCCGAGGCCAGGCCGGAACGGCGCCCGGTTCAGGTGGCCGAGCACATCATCAGCATTGCGGCGGGTGAGCAGCATAGCCTGGCCGTGAGACAGGATGGCACCTTGCTCGCCTGGGGCGAGAACCGTTTTGGTGAGCTGGGTGACGGCACCCGCAAAACCTCGGCCCGGCCGGTCGAGATCGGTCATGGCTTTCGGCAGGTGGCTGCCGGCTCCGGTTATTCGATGGCGATCGACGGGCAGGGGCGGCTCTGGGTCTGGGGCCGAGGCGAGTCCGGCCGTCTGGGCACGGGCAATGATCAGGATCTGTTGAAGCCGGTTCAGATAGGCGAGGGGTATGTGACCGTGACGGCATCACGCGCCCAGTCCTTTGCCATCAAGGCGGACGGCAGCCTCTGGGCCTGGGGCAGCAACATGTTGGGCCAGCTCGGGGATGGTACGCGCGATGACCGCTTCAGTCCGGTCAAGATCGGTGAAGGTTTCGTGTCGGTATCCGCCGGTGGTGGGCATACGCTCGCACTCAAGCGCGATGGCACGGTCTGGGCCTGGGGCAGCAATGGTTTCGGCCAGTTGGCCGATGGCAGCTTTGGGGATCGCTTGAAGCCGACCCAGGTGGCCCGTGGGTATCACTTCATCGGGGCAGCCGGTGGTGCCTCGGTGCTGGCGCGCCGTGATGGCGTGTTCCGGATGGCGGGGGCCAGCATTGTGGCTTCGCGGAAATGAAGCAGCCGGATACTGCACGGCAGCAGGCACAAAAGGATCATAATAGTCAGGTCATGCCCATGCCCTGATCGGCCTTGGCGAACGCAGCCTTTGGCTGAGGCTGTGGCTGAGGCGCCCCGTGCGTACCGGCGATCGTTCGGTCAGGGTTGCATGGCACCTGTCGGCAGGGTGACTGATCGACCCCGGTGGGGGGAATGGCTTATCCTGCGCTCCAAGACTGTCCCTGGTGTGATCGATGATAGAAGCTCATGAGGCGCTGCTGCGCCTGCAGAACGGTAATCGGCGTTTCGTGGCGGGCCTGGGTGGCTTGTCGGCACCCACCAATCATGCGCGTCGCAATCAGTTGCTGGCAGGTCAGCAACCCTTTGCCATCCTGTTAGGCTGCGCCGATTCCCGCGTGCCTGCAGAGCTGGTCTTCGATCAGGGCCTGGGCGAGTTGTTCGTGATTCGGGTGGCAGGCAATATTGTGGCGCCATCCCAGATCGGCAGTGTCGAGTTTGCGGTCGAACGCTTCAAGACGAAGCTGGTCGTGGTGCTCGGGCATTCAAACTGTGGTGCGGTGGCCGCCACCATCGAAGAGTTGCAGCTGCCTGTGAAGGGGCGTTCGCCCAACCTCCGAGCCGTTGTCGATCGAATTCGTCCTTCGGTCGAGCCGATCCTTGAAAGCTATCTGGGCGATGATCGTGAGGCACTGCTGCGTCATGCGGTACGGGCCAACATCCGCAACGCGGCCGATCACCTGCGGCATGGCTCACGCGTGCTCGAACATTGGATTGCCAATGAAGGCGTGATGGTGGTGGGGGCCGAGTATTCGCTGGAGACCGGCATCGTCGATTTCTTCGACGGGGCGCCAGAGCTGGAGAGCCTGGAGACGCCGGCCAGCTGAGCACAAGCGCTGTGAGTACAAGCAGCCGGCCTGGGCCGGCAAGCTTGGCCGGGCTGGCTCCAAAACCGCACGCTGACGGCGCGTTGCCACGCTTGTAACGGCAGCCAGCCTTGGCGGCGCCTGGCGCCTTGTCAGCCCAGGGTTTTGGGGCCAGCGCGGGGACTAATTAGGTGCAACAACAAAAGATGCACAACAGGCGCTGGTCAGCCTAGGGTTTTGGGGTCAGCGCCTAGATGTACAAGTGCGCAACACGCGCGACGTACCGCGGGGATACCGTCAAAGCGCCAGCCCTTCCTGGCGCTTCAGCGCCGGTCGGCCAGCGGATGCACCTCGTGGTGGTCCCGGAAATGACTTTCGATCACGGAGGACTCCACCGCGTCGAGGGTGGGCGGCTTCCAGGCCGGGTTCTTGTCCTTGTCGATCAGGAGCGCACGCACACCTTCGGCGAAATCGTGGGCGGCGCAGCAGCTGATGGCCACGTTGTATTCGATGCGGAAGATGTCGGCCAGCGAACGGTGGCGGCAGCGCTGCAGCAGTTCCCACGAGAGCGCGGCCGAGGTCGGGCTGCCCCGCCGGAAGGTTTCCACGGCCGTGGCGAGCCAGCGGTCATCGCCGGTGGGGAGGGCCAGCAGGTGTTCGGCCGTGTCCTTCAGGCTGCCCAGGCCCACCGTCTTGCGGATCAGGTCGAAGTGCTTGCGCAGATTGGAAGGCGCCAGCTCGGTTCGGGTTTCATGGCGGTCGAGCAGATGCGTCATCTGAACCTTGTTCGACGCCGCGTCGTCATGCCAGCGGCTGGCCAGCATCTCGGCCAGCACCTGCTCGCGTGCCGCGTTGTCGATACAGAAATCGGCCATGCTGGAGAAGAGGGCATCGGAGGCGTTCATCGGGGCTGCCGTCAGCGCCATGAAAAGCCCCGCACGGCCGGGCAGACGGTTCAGGAACCAGCTGCCACCCACGTCCGGGAAGAGACCGATGCTGATTTCCGGCATGGCGATGCGGGTTTCGGGCGTGACGACCCGGTGTGAAGCGCCCGCCAGCAACCCCAGGCCACCCCCCATGACGATGCCGTGCCCCCAGCAGACGATGGGCTTGGGACAGGTGTGAATCCGGTAGTCGAGCGCATATTCCAGGGAAAAGAAGCGCTGGGCATAGGGATTGGGAGACGAACCATATTCCCGGATCGAGTGGTAAAGGTCGCGGATGTCACCCCCCGCACAGAAAGCGCGTTCGCCCGCGCCATCCAGGACGATGCAGACGATGTCGGGGTCGGCGATCCATTGTTCGAGCTTGGGGCCGAGTTGCTCGACCATCGCCAGTGACAAGGCATTCAGTGAGGCGGGGGCGTTGAGGGTGGCATGGCCTACCCGGCGGCCGTCGACGGTGACGGGTTCATCGAAAATGACCACACTGGATTCTGTCATGGGCTGGGTGTCCTCTTGGAAAAACCGGCTTGATCAGCAGACGATGTGGCATTCAGGTGCGGCACGCCTCAGGCGATGGGCGATGCCCCCGTGATGTGCCAGCACCTGACGCCACTTGGCCACGTGGTGACGTGGACGGCCGAGGGCTGTCCGTGGGCTGGCTATCGTGGTGTGCTGATCTTACGTCACGATATTACACAGAAACGGGCCAAGCCATCATGTCGGGCTTGGGTGGGCCGTGCTGGCTTCCGTCTTTCAGTCTGCCGCGTCGCCTGTCGGGATAGAGCGTGTTATGCACTTATTCGTCCCCTTGATAAGCCCCTCTGGGTGCGCAGCACTGCGTTGCCAACCCGCTCCAGGGCTGGCAGGGCCGGGGATGGTGGCTTGAATGCTACACTTGAGAATGATTGTCAGAGCATGTGACGCGTATTTGGCGCGCATCGGCAGCGTGCAGGCGTCCGCTTCACCGGTTCTGATCCCTCTCAACCCCTTCAAACGGAGCATCATCCGGTGGCAAAGCGCTTTCAATACACCCCTGGCCGGGCCGGGCAGCCAGCTGCTCAGGCATCGATGGCAGCCGTTGCCCTCCCTCACCAGGTGGGGCCTCGCCAAGCCTTGGGCCGTGCGTGCCGGCTGCTGGCGCTGGGCGGCGCGGCCATCCTGCTGGCGGCTTGCGTCAGCACGAGCGGTGGCGCGCCTGCCTCATCGGCGATGCAGCCCGCTCCCAACAAGGATGGCGTCGTGACCGACTTGAAATCTTTTCCGCCACCGGGTATCGCGCTGCGTGGCACACGCTGGCGTCTCGTTTCGATGGCGGGCCACGATGGTTCGGCGCCATGGGTGGAGCCGCCTAACCTGTTGTTGCAGGCAGATGGTTCGGCCGTGGCGGGGTTTGCCGGCTGTAATCGTTATTTTGGAACATACCGTCTGCACGAAAAACGCCTGAGTCTTGGCCAGTTGGGCGTCACGAAGCGCCTGTGTGACCCGGCGGCCAATCAGCTCGAGCGTGCCTTTCTGGCCGCCTTGAACGCGACCGATCGTCTGGTGAAGGATGGAACGCAATTGGTCTTGCAGGATGCTTCGGGCAACATGCTGTTGCGCTTCGAGGCTGATCCGGCCGAGACGCGCCTGATGCCAGCGGATCGGGGAGAGGCTTCGCTGCCGACGCCGGGGGGTGATGGCCCGGCATCGAGCTGTTCCGAATGAAGACCCGAGTTCCCCATTCTCAGGAGATCACGCCATGAAACTGCACAGCGATTCCTTCGCCGATCAGGCGCCATTGCCTGAGCGACTTGCCTTTGCCCGGCACGATGCCGAAGCCAAGGTGGCGCTGGCCGACAACATCAACCCGCATCTGGCCTGGGATGAGGTGCCGGCCGGGACGCAATCCTTCGTCGTGTTGTGTGTGGATCGGGATGCGCCGACGAAGCCCGATGACGTGAACCACCCTGACCGGGAAGTGCCGGCCGATCTGCCTCGGGCTGATTTCTATCATTGGATCCTGATCGATCTGCCAGCCGACACACGGGTGCTGGCCGAGGGCGCCTACTCGCGCGAGGTGACGCCTCGCGGCAAGGCCGGTGTCGAGCTGCCGGATGGAAGCCGTCAGGGCATCAATGATTACACCCAGTGGTTTGCCAACGACCACGACATGAGTGGCGATTACCATGGCTACGATGGCCCCTGTCCGCCGTGGAATGATGCCCGTGTTCACCGTTATGAGTTCATCGTGCATGCACTGGATGTGGCACGGCTGCCCGTGGATGGGCGTTTCGACGGACGCCTGATCACTGAACTGCTGGAAGGCCACAGCCTCGGATCGGCCAGCATTGGCGGCACTTACACGTTGAACGCCCGGCTGCTGGCCTGAGCGTTCAACAGGGCAGGCTGGCATGGACGGGGGCTTTGCGGCGCTTGCGCGCTTTGGGCCCCGCGCTCAGATTCGGCTCCGCGCTCAGAAATAGCGGCCAGGTTGCTGGCGAATCAGACCGACAGCGATCCCCTCGATCTGGAATTCGTCCTGGCCTGGCGTGAGCGTGATGGGTTCATAGTCGGGGTTTTCGGGCAGCAGCTCGATGGTGCCATCATCCCGGTGGCGCCTGAAGCGCTTGACCGTGACCTCGTTGCCGATGCGGGCCACGACGATCTGCCCGTTGTGTGCATCGGGTGATGCCTTGACGGCGAGCAGGTCACCATCGAGCATGCCTGCGTCGCGCATGCTGGCGCCCTTGATCCGCAGCAGATAGTCTGGAACCATGCTGAACAGGGCGGCATCGACGCTGTAGCTGGATTCGATGTGGCTGTCGGCCAGAATGGGTTGGCCGGCCGCCACGCGGCCTACGAGCGGCAGTTGCTGCAGTGGACTGAGTGGCTCGGCGCCAAAGGGCATGCCACCGGGGGTTGTCGTGGGGGGCGAGAAGGGCGACAGGTGGCCGCGCAGCGCGGCCTGTTGCGCGCGAAGCGGCGTGCGGCGCAGCGGCACGGGCTGGCCTTCGAGTGCGGCCTCGGCTGCGGGCATGACCCGGATGCCGCGGGAGGCACCAGGGCAGAGTTCGATGATGCCTTTGCGCGCCAGCGCACGGAGGTGGTCTTCGGCGGCATTGGCCGACCGAAAACCCAACTCGGCCGCGATTTCGGCGCGGGTAGGGGGGAACCCGGTGTTTTCCAGATGGAACTTGATCAGGGCAAGGACTTCCAGTTGTCGTGGCGTAAGCGGACGCATGTACAAAGCCTTCCAGAATGATTTCCTGTATTTTCATACAGTATCGTAATCCTGACAAGCTTTTTTGATCCTTATGTGCACCATAACTGCCAAAAAACGTTACACTGCCTTCATGACTTCGCGCGGCGGACTGATGGCGGTCATTCAACAGGCTGTCATGGTTTGTAGCGTGGTGGTCAGGATGTTTTTACATCGTCAGGAGCTTGGGCGGCAGGCGGTCGTGGCCAGTGCGCCTTGGGTACAAACCGTACCTGGTTTGCCCCGATGAGGGCCTCCTCCACAGGGCAGCGCACACCCTGCGATGCCTGTCTCGGCCTAGCTCCTTGAAACCGCTGCTGGACATGCCTGAGCATCCCGGCAGGATGGTTTCCGTTCGCCTCTCGTTTTGATTCGTTGAAGTTTGGCGTCCGGCACGGGTCGGCACAAACAACTCGAATGGGTTGCTCGGGCCGGTGCGTGTCAGGGATATCGCCTGGTTGGCATCGACCGCGCAACATTTCGGTCTTTTGCTGGAAGTGCCTTTTAATGTCAACCAAGATCTACGTCGGTAATTTGCCGTGGCGTACCACGGAAGCGCAGCTGAGCGAGCTGTTCGTGCCTTATGGTGAAGTCGTCAGTGTCCGTATTGTCTCGGATCGGGATACCGGTCGCTCACGGGGTTTTGCCTTTGTGACCATTGCGACGGCGGAAGGGGCCAAAGCTGCCATCGCCGCGCTCAACGGTTCGCTGCTTGGTGGTCGTGCCCTGGTGGTCAACGAGGCCAATGATCAGGGGAACCGCCCGCCGGGTGGTGCTGGCCCTCGTCGCTCGGGGCCACGACCTGTGCCTGGTGGTGAGCACTGAGGGATTGAAGCCTGGTTGCGTGCCTGCCTGCCTCACCGGGCGGGCAGGGTACGTCCTCAGTGCAGCCGGCACGCACCCCGTTCACCACCGCACCGGGTCGGTACGTCCCGGCATCCGGGTGTGCCCCCGTTGTGTGCCGTTGATCGTCGGTGTCGGGATCTCCTCCTCATGAAGGCGGCCGACGCCTCATCCTCATATCTGACAGATCATCAAAAACAGACAGCCATGTGCCCGGTGCGGGCATCATGGCTGTCATCGTGTTCCGGGAGGCTTCCTTGCTTCCCGGCTTCAGGCGGGCTGGCTTACTTCAGCACGCCTTCCGGCACCCGGATGGGGCCGCCCGTTTTTTCCTGCAGCTCTTCGATGGTCACGCCATCGGCCAGCTCCACCAGTTCGAGGCCATCGGGCGTCACATCCAGCACGGCCAGGTCGGTGATGATGCGGTTGACCACACCCACGCCGGTCAAGGGCAGCGTGCAGGCCGGCAGGATCTTGTGCGCCCCCCCTTTGGCCACGTGCTCCATCAGCACGACGACACGGCCGACGCCGGCCACCAGATCCATTGCTCCCCCCATGCCTTTGACCATCTTGCCGGGAATCATCCAGTTGGCCAGATCGCCCGAGGTGGAGACCTGCATCGCGCCGAGGATGGCCAGATTGATGTGGCCGCCGCGGATCATGCCGAAGGAATCGGCTGAGCTGAAAATCGATGAGCCGGGCAGGGTGGTGACGGTCTGCTTGCCCGCGTTGATCACGTCGGCATCCACTTCATCCTCCGTCGGGAAGGGGCCGATGCCGAGCAGGCCGTTTTCAGACTGCAGCCAGACCTCCATCCCCTCGGGCACATGGTTGGCCACCAGGGTGGGCAGGCCGATGCCCAGGTTCACATAAAAGCCGTCCTGCAGCTCGGCAGCGGCACGTGCCGCCATTTGATTTCTATCCCATGCCATGTTCGTTGTCTCCTGGGTGATCAGTTGGGGCGGGTGGTGCGCTGTTCGATGCGCTTCTCGGGCGTCGGGTTGACGATCAGGCGCTGCACGAAGATGCCGGGCGTGTGGATCTGGTCGGGATCCAGCTCACCCACCTCGACCAGCTCTTCGACTTCGGCCACCGTGATCTTGCCGGCCGTGGCGCACATCGGGTTGAAGTTGCGAGCCGTGCGGTGATAGATCAGATTGCCGGCGCGGTCGGCCTTCCAGGCTTTGACGAGGGCCACATCGGCCGTGAGGCCGCGTTCCATCACATAGGTGTGGCCATCGAAATCACGGGTTTCCTTGCCCTCGGCCACGATGGTGCCCACCCCGGTGCGGGTGAAGAAGGCCGGGATGCCGGCGCCACCGGCGCGCAGCTTCTCGGCGAGCGTGCCCTGCGGGGTGAATTCCAGCTCCAGCTCGCCCGACAGGTATTGCCGCTCGAACTCCTTGTTCTCGCCCACGTAGCTGGCGATCATCTTCTTGATCTGACGGGTGGTGAGCAGCATGCCCAGGCCAAAGTCGTCGACGCCCGCGTTGTTGCTGATGCAGGTCAGATCCTTGACGCCGGTGTCACGCAGCGCGGTGATCAGCGCCTCGGGGATGCCGCACAGACCAAAGCCGCCCACGGCAATCGTCTGACCATCTTCGACGATACCCTGCAAGGCTTCCGCGGCAGAAGCATAGAGTTTTCTCATGTCTCTTCCTGTTTTTGATTGATCGTGAAACGAGTGGAGAACCAATGGTGAAACGGTCGATACGAAGGACGGCACCTTGAAACCGTGCCGCCCTGGAACATGCCCTGCACAGGCAGGGCGAGTTGTGCGGGGACGAAAACGTGCATCACCTGTGCCAACACCGTGCCGCTACCATGTGCGTTGCCGGCAGGGCAGACGAGCATCACATGCCACTGTATCCGGGGCCACCACCACCTTCCGGCGTGACCCACACGATATTCTGGGTGGGATCCTTGATGTCACAGGTCTTGCAGTGTACACAGTTCTGCGCATTGATCTGCAAGCGCTGCCCGCCGCCATCTTCCCGCTCGACGAATTCATAGACGCCGGCCGGACAGTACCGCGCTTCCGGCCCGGCATAGCGGGCCAGATTGATGTCGATCGGCACCGACGGATCCTTCAGACGCAGGTGAACCGGTTGATCCTCCTTGTGGTTGGCATTGGAAATGAAGACGGAGGATAACCGGTCGAAGGTCAGCTTGCCATCGGGTTTTGGATACTCGATGGGTGTACAGTCCGAGGCCGGTTTCAGGTATCGACAGTCTTCCTGTTTCGTGTGCAGCGTGAAGGGGGCCTTGCCACGGAACAGGATCTGGTCGATGCCGACGAGCAGGCTGCCCAGCACCAGCCCTTTGCTCATGGCGGGTTTGAAGTTGCGCGTGCCCCAAAGCTCATCATGCAGCCACGAGCTGCGGTAGGCTTCCGGATAGGTGTCGAGCAGATCACCCGCCCGGCCTGAGGCCAGCGCTTTGGCGATGCTCTCGGCCGCCAGCATGCCGGATTTCATCGCCGTGTGGGTGCCCTTGATGCGGGCCGCATTGAGAAAGCCCGCCTCGCAGCCCACCAGGCAACCACCGGGGAAGATCAGTTTGGGCAGTGCGTTGTAGCCACCCGCGGTGATGGCGCGTGCGCCGTAGCCGATACGGCGTGCGCCCTCGAAAGTGTCGCGGATGACGGGATGGGTTTTCCAGCGCTGAAACTCCTCGAAGGGGGAGAGGTAAGGATTCTGGTAGTTCAGGCCCACGACGAAGCCGATCGTGACCTTGTTGTCTTCGAAGTGGTAGAGGAAACCCCCGCCATAGGTGTCATTGTCGAGCGGCCAGCCGGCCGTGTGCACGACAAGGCCGGGCTTGAACTTGGCGGGATCGACCTCCCACAGTTCCTTGATGCCGATGCCGTAGCTCTGCGGGTCGGATTCGGCATTCAGGTTGAAGCGCTCGATCAGCTCGCGCCCCAGGTGGCCACGGGCGCCTTCGGCGAAGACCACGTACTTGCCGAGCAGCGCCATGCCGGGCTGGAAGGCGTCGGTGGGTTGGCCGTCCCGATCCAGGCCCATGTCGCCGGTGATGACTCCGCGCACCTGGCCATCGTCGCCATAGAGGATGGATGCGGCCGGGAAACCGGGGTAGATCTCGACCCCCAGGGCTTCGGCCTGCTCGCCGAGCCAGGCCACGACGTTGCCCAGCCCGACGATATAACAGCCTTCGTTGTGAAAGCCCGGCGGCGTGGCCCAGGCAGGCACCTTGAAGCTGCCCGTCTTGCTGAGGAAGATGACCTCATCCTTCGTGGCCTCGGTCTTGAGTGGGGCGCCCCGTTCCTTCCAGTCCGGTATCAGCTCGTTCAGCGAGCGTGGGTCGACCACGGCGCCCGAGAGCGTGTGCGCGCCAACCTCGGCGGCTTTCTCGATGACACAGACATTGATTTCCTGACCGCTTTCGGCAGCCAACTGCTTGAGCCGGATCGCGGTGGACAGCCCGGCGGGGCCGGCGCCGACGATCACGACATCAAATTCCATCGAGTCGCGTTCGATCGCGATTTCTTCTGAACTCATCCTATTCTCCTGGCTGAGCCGTGCGGATCCTGTGTGCCCTGCGGGGCTGTCGCGCCGGCGAAGCCATGCAGGACGTGCAGCGGTGACACGCGCCCATCATTCATCAGACAGTCATGACATGCGCTGGCTATTGTCCGTTAGCGCATGGCCCGATGCAAACGGTGCTAGGGGCAAATCCTGCCAAACAGCTTGCCTGAGGCACTTTTGACAGCACCTCGTGCCGAATGGATCAAATGGGAGCATGGATGGTCAAGCGGGGCCGGGCGCGGATTGCCATGACGGTGCCGTCTGGCGTGCTTTGGTGTTGCCACGGTCGGCACCGACCGGGTTGGCAGCAACGGGCGGATCATTGCTACAATTGTTATTTCCGGATGGGCTTACATGACTAAATATGTGTTCGTCACCGGCGGCGTGGTCTCCTCGCTGGGCAAGGGGATTGCGGCCGCCTCGATGGCTGCGTTGCTTGAATCCCGCGGTGTCAGGGTCACGCTGCTGAAACTGGATCCCTACATCAACGTTGATCCGGGCACGATGAGTCCGTTTCAGCACGGTGAAGTTTTCGTCACCGACGACGGCGCCGAGACCGATCTGGATCTTGGCCACTACGAGCGCTTCGTCTCCGCACGCATGCGCCGTCACAACAATTTCACCACGGGCCAGATCTATGATTCCGTCCTGCGCAAGGAGCGCCGGGGCGAGTATCTGGGTCGCACGGTGCAGGTCATTCCCCACATCACCAATGAAATTCAGGCATTCGTCGAGCGAGGCGCCGGTGTCGGCACGCCCGAGGAAGCCGAGGTGGCCATCGTCGAGATCGGTGGCACGGTGGGCGACATCGAATCGCTGCCCTTTCTGGAAGCGGCCCGTCAGATGAGTCTGAAGGCCGGGCGAGGCAACGCCTGCTTCGTGCACCTGACGCTGGTGCCTTTCCTGGGCACGGCCGGCGAGCTGAAAACCAAGCCCACGCAGCACTCGTTGCAGGAGCTGCGCAAGATCGGCATCCAGGCCGACATGGTGCTGTGTCGGGCCGACCGCATCATCCCTGAAGACGAGCGGGCCAAGATTTCGCTCTTCTCGAACATCCCGACCGATTCGGTCATCTCCGTCACCGACGCCGATTCGATCTACAAGATCCCGCGCATGCTGCACGAGCAGAAGGTCGACGAAATCCTGGGCGACCTGCTGCGTCTGGACAAGCCCGCGGCCGATCTCAGTGTCTGGGACAAGCTCATCGACCGGCTCGAACATCCGACGCACGAGGTTCGGATCGCGATGGTCGGCAAGTATGTCGACCTGACCGAATCCTACAAGTCGCTGACCGAGGCGCTCGTGCATGCCGGCATGCACACGTCCACGCGTGTCAAGATCGATTACCTGGATTCCGAACAGATCGAGCGCGACGGCTGCGAGGTGCTCGGCAGCTATGATGCCGTGCTGGTGCCGGGCGGTTTCGGCAAGCGCGGTGTCGAAGGCAAGATCCAGGCCATTCGTTACGCCCGTGAACACAAGGTGCCGTACCTTGGCATCTGCCTTGGCATGCAGCTGGCCGTCGTCGAATACGCCCGCCACGTGGCCGGGCTGGCCCAAGCCAACAGCACCGAATTCGAGGCCGACACGCCCGATCCGGTCATCGCGCTCATCACCGAATGGACCGACAGCACCGGCAACCTGGAGCGGCGGGATCAGAACTCGGCGCTCGGCGGCACGATGCGGCTGGGTGCCCAAACCTGCCCGGTCGAGCCGGGCACGCTGCTGCACCAGATCTATGGCGACACGGTGAGTGAGCGTCATCGTCACCGCTTCGAGGTCAACAACGCGTATGTCGATCGGCTGCGTGATGCCGGGCTTGTCATTGCGGCACGCACACCTGTCGAAGGGCTGACCGAAACCATCGAGCTGCCGCAGGGGCAAGCCGGGCACCCGTGGTTCGTCGGGGTACAATTCCATCCGGAATTCACCTCCACCCCCCGCAACGGGCACCCGCTGTTCACGGCTTACATCAAGGCTGCGCTGGCGCAGGCTGCTGCCCGTGCCGACAAGCAGGAGCCTGCACGATGATCATCGCCGATCGCCCTGTTGGTCTCGATCAACCCTTCTTTCTGCTGGCCGGTCCCTGTGCCATCGAATCGAAGCAGCTGGCGCTCGACACGGCCGGCGAGTTGAAGCAGATCTGCACCGAACTCGACATTCCCTTCGTCTACAAATCTTCCTTCGACAAGGCCAACCGCAGCTCGGGCAGCGCCTTCCGCGGCCCCGGCATGGATGAGGGCCTGAAGATCCTCGACGAGGTCAAGCGGCAGATCGGTGTGCCGGTCGTCACCGACGTGCATGAGATCGAGCAGATCAGGCCGGTGGCCGAGGTCGTCGATGTGCTGCAGACGCCGGCCTTTTTGTGTCGGCAAACCGATTTCATCAATGCGGTGGCGGCCAGCGGCAAGCCCGTCAACATCAAGAAGGGCCAGTTTCTGGCACCGCATGACATGCGCCAGGTCGTGTTGAAGGCGCGTGCCGCCGCCCGTGCAGCCGGTCTCGACGAAGACTGTGTGATGGTCTGCGAACGAGGCGCGAGCTTTGGTTACAACAACCTCGTTTCCGACATGCGCAGCCTGGCCATCATGCGCGAAACCGGTTGTCCGGTGGTGTTCGATGCCACGCACTCGGTGCAGCTGCCGGGCGGGCAGGGCGATCGCTCCGGCGGACAACGCGAGTTCGTGCCGGTGCTGGCACGTGCGGCTGTTGCCGTCGGTGTGGCGGGGCTCTTCATGGAAACGCACCCTGATCCGGACAAGGCGATGTCCGACGGCCCGAACGCCTGGCCATTGCCGCGGCTGAAGGCGCTGCTGGCCACGCTTCGTGAGCTGGATGCCGTGGTCAAGCGGCAGGGGTTTGCCGAATTGGAGGAAAGCTGATGGCCGCTTATGTCATCATCGACATTGCCGGGGTGTCGGACCCCGAGAAAATCGCCGCTTATCGCGAGTTGTCCACGGCTGCCACGGCAGCCGGGGGCGGCCAGTTCCTCGCGCGGGGCGGCAAGACCGAAGTCTTCGAGGGCAATTGGTCGCCTGAACGGATCGTCGTGATCAGGTTTGACGACATGGAAACTGCCCGGAAATATTATGATTCCCAGCTGTATCGGCAGGCGCGCCAGACGCGGGCCGGTGCAACCGCCCAGTTCAACATGATCTGTGTTGAAGGCATAGCAGACTAGGAGAAAGGCCAATGAGTACTATTGTCGACATCATCGGGCGCGAGATCATCGATTCTCGCGGCAACCCCACCGTCGAGTGTGATGTGTTGCTCGAATCCGGTGTCATGGGACGTGCCGCCGTGCCGTCCGGTGCCTCCACCGGTTCGCGTGAGGCGATCGAGCTGCGTGATGGTGATGCAGGCCGTTATGGCGGCAAGGGTGTGCTGAAGGCCGTCGAGAACATCAACACCGAAATCTCCGAGGCCGTGCTGGGCCTGGATGCCACCGAGCAGAGCTATGTCGATCGCACGCTGATCGAGCTGGATGGCTCCGACAACAAGGCCAACCTGGGCGCCAACGCGATGCTGGCCGTCTCCATGGCTGTTGCCCGTGCCGCTGCGGAGGAGTCCGGCCTGCCGCTGTACCGCTACTTTGGCGGCTCCGGCCCGATGTCGCTGCCGGTGCCCATGATGAACGTCATCAATGGCGGCGCGCATGCCAACAACAACCTCGACCTGCAGGAATTCATGATCATTCCCGTGGGCGCGCCCACCTTCCGTGAGGCACTGCGTTACGGGGCTGAAACCTTCCACGCGCTGAAAAAGCTGATCAACGACGCCGGGATGCCGACGGCCGTGGGCGATGAGGGCGGTTTTGCACCCTCGGTCGACAGCCACGAGGCTGCGTTGCAGCTGATCATGAAGGCCATCGAGAAGGCCGGTTACAAGCCGGGCGATGACATCGCCATCGGCCTGGATTGCGCCAGCAGCGAGTTCTACAAGGACGGCAAGTATCACCTCTCGGGTGAGAACAAGGTGCTGACCGCCCCTGAGCTGACGAAGCTGCTGTCGGACTGGTGCGCCAAGTACCCGATCATCTCGATCGAGGACGGCATGGCCGAAAACGACTGGGATGGCTGGAAGCATCTGACCGAGCGCCTGGGTAGGAGCGTGCAGTTGGTGGGGGATGACCTGTTCGTCACCAACACGAAGATCCTTGAAGAAGGCATCAAGAAGGGCATCGCCAACTCGATCCTGATCAAGATCAATCAGATTGGCACGCTGACCGAAACCTTCGCTGCCATCGAAATGGCCAAGCGCGCCGGCTACACCTCGGTGGTGTCACACCGTTCGGGTGAAACCGAAGACACGACGATCGCTGACATCGCCGTGGCCACCAACGCGCTGCAGATCAAGACCGGCTCGATGTCGCGCAGCGACCGTATCGCCAAGTACAACCAGCTGATCCGCATCGAGGAAGACCTGGGCGATACCGCCAGCTATCCCGGTATGGGCGCGTTCTACAACCTGCATCGTTGATCGGTTGTAAACACGGCGCATGAGACTGCTGGCCGCGGTTCTGTTCACGTTGCTCGTCCTGATCCAGTACCCATTGTGGCTGGGTCAGGGCAGCTGGCTGCGTGTCTGGAAGCTCGACCAGCAGCTCGCGCTGCAAAAGGAAATCAATGTCGGCAAGCGTCTTCGCAATGAAGGGCTGGAAGCCGAGGCCGAAGACCTGAAAAGCGGGGCATCGGCCGTCGAGGAACGTGCCCGTTACAGCCTGGGCATGGTGCGCGAGGACGAGATCTTCGTGCAGATCAACCCCGCCCCGGCCGAAAGCACCGAGCCGGGCAGCGCCGAGTGATCAGCTTTCATCGAAGAGCGCCATCGCCTGCGCTTCATTGAAGTCATAGGGCTTGCGGCAGAACTCGCAATTGACGAGGATGTTCGGCTGTTCATCCAGGATGTGCCGCACTTCCGTCTCGCCCAGCATCTTCAGCATGCCTGCGACCTTCTCACGCGAGCAGGTGCATTCAAAGACAGGCCGCATCTTGCCGTAGCCGGCGATATCGGTTTCCCAGAACAGTCGGTGCAGTACCTCTTCAGGCGGCAAGCCCAGCATTTCATCGCGTGAGAGCGTGTCGGCCAGCACCTGTACCTGCTCCCAGGTCTGGCGGCTTTCCAGCTCGTCGGGCGCGCCGGCATCACCCTGTGTCGGCATCATCTGCAGCAGCAGGCCGAAGGCCGATGTCTCATCGGCGGCCAGCCACAGCCGCGTGGGAATCTGCTCCGACTGTGCCATGTAGTGTTCCAGCACTTCGGCCACCGTGTCGCCCTCGAAGGGGATGATGCCCTGATAGGGGTTGTCCGGCCCGCCGCCCTGATTGGCTGCAGCCGGAATCAGCGTGACGACGAAGCGGCCCCGGTTGTCGGGGTTCACCAGATCGTTGAACGAGGCATCGTGCGGAATGGCCACCTGTTCGTTCAGTTTCACGGTGGCACGGTAGCGCCCATCGGGCTGGCATTCGGCCACGAAAAGGCGTGCCGGGCCGCTGCCCTGAATCTGCAAGAGCAGGCTGCCGTCGAACTTGAGCGATGCCGACAGCAACAGCCCCGCTGCCGTCAGCTCGCCCAGGCGCTCGCGCACCGTGGGGGGAACGTCCCTGGTGCCATAGTGTTGATGGTTCTTGACGATGGCTTGCCAGCTCTCGTCGAGTTTGACGATCTGGCCGCGTACCTTGTTCGCAAAGCCAAATCGGATCAGGGTGTCCATGCTGTCAGTTCCGTGGCGTAATGCCCTAAATGCGCCCGGTAGCTGGCTGCCGAGGCCGCCAGACCGGCGATTTCTTCTTCGCTCAGCCGGCGAACGGCCTTGGCGGGTGAGCCGAGGATCAGCCATCCGTCCTCGAACACCTTGCCTTCCGTGACCAGGGCGCCGGCCCCAACCAGACAGTTGCGGCCGATACGTGCCCGATTCAAGACCACGGCCTGGATGCCGATCAGGCTGTTGTCGCCGATGCTGCAGCCGTGCAGCATGGCCTGATGGCCGATGGTGACGTTCTCGCCCACCTCGATCGGGCAGCCATGATCCACATGCAGCACGGCGTTTTCCTGCACGTTGCTGCCGTTGCCGATACGGATCGGTTCATTGTCCCCACGTAGTACGGCGCCAAACCAGATGCTGACCTGATCGCCCAGCTGAACGTCGCCGATCACCGAGGCGCCGGGGGCGACCCAGGCCGAGGGCGACAGGGTGGGGCGCTGCTCACCCAGTGCATAGAGACTCATGCGGTTTCTTCTCCTGTGGTGCGTGTGTCAGAGGATACCTTCAAGGCTTTGCCGCGAAAGAACATGATCAGCAGCGTGATCAGTGCGGGGGCCAGCCAGGCGAGCTGTTCCTGATACAAGGGCAGGTGGCTCAGCGTGCTGTTGACCGAGGCCGGCAGCCAGCCCAGGTTGTTCAGGCTGTCGATGGCGCTGAAGAGCACGGTCACGCCGATGACGACATGATACGTGCGCTTGATGTCGCCGAGGTAGGGGCGCAGGAATTGCAGGACGACCAGCATGATCGCCACCGGGTAGATCAGCAGCAGTGCCGGGATCGTGACGCGCAATAGCGTGGTGAGACCCATCTCGGCCACGAAAGCGGTCATGGCGGTGAAGATCACGACCCACACGGGGTAACGGATGCCGGGAAGCAACCGGCTGAAATAATCGGAGGCCGAGCTGATCACCCCCACCAGTGTGGTCAGGTTGGCCAGCATCACGATGCCGCTCATCATCCAGACGCCGGCCGTGCCGAACAGCTCATTCACATAGCGGGAGAAAATCTGACCACCGTTGTCGGCCCCTTGTGCCACCGCATGGCTGGTGGCGCCCATATAGAAGAGGGAGGTGTAGAGCAGCGAGAGGCAGACGAGCGAGACCATGCCCGCCTTCAGCGTGTAGCGGATGACGCGCCTGGCATCGTTCACCTGACGGGCGCGCATCACGTTGGCCACCAGCCCGCCAAAGGCCATCGCCGCCAGCAGATCCATCGTCTGATAGCCGCCCACCATGCCGATCACCAGTGGCGAGCCTTGTGCATAGGCTTGTGCGGGGGCCTGAACCGCCGACAGTGGCACCTGGATCACGCGGATGGCCACGATCGCCAGCAACAGCAGCAGCAGTGGTGTCATCACTTCACCGATGGTCGAAATCATCGCGTTTTTGCGCAGCATGAAATACATGCCGATCAGCACGAAGCCGACGGCAAAGACCACATGCGAGGTGGCATTTTCCGGGTTGCTCAATCCGAGCGGCAACCACGCCATCTCGTAGGCCACGTTCGTCACGCGGGGGGCCGCAAAGGTCGGGCCGATGATCAGATAGAGCGTCACCCAGAACATCACCTGTGCCCATTGGGGCAGGTCTTTCGAGAGCGCCTCGCCCTTGCCTCGAATGGCCACGATCACCAGGGTCACGAAAGGCATCATCACCCCGGTCAGGATGAAGCCCAGAGCCGCCCATGACCATTGGGTGCCGGACAGATAGCCCTCCATCGGTGGAAAAATGATGTTTCCGGCGCCGAGGAACAGGGCGAAAATCATCATGCCCAAGGCGATGACATCTTTATTGGAGAGCATGTGGAACTCCTTGCGTGCGCTCATGCGCTTTAGGTGCTTGAGATGCTATCAGGCATCGGCAGCCCATTCGGGCCGCCTCACCTTTGTTCAGGGGGTAAATCAGGCTCCTGGACGGTTGGCCGTCGTGGGTGACGGTTTGAGCTGGTGATGACGCGTTGGACACGGGACGGGGCGGGGGCCGCTCGACGTGTTGCAATGCTTTGGCATCGGCACTGCCCGGTGAGCTGCATGGCTGGCGAATCCGGGCGCCGCGGTTGCGTGGGTGTATTGCGCCGCGACAACCGGTGTGTGAAGCCAGACAGGGGCGGCTCGGCCTGAATCCGCTTGGGGGGGGGCTGGCGGACGATGCCAGCGGTCTCAGGGTTTTCACGGAGAAGGCCGGCGGGCTGCTACATTTGGGTGTCGGGCACCGTTGCCGGCACGAGTCCGTGCATGATTCCCTTTGAACGTTGATGATGCGTGTGGGCCAGCCCTGCCCAGGCGTGGCGTTTGATGAGGGGGTATCCCCGGCGTGTGAGGCATGCTTGCCTGTCACGATACGTTTGTCCCATGTCTGTCTGAGCTGCCTCATGTCCCTCAATATCGACCTGCATTGTCATTCCCTGCGATCCGATGGGGTGCTGTCGCCCGCCGAGGTCGTCCGGCGTGCCCACCAGAACGGGGTGCAGGTGCTGGCGCTCACCGATCACGACATTCTCGATGGCATACCCGAGGCGGCCGAGGTGGCCGAGACACTCGGCATCACGCTCGTGCCGGGGGTCGAGGTGTCGATCACCTGGGCTGGTGAAACCGTTCATATCGTCGGCCTGGGCGTCGATATCGGCAATCAGGCGTTGCAGGATGGTTTGGCAGCAAATCGTTCCGGGCGTGATGCACGGGCACATGAGATCGCGCGTGAGCTGGCCCGGGCCGGTGTGCCCGATGCCTATGAGGGGGCCATGGCCTATGTGGGCAACCCGGCGCTGATCTCGCGCAGTCACTTCGGCCGTTATCTGGTGCAGATCGGCCGGGCCGCCAACACACGGGAGGTGTTTGCCAACTGGCTGGTGCCCGGTAAGCCCGGTTTCGTGCCGCAGCGCTGGGCGAGCCTTTCAGAGGCCGTCAGCTGGATTCGCGGGGCGGGCGGCCAGGCGGTGCTGGCACATCCGGCCCGTTACCGCTTTGACGACACGGCGTTGTGGTTGCTCGCCGAAGCTTTCGTGGCGGCCGGGGGCGAAGGCATCGAGGTCGTCTCTGGCAGTCATGGCGAGGAGGACATCCGCCGCTTTGCCGACTGGAGCCGACGCTTGCCGCTGGCCGCCTCGCGCGGCTCGGATTTTCATGACCCGGCCGAGAGCCGATTCGACCTGGGCCGGGTGCCACCGCTGCCCGGCGATCTGGTGCCGATCTGGGCAGGCTGGCCCCGGTTGCCGCGTACCTTGTGTCCCTGAGTCAATGGCTTGCAAGGTGTGCGCCGTGCTCGGCTCGTCAGTGGCGAGGTAGGTCAACGGTCATCGCGTGCTGCAAGACCACGGCTGCCGGCGCTGTTTTACCATATGCCGATAGCCGATCCATGAGATCAAAGGTTTCTGATGAAACGTATCGCCATCCATCCCAAAAACCCCCAGGATCGCCTGATCCGTCAGGTGGCCGACCAGTTCCAGAAAGGGGCGCTGGCCGCGCTGCCCACCGATGCGAGCTATGTGCTCGCTTGTCATCTGGAGGACAAGTCGGCCGTCGAGCGGATGCGCGCCATCCGCGGCATCGATGACAAGCACCTGCTCACGCTGATGTGTCGTGACCTGTCCGAGCTGTCGCAATATGCGCAGGTGGACAATCGCCAGTTCCGGTTCCTGAAGGAGTGGACGCCGGGCGCCTACACCTTCATCCTGCCGGCCACGAAAGAGGTGCCGCGCCGTCTGCACCATCCGTCCCGAAAGACGGTTGGCCTGCGGGTGCCGGACGCACCGATCGTGCTGGCACTGCTCGAAGCGCTCGGCACGCCGCTGCTTTGTGCCTCGCTGATCCTGCCGGGCGACACCGACCCGTTGGCCGATCCGGACGACATCGAGGATCGGATCGGCAAGCGGATCGATTTGCTCGTCGATGGTGGTGCAGGCCAGTTCGAGCCGACGAGCGTCATCGATGTGACGGGGGACGAGCCGTTGATCGTCCGGGTCGGCCTGGGGCCGGTCGATGCGATGACGCGCTGAGTGCTATCTTTCATCCTCGCGCGTGTTATGTATTTGTTCGTCCTCCCGCTTTCTCATGACCCAAGCTGATACCCGATTGCCACGTGTTCTCACCGGCATCACGACCACCGGCACCCCCCATCTGGGCAATTTCGCCGGCGCGATCCGGCCGGCCATTGCTGCCAGCCAGAATCCGCAGGTCGAGAGCTTCTTCTTTCTGGCCGATTTTCATGGGCTGATCAAATGCCCTGAACCCGAGCGGATCCAGCGCTCGACACTCGACATTGCCGCCTGCTGGTTGGCCGCCGGTCTTGATCCCGAGCGCGTGTTCTTCTATCGCCAGTCCGACCTGCCGGAAATTCCCGAGTTGTGCTGGTACCTGACCTGTGTGACGGGCAAGGGCTTGTTGAATCGCGCCCATGCCTACAAGGCCGCCAATGACCGCAACCGGGAGGCCGGCGTCGATCTGGATACCGATGTGACGGCCGGGCTGTTCATGTACCCCGTGCTGATGGCGGCCGACATCCTCATCTTCAGCGCCGACCGCGTGCCGGTCGGGCGTGACCAGGTTCAGCATCTGGAGATCACCCGCGACATTGCCCAGCGCTTCAACCACCTCTATGGGGAGGTGCTCACCTTGCCAAGCGTGCAGGTGGACGAGAGCGTGGGCACCTTGCCCGGTCTGGATGGCCGCAAGATGAGCAAGAGCTATGACAACACGATTCCGCTCTTTGCCGACAGCCGCCAGCTCAACCAGCTGATCAAGGGCATCGTCACCGATTCCCGCGGGCCGGGTGAGCCGAAGGATGCCGATGCCTCGGCCCTTTACCAGCTCTATCAGGCGTTTGCCTCGCCCGAGCAGGCGGCCGCCTTTCGCCAGTCGTTGGTGGATGGTCTCAGCTGGGGTGAGGCCAAACAGGCGCTTTTCGAGCAGCTGGATGAGCGTCTTGCGCCGATTCGTGAGCGTTATCGGGCGTTGATCGCCCAGCCTGCCGAGATCGAAGCCACCCTGAAGGCAGGGGCCGAGCGGGCCAGGGCCGTGGCGGCACCACTGATGGCCGAGGTGCGTCGGGCGGTGGGGATCCGGTCGCTGGTCGGGGCCGTTGACACCCGGCTCGGCGCTGCGGCCGGCACAGGGGCGCGTGGCGCAGCCGATGCGCCGCGTGCCGCCAAGGCAGCCAAACCGCTCGTGAAGCAGTATCGCGAGTCCGATGGGCGGTTTTATTTCAAGCTGCTGTCGGTCGATGGTGCGTTGCTGTTGCAGAGCCGGGGTTTCGAAAACCCCAAAGCCTGTGGCCAGTGCATCGCCGCCCTGAAGGCCGATCCGGCCGGTTGGCAGGCGCAGGCCCAGTGGCTGGAAGCCGTGCCGAGCGATCAGCTCGAGGCGGTCACCGAGACCTTGCTCGCTCTGGTGGCCGAGTAAGCGCTTGCGTGGTGCGTGCGTGGTCAGCTGCCCGGCACTGCCTGTCTTTCCGGTGCCGGGCTGGTCTTCATCGGGCTGGCCCCAAATCCACATGCTGACGGCGTTGCCACGCTTGCGAAGGCATCAAGCCTTGGCGGCGCGTGGCGCCTTGTCAGCCCGCGGTTTTGGGGCCAGCGCGGGGACGAATAAGTTCATAACACGCTCTAGAACCGGCCGGGGGTGGCCATCGGATTTGGCGCCGGCTTGGTGGGCCGGGCAGGGGCGGTGGCAGCCGCCTGCGGCTTTCGCACATGCTGCAGGAAGGCCGCCATCTCGACCATCGTCAGCGGGCGCGAGATGAAATTGCCCTGCATCCGTGAGCAGCCGACATCGCGTAGCGCCAGCATCTCCTCACGTGAGCTGACGCCTTCAGCGATCACTTTGAGTCCCAGCTTTTCAGCCAGCGTCATGATCGCGTGGATGATGGCAGCGTTACTCTTGTCGGCCGGCAAGCCTTTCACGAAGGTGTGATCGATCTTCAGTCCGCTCACGGGCAGGTTGCGCAGATAAGAGAGAGAGGCATAGCCGGTGCCGAAGTTGTCCACCACCACTTCCACACCCAACCGGCGCAGTGCATTCAGCCGGTTGATCGTCTTCGTCGAGCCTTCGATCAGCGTGTTCTCCACCAGCTCCAGACGCAGCAGCTTGGGCGGAAACTTCCGCTCGCTGAGCAGCGTCTGCACCTTGGTGAGGAAATCGTCCTCGTTCATCTGCGTGGGCGAGATGTTGACCGACACGACCAGGTCATCGTGCGAGCCAAGGCCCAGCTTGATGCGGTCGTCCAGCGCCCGGCGGATCGTCCACAGACCCACTTCACGCATCAGGTTGCTTTGCTCGGCCAGTGGCAGGAAGGCATCCGGCATCAAGATGCCCAGCGTCGGGTGACGCCAGCGGATCAACCCCTCCATGCCCACCACGCGGTTGTCGTGCACCGAAATCACGGGCTGATAGTGCAGCTCCACCTCACCACGCTCCATGGCGAGCGGCAGATCGGCCGTGAGTTGCTGCGGATCGCGATGCTTCACATCCTTTTGCGTGTACAGGCGTACATCGTTGCGGCCCTCGGACTTCACCGTGTACATCGCGTTGTCGGCGCAGCGGATCAGCGTGCTCGCATCGCTGCCGTGCAGCGGAGAGAGGGCGATGCCGATACTGGCCGACAGGAAGTGTGCACGGCCCTTCAGGATGAAGGGACGTTCGACCGCGGCCAGCACCTGGCGGGCCAGATCCTCGGCGAACTGCGCATTGTTCTGCTTGTCGAGCAGCAGCACGAATTCGTCACCCCCCATCCGCGCCGCGATGTTGTTCGGCCCGATGGTGGACTTGAAGCGCTGCGACACCTCGATCAGCACCTGGTCACCAGCCTGGTGGCCCAGCGTGTCGTTGATCGCCTTGTAGCGGTCAAGGTCGATGTAGAGCAGGGCGAGCGGTTCCCGCTTCGCAAGCCGCCGCTCCAGGTGTTCGGTGAGAAACGCCCGATTGGGCAGCCCGGTCAGCGCGTCGTGCTGTGACGCACGGCGCAGCCGATCTTCAGCATTCTTTCGCTGCAGATACAGCGACATCATGCGCGAGAGCGCGCCTGCCAGCTCGCGCAGGAAGGGGGTCTGCTTGTAGCTGATCGGCGAGAAGAAGATCAGCACCCGCAGCACCTTGTTCTTTTCGTCCATGATCGGCGTGATGAATGCCGCTTGTGACTGTGTGGCCGTCGTTTCGTAGCGCTGCGAGAATGCCCGGTCGAGGGCCGTGTTGTCCAGCCAGACGGCGCCACCCTCCCAAGCCTGTTTCTCGCAGGAGTTGTTCAGGATCGGAATCGGCTTGGTCATCTGACCCAGTACCGCGGTAATGGCCTCGTTGCCCCAGTGCTCCTGAACCCGGAACGATTGGGTGCTTTCGATCAATGCCAGCATCGCGCCGCCATGCCAGCCGAGCTGCTGGCAGACCGTCCGGATCGTGCCGGTGATCACGTCCGATTCTTCATCATGTTCCCGTACCAGCTCGGCAAACTTGCTTTCAAGTGCGAGCAGCAGGTCATGCTTGGTTTCGAGCGTGACGTTACGGCCCACGCCGTGATAACCGTTGAATTGCTGGGTGTCTGCATCCAGGGTGGGGCGGCCGGAGAGCTGAATCGTATACAGCTCCTTGGTGGGCGCCAGTACCGTGAATCTCAGATTCTTGAAGGCTTCACGGGCCTGAAGGCTGGCTTTCAGCTTGGCCCAGTCGTTCGGCAGCAGTCGCATGCCGGGGTTGTCCCACAGGAAGTGACCGGGCACATGATCCGACCAGGCTTTCAGATCGGCATCGACCCGCCCGGTGATCTGCGTGATCAGGAAGTTGGCATTCATCGCCCACTCCCAGTCCGAGCTGAGTTCGGTCAGGTTCTTGTATTTCTGCTCGCTGGCGGCGCGTTCGGCCTGCATCCGCTCGGCTTGCGTGATGTCCTGGATCGAGCCGGCCAGCCGCAGCAGATGCTTGCCGTCCGAATCGTATTCCGGCTCGGCGATGGAGCTGATCCAGATGACCTCACCATTGGGTTTTTTATAGCGGTACTTGTGAAGGATCTGCTCACCCTGACGCACGGCACGACGGTGCGCGTCCTTCCAGCCCTGCTGATCTTCGGGGTGGATGCAGATGAAGAAAGCCTGCCGGGAAGGGGCACCGTGGGCCGGATCGAGGTCGAAAACCTGAAAGCAGCCCTCGCTCCAGTAGAAACGGTCTTCGGCGATGTCGAGCACCCATGATCCCATCCGGGCCAGTCCTTCAGCCAGCCCGTGCTGGGCCTGGACTTCCTTGAGCCGGCGGTTGATACGGCTTTGCTCCCGCAATTCCAGCGAGACTTTCAGCAGACCATAGCTGAAGAGCGTGACGGCGCACAGGATGACCGGGCTGACGTATCCGAGGTAATCGTTGAGCCAGGTGTTGCCATGAAAATAGCCGAGCACGATGAGGCTCGCCACCACGGTTGGCAGGCCGAAGATCACCAGGCGCCGTGGCCCCAGCACCTGATGTGAATAGAATTGGCGTGATTTGCGCTTTGCCACGTCAGTTGAACCCACCCCGTACCGTGATAACAGGAGCTGCTGCCATGTCAGCCCAGGAACTTGCCCATGATGCCCAGCCCAGTGACTGGGTGGCACGTTGGTTGCCCGAGCCGACAGGGCCGGGGCGTGCCTTGGATTTTGCCTGTGGCGCCGGCCGGCATGCCAAACTGGCTGCCGAACGGGGGTTCGAGGTGTTGGCTTTGGATCGCAACCCGGCCTGCCTGGTGTTGAATGAGGTACCGGGCATCGAAGCGCGGGTGGTCGATCTGGAGTCGACCGCCTGGGATTTCTGCTCGGAGCGCTTTGCCGTCATAGTGGTCAGCCGATACCTGTTTCGTCCAAGACTGGATATGCTGTTGGGATTGTTGGCAGACGGCGGTTGCCTGATCTATGAAACCTTCGCCGCTGGTCATGCGCGCTATGGTAGGCCGGCCAATCCGGCCTTCCTGCTGCAACCCGACGAATTGTTGACGGCGGCACGACGGGCGGCATTGCGGGTGTGTGCCTTCGAGCAGGGGGTACTTGGCTCACCGCGCCCGGCCGTGATTCAGCGAATCGTGGCCTGGCGGAACCCGGCGCCTGAACGGCTGCGCTAGAATGGCCGGCAAGTCTTGGTGCTGCACCATGCCGGTTTGCCCGCTCGGGCCGGTGGTGGACCACACGCAGCATCTCACCATACAGCCGATCATCAATCGGGAGCAATCATGATCAAAGGCAGCATGGTCGCCGTCGTCTCGCCTATGAAGGCCGGTGGCGAGCTTGACCTGGACACCTACCGCCAACTGATTGACTGGCACATCCAGTCGGGTACCAGTGCCATCGTTTCGGTGGGCACCACCGGTGAATCCCCAACCGTCAGCGTCGAAGAGCATTGCGAGCTGATCAAGGTGGCGGTCGAGCAGGCACGTGGCCGAGTGCCGATCGTGGCGGGTACCGGGGCCAATGCCACTCGCGAAGCCATCGACCTCACCCGTCATGCCAAGGCGCTCGGGGCCGATGCCACGTTGCAGGTGGCACCTTATTACAACAAGCCCTCGCAGGAAGGGCTGTTCCAGCATTTCAGTGCCGTGGCCAAGGAAGGCGGCCTGCCCGTCATTCTCTACAATGTGCCGGGCCGTACCGTGGCCGACATCAGCAACGACACGGTGTTGCGGCTGGCCAGCGTGCCCGGCATCATCGGTTTGAAAGACGCCACCGGCGATGTGGGTCGTGGTGCGGCGCTGCTGGCGCAGTTGCCCGATGATTTCGGCGTCTACAGCGGCAATGACGACTCGGCCCTGGCGCTGATGTCGGTCGGTTCGCACGGTGTCATCTCCGTCACGGCCAATGTGGCGCCGGCCGAGATGGCGAAGATGTGCGAGGCTGCGCTGGCCGGTGATTTCGTCACGGCGCGGGCCATCAACCGGCAGCTGATGCCACTGCATACCGGCCTGTTCTGTGAGCCGAATCCGGTGCCGGTCAAATGGGCATTGGCGAAGATGGGCCGTATCCAGAGCGCTGCCGTGCGTTTGCCGCTGGCGCCACTGTCGCCGGCGGCCGAATCCCTGGTGATGAAAGCCATGCAAACCGTAGGAGTGTCTGCCTGATGACGACTGTGCGCCGCCCGTTGGGGGCTGCCTGGCCCGTTCTGTTGATTCCCTTTCTGCTGGCGGGTGGTTGCACGTCCCTGCGTAGCGCACTCGAACCCGATGGGGTCGAGTATCGCAATGCTCGCCAGGGGCCGATGCTGGACGTGCCGCCCGATCTGGTCACGCCGAAGGCCGATGGCCGCTATGCATTGCCTCGCCGTGCCGACGAAGGCGAGAGCCTGAGCGAATACAACCGTCGTCGTGAAACGCTCCAAGGGCAGGATCAGCCTCGTGCCGGTGGGGTGCTGCCCGAGTCGTCGGGCGCACGCATCCATCGGCATGGGCAGGTTCGCTGGATCGAGGTGGATGCCGAGCCGGATGCCGTCTGGCCGGTGTTGCTCGATTTCTGGGCCGTTCAGGGCTTCAACCTGGAGATGGCCTCGCCCCAGCTCGGCATCATGGAAACCGACTGGGCCGAGCGTTACCAGCGCGTGGAAAACTCGGGCCTGCGCGGCATCATGGCCAGCAAGGCAGGCGCCATTTACGCCACCGGTGAGCGCGACAAGTATCGCACCCGCATCGAGCGGGCGCCGGGCGGTGGCACTGAAATCTATCTCACCTATTATGGTCGGGAAGAGGTGCTGACAGGCGCCAACAAGGACAGCTCCAAATGGGTGGCCAACAACGACAATCGTCCGGTGCTGGAGGTGGAATATCTGCGCAGGATGCTGGCGCGCCTGGGCCAGCCTGTGGCCCGGCAGGCGGATGCCCGGCAGGGCGTCCAGACCACGCCGGCAGCGGCTGATGCCGCCGACGGTGTCTCGGCGCCGGCCGCCGAGCGTGCCCGCGTCATCGAGATCGCAGATCAGCCGCCGCAGTTGCAGATCGCCGACGCTTTCGAGCGAGCCTGGCGCGAGGTGGGGCTGATCCTTGATCGGCTCGATTTCGTCATCGAAGACCGCCATCGCGATCAGGGCACCTACAACATCCGTTATGTCGATCCGCAGCGTCGCGATGAACAACAAGGCGCCTTGTCCCGCATCTTCTCGGGCGAGCGCAAGGATCTGAGCGGGCAGCATTATCAGCTGCACATCGCGGGCGAAGGCGAACAGTCGGTGCTCACGGTACGGCTGGCCGATGGCAGCCCGGTGCAGACGCAAGCCGATCGCCGCGTGGCCAACACCATCGTCCGGGTCATGCAGGAAAACCTGCGCTGAGTGCCGGCCAGACCGTTTCACGGAAAAGGCGCTTGTCAGCCATCGAGCTGACAAGCGCCTCGTTCATTTGGGCCGTGTCCATGCCACGGCCAGCTGCCGCATCACTGATTCTGTTTGGCAGCTTCCACGGCTCGCTCGGCTGCAGCCTTGGCTTCTTCGGCCGTCCGGGCGGCGTCGTTTTTCAGCTGGGTTGCTGATTCTTCAGCCTTTTCTGCTGCTGCAGCGCCTTCGGCACGTGCTGCATCGGCTGCATGGCCAGCGGCATCCTTGGCTTCAGCGGCTGCATCTTTGGCTGCATCGGCCGCTTGGGCAGCACTTTCCTTGGCGGCATCCATCGACTGGCTTGCGTCTGGTGCGGGGGCTTCCTGTTTGCAGGCCACGAGACCCAAAGCCAGCAGCGGGGCAGCAAAAATCAGTTTGCGCATAATCTCTCCGTTCAGGTGGAATCACGTTGCTTTCTGTCGTTCTGTTGCCACCTTTCTCAACAGACGCTGGCCAGCCTCATGCCATGACACCCGAATGGGCCATCGTGGGCAGGAACCCATGCACGAGCGGCGTTGCCATCCTATCAGTCGCTTCGGCACCTTGTGTGAGGCTGATGTCGCGGGCTGTGTGAAGGTGTCAGCCAATGCGCCCATTTGATACTTGCTGAAAGATTAGGGGCTGGCTCGCAATATCCCCGACATGTGCTGTCGCGGTTGGTGGCGCTTCGAGGGGCTGGCAGTGCAGGCGCCCACGGGCGCCTGGCGTGACTCAGGCGCTGATTCGTCCCATAAAAGGCTTCCGGGCGGATGCACGCATGGGCATCAGGCGTGATGGGTGTACACCTGAAAGGCCGGGCCGATGTCGGGATCTGGCTTGGCCAGGGTGGCGGCTTCCGGGTTCCAGCGAATCGTCACCCATTGCCAGCTGAAGGGGGAGCCGAAGCATTCCACCCGGATGAAGCGATCCAGCCCATGAGACTTCAGCAACAACCGGTCGGTGCGGAAGATGTGTGTATCGCCATGCAGGAGCGCAACCGGGCCATCGAAATCGGTGGCTGCCGAGATGATGGCCTGTCGTGTGGATGTCCAGCCGTCGTTGTTGTCCTGCTCGAACCGCATGTTGGCGTGCGTGGCGATCACCAGCCCCTTGGCGCCATAGCGCTTGGCCAACAGTGCCGTTTCGGTGAGCCAGATGGCATTGGCCTGCTGCCGGAGCGCCCAGGCCTGGCGCAGCTCGGCGGTGTAGGCCATGCCATTGTTGCTGCCCACCACATGAATGGTGCAGAACTGTAGCGAGCCGATCCGCCAGCGAAGGTTTTCTGGCAGGCGGGGTTGCTCGATCTGGTTCGAGTCTCGCACCGAGAGTTGGGTGATCATCTGGCGCTGCTGCTCGACCTGAATGCGACGCTGTCCCATCGATTCAGGATGGTGATAGATCTGCTTGCGTAGCCAATGCAGCCTGTCCAGCGGCGCGCCAGGGGCAAAGGGGTCGTCTGTCTTGCGGTTGAAACAGTCCGTCCATTCGTTGTCGCCGGGCGTGAGAATCAGCGGGTGACGGCTGCGATCAAGCGTCTCCAGGCGGTCACAGAGCAGCGTGTCGGAGCATGCCTCACTTCGCCCCTTGATATCGCCCACGTGCAGCACGAATTCCAGATCGGTTTCATCCAGCCCTTTCATCACCTGCGACAAGCCGTACTGATCCAGGCGGTTGTACGGGGTGTCACCGATGAAGCCGAATCGAAAGCGTCGATCGGTATTGTCGAAGGGCACGGTTCCGCTGCCCCAGCCATTGACATGGGGTTCATGGCCGAAAGGCTTGCCGTTTTGCGCGAGTACCATGCTGTCGAGCCGTTGCAGGTGCTCCGGCGGTGGGGCCGCGTTGGGCGGCGTGCCTGTGAGGGCCAGGGCCGGTAGGGCGACGGCGCTGCTTGAGAGTCTTCGCAGGTGACGCCGCCGTAATTCGGAAAAGGGACGCTCGGGGGAGGGGGTGCTCATGTGTCCAGCGTATCCAACGCCTGTCGCCATTGATAGAGTTGATCGATGGCTTGTCGTGGACTCAGCGAGTCCAACTCCAGCGCCAGCAATTCGGCAGCGATGCGTGCGGCGCGTGCGTCGATCACCGGCGTGGCTGATGAGGCTGGCGAACTGTCAGCCCGGTCAGATTGTCTCAGATTGTCATTTTCGGGACTATCCATGACATCGTGTTCGTCTGGGACATTTGCCGCAAACAGATCCATCTGCGGCCCCTTGTCGGCCGCCGAGGCTTCGAGCTGCTGCAACAGGCTGCGGGCATGGCGTAGCAGACCCGCCGGCAGCCCGGCCAGCCGCGCCACCTGAAGCCCGTGGCTCTGGTTGGCCGGGCCGGGGCAGACCTGATGCAGGAAGACGATACCGCCATTGTGCTCGGTGGCCGACAGGTGCAGGTTGATGGCGGCTGCGTCATGTTCGGCCAATGAGGTCAGCTCGAAATAATGGGTGGCGAACATCGTCAGGCAGCGACGCTGCACGAGCAGATGACGTGCAATCGCATGGGCCAGCGCCAGTCCGTCGAAGGTTGAGGTGCCACGACCGATCTCGTCGACCAGGACGAGCGAGCGCTCCGTGGCGGCGTTGACGATGACGGCCGCTTCGGTCATTTCGACCATGAAGGTGGAGCGACCGCCGGCCAGGTCGTCCGAGGCGCCGATCCGTGTGAAGATCCGGTCGATCGGCCCCACTTCACAAGCCGCCGCCGGCACGAAACTGCCGCACCAGGCCAGGATCGCGATCAGTGCCGATTGGCGCATGTAGGTGGATTTGCCGCCCATGTTGGGGCCGGTGATGATCAATAGGCGCCGCTGCGGGTTCAGGTCGCAGTCATTGGCGATGAATTGCTCGACCACCTGTTCGACCACCGGATGCCGGCCGGCCTTGATGCGCAGACCTGGCACACTCAGCATCGTGGGCCGCACCCAGCCGGATTGGGCCGCCACCACGGCAAAGGCGTGGCACACATCCAGACGAGCCAGTGCGCCTGCCATCTGCTGCAGGGTGCTTACCTGAGGTTTCAGCTCGGCCAGCAACTGTTCGTACAACACCCGTTCGCGGGCCAGCGCCCGCTCGCGGGCCGACAACGCCTTGTCTTCAAAGGCTTTCAGCTCAGGGGTGATGTAACGCTCGGCTGCTTTCAGTGTCTGACGGCGGCGGTACTCGACCGGCACCTTGTCGCTGTGCGTTCGTCCCAGCTCGATGTAGAAGCCATGAACGCTGTTGTGGCCCACCTTCAGCGTGGGGATGCCCGTGCGCTCGCGCTCGCGTTGCTCCATCTCGGCGAGGAAGGCGTCGCAGCCCTGATCGATCTGGCGCAGCTCGTCCAGCTCGGCATCGAAGCCGGGCCGAATCACCCCACCATCGCGGATCATCGTGGCCGGCTCGTCGAGCAGGGTGTCGTGCAGACGGGCGCCAATGGCCGGGTCGATGCTGGCAGCCTGGGCGAGGTGCGCCAGCGCCTCGATGGCCTCCGGCTCGGCCCCATCGGCATACGTCTGCAACTGTTCCACGCAGGCGGCCAGAATCGGCAGGCTGTCGCGCAGCGCCACCAGTTCACGAGGGCGCGCACTGCCCAACATGATCCGTGAGCTGATCCGCTCGATGTCGGCCGTCTGCTTGAGCAATTGACCGATCGGGTGGCTCAGCTGCTGATCCACGAGCAGGCTCACCAGTGCCTGCCGTGCCCGCACTTCGGCCCGATCCTGAAGCGGCGCGAGCAGCCATTGGCGCAACAGTCGGCTGCCTGCCGAGGTGGCGCATTCGTCCATGCGGGAGAGCAGCGTCGCGCCCTGTTCATCCTGCAGTGGCCGGATCAACTCCAGATTGCGACGCGCCACCTGGTCGATGGTGATCAGTGATTCGCGGCTCAGACGGCGCACGGGCTGCAAATGCCGGAAGGGCTGGCCGATGCGCTGGTTCAGGTAGGCCAGCAGTGCGCCGAGTGCCGACAGCGCATCCGGATCATCCTGCAGCTCGGTGGCGTGCAGTGTCTGCAGGCCGAGGCTCTCCAGAATCTCGCGGCTGCCCCGTTGGGCATCGAACTGCCAGTCAGGCCGGGCCAGGACCGGCATCACCGGCCCCTGACGCAGCCGCTGCCTGATCCGCTCGATCAGCACCGCCTTGTGTCGGGCGGCCTTCTCGGTGATCAACAGCTCACCAGGGGCGATGCGTTCGATTTCGGCCTCCAGCTCGGCCTCGGGCAACGTGATCAGCGTGCATTGGCCGCTGGCCGCCACCACACTGGCCACCGTCACCACGGCTTCTTTGCCTGCCCCCCTGAACACCAGTGCCACGAGCGGCCTGTCTTCGCGCTCGGGCAGCAGCTGCGCATCGGTGAGCGTACCAGGCGTGATGGTGCGCACCACCTTGCGCTCGACCGGCCCCTTGCTCGTGGCGGGGTCACCAATCTGCTCGCAGATGGCCACCGATTCGCCCGCAGACACCAGCCGGGCCAGGTACTGCTCCAGCGCTTGTACCGGCACCCCTGCCATCGGGATGGGTTCACCGGCCGAGGCCCCCCGTTTCGTCAGCGTGATCGACAGCAACGACGCCGCCCGCCGCGCATCCTCATAGAACAGCTCATAGAAGTCCCCCATCCGGTAGAACACCAGCGCATCCGGATGCTCGGCCTTGATGCTCAGATACTGACGCATCATCGGGGTGTGGGAGGACAGATCGATGTCTTTCATGAGGATGACAGGAGGAACGGACAGGCATCGCTCCGGTGCGCGTCAGACCAGAGAGCCTTGTACACCCAAGGGGTATCACGCAGGGGTTGTATCACCGATACGCACCGGCACGATGGGTTCTTAGGTGCTGATGGATGTCCGAGCAGAAGGGTCAGGATTGTGCCACAAATGCGACAAAATGGCGCTGCGCGCAAGCGGGGCGCCGATGCATCTTCTCAGGATGTCGGTTCCGGTGAACGGATTTCAAGCACCCGAACAGGAAAGCGTTGGCCCGGCCGCGTTGAAACATGGCGTGGGCGGAGCGTGGCGGGAGGCGAGGCGGGCGTTCGGGGGCCATGCTGGGCACGATCCCATGATCATCGGTCAGCAGATCGGGGGCCGGAGGGATGACGGCAGACTTGGGGGAAGGCGCGCGACCGGCGGGGTCGGGGTAATGGAAGCGGTAAAGGACGGGAGGCGGTAAAGGAAGGGGTAACGGAGACGGGGCAATGACAAGAGAAGGCGGCGCTCGGCAGGCGTCATGGCGGATGGGCCGGTGCTGTGCGCTATGCCTTCGGCTGCGATCGGTCATGACTGAGGCACCGATCGCAGCGAAGATGTCATGCGTCCGTTGCAGAGCTCGGAACACGGACGCATGATCGGGCCGACGGGGGCAAGCCCCTGTCCTGTTATTTGCTCAGTTGGCCTTTTGCTTGGCGGCTTCGACCGCGCGGTCAGCTGCGGCTTTGGCTTCGTCCACCTTCTCATTGGTGGCGGCCTTGGCAGCATCATACTTTTCGGCGGCGGCTTCCTTGGCGGCATCATACTTCTCGGCCGCGGCATCCTTCATGTTGGCAGCTGCGTCCTTGGCCTTGTCCATCTGCTCGGCAGCCTTTTCCTTGCCAGCCTCGATGGCGTGCCCGGCGGCATCCTTCGCATTGGCAGCCGCATCCTTGGCGGCTTCCACGGCCTGGGTGGCGCTTTCCTTGGCTGCGTCCATCGCCTTGTCGGCTTCGGTGGAAGCCGTCTCCTGCTTGTTGCAGCCAACCAGAGCCAGGGCCAGCAGCGGAGCGGCAAACATCAATTTACGCATGGTTTTTCTTTTCCTGTAAGAGAGCTTGAAGAAAGAGCGTGTCACGCCCGCCCGCAAAAGTTCGCGGGGATGAAGCTGTACGTGACACGTTTCGGGGCTGACAGGCATGCCATGCAAGGATGTCCTGTCATCGTTTTCGCCTGTTCATCCAGGCGGCAAGAGAGGATGAGTGAGGCCGGTCAGCCGGATCAGGCTGTCTCTGGCAAGCGAGCCGGTGAGGGTGGCGTCGAATGACGCCACCACCCGGACAGCGCCGCCATTCTACAGATAAGTTGTAGCATGGCGAAAATCAAGGCCAAAAATCGTGCGGAATGTGTGATGCACTGTTTCGTGGCCGAATGCGCGCGCGGAGTGCATCACAGGTGCCAGCCCTTCAGGAGAAGGCGGGTGTCAAGTTTGCCGCACTGACCGCAGCCAGAAGCGAACGGGGATCGTCAATGATGCAGAACAATCAGGAAAACCCGCACTGGATGCTGTTGCTGGTGGCCAGCACCGCCTTCGTGCTGATGGTAACGATGGGGCTGCGGATGTCCTTGGGCCTCTTCGTGCAGCCGCTCTTGCAGGGCACCACGCTGACGATGGCCAACATCAGCCTGGCGATGGCCGTCAGCCAGTTGATGTGGGGCGTGGCCCAACCGCTCACCGGTGCGATGGCCGATCGCTATGGCGCGCGGCCCGTGCTGTTGTGGGGCACGTTGCTGCTGGTGGCCGGTTGTGCGCTCGTGCCCTCGCTCGCCAGCCCTGTCGGCCTGACGCTCACCATCGGCCTGATGATCGCGATGGGCGCAGGTGCCGGCAGTTACTCGATCCTGATGAGCCAGCTTGCCAACCAGCTACCCCAGCAGGTGCGCGGCATGGCCGCGGGCGTGCTCAATGCTGGTGGGTCTTTTGGTCAATTCATCTTTGCCCCGATCGTGCAGGGGCTGATCATGTTGCCGGCCTTCGGCTGGCAGGGCGCCATGTATGTGCTGGCCATCATCAGCCTCAGCACCTTGCCGATCTGCTGGTGGTTGACGCGGGGTGAGGGTAGCCGGGTGGCCGCGGCAGGGGGGGCTGGCATCTCGGCGGCAGCCAAGGCGGGGCGGGGCAACGCTGCGGCAGTGCCCGAGGCTGCGAGCGACAGCGGCAAGGCATCCGTCTCCGCCGCTGGCGCTAATGGAGAAGCCACGACCACCGCTACCGCCAAGTCAGCTCAGGCGGTACCCGTCCAGACCATCCGGCAAGCCATCCGCGAGGCTTTTCAGGATCGCAGCTACATCCTCTTGCATCTGGGCTTTTTCACCTGCGGTTTTCATATCTCCTTTCTGGTCACACACCTGCCCACCGAGGTCAATCTGTGCGGGCTGCCGCCCAGTGTGGCCTCGTGGTCGCTCGCGATCATCGGCATCTCAAATGTCGTGGGCAGCCTGATGGCGGGCTGGCTCGTGAGCCGGGTGCGCAGTAAGCATGTGCTCTTCTGGATGTATGGCTCGCGGGCGCTGCTGATCCTCGCCTATCTGGCCGCGCCTCGCACCGACCTCAATTTCTACCTGTTCGCAGCTGGCCTCGGGCTGACCTGGCTTGCCACTGTGCCGCCCACCGCCACGCTGGTGGGCAAGCTCTTCGGCGTGCGCTACCTGGCCACGCTCTTTGGCCTCACCTTGCTGTCACACCAGATCGGCGGTTTTCTGGGCGCCTGGTTGGGCGGCATTGCGATCACCACCTTCGGCGACTACGGCTGGATGTGGTACGCCGACGTGGCGCTGTCGGGGCTGGCGGCTGTGCTGAACCTGCCAATCCGCGAGGCACCGGTCGTGCGGCAGAAGATGGCCGCGGCCTGAGCAGACAGCTGGCTTTCAGCAGGCTGCACCGGATGTTTGTTTGGAATCATCCTTTAAGCCTGTCCAGAAGTCGTCATCCAGTTTCTTCAGCGTCAGGGTTTCCTTAGTTTGCAAGCCCAGGTCGTATTCGTAGATGTACTCAGCCAGTTTTTGGCCATCGATCAGTTTGACGTGCTGACTGGCCAGTTCGTCGTTGGCGTATTTTTCTGCGTCTTTGGTATAGGATGATGTCGTGATGAACACGCCTTTGCTGGCTTTTTTGCCATGAAGGGCGCCGACAAAAGCCTGGATTTGTTCCCGGTCAACTTTGTTGTCCCGATGGTAGCGTTTGGTCTGGATATAGACTCGTTCAAAGCCAAGTATGTCTTGTCGGATCTCACCATCGATTCCGCCATCACGGCTACGAGGGGTTGTGGTACCTGAGTCTTTTAGAGCACCGCCATAGCCCATCTTCTGCAATAGCTTAACGGCCAGATCCTCAAGTACTGTAGGATCCTTGCTAAGAATCGTATCCAGAATTTCGTCATGGAGGCTGTCGCGAATCTGATTGTGTGAATGGCTCAAAGCATCTTCGGGTGACAGACTGTTCTGATCGATGGAAGCGTCTGGGCCAAGATTTTCTGCGGCCAATGCCGTACCGACATTCTGGTTCTGGCGTTGTGCTACCTGCGCTTTGACATAGGTCTTGATGTCCGAGTTGTCCTTCAGGGCGTATTGTTTCCCCAGTTGGGTCAACCGATAGTGTCCGCGTCTTGGACGCTCCAGCAGTTTGGCCATGCTCAGATAGCTCAGTGTCCAAGACATCCGGTCTTCAAAAACCTTTGTGCTTCTGTTGTCATAAGTTTTCTCCAGATCTTCATCGCTTAGGCTGAAATGCTGTGCCAGAGGTTTGATCAGGTCAGATTTCGGGGTTGGTGTTTGTTCGTTCAACAGCGTGAGCAACGGCTGAAACATGATGTCGTAGGCGGGGATGTCCATGATGATGTGTATATGGAACGAAGGTGAAGAGTCATGGAGCCAGCATGCCTGCCCGCCATGTTTTGTCTCAGCGTTTCCAACAGTTGAGCAAATCTGATTTCAGACAGCTCAGGCAGGACGAAGCGGTGCTAGGGCAGAAACGTTAAAAATAGTAGCTTTTCTAGAGAGGCGAGCAAGCGCCTGAAGCATCGGCGGTCAAAACGGCAGGAGCAGAGGCCGCCATCTTGGAGTCAAGGATATGAAGAGCACTGGCGTAGCCAACCGTGTGATGAGTGATGCACACTGGCTACAAAGTCACCCGTTGATCAGCCACCTGAAAACTCTCCGGCCAACCGCCTGGTTCAACCCGGCCATTGCCCCGGTTGCTGAAGCACTGGCAGATGTGGGCCTTGGACAGGCCGATATCGACGTGGCCAGCCAGCGCCTGCACCGCTTTGCGCCGTATATCGCCCAGGTGTTTCCGGAAACGGCTGAGGCTGGTGGTCTCATCGAGTCGCCTGTGGTGCTTTTGACGAGGCTGCAAACTGCCTTGCAGGCACAGGCACAGGCACAGCCAAAGGCACGGGCGGAAAAGGAGGTTGGCGCAGGGGCAGCTCAGACAGTGTCATCGGCAGCGGTGCCGCTAAAGGTGGTACTGGCATCGGCACAGGAAGCCGCGCCCGAGGGGCAGGGAGCGTCTGCATCCGGCTTGCCCTGGGGGCGCTTATGGCTCAAGGCCGACAACAGCCTGCCCATTGCCGGTTCGATCAAGGCGCGTGGCGGCATCCATGAGGTGCTGAAGCATGCGGAAGACCTGGCCCTGACGGCTGGGTTGATCCGACCCGGCGATGACTATGCCAGTCTTGACAGCGAGGCGGCGCGCGCCTTCTTCAGCCAGCACCGGATCGCTGTGGGTTCCACTGGTAACCTGGGGCTGTCGATCGGCATCATGAGTGCCAAGCTGGGCTTTCAGGTCAGCGTGCACATGTCGGCCGATGCCCAGCCGTGGAAGAAAGCGCTACTGCGTGCCCACGGTGTCACGGTGGTGGAGCATGCCTCGGATTATGGGGCGGCCGTGGCGGCGGGGCGGGTGCAGGCCGAGGCTGATCCCCACACCTATTTTGTCGATGATGAAAACTCGCCCCATCTGTTCCTCGGCTATGCGGTGGCGGCCGAGCGCCTGGCACGGCAGTTCAAGGATCAAGGGGTGATCGTCGGTGCCGAGCACCCGCTCTTCGTCTACCTGCCGTGCGGGGTGGGGGGCGGCCCAGGGGGCGTGGCCTTTGGCCTCAAATGCGTGTTTGGCGATGCCGTCCACTGCGTGTTTGCCGAGCCGACCCATTCGCCCTGCATGCTGCTGGGCGTCTACACGGGCCTGCATGAGGGAATCAGCGTGGCCGATATCGGGCTGGACAACCGGACGGCGGCTGACGGGCTGGCCGTGGCCCGCCCCTCGGGCTTCGTCGGTCGGGCGATGCAGCGTCTGATTGATGGCTACGTCACGGTGAGCGACGAAACCTTGTTCAGGGACTTGAAGCAGATGTTCGAGCTGGAAGGCATCCGGCTCGAACCCTCCGCGTTGGCAGGTTTGTCAGGCGTGTTGCCGGTGCTGAGCGATGCCGACTACCACCGGCGTATCGGCCTCACGCCCGAGCGGGCACAGCGTGCCACGCACTTGGTCTGGGCCACCGGCGGCCGAATGGTGCCGGACGAGGTGTTCCAATCCTATTTGCAGCGAAAATAAAAGGGGGCTATGAGCTGTGGAAGTGGGTGTGCAGATGCGTGCGCTGACGATGACGATACTCCCTTGTGGCGTTCCTGTCTTGATTGCTCGTGGCGTCTTGCCCGTTTGGGAGAGGGGCGTTGCCAGTCTGAGTGCTGATCGAGCGCCGACGGTGGCGTGACACGAGCGCAAAAAAGCCGTGCCTTTGGGAATCGCTTCTCAAAGACACGGCCATGGCTGAATCATCCACCCCTTTGCCTTGCTGTCTGGTTGGCAGCAGGGGAAGGCGCTTCGACAATCGGCTGACTCACCCTGTATCAGCCATGTTGCCAGCTTATATCAGCTCAATCGCCCAACTCGCCGCCATCAGCTTCCATCCGTGGATAGCTGCCAACTTTGGCCAAGATGGGCGACAGACAGCTTCAGGCCGCCAGCTGATACTGACGTGCGAGCGTCTGGAACGCCTCTACCTCGGCCGCCACGCGGGCCGGACTCCAGCCCAGTTTCTGTGCCATGAAGGACGCCACGTCGGGGGCCACCGCCTCGGCCGCTTTGGCGTCGAGAAAGAGCAGCCGAATTCGGCGAGCCAGCATGTCTTCGAGGCTTTCGGCCATCTCGGCCTCGATTGCCCACTGCACCTGGGCATAGGTGTAGGGGAACTCGGGATGCAGCTGCTTGGCCAGCGCCGGGTCGCTCGCGGCCAGCGCCTCGATCGAACGCATGTCGCTGCCGTAGAGCGTGAGCGGCGTGTCGTCCAGATGCTGGTGGGTGCCGGCATAACCATGCAGGCGCAGCTCTTGCGTCTGGCATGGGCGCTGAGGCAGCAGTCCGTGCTTCATCGCGTCGTCCACCGCGTCTTCAGCCATCTGCCGATAGGTCGTCCACTTGCCGCCCACGATGTTGACCAGACCCGAGGGGCTGATCTCGACCTTGTGGCTGCGGGAGACTTCCTTCGTCGACTGGTTCTTGTCCTTCGGTGCAGCCAGCGGGCGCAGGCCCACGAACACGCTGCGGACATCGGCACGGGTTGGCGCACGCTTCAGATAATCCTTGGCGGTGGCCAGGATGAAGTCGATTTCTTCCTCCAGTGGCTTTGGCTCGTAGGAAGCATCCTTGATCAGCGTGTCGGTCGTGCCGACGACCAGCTTGCCATGCCAGGGCACGGCAAAGAGCACGCGGCCATCGGATGTCTTGGGCACCATCAGGGCATCCTCGCCCGGCAGGAAGTCACGATCGAGCACCAGGTGGATGCCCTGGCTCGGGATGATCGGTGGCTGGCTGCCCGGTTCATCCATCGCGCTGATCGGATTCGTGAAGACGCCGGTGGCGTTGATCACACAGCGAGCCTTCAACTGATACGACTCGTCACTGAGCTCGTCCAGGCAGGTGACGCCTTCGATCTTGCCGGCAGCGTTCTTCAACAGCCCCGTGACCGGACAATGGTTGATGACGACCCCGCCGTTGTCGACCACGGTCTGCGCGAGGCAGACAGCCAGGCGGGCGTCGTCAAACTGCCCGTCGAAGTAGCATACGCCAGCGTGCAGCTTGTCGTCCTTCACGCCCGAGAGGCGCTGACGCGCTTCGGTTTGAGACAGGTGCCGGGTCTTGCCGATGCTGAGTTTGCCCGAGAGGCGGTCATACATCCACAGCCCGAAGGTGTAGTAGGGGGCCGTCCACCATTTCTCGCCAGGAATGATGAATGCCTGGGTCTTGAACAGATGCGGTGCATTCCGGGCGAGGCGACCACGCTCACGCAGCGCCTCCCGAACCAGATCCACATAACCCTGTGCCAGATAGCGAACGCCGCCATGAACCAGCTTCGTCGAGCGGCTGGAAGTGCCCTTGGCAAAGTCGTAGGCTTCCAGCAGCAGGGTTGAGAAACCGCGGGTGGCGGCATCCAGCGCCACCCCAAGACCTGTTGCACCGCCGCCAATCACCACCACATCCCACTCATCGCGGGTTTTGAGCTGTTCGATTGCCTTGTTGCGTTGCATGACAGTTTCCTTTTGTTTTATTTGACCAGGCGTTCCTCAGCGGGGATCTTGGCCTTGTGTCGTCCTTCTTCGATCATCGTGATGAAGAGCAGCACGATGGCCAGCACGCCCCCCGTGATCATCACGTAGAAGCCACCATCCCAGCCGTAGTGTTCGGCAGCCCAGCCGACGACGGCCGATGCCGATACAGTACCACCGAGGTAGCCGAAGAGGCCCGTAAAACCTGCTGCCGTGCCGGCGGCTTTCTTCGGCGCCAGCTCAAGTGCGTGCAGGCCGATCAGCATCACGGGGCCGTAGATCAGGAAGCCCACCGTCGTCATCAGGATGAAGTCGGTCAGCTGGTACGGGTTCTGATACCAGACGGCATAGCTGTTCAGGTCAGCCTCGGGGGTGGCCGGATTCAGCCACAGGGCTGCCACGGCAGCGGTGGTCAGGATCATGAAGATGAAGCCGGTCAGACCGCGCTTGCCCTTGAAGACCTTGTCCGACATCCAGCCGCAGAGCAGCGTGCCGGGAATGGCGGCCAGCTCATAGATCGTGTAGGCCCAGGCCGTGCCTTTGAAGTCGAAGTGCTTGACTTCGCTCAGGTAGACCGGTGACCACTTCAAGACGCCGTAGCGAATCAGGTAGACGAAGACGTTGGCGAGCGCGATGTACCAGAGCAGACGGTTCTTCAGCACGTAGGTGACGAAGATGTCCTTCGTGGAGAGGTTGTTCTCGTAGGTCTTCTCGTCGTAGTCGTCCGGGTAGTCGTTCTTCCACTTCTCGATGGGAGGCAGCCCGGCCGACTGCGGTGAATCCTTCATGATCAGGTAGATCGGGATGGCGGCGATCATCGCGGCAATGCCGGGGTAGTAGAGCGCCTGCTGCCAGATGTCCTTGTTGGTGGCCTCGACCCCATGCGTCTGATACCAGATGTAGCCAGCCAGGAGCACCATTGCACCCGGTACCATGCCACCCAGGTTGTGCGCCGTGTTCCAGACCGAGACGACCTCGCCTCGTTCGCTCTTCGACCACCAGTGAACCATCGTCTTGCCGCACGGCGGCCAGCCCATGCCCTGGAACCATCCGTTCAGGAAGATCATGATGAAGGCGATGACCACACCCGACGTGGCCCACGGCATCGTGCCCATCAGCGTCATCGTGAGGCCCGAGAGCAGGAGGCCCACTGGCAGGAAGACTTTCGGGTTCGATCGATCCGAGATGGCCGCCATCAGGAATTTGGACAGACCGTAGGCCAGACCTGCCGCGGCACCGATCGTGCCCAGCTCGGCCTTGTTGAAGATGCCCGCATCGATCAGGCCCTTCTGGGCCAGGTCGAAGTTGCTGCGAACGAAATAATAGGCCGCGTAACCAAAGAAAATGCCGCAAAAGACCTGCCAGCGCAGCCGCCGGTAGGTCGGATCGATCTGATCATCCGGCAGCATCGGCTTGTGCGGTGCCGGCTTGAATATTCCGATCATGACTTGTCCGTCCAATTAATGAAAATGAAAAGAAAAACAGGCACTTCAGTGAGGCATTCTAGTCCCAAGCCATTTTTAAATAAACTGAATCATTCGGCCGGCATGCAGGCTTCATGATCTGGTACAAGGTCTTGAGGGGCTAGTTGGCATGTTGCCCATGAATGATGTCCGTGACTGGATGATGGTCTGGCGAATGGTCGGGTGACGGGCTGTGGTGCCGGCCCATACGCCGGCCCGCCGCCTGTCGGCAGACGAGTGGCAGCGGCTTTCACTTCCTAGAATCCGCCCCTTTCCGAGTTGAGCGCGGCCTGGTGGCCGGCAAGGGGTTCAGATCATGTCATCCAAGCAATTCAAGCATGTTCGTCTGGCAGCGCTTCTGGCGTGCGCACTGGGGCTCGCCGCCTGCGGCAGTGGCAGCGACAGCAGAACCGACAGCGGTGCGTCGGGCACGAACACGGCCGCCACGTCGACGGGCAGCGGTGCATCGGGTGCTGCCACGACTGGTACGGCGGCATCGGGCACTGACACCACGGCGTCGTCGCTCCCCTCGGTGGCCGTGACCGAGCTGCTTGGGGTGGATGCCGGCAGTCTGGTGATTCGGGTGGCCAACAAGGGTTTCCGTTTCAGCCTGCCCGAGATGATCGACATTGTCAATCCGAAAAAGCTGAAGAACCGGATGTTCTACGACAAGGATTCCGAGGGGCCGGATGCCGCCTGGTTCGATGCGATCAAGCGTGGCAACACGACCAAGGTGCGCGAGATGATCGAGGCCGGTCAGAACCTCGAAGCGAAGGATGAGGCATCGCTCGGCCAGACCGCATTGGGCTGGGCTGCCTTCATCGGTTATGAGGACATCGTGGATCTGCTGCTGGAGAAGGGCGCCTCGGTGAACGCAACGGATCGGGGGGATGTCTACAACGTGCTGAAGTCGGCCGCGCTTGGCAAGAATGTCGACATCGTGCGCAAGATCCATCAGCGCTTGCCGGATACCGACCTGAATGATCAGACGGTCGAAGCCGATGGGGAGACGCTGATCATGGTGGCAGCCAGCAACAACCGGCTGGCGGTCGTCAAGTACCTGATCGAGCAGGGCGCCGACGTGAATCTGGTCGCCACGACGAAGGACGAGACCCTGGGGGCCTACGATCAGGGGCCACTCTCCTACGCTTGTACCCGCAAGCATCCCGACATGGTGAAGCTTCTGGTGGCACACGGTGCCATCAACCACCGCAACGGCAAGCCGAGCTGCGAGTGAAGCCGGCCGGCATGCCGGTTGACCGATGTCGGGGCGCCTGGCCGGCATCCCGACATCCGATCCAGATCCCGAGCAGCGCCCGGTTGGCCGGGGCTCAAGGACATGCGTCAAATGGCCTGCCTGCCCCGTCAGGCATGGATGCCGGTCGTCTTGCTCGTGCTCGACCGGGCAGGGGCGTCGGCGTCATGATCAGGCGGCCATTGGAGTGGCCGCCCTGCACACTCGAATTTGAGCCTGATCCCGGCTGTCAACCGATAGAATCAAAAAGGTGACATCCTGTGTCGTGGCGTGGACTCACGGCACGGGGATGGCTCATGCGACAAGAAAAACAGCCTCGGGAGCAAAGGCCATGAACGAGTTGTTGGGGCAGATGGGCATTCACCCCTTCTGGGCGCAGCTGGTGTTGCTGCTCATCATCATCTATTTTGGCATCCGCTACGGTGGGGTCGCCCTCGGGTTGCTGGGTGGGCTGGGCATCACGATCCTGGTCTTTGCCTTTGGCGTGCTGCCGGGCAAGCCGCCCATCGACGTGATCCTGATCATCCTGGCCGTGGTCACGACCTCGGCCACGCTGGAGGCCACGGGGGCGCTGAACCTGATCGTGCGACTGGCGGAAAAGCTGCTGCGCAAACATCCCGAGCGCGTCACCTATCTGGCACCGATCTGCACCTTTTCGCTCACGATGCTGGTGGGTACCGGGCACGCGGTTTATCCGCTGTTGCCAGTGATCTATGACGTGGCCTATTCCAAGGGCATTCGCCCCGAGCGCCCGATGGCGGTGGCGGCCGTGGCCAGCCAGATGGGCATCACGGCCAGTCCCGTCTCGGCGGCGCTGGCCACGGTGGTGGCGATCGCAGCCACGAACCAGGTGGACATCACGGTGCCGCAGGTGCTGATGGTGACGATCCCGTCCTGTTTCATCGGCATGCTGGTGGCCGCCACCTGGAGCCTGAAGCGTGGCCAGGATCTGGCCGATGATCCGGTGTTTCAGGCCAAGCTGAAAGACCCGGCCATGCGCGAGTACATCGAGGGCGGTGCACACTCGGTGCTCGATCAGGTCGTCACGCCCGAGGCGAAGAAGGCGCTGGCTCTCTTCGTGCTGGGCATCATCACGATCGTGTTGCTGGCCTCGGTGGCCAAGCCACTCTTGCCGCTCGATGCCAAGGGCAAGCCGCTGTCGATGGTGCCAGTGATCCAGTTCATCATGCTGGCGGCCGGTGCGCTGATCCTGTTCTTCACCCAGGTGAAACCGAAGGCGATTTCGGATTCCAAGGTTTTCAATGCCGGCATGGTGGCGGTCATCATGATTTTGGGGATTGCCTGGATGAGTGACACCGTCATCTCGGGCAACAAGGGCTACATCACCGACATGCTGAAGGCGCAGGTGGAGGCGCACCCGTGGTCGTTTGCGCTGGCCATGTTCGCGTTCTCGGCCTTTCTGAAGTCGCAGGCCGCCACGCTCAGCGTGATGCTGCCACTGGGCTTTGCGCTGGGGTTGTCACCGGCCACCTTGCTCGGTTCGGTGCCGGCCTGCTATGCCTACTTCTTCTTCTGTTTCTACCCGAGCGATCTGGCCACCATCAACTTCGACCGAACCGGCACCACCCACATCGGCAAGTACATCCTGAACCACAGCTTCATGATCCCTGGGCTGATCGGGGTCGGTGTGGCGACGACGGTGGCGATGTTCATCGCCCGGATGGTGGTGTGAGCCACGTTTCATTGCAACAGACTTTTGCGGATCACCGGTTTCTCGGTTCTGGGCTGCTCGTTGATCATCTCCAGCAGCGAGGCTTCGGTTTCATGGGCCAATGCCTGCAAGGGCAGGTCGTTGGCCTCCTGGCCGAAGGGGTCTTCCAGCTCGGCGCCCAGTGCCTCCAGCGCAAAGAAGGTGTAGGCGATGAAGCAGACGATCACCGGCGTCATCAGTCCGATCGAATCCAGCAGACCAAAGGGCAGCCAGAAGCAGTACAGGTAGATGCTGCGGTGGATGACGACCGCATAGGTGAACGGAATCGGTGTGTGCGCGATCCGTTCGCAGCCGCCGAGCGCAGCCGTCAGCCGACTCAGGCTGCCGGCGAAGGCCGTGACGATCGGCGGGTGGATCTCATTGGCCTTCACCCGATCGCCCAGCCATTCGCCAGCCATCTGGAGCGCCATCGCCGGGCGGAAACTCGCTTTTTCCAGCCGGGCCATCTGAGCGCCGTCCAGAAACTGCTTCAGATCGGCATTCGGGCTGGTGTGGCGTAGCTGGTGCTTGAGCAGGTGCACGAAGGCGCAGAGCTGGTAGACGAGCTGAGGCGCGGCACCGGGGTTGCTCGTGAGCGTCAGTGCCTCACGCGCGAGAGAGCGGCTTTCATCCTGCACTTGCTGCCAGAGCTTGCGGGCCTCCCAGAAGCGGTCATAGCTCGTGTTGTTGCGAAAGCTCAGAAAGATCGCGAGCGTGAGACCGATCAGTGAGAAGGGCACGAAGTTCAGCGACACCTTCCAGTCGAGCACCTTGCCGTGCAGTGCCGTGATCAGCACGGAAAACAGGGTGATGACGATCAGCTGCACGGCGATCCGGGGCAGGATCGAGCCTCGCAGCACGAAGAGCATGGCAAACCAGTTTGGACGGTTGCGGACGATCATGGGAGAGGTTCAGGGTTTGTCCCGGCAGACGAAGGCCATGCCGTCGAAGCCGCAAAACTGCTGGAAGCCTGGCGTGAAGAAATCCTCACCGGCCCAACCCTTGTAGAGCGTGTCATCGACGGCCAGACGCTTGCCACGCGCCCAGTCGGTGGGGGTGTTCGGGTCACCATCGGTTTTCAGCGCGCTGGTGTAGGGGAAGGGGTGGATGTTGCGGCCCTTGCCCAGCGCGGCATCGGCATGGCTGGCTGATGCCCGCAGCACTTTGGGGGCCTGGCCGTTTTCAACCCAGTCGATGAGCGGCGTCATGGCGTCGAGGCTGCGCAGGCCGTGGCCGCCGCCGCAATGTCCGAGGCCGGGCACCAGAAAGAGCCGCATCACCTCGTCGGTGGCTTCCTGACCAATGGTGTCACGCACGGCTTGATAGTAAGCCATCGAATTGGCGGGGGCAATATGCGGATCACCCAGCCCGTGCCAGATCAGCAACTTGCCGCCGGCCCGGTGAAAGGGGCCAAGATCGGGGTTGGTGGCATCGAGCAGGGCGTGCATCGGTTTGAGCCTTTCAAAGACGCTGGCCTCGAAGCGGAAGTCCGACAGCTTCCAGTCAGGGTCGTAAGGGTCGATGAAGGCCAGCGATTGCAGGATCTCCTGCGCTGACTTGGGGCTGGCCGTGCTCACGGGCTGCGCAAAGTAGAGCTGATCCATCGCAGGCGCCTCGGTGGGCCGAGGCGGCAGCGAGGCTTTGCTGGTGCTGGCCGACGTGTTGGCGGATTGTGCCGGTGAACCCGCCGCCTTGGCATCCGTTGGTGCCGAGCCTGACTGCGCGCGCGTTGTCGCTGTGCCAGGCTGGCCGGACGGGGCGAGACCGGCCGTTGTCGCCCCCCGGGTGGGCTGGGTGGATGCCTGGGTGGACTCAACGGCCGAGGCCGCGTGAGCCAGGCTGATGGGGTTGAAGGCCGTGCTGCCCGAGCCGGCGGCAGCGGTGTGGCCAGCAGTCGGGGCAGCGGGGGAACCCGTCGTGCTGCCCGACGCGGTGGGGGTGTTCGCCATCGGCGTGGGGGGCAGTTCCCGCGGCACCAGCACGTTGAGCCATGACAGCTCCGAGCCGGGCAGCAGCGAGCCGATCACGAGTTTCGTCTCGCCTTCATGGGCACCGCGGTAGAGTTCGGCGGCTGCCAGGGCGGTGCGCCGGCTGAGGCAGTTGTCGTTTTCACCTGGGCCACAGACCCATTGCAAGGGATCCACCTGGCAGGTGGGGTCGGAGATGATGCCATCCTTCAGGCCGTCGGCGGTATCGCATTCGGCCAGTGCACGACGGTTCAGAATCGGCAGGTCACGCTCGCGCACGGCGGGGTTGGGGCTGGCAGCCTGCACGATGCGGGCATTCCAGCCGTGATACATGCTGTTGTGCGCCAGAAAATTCAGTGAAGGCGCACCCGCCGCAATGCCGTCGAAATCTTCCGGGTACCGCTGCGCCGACATCAGCGCTTCACGGCCTCCGTCGGAACACCCCGAAAAATACGAGAATGCCGGCTTCTGTCCGTAATAGACCTTGATCAGTTCTTTGGCGATCAAGGCCGTGGTGTGAACACCGCGATAGCCGAAATCCACGCGCAACTGCATGTCGCTCGCCGCCCAGAGGCCGCCGATGCCGGCCCGGTGACCCATGTCGGTCGAGGCCATCGCCATCGTGCCATCCTGCTCGAACTGGCAGTCACGCTGCGGCGAGTGGATGGCCAGTCGACCGCACAGGCCGCCGCAGCCTGTCTGCAAATAGCGCTGCGTCCAGCCCTTGGCTGGCAGATGCACGAGAAAGCGTATTTGCGGCGAAATCATGCCTTCGATCACGCACATCGGGTTGCCGTCGACATCGCCGATCTCGGCACTGGTGACACGGGCGGGGGCTTCGCGCAGGCTGACGTGGGCAAAGCTGTCCACGGAACAGGCGGCCACTGGCGCAATGGCTGGCAGGTTCTGGGCAGCGTGGGCGGTATTGAAGGGCAGGGCAGACGAGAGCAGCGACAGCGCGGACAGCGACGACAGGGCGGTTAAACGCACGAGCAGATCGGAGATGGAGATAGAGGCGGGGGCGGTCTGGTGCCGCGTGGAAGAGGGCGCGCCGGGGCCAGGAGAGGATTGAAAAGGCCCGGCAAGGGCGCCTGTCCGTTCATGGGGCCATGCCCTCACGGATGGCTGCTGACCAGGCCACCGACGGCGTGGTAAAGGTAACACAGCTTCCGGCGGCTTTTGTTAACAGCCGCGTGTCAGCGGGGGCAACCATGTCATGCCCGTGCCACGCTCATGAAAGCCGTGCCGTACCCGTGCGGCTGAAGTGCCTGGCCTGCCATCGTGTTGCAGGCCAGGGGCCGACGTGATAGCGTCGGCAGCGCCGTCAAAGGCATCGGATGTGTCCAGCGCACCTGGTGCCTGGCCATCCTGCAAGGTGTCGGAAGTCACCCGCTGCCTCGCCACCCTGAAAGGTTTCAGCAAGCATCTGGTGCTTCGTGCGCCCATCCTTGCGTCCCACAAATCTGAACCGGAGACCTCATGAAATTTGCCACCGCCGCCATCCACGCAGGCTACCGCAGCGAACCGACCACCCGTGCTGCTGCCGTGCCGATCTATCAAACCACCTCCTACACGTTCGACAACAGCCAGCATGGGGCCGATCTCTTCAACCTCGCGGTGCCCGGCAACATCTATACCCGCATCATGAACCCGACCAGTGCGGTACTGGAGGAACGAATGGCGGCACTGGAGGGTGGCGTGGGGGCGTTGGTCACGGCTTCGGGCATGGCGGCCATCACCTATGCGTTGCAGGCCATCTGCACGCCGGGCAGCAACATCGTCTCCACCAGCCAGCTCTATGGTGGCACCTACAACCTTTTTGCGCACACGCTGCCCAATCAGGCCATCAGCTGCCGGATGGTGGCGCATGACGATGTCGAGGCGCTGGAGGCCGCCATCGACGAGAACACGAAGGCGCTATTTTGCGAATCGATCGGCAACCCGGCCGGCAATGTGGTCGACCTGAAGCGCTGGGCCGAGATTGCCAACCGGCACGGCATGCCGCTGATCGTCGACAACACGGTGGCCACGCCGTATTTGTGCCGCCCCTTCGAGCATGGTGCGCATGTCGTGGTTCATTCGCTCACGAAGTACATCGGTGGGCATGGCACCAGCATCGGCGGTGTCATCGTCGATAGTGGCACCTTCGACTGGCAAGCCAACGCCGCGCGCTTTCCGATGATGAACCAGCCTGATCCTTCCTATCATGGGGTGGTTTACACCGAAGCCTTCGGGCCGGCTGCCTATATCGGTCGTTGCCGTGTGGTGCCCTTGCGCAATACCGGGGCTGCACTCTCGCCCTTCAATGCCTTTCAGATTTTGCAAGGGCTGGAGACGCTGGCCCTGAGAATGGAGCGGCATTGCAGCAATGCCGAACAGGTGGCCGCCTATTTGCAAGCGCATGAGAAGGTGGCAAGCGTCAATTATGCGATGTTGCCCGACAGCCCCTATCGACAGACGGCCGAGCGGATTTGCGCCGGCAAGGCGTCCGGCATTCTCAGCTTCGAGCTGAAAGGTGGTATCGAGGCGGGCGCCCGTTTCATCGATGCCTTGCAGTTGATTTATCGGCTCGTGAACATCGGGGATGCCAAAACGCTGGCCTGCCACCCGGCTTCCACCACGCACCGGCAACTGAATGCCGAGGAGCTGAAACAGGCAGGCGTCGGCCCCGGCATGGTGCGGCTTTCGGTCGGTATCGAAGATATCGATGACATTTTGGCTGACATCGCGCAGGCGCTCGACAAGGCTTGAGATTCGCGAGACGTAAACGAGGTATCGACCGTTGCCCTCATCGACAAGGGCAGTGTGGTGGTGGCGATGATCCTCGCCTGGATTTTTCTGCGCGAAGCGATCAGTTGGCAGATGCTGGTGGGTGCTGCCCTGATCATGGTGGGTCTTTGGGTGATCGCCCGACAATGAGGTGCATCCCGGCAACCGGTCTGCCACGGGTTCCGGGTTTTGCATAACTTGGCATTATGTGCTGATTTCACGATTTGTGATGTTTTCTCCTTCGTGATCAAGTGGGTTCTTGTCATGGCCGGCAAGCGCTCATGAAAGCATCGGGGTCAGACCACCGTGGATATCGGATTCACACCAGAGGACATCCGACATCCACCCACCGAGGAGACACCATCATGAGCACACCCGTTCTGAAGCATTTCATCAACGGCCAGCAGGTTGCGTCATCGGGCGACGAGCTGTTCGATCTCGTCAGCCCGGTTGATGGGCAGGTTTATGCGCTTTCACCCAATGCCAACCAGCAGGATGTGGACGCAGCCTATGAGGCGGCTGAAGCGGCTTTTCAGGTGTGGGGGCGAACCACGCCGTCTGTGCGGCAGAAGGCGCTGCTGGGGCTGGCCGACGCCATCGAGCAGAACGGTGATCGGCTGATCGAGCTGCAAAGTCGTGAAACGGGGCAGATCAAGCACCTGATCGCGCAGGAAGAAATCGGCGTCTCGGCTGACCAGATCCGTTTCTTTGCCGGTGCGGCGCGTATGCTCGAAGGTCGGGCCACGGCCGAATACATGGAGGGGCTGACTTCCAGCATCCGTCGCGAGCCGCTCGGCGTGGTGGGGCAGGTGACACCCTGGAATTATCCGCTGATGATGGCCGTCTGGAAAATCGCGCCGGCGCTCGCGGCGGGCAACACTGTCCTCTTGAAACCGAGCGACAGCACGCCATCCAGCACGCTGCTGCTGGCCGAGCTGGCAGCGCCCTTCTTCCCGGAAGGGACGTTCAACGTGGTGCTGGGCAAGGCCGATGCGGGCGAGCGGGTCGTTTCACACAAGACGGCGGCGCTCGTGTCGATTACCGGCTCGGTCAGGGCGGGGATGGCGGTGGCGCAATCGGCCGCGGCCAATCTCACGCGCAGCCACCTGGAGTTGGGCGGCAAGGCGCCCGTCGTCGTTTTCGAGGATGCCGATCTGGAGACCGCCGTACCGCATATTGCGGCCACCGGCACGTTCAACGCCGGGCAGGATTGTACGGCCGCCACGCGGGTGATCGTGGCCGAATCGATTCACGACCAGTTCGTGACCAAACTGGTTGAGGCGATGAAGGCCACGCGCTTTGGCGACCCGGATGATGCCGATGCCTGGTATGGCGCGCTCAACAACGCCAAACAGCTGAAGAGGGTCAAGGGCTTCATGGATCGGCTGCCTGGGCATGCGCGGATCGAAACCGGCGGCAAGCAGGCCGAGCGGGCAGGCTATTACTTCGAGCCGACCGTCATCACGGGGTTGAAACAGGATGACGAGGCGATCCAGACCGAGGTGTTCGGCCCGGTGATCACCGTGCAGTCCTTCAAGGACGAGGCCGATGCGGTGGCCAAGGCCAATGGCGTCATTTATGGGCTGGCATCGAGCGTGTGGACACGCGACCATGCCCGCGCCACGCGCCTGTCGCGTGATCTGAATTTTGGCACCGTGTGGGTCAACACTCATATTCCGCTCACCGGTGAAATGCCGCATGGCGGCTTCAAATGTTCGGGCTATGGCAAGGATCTGTCGGCTTACGCGCTGGAAGAATACACGCGCGTCAAGCATGTGATGAGTGCCAACACTTGATCGGGCTTTCGCGGGCACGAACAGGTTCATAACACGTTCTAGATTGCTGACGAATTTTTGCTGCCTGGAGTCACACCCTGCCGACCCGTATAGGTCTGCACCTTGATGGTGGCGTGGACGGGGTGCTGTGGCTGAAGGAAAAGCAGATGAGGGAGACATGACATGACAGAAGCCCTATCGAACAAGGCGCTGGTAGCACGCGCCCATCATGCGCTGTTCACCGAGCATGATTTGGGCGCGCTGGATCGGTATTTTTCGGCGGATTTCGTCGAGCATTCACCGCTGGTGCCCGATGGTTTGAGCGGTTTGCGTGAGCTGGTGCAGACGCATCCGGAGATGCGTCATGAGGCTGTGCGGGTGCTCGCCGATGGTGACCTGGTGGCCATTCATGGCCGCTTCACCGGCCTGGACGAGACGCCGCTGGTGGGTTTTGACATCTATCGCGTCGCGGATGGAAAAATCGTCGAGCACTGGGATGGGCTGGTGCCCGAAGCCAAAGCGAATGCCAGTGGTCGAACCCAGCTCGATGGTCCCACCGAGCCGGGCGACGGGCAGCATACCGAGAAAAATCGCGCCTTCATCCGCCAGTATTTCACCGAGACATTGATCGGAGGGGATTACAGCGGCTTCAGGCGTTACACCGATGGCACGAACTTCATCCAGCACAGCCCGGATATTGCCGACGGGGTGGAGGCGGTCATCGAGTTTCTGGAGCAGCTCAAAGCCCAGGGCATGAAGCTCGAATACGAGCGGATCCACCGGATGGTGGCCGAGGGCGAATTCGTGCTGACCCAGTCCGAAGGCAGCATCGGCGGCATTCGCCACGCCTATTTCGAGCTGTGGCGGGTTGTCGATGGCCGGCTGGTGGAGATGTGGGATGCCATCCTCCCCGTGCCCGCCGATGAAGACGCGCTGCACGACAAGGGGATTTTCTGACCGCTGGCCATGCCGTTTCTGCCCGTTATGATCGCCGACGTGCCAGGGTTGTCATTCGCTTGAATACCGGGTTGGAAGTGACTTTTCCTGCCCGTTTGGGTGAAGGGCTGGCCGGGGCTTCACCGGATGATCTGGCCGACATCGAGATCAGTCCGTCCGGCTTGGGTTTGCATTGGCCAAAGTTGGATGCCGATCTTTATGTACCGGGTCTGCTTCAGGGTGTCTTCGGCAGCAAGGCATGGATGGCCCGTGAATTGGGCGCCATCGGCGGTTCATCCCGCAGTGCCGCCAAGGCGGCTGCTGCGCGTGCCAATGGCCGCAAGGGTGGCAGACCGCGGAAGGTGGTCAATGCCTGACCAAGGCCGCCGCGCCCAAGCCGCCGGCTGCGGCGATGGCGGCGAGGCCGAAGCCGGTGGTGCCTGCCCGTGGGGCGTTGGCCATCGGGGGAAGCTCACAGCCTTTCTTCTGGCGCTTGCGATCTTCCACCAGCCGTTGAAGCAGATCGACCAGCGCAATGGCGCCCGAGGCGCCAATCGGGTGGCCGCGCGCAAGTCCCCCGCCGCCCGGATTCAACTGCCAGGGCGCAAGGCCCAGTGCCTTTTGAAAAGCCAAGCCCTGCACCGCAAAGGCATCGTGCAGCTCGACGCTGGCAAGCATCTCAGGATGCAGCCCGTGTCGGGCCAGCAGTTGCCGGGCAGCCACTTGCGCGCCCAGCATCGGGTTGGTGGGATCGGTGCCCACCGACAGCCCGTCCACCCAATGGGCTTGTGGTTGTAAGCCGAATCGTTGGCAGGCAGCGGGGCTCGTCATCAGCACAACCGCCGCACCATCGGCTTCTGGCGAGATAGCCAGGAGGCTGAGCGAGCAGTCCGTGCCGGCTGGGTCGTGGGCGGCTTGTTGCACGGGCAAGCGGGGCAGCAAACGCTCGGCAAGCAGGCGGGGATAACTGTCGGCGACGAGGCCATCCAAGGGCAGAATTGGCTGATTGGCATCCATGCCGGCCGCCCATGTCACGGCCCGCTGGTGCGCCTGCCGGGCGTAATCATCCTGTTGTGCTCGCGTCCAGCCATGTTGGGCCGCATATCGGACGGCGGCCTCGATAGGGTCTGGGTCTTGCTCGGGCCACGGCGTGAAGGCAGGGCGCTCGTAGCTGATCGGGGATTGACCGGTCTCCCACGGGCGATGCTGGCGGATGGGGGCACGGCTCCAGGCTTCCACGCCGCCGGCGATGAGGATGTCTGCCTGCCCGGCCAGCAGCAGGCTCGCACTCATTCGGATCGCATCCAGACCGGCGCAGCACTGGGTGTCGAGGCTGACGGCATGGCAGCATTCGGGCAAGCCGGCTGCCAGCATGCCCAGGCGGGCCGGGTTGCCCCCGGCGCCCAGCGCATTGCCGAGGATCACGGCATCCACGGCGGTGGGCGGAACCCCCGTTCGTGCGAGCAGCGCCTTGATCAGTGGTGCCATCAGCTCATGCGGCGCACGGTGTCGCAGCGCCCCGTGTCGTGGGGCAACCGGGGTGCGTAGCCAGCCCAGAAGGGGGACGGTGACGGACATGGCAGCTTTCAATGTGGCGTTCCTGGTCTTTACTTGCGACACCGTGTACTGGTTGAAGTGTGGTATCGGTCGGCCTGAATCATGGGCGGGTTCCTGGCGTCGGATGCTGTTTTCAGATGCGGTGGAGGTCAGGCCAGGCGTTGAAGCGTCGGCATCCGTTCGGTGAAGGGGGCAGGGGATGTGGCATCGGTCGAGTTCCTGATGTTGGCCTTGCCTGTATGCATCCATCTGACGCTGGCGGCCGGGGGGAATGGATCGTGATCGGCTTGATCCTGCTGTCGGGCAGTCGCCGCCAAGGCCAGTGCGATGCGGGCATGATCGGTTTTGCCGCTGGCCGTTTGAGGCCAGGCACCCGACCAGCACCACCAATGGCGGGGCGTCTTGAAGCGTTCCAGATGCTGCCGGCACCAGGCGGCCAGCTCGCGCGTGTCGGGTAGGGGATGCGCACGCTCAGCTTCATCTTTTGACTGAATGACGGCATGAACGCTGTGGCCGCGCTGGGCATCGGGCAAGCCATGCACCGATGCGTGAGCAATGGCTGGGTGGGCCATCAGGCAGCTTTCCAGCTCTTCGGGAAACAGGTTCTTGGCCTGCGTCACGATCATCCGGCTTTCACGCCCATGCAGGTGAAGCACGCCGTTTGGATCCAGATGCCCGATGTCGTTCACCGACAACCAGTCGCCATGACGCAGGGCGGCCGTGGCATCGTCCGGGTTGATGTACTCGGTGAACAGCATCGGACTTTTCACCCAGATGCGTCCTGGTTCGTCGGCTGCATGGGGCGGGTGATCGGGCGTCTCTCCTATATGCAGGCTCACGTTGCTGAACGGGCGGCCGACAGCCTCGATCGGTGCGTTTTCATTGGCTTCCATCCAGCTTACATAACTGGTTTCAGAAGCGCCATAAAAGCTGATGAGCCTTGCCGCCGGAAACAGCGCCTGCAGCGCGGCCGTGTGCTCACGCGCCCAGCGCGCACCACTGATCAGCAGCAACCTCAACCCGTGCATGGGCGGCAAGGCTCGGCGTCTGGCCGCCGCCAGCATCAACATCAATTGGCTCGGCACGGCCACCATCACCGGGTATTGGTGGGTAGCCAGCTGTGCCAGCACCTGCTCGGCCGAAAACCGGCGTAAAAGCGTGGCACCTGCACCGCTCCACACACCCAATAAGGCGCCAAACAAAAAGAGGGAATGAGACAGCCGCCCCGGCGCCAGCACATGGCCGGTGGCCACCTCCCCAAAATCCTGGAGGCTGACCCGAAAGCTCTCGACCCAGGATCGATGATCCCGCCGAAATCCTTTGGGCAATCCCGTGCTGCCGGAAGTGAAGCCAATGTAGAAAGGCTCGTGTCCGTTGGAAAGCGGAAAGCGCGGGCTGCCGTCATGACCGATGACATCGGTCTGGATGGGACTGCTTGCGGGAAGATGGGGTCGAGGATGGCGGGCGGGTGGGCACCCGGCATGTTTCGTGAGGGCTACCAGTGACTGCATCACCTGCTGCTGAACGGCGGGCGGCCAATCCGGGTCAGGCATGGCGGCACAGCGGCCGCTCCGGATCACGCCCAGCAATTCGATCAGCTGGGTTTGGGGATCCGCGCCGGCATCGAGCAGGCAGGTACTGCCCGCGTGTTGCTGATCGAGTAGCCGGGCATGATCGTTCACCTGCGCCAGCAAGCGCTGGTAGCTGATCTCTTTCGGCGCGTCGTTCAACGATAGGAGCCGGATGGCGAAGGCATCCGGCTGTTGCATGGCCCATCGATCCAGCGTGCCATGCACCCAGGGGCTGGGAGGCTGTATCAATGCGTGGCAGCGCTCATCGGCAGGACAGGGCATCCAGGATGAGGGGCAAGGGATGGTGCCGTTCATGGTGAGACACGCTCTAGGGATATTCTGAACAAGTCCACGCGGACGCCGCGTCTTCGGAACGGGCGCATGACGGTGTTGGAATTTGCCCTGCATCCCGTTTCGAGGCGTGCCGCCTCGCGGATCTTATTCAGCAGAGTACCCTTAGCGGTTGCGGCCGGCAAAGGGCCAGTCGGGCAGCGCGCGGGCCACGGTGTGCACGACGAGCGCACACAGCACGCTTTTGATCAGATCACCCGGTACAAAAGCCACGTCGATCATCAGTGCTTCGTTGAAGGGCATCTTGGCCAACACCATCAACCCGGCAATGCCCGCGGCATGCAGGAACAGGATGCCGCCCACCACCGAGGCGATGAAGGCATTGATGGCCGTCTTGGTGGCCGAGGTGGCACGGGGCAATGAGGCCATGACAAGGCCGATCACGAAGGCCGAGGCTGCATAGCCGAACAGATAACCGGCCGACGGCGAGGTGAAGGGGCCGAGACCGCCGCGCCCACCGGCCAGGAGCGGCAGGCCGATCGCTACGGCCACCAGGAAGAGCGCGATGGCCTGAAAGCCACGCTTGGGGCCAAGCAGGCAACCGGCCAACATCACGCCCAGCGATTGGGCCGTGATCGGCACCCCACCGGGCAGATCGATTTTAGGGATCAGCCCCAGCACCGCCATCAGCGCGGCAAACAGGGCGACCAGGGCAAGCGAGTGGGAAGACGTGCGGGAGAGCGTCGGACTCATGCAGTGGCTCCTTCAAGTAGCGTGGAAACGGGTTGTCTGGGACAACAGGCACGCGAGCCGAGGCCGGGATAAAAGGCCATCGATGCGGTGGCAGACATGGGGGCGATGCTGCCAGCTCATGCACCTTCGGGCCTGGCTGCCATCACGGCGATTGAGCTTTGATGCCTGTTGCGCCAAATGTCTGGCATGTTAAAAGCAGGAAAGGTAAAGCCATGCAACATGGCAAAACTTGGCAGATGCCATGCAGGCTGTTGACCGGCTGGGTGATGTTGCCCGCGTCCGTACACGAGCCTATCTAACCACCCAGCCGCACATAAATGGCATCGGCCACGCGCCGTGCCGTTTGCAGCATCTGGATCGTGAGCGGGGCGATCAGCCGCAGGCCGCCGGCCTTGCCGGTGCGCAGCCGATAGGCGTCATCGAGCTTTTTCCATTGCACGAAGAAGTGTTCGATGAAGCGGATCATCAGCGCCAGCTGCAAGGAGACGCGGTTGGCATCGATGCCGATGATGTGAAGCGGTGCCAGCAGCTTTTCGAGCACCGTGATCAGGTCAGCGGGGCGGGTCGTGACCGTCAGCGCCATGCCGAGGCAGCTGGCACAGGCGAGCCGCACCGTGCTGGTGAAGGCGAGCGCCGGGCGCCCCATCCACAGATGAAAGGCTGCCACCAGTGAGGCGGCGATCAGCACCGACAGCATCAGACGTCGCGCGGGCTTCGTTGCGGGGCCGAGGCTGATCCACAGCACCAGGCAACCCAGCCCTGCCAGGCCCAGCGACAGCGGCGTATCCAGCCAGAAGAGCAGGGTGCCGAGCACGGCCATCAGCCCGAGTTTGAGACCCGCGCCCAGCCGGTGCAGCCAGGTCAGGTGTTCGCTGTAGAGGCTTCCCATCGCGTTTAGCGCCAGTCCTTTGTCTCAAAGTTCAGTGGCACGCTACTGAAGCTGGAACACTTCATCGAGTGTCTTTGCAGTCAAAATGCGTTCTGCCCATTGATCCAGCTCGGTCTGGTTGGCAGATTCAAGTCGCGCCTCGGTGGAGGCATTCAACTCTCCGAAACGCAGGCGCAACAAGCGTGCAACGGTGCTCTGGCTGCCCTGGCGGAGACCTTGTTGCATCCCCTGCTGAATACCTTGCTGCATGCCTTCTTCCCATTTTCGTTGAAAGATCCCTGCCATCTGTGTGTGCTCCTTCGGATATCGTCTGGCGTACTCCTGAAGCTCCTCGTCTGTCAGCTCCAGATCACGGGTGGCCATCTCCCGGTACTTGTCCTGCTTGTCTGGATCAGATTCGAGCTGGGCAATGCCCGTGCCCACGGCGTTGAAAAGCTCTACCTTATCATCAAGAGCACCTGCCATGTGCTTCAGGCAGATGCGCGCCACGATGTTGTCGCTGGCCAGAAACTGCTGAAAGGGTAGATCGCCCAGCGTGCAGCTCAGGTAGCGAAAGTTCATGAACTCGTGGCGGTCTCCGCCCAGCCGCAGCTCGGTGGGCACGTTCTTCCCCCGTTTGAGGAAGATGACCACGGGTACAACCCGTGGCGTCTTGCAGAGCTGAGCCAGCTGCAAACAGTAAATGGCCAACCGATGAATGGAAAAGCGCGCCGGGTCGGTTTCTTCCTCCAGCAGAAAGAGCAGTACCTCGCGTCGCCCATCTTTCCACTGCACCCGTAGGGGTACATCCAGCTCATGAAATCGGTCGCTGAGCCGATCTTTCAGCATTTCCTGCCGGATTGGGGTGATCTTGACCTGTTCATCCAGATGCATGGCCTCATCAGGGGCAAAGAAAGCGATGGCCTGATGCGGGTAGTCGAGAATTAGGTTCTTGAAGTCCTGGTCATGGCTGTGTGACATGGCGCTTCACCTCGATGAGATGAAAGCAATGTACTGGCATAGAAAACAGTGGTCAAGACACTAGCCTGAAGAAGATGAAAACCTGTCAGGAGAATCGACAGGTCATCTGCTCGGTCATGATGAGAAAGGGATTCAACTGTCTGTTGATACATCCTCCATCTGGCGTTCAATGGCGTTGAGACTGCAGACATCATGTCTGCCCACGGCGGACGGCCACCAGTTCCCGCACCTGATCCTCATAGGCCACGCAGACGGCTTCGCCTGGCCCATCGGCCCGTATCCGCCCCTCGTCCAGCCAGATCACGCGCGGATAGTGGCGTACATGATCGAGCAGGTGCGTGGACACCACCAGTTGCCGGTTCGAGGCCCAGAGTTCGTCGGCCAGCCGGGCTTGGCCGGGCAGATCGAGGCTGGCATAAGGCTCGTCCAGCAGCAGCGTGGCCGGCCCGGCCAGCAGCATCGCAAGCCAGCACACCCGTTGACGCTGCCCCTGGCTCAAGGAGGCAATCGCCCGCCCGGCCCAGTCGCTCAAGCCGCGCTCAGCCAGAAAGCGGCGGGCTTCCTCGATGGCTTCTCGCTTCTTGTAGCCTTGTGGCTGCAAGCCCAGCGCCAGCTCTTCTTCCACGATCGGAAAGATGATCTGGTCATCGGGGTTCTGAAACATCATGCCAAGCCACTGGCTGCGCTGCCGGCCATCGGCCTCCTGGTGGATATCCAGCCCATTGCGCCGTACCGAACCGGCTTCGGGTACTTCCAGCCCGCACAACAGCCGCAGTAGGCTCGTTTTGCCCACCCCGTTGTGGCCGATCAGCCCGATGCGCTGCTCGCCAAGCCGCAGATTCAGCCCCTCGAACACCTGGGTGGTGCCACGCACCAGCCTGACCCCGTCCAGCTGCAGCTCGGGCAGGGTTGCCTGATCGGTGAGTGGTGGCGAGGGGGTGGGGGGATGGGACATGGCGGCTCTCCCGTGTGGCGTGATGGGGGAGCATTTTAAACGCAGAGGCACGCTGGAAATGGTGGCCGCCATGCTCATCTGCGGCACGATAGGGGTGACGGTCATCGTGTCGGGGCAGACCGAACTCAGCCTGATTTTCTATCGTTGCCTGTTTGGTGCCTTGGTGTTGCTGGGGGTTTGCCTGGTGCGGGGCTATCTGTCGGCTCGGATTTTGTCGTTCAAGCTGGTGCTTGGCGCATTGGCGGGTGGCGCTGCCTTGTTGGCAAATTGGTATTTTTTGTTTGCTGCCTATCGAAACACATCGATTGGCATTGCCACGGCCGTCTACAACACCCAACCCGTGATGATGATCCTGCTGGGGTGGGTCATTTTCAGGGAGCGTTTGAACCTGGCAACCGGTTTCTGGATAGCCGTGTCCATGTTTGGGCTGATCATGTTGTCCGAATGGGGTGGAAGCGAGGCTGCTCCGACGGCCCAAGATGCTTACCTGCTGGGCATTATTCAGGCTTTGGCTGCAGCGGCACTATACGCCATTGCGGCGCTGGTGGCTCGTGTGCTGAAGCAGTACCCGCCCAGTTTGATCGCCCTGTTTCAGTTTCTGCTGGGTGTAGTGGTGCTATGGCCCCATGCTGACCTGGGTTTATTGCTACGGCCAGCCTGGAATTGGGATTTCGGTGCAACGCTGTGTCTGGGTGTTGTGCATACCGGGATCATGTACATCCTGCTGTATGGTGCCCTGCAAAAAATTCCCGCCTATCGGGCTGCGTCGATTTCCTTCATTTACCCGGCCCTGGCCGTGTTCATCGACGCCGTATTTCTGGATGTTCGTCTGGAGCCGGCTCAGTGGTGGGGCATGATGTTGATTCTGCTCGGTGCAGCTGGCATCAATTTGAGGTGGACGCTGGGGCGTCTGGTGAAGAAACTGGTTTAGGCAATGTTGGTGAGGATAAGTTGATTTATTGGACTTGATCAAGAAATGGTTTCGTTATTGCTTTGACTTTATCCCGGCCTTCTCGATGATCCCCTGATTCCGCCCCAGCTCGGCCACGAAGCGGCGCTGGAAGGTGTCGGGGGTGTCGAGGTGGTGGCGGACGTAGCCGGCGCGGTCGAGGAGGGTGATCACGGTGGGGTAGCGGCTGGCCTGGGTCAGTGCGTCGTTGATGCGCTGGATGATGGGGGCCGGGGTGTGGGCTGGGGCCATCAGGCCAAGCCAGAGTGGAAACTGGTAATCCTTCGCGACGACGCTTTGTTGCCCCAAGGGCATCACCTTGGGCAGATAGTCGGTGCGCGTGGTGGTGCTGACGCCAAGCGCACGCAGCTCCCCCTCGGCCAGGGCCGGGCGGGCGAGGTTGGCGGGCAGGCAGGCCAGATCCAGCTCGCCGGCTTGTAGCGCAGCCAGCATGGCAGGCAGGTTGCGGTGGGGCTGGTAGCGCAGCGGTACATTGCTGTCCTGCTGCAGCCATGCCATCGCCAGGTGGCTGGGGCTGCCCTGGCCGCTGCACCCATAGCGCAAGAGGCGCTGCTCGCGCCGTGCCTGCCGAACCATCGGGGTGAGCGAGCGGAAACGGCTTTGGCTGCTGGTGAGGATCAAGAGCGGCGCTTCGGCGATCTGGTTGATGGCCATCAGCTTGCGGGCCGGGTTGAAGCGGTTGCGGCCGTAGAGCGGCACGTGGATGCCCGGCATCGATTCGGTGGCGATCATCAGCGTGTAGCCATCGGGCGGCGCTTCGCCGGCCAGCGTGGCAGCCAGGTTGCCATGATTGCCGGGCCGGTTTTCGGCGATCACGCTCTGGCCGAGCAGACGCCCCAACGGATCGGCCAGGCTGCGTCCCACCCGATCGACGAGTGTGCCGGGGGCGGTGGGCACGATCAGGCGAATGGCTTTTTGCGGCCATTTGGCGCCTGGCGCTGGCGCCTCGGGGGCCGTGCTGCCGGTGCCGGGGGAGGTGTCTGCAGATGCCAGCCGAACGGTGCCGAGGCTCGATGTCAGACAGGCCAGGCCGAGCAGGAACTGACGGCGTGCCCGGCCAGCGTCGGTGTTCTGGCCCGACAGCGGCAGGCGGTCTTCTGAATCGGCATGAAAGCAGTCGGTCATGGCATCTCCGTACAGCAGGTTGGGCAGGTTTTCGTCCCCACAAAAGCCCTTCGATCGTGTGGCATGACACGCACCAGTATGGCGGTCGCCCGGTCGACTTGCACCCGCGAGCTTTGTGCCAGGTGAAGCGTGGCCGAACCAGGGTGTCCGCCCGGTGGTTGGCGTGTTTTCTTCGGAGCCGTCCCCGAAACTGCGATGCTGCCTTAGCTCTCAGCTTTTGCCTTGGGTGAACAAACGATTCGGAATCGAAGGCTGGACGGACGAGTTTCCTTTGGGCAGGCCAACTGGCAGCGGGTAGGCATGAAGTTCCACCGAAAACATCACGGGGGCTGCCACGCTGATGATCTCATGCGGGCCGGCGAAACTTGCCAGCCAGAGAGGCTGCCGGTTGGCGTTGGCGTCCGGGCGGTGTTGAGGGTGGTGAATCTGCGTCACCGGCAAGGCCCTGAAGGATAGGGCGGTGTCGGGTTGTGTGACGGTGTTCTGTGTCGTCGTGGGCAGCGGGTTGGGTGAATCCTGTGAGTCTGCTCGGCCCGCGACCATTGCCGCCTCAAGAAAATATTCGGTGCCTGATGAATCAGGCAGCCGGGTATCGAGCCGTTGCAGCGAACCGAAACCCTGGATGCCGTCACCCCAGGCTTTGAGCAGGGCTTCCTTGCGCGTCCAGGCCAGAAAGAAGGCCGGCCCCTGCCAGCGGGTTGGCAATTGCTGCATCAGCGTCTGTTCGGTGGCGGAGGCGATGCGCTCGACGAGTGTGGCACGCTCGGGCATCGGGCGATCGAAGGCTTCCACGTCGATGCCCACTGGCTGGTGGGCAAGGGCGATCCAGCCACTGCCTTCGCTGTGGCTCAGGTTGAAGTGCAGGGTTGAGCCGTGATCCGGGTGCAGCGATGGTTTGCCGGTTGCCGAGGTGGTGAAGCGGATCTCGGCCGGGGCTACCGACAGCTGCTCGGCCAGCAGCGTGCGCAGGGCGACGCGGCTGGCCCGATAGCGTTGACGCAGGTGCTCGAAGCGAAAGCGCTCGGCACGGGCCGCTTCTTCGGCCGACAGGCATTGAAGCGCGCCGTCTGGTAGGGGGGCATCCAGATCGATCCGGTAGCAGACCAGCCGGATCGGATCAGGGGGAATCGGCGCATCGGGTGTTGGGAGGGAAGAGGAGAGCATGCGTGCGTTTGTCATCGTCAGGCGCGTTGTCTGCATGCCTGGAGGAGCGAATCATGTACCGGTCCGCTCCCGCCAAAGCGCCTTCGCGCCAGCGGGGGTGGGGAGCGAACCAGTGCATGATACGTGCTCAACGCCGCTTCGGTATCCGGCAAAGGATGTCAGCCTCGCTTGTTGAAGGCCCCTTTCAGGCGCGACATCAGGCCGCCGGACTTCTTCCGCGTGGGGGCGGCTTCCTCCGGTGTGGCCTCGTCGTAGGCACGGGCCACCTGAGCCAGTGTCTCGAAGATGAAGCGGCGCGGGTTCACCCGTCGGCCGGTCTGCGTCTGCATCTGGGCGATGGCCTGCATCACGAGCATCGAGTGTCCGCCGAGGTCGAAGAAGTTGTCATCGGCGCGGATGTCATCGGTGCCGAGCAACGAGGCCCAGACTTCGGCCAGCTGCTTTTCCATCGGCGTGAAACCGGCATCATCCGTGGCCTCTGCCTCTGCCTCTGCCTGTGTTCCCGGCTCGGCTGCCGTCACCGTGTCGGCCGAATCCATCTCGGGCACGACCCACTGGCCACTGTCCTGATCCGCCGCGGTGTCGAGCTTGGTGGTTTCAGCCTCCGCATCGATCATGCCGACGGCCTCAGTGGCCTCAACCGTCTCGACGCCTTCGCTCACCTCGGCTGCCTCAACCGCGTCGGCACGTTCAATGGCCTGTGCCTCGCTGGTGGCCTCGGCTTCAAAACCCGGCAGGGGCAGGGCATCGAAGGCGGGATCATCCTGCGGCCCGGCGGCCAGCAGGCTGGCCGGGATCACGTCCAGCAGCTCGGCCAGCGGCGTGTTGATGCTGGACTCGACCCAGCGGGCCAGCAGCAGCTGATACGCCTTGCCCAGGCGGCGGATGCGCTCGGCATCGAAGATGTCGGTGTTGTACTGCAGCCCGCCTGTGAGTTTGTCGCCGGCCGTGAGGAACCACAGGCCCACGTCTTCGGCCGTGCCCGGTTGCAGCAGGTAGAGGGGCTGGTCTTCGAGGTTGCCCCATTGGCGTTGGCGTGCCGAGGCTTCCTGGTAGGAGAAGAAGGCTTGCCAGAGCGGCGGGCGCGATTCGTCACGGGTGGTGCCGAGGGCCTGCAGCAGCCGGTCGGCCGGCGCATCGGTGTGGGCAAAAGCGTCCACCACGGTGCTGCGCACCTGCTGCATCCAGTCGCCGACGGTGGCACCGTCGGCCAGACGGAAGTTGATCGGCAGGGCGTTGACGAAAAAGCCCATGATGGCTTCCAGCTCGGGCGTTTCACGGCCTCGCACCGGGGTACCGATGGTGAGCACCGGTTGCTTCGAGACGCCGTGCAGCAGCAGCGCCCACACGCCCAGGAGCGTCATGAAGGCGGTGCTGTGATGTGCCTTGGCCTGATCCTGCACGGTACGCACGAGTTCGGGCGACAGGTGCAACCACTCGGTGTTGCCAAGCCCGCTCATCCGCGCCGGGCGCTCGCGGTCGGCCGGCAGGTCGAGCGGTGGCTGCTTCGGATCGATGCGGGCCAGCCAGTGGTCGATCTGCTTCTGCACCGGCTCGGTCTTCAGGTGCTCGTTGTGCCAGACGGCAAAATCGCCGTAATCGATCGCAAGTTCCGGCAGGGCAGAGGGCGCGTCCGGGTGGCCGGTTTCCTGGGCATAAAGCGCCGCCATTTCCTGATAGAGCAGGTCGAAAGACCAGCCATCCCAGATGATGTGATGCGGCATGAAGAACCAGACATGCTCATGGGCCGAGAGCTTGAACATCTGGGTCTGAAAGAGCGGGGCGCTGCCCAGGCCGATCGGCTCCTCCACCAGCTCGTGCAGCATCTCCTGAAGCGCTGCCTGCTGCGCTTCACCGCTCAGGTGGCTGATGTCGATGGCCGGGAAGAGTGACACCGACAGCGATGGCTCGATCCGCTGCACCGGCATGCCCTTGGCATCGGTACCGATGCCGGTGCGCAGTACGGGCTGGCGCGCGATCAGCTGGTTGAAGGCGCGCTCGAAGGCGGCTTCATCCAGGGGGCCGATCAGACGGTGGGCCGAGGGGGTGTTGTAGACCGGCGTATCCGGGTTGACCATCTCCAGGAAATATAGCCGCTGCTGCATGACCGAGAGCGGAGCACTATGCCGATCGGCGCGGCGCGTGGGCGTGTCGCCGGCGCCGGCTGCCGGTTGTGCGGGCTGCTCGGTCAGCCAGGCATCCAGCCGGCGTGCCGTAGGCGCCTCGAAGATCGTGGCCAGCGGGATATGGGTGCCGGTTTCCCGGCCCAGCGCCAGCAGCAGTTGCGCGGCCAGCAACGAGTGTCCGCCCATCGCGAAGAAATCATCGTCCAGCCCTACCGAGGGCAGCTTCAGTTGCTCGGCCATCAGGCGGGCGATTAGCTGTTGCCGATCGGTCGTGCGTTCGACTGCCGGGGCAGCATTGCCGCCGGCTGTGCTGGCAGCGCGGGCACCGGCCATCCGATCGGGCCGTGGCATCTGTTTGCGGTCGATCTTGCCATTGGGCAACAGGTCGAAGGCCGGCATCCAGACAAAGTGCTGAGGCACCATGTAGTCTGGTAGCTGCTTTCTGAGGTGGGCGCGCAACGAACTGGCTTCCTGCCGGGTGGCTTCGCGCACGGCGGGCACCTGCTCGTCGGCCACAAGGTAAGCCACCAGACGCTGGTCGCCCGGCGTGTCTTCGCGCACGAGCGTGACGACCTGGGCCACACCGGGGAAGGTGCCCAGCACGGCTTCGATTTCGCCCAGCTCGATGCGGTAGCCCCGCACCTTCACTTGATGGTCGAGGCGGCCGAGGTGTTCGAGCTGGCCGTCATGACGCCAGCGGCCGCTGTCACCGGTGCGATAGATGGTGCGACCCGCAGACCAGTCGTCGGCAATGAAGCGGTCTTCGGTCAGGTCGGGGCGGCCCAGGTATCCGATGGCCACGCCTTCGCCACCGATCAGGATTTCACCGGCTGCGCCAAAGGGCACATCCATGCCGGCTTCGTCCACCACGCGAACATGCGTGTTGTCGATCGGCTGGCCGATGCTGATGCCGGCTTCCGGGTTTCTGATCTGGATGCAGGTCGACCAGACCGTGGTTTCGGTCGGGCCGTACATGTTCCACAGGCTGATCGGCAGTGAGACCAGCGCTTGCGCCAGATCCTGCGGCAGCGGCTCTCCCCCCACCAGCGCACGAAAGCCTTCGGGCGGTGTCCAGCCGGCGGCCAGCAGCAAGCGCCAGGTGCCAGGGGTGGCCTGCATGACGGTGATTTCCTCGCTGGCGAGCAGCTCGGCCAGCTGGTGCCCGTCCATCGTGTCCTCGCGGGAGGCCACGTGCACCATGCCGCCGGCGATCAGCGGTGTCATCAGTTCCAGGAGCGCGATGTCGAAGGAAAGCGTCGTGACGGCGAGCAGGCGGTCGCTCGATCGGATGCCCGGCTTGCGGGCCATCGACAGCAACAGGTTGGCGGCGGCCCGATGGGGAACGGCCACGCCCTTGGGTTTGCCGGTGGAGCCGGAGGTGTAGATGACGTAGGCGGTGGCTTCAGGCGTGGCGAGATTCAGCCGGTTGGCCGGGGGCGCTGTCGTGCCGGTGGCTTCGCAGAGTGCTTCGGCCGAGATGATCTCGGTCTTGTCACGAGGCCACTGGAAAGCGTCGCAAACGGGCAGGGTGCCGTCGTCGGCCACGATGAGTGCCAAGCCCGCATCCTCGGCCATGTAGGCGAGGCGTTCTTGCGGAAAGGCTGGGTCGAGCGGCACATAGGCGGCGCCAGTGCGCCAGATGGCCCATTGGGCGATGACCATCGCCACGCCGCGCTCGACGCACAAGCCCACGAGCGAGCCGGGGCCGATGCCTTGGGCTGCCAGCCGTTCGGCCAGACGATGGCTGCTGTTCTGCAGCGTGTCATAGCTGATGGCATGGCGGCCATCGGCCAGTGCGATCTTTTTGGGTTGGGCGCTGGCGATGCGCTCGAACACCTCCAGCGGCGTGCGGTTGAGGCCCGCTTCGCGGCGGGTGTCGTTCCAGCGTTTGAGCAGTGCCTGCTGGCTGGCCGTCAGCGCCGGCTGTTGTCGCAGTGGCCGCTCGCCGTCTTCGGCGATGCCTTGCAACAGTGCATCAAAACTCTGCAGCCAGTGACGTACGGTGGCGTCGTCAAAGAGGGCGGTGCTGTATTGACATTCTGCGCGGATGCCTTGATCCAGCGGTGTCAGGTTGACGAACAGCTCGAAGTTCTCGAAGTGTCGGGCCACCGGCTCGACCGCCACCGAGAGACCCGGCATGTTCAAGAGCGCCGGATCCATCCGCTGGTCGAGGTTGAACATGACGGACACCAGCGGCAGGCGTGAGGGGTCACGTTGCAGGGGCAGGTGGGTGAGCAGCGAGCCGAAAGTGAAGCGCTGATGATCGAAGGCATCGAAGAGCGCCTGCTGAACGCTGCTCATCCATTCGCGGGTGGGCGCCAGGGGGTGCACCTGGCCACGCACTGGCAACAGGTTGACACAGTGGCCGACGACCTCGGGCAGGTCGGCTGCAACCTGGCCTGCGGCCGGCACGCCCACCACCACCTCGTTGGTACCGGTGAGGCGTGACATCAGCAGTTCGAAGCCACCCAGCAGCAGCGTGAAGAGACTCACCCGCAGGCGGCTCGCCGTCTGGCGCAGCGCATCGACCGTGGCCTGATCGATCAGGTGATCGACCCGGCCGGCGGCCACCTGGCGTCTTGCAGGGCGCGGATGATCGGTGGGCAGGTCGGTGACGGGGATGTCCTGAGCATACTGCCCCGTCCAGAAACGGATGTTGTCGGCGGCCTCGGGGCTTTTGAGAAAGCGGCGCTCGGCGCGCACGTAGTCGGCATAGGCCGAGGGGGCGAGCGGCTGGCCGGCATACGCCTGGCACAGGTCGCGCAGCACGATGCCGAAAGAGTATCCGTCACAGACCAGATGGTGAGTCGAGAGCAGCAGGGCGGCCTCGTCGTCGGCCAGACGCAGCAGGTGCGCGCGCAGGAGTGGCCCCTGGGTCAGGTTGAAGGGGATCTGCACGACCTGCGCGCGCCAGTCGTGCAGGCGACGTGCGCGGGTGTTGTCGTCCAGCTGCCGCAGATCGATCACCTCGAAAGGCAAGGTGACAGCCGCTGGTGACTGGATCAGCATCTCGGTGCCATCGGCGCTGAATACCGCCCGCAGTGACTGGTGGGCGGCCACCACCTGCTCACAGGCGGCTTTCAGCCGGGCGATCACCCCCTCATCGATCACCCCTTTCAGTTGCACTTCGACCGCTTCGTTGTAGGCGAGTGAAGCCTCCCGACCGATCTGGTCGGCCAGCCAGACCTCGCGCTGCGCTTCGGTCGGGGTCAGCACCTGCTCGATCGTGACGGCCTCATCCAGGCCAGCAAAGGGGTCGAAATCCACCGACACGCCTTCCAGGCCGGCGGGCAGATCGGGAGAGGGGTGAGATGCGTTGTTCATCAGACTGCGGGTTCGATAGGGGTCACTGACGGGTTTTCAGCTGGATATAGGCACCGGCACGGTTCGGGTCGGCCACGAACCAGGCGGCCTTGCCCTCGGCGTCGCGGCCCAGACGGGCACCAGGCACCGGCGGACGCGATGGGTCGAAGGCATGGGCTGCTTCATCCTCGTCCTCATCCGGTACGGCGGAGGCGGGCAGGAAGCCATCGGCTTGCAGTTCCTGCACGGCCTCGCAAAACGCCTTGCGGATCGCTTCGATGTCCTCGGGCGTGTGGGCCGTGGTCATGAAGCAGGGGAAATTGTCGAGGATGTGGATGCCGCGATTGCGCATCATCGCAAAGAGCAGATCCTGATACGGATGGTCTTCGGTGAAGACGATCCGCCAGACCGAGGCGAAGTGACGCACTTCGATCGGTGCACCGTGCTCGCGGCAGAAGCGGTTCAACGAATCGGCCAGGTCGGTCGTGACTTGGGTGAGCTGCTGCTGCAGTGACGGGCCTGCTTCCTTCAGGTGGGTCAGCACCGCGTGGCAGGCCGCGAGCGCCAGCGGGTGGCGCACGAAGGTGCCGGCAAAGTAGGTGACGCCCACGGTCGGGATCGAGTCGTCACCATACTGCCAGGCGCCACCGTCGAGCGCATCCATGTACTCGCGCTTGCCGGCGATGATGCCGATCGGGAAACCGCCGCCGATGACCTTGCCATAGGAGGCCAGGTCGGCCCGGATGTCGAAGTGGGCCTGTGCACCGCCTGGGCCGGTACGAAAACCGGTCACGACCTCGTCGAAGATCAGCAGCGAGCCTTGCGCTTCGGTGATGCGGCGCAGCTCGTGCAGGAACTCGCGTGGCTGCAACTCGGGACGGCGGCTCTGCACCGGCTCGACCAGCACGGCGGCCAGCGTGTCGGCGTTGGCCTTGATCCATTCCAGGGCCGATGGTTCGCCGTATTCGAGGATGGTGATGTTCTCGGCCGTGTTCGGCATGATGCCGGGTGCGGCCGGCATCGAGCGGCCACGCGCGCCCTGACGCACGATCACCTCATCGAAGATGCCGTGGTAGGCGCCCGAGAACACGGCGATGCGGTCGCGGCCCGTGACGGTACGGGCAATTCGCACGGCACCCATCACGGCTTCCGATCCCGTGTTGCACAGCGCTGCGCGGTCGAAACCGGTCATCTCGCAGACGAGTTCGGTCACGGGGCCGGAGAGCGGGTGCTGGGGGCCGATGTCATAGCCCAGATCCATCTGTTTCTTGACGGCATCGACCACGAAATCGGGCTGCCAGCCGAACAGGCTCATGCCGAAGCCGTTCAGCGCATCCACATACTCATTGCCATCCAGATCCCACAGGTGCGAGCCTTTCGAGCGTTCGATGACGATCTGGTAGATCATTTCCTTCAGCCGCGGCCGAAAGCCGTTGACCACGCGCGGGTCGGCCGAATGCGGCCGGTGCTTTTCGGTGAAGTCACGCGAGGCACGGGTCTTGGCCACATAGCGTTCGATGAAGGCATCGAGGCGGGCTTCCTGACGCGGTGTGAGCGCATCCTGCTGCTGGCGATAGATGCGGGCCAGGGCGCCGAAAGCCTTTTTCGGGTCGTCCGTGGCTCGCTCGTCGGCCGCTGGGGCATCCGTGTTCGAGGGCTGGCTGGCTGCGATGGCGGGCGCCGCCACCGGGCTGCCCGAAGCCTGGAGAGGCGTGGCCGTGCCCGCGGGCTGGGAGGAGGCAGCCACCAGCTGGGCATCGGGCACCAGGTTGGTCAGCAGCGGGGCGCTGCCCTGGCCACTCATCACGCGCAGTTGCTGCTCCATCAGTTGCAGCTGGAGCTGGATGAGTTGTGGGAGGCCCCCAGTGGATGCCACGGCCAGGGGGGCAGGCGTCAGGGCCGGCATGCTTGGGGCCAGCATGGCGGTGGGCAGCGGAGCCATTTGGGCGGCCTGCATCAGGGGGGCGTCGCCGGGGGCGGTGGCTGGCGTGGCAGGGGCAGCAGCCACCGGCGCATCGGCCGGCATCACGCTGTCCAGATAACGCACGACTTCGTCCGCGCTTTGCAGTTCGGTCATCAGCTGCCGGAAGGTGACCGGGGCATTGAAATGCCGCTTGATCTGCAGCGCTAGCTGCGTCAGCAGCAACGAGTCCAGTCCCAGCTCGACGAAGGGACGGCCTCGGTCGGCTTCGGTGATCTCGATGCCGCACACGTCATCGATGGTCTGGGCCAGTTCGAGGTGCAGGCCAGCTTGTCGGTTCGGGTTGCTGCTCATGTCGGGTGTGGACGGAGAGGATGAAAGGGAATGAGAGTCGGCTGCGACTGGTGCAGGCGCAGCGGCCTGGCCTGCCTGGCCGTTCGCCTGGCGCACGCCGTGGGCGGCCAGTGCCTGCTGCTGTTGCTGCAAGGCGGCCATGCTGGCGGCCAGCTGCTGAAGCATGGCCGCATCGCCGGCGATGGCTGGTGCCGATGCGAGGGGGCTGCCCGGCATCGTCGTGGCAGCAGCGGCTGAGGCGGCACTGGCAGCGAGGGCTGCCTCGGCAATCTGGGCCGCTTCGGCGGCAGCCGCCGAAGCGGGCGGCGCATCGAGCCAGTGACGTTTGCCCTCGAAGGGGTAGGTGGGTAGCGCCACGCGCCGGGCACGCACGGGTACGGTGTCGGTGAGCAAGGTGGCACCCACGCACCAGAGCTGGGCACGCGCACGGGCGATGGCCCGGATCTCTTCCTCGGGCGCAGTGCCGAAGGAGGCGATGCAGGTGGCGTGTCGGGCCGCCCGCTTCAGCAGTTTCGTCAGCACCTGGCCTGGCCCCAGCTCCAGGAAGGCGCTGCCGTCGGTGGCCAATGCCGTTTCGGCGGCTTGCGCAAAGCGGACGGTATCGCGGATCTGCTCGGCCCAGTAGCTCGGGCGCGTGATCTGCTCGGCTTCGAGGAGCTGGCCGGTACGGCCCGAGATGATCGGGATGGCGGGGGCATTCAACGCGACTTGAGCCACGGCCTGCTCGAAGACGGACACGGCCGGTTCCATCATCGCGGAGTGGAAGGCGTGTGAGGTGTTCAAACGCTGGTGCGCGATGTCGTCCGAGGCCAGCTGTTCGGCAAAGGTGTCGAGTGCTTCAAGGGGGCCGGCCACCACGCAGGCGTTGGGCGCGTTGATGGTGGCGATCGACAGTGTGCCGGGCAGACGGGGTTGAAGCGCGTCGGCTGGCATCCGCACGGCCAGCATGCCGCCGGCTGGCAGTGCCTGGATCAGGCGCCCGCGCAACGCAACCAGCCGGCCGGCATCGGCCACGCGCATCACGCCCGCGATGGCGGCGGCGGCAAATTCGCCCAGGCTGTGCCCGATCATGACGTCAGGCTTCAGGCCCAGATGCTGCCAGTATCGGGCCAGCGCATATTCGAGGGCGAAGAGGGCGGGCTGTGTCAGTGACGTCTGGGCGAGTGCCGTGTCGTCCCCGTGGAAGATCCGCTCACGTAGTGCATCGGCACGGGCTTGCAAGGTGGCTGGATCGATCAGCGCATCAACCTCGGGCTGGATCAGCGTGTCGATGGCCTCCGCTGCCGCGTGCCCATCGGCGGGTACGGAAACCGGTGCCGACGTCGATTCATCGGCCGGCAGTGTGGGTTGATTGACTGATGCCTGATCATCAGGTAGTGAACTGATGGCACGCAGGGCTTCGTCGAAGGCTTCGGCAAATACGGGCTCGTGCTGGTAGAGATCACGCCCCATGCCGGCATATTGCGCGCCCTGACCGGGGAAGAGCCAGACCCAGCGCTGCACGTCGCCCACCCGTCCGCTGAAACGGTCGGCAGAATGTTGGGCAGCCAGCGCATCGATGGCTTCGGCCACGTGGCTTGCCACCACGCATTGCCGTTCGTTCATGGCCGTTCGCCCATGCACCAGCGTGAAGGCAATGTCGCCAAGGCGCGGCGTGTTTGAGCCCTCGGTGCTGAGGAAGGCGGCGAGTGCCTGTTGCTGGGCATGCAGTGCGCTGGTCGTGCGGGCGCTCAGCGGTAGCAGCCAGGGCGTGCGGGTCTCGTCATCAGGGTCGCCACGGTCGGCCTCGTGTCTGGCTTCGGGCAAGGCATCGGCCGCCGGCGGCTCTTCGAGGATGATGTGGGCATTGGTGCCGCCCACGCCAAAAGCGCTGATCGCGGCCCGACGCGGCTCGCCCGGCACGATGGGCCAGGGCGTATGTTCGGCCGTGACCCGGAAGGGGGTCTGGTCGAGCGAGAGTGCCGGGTTCGGTGACTGGTAGTGCAGCGTGCCGGGGATCAGCTGGTGCTTGAAGGAGAGCGCCACCTTGATGGCACTGGCCGCGCCAGCGGCGATGACCGTATGGCCGATGTAGCTCTTCAGCGAGCTGATCAGGGCAAATTGCTTGTCGGCTGTCTGTTCGCGCCAGGCACGGGTGATGGCCGCCACTTCGACCGGATCGCCCATCGGTGTGGCGGTGCCGTGAGCCTCCACGTACTGGATGCTGCGTGCGGGCAGACCGGCGTCTTTCAGTGCGGCGCGGATGACGGCATGCTGGCCGTCCACGCTCGGGGCCGTGAAGCTTGCCTTGTCGCCCCCGTCGTTGTTGAGGCCCACGCCACGGATGATGGCGTGGATCGTGTCGCCGTCCTGCCGAGCGTCCGAGAGGCGCTTGAGCAGCACGACGGCAGCGCCGTCCGAGAAGACGGTACCTTGAGCGTCGGCATCGAAGGTGCGCGTCTTCCCATCGGGCGAGAGCATCGAGCCGGCTTCGTGCAGATAACCGCTGGCCACGGGGGCCGTCACGGCCACGCCGCCCGCCAGTGCCATTCGGCACTGACCGGCACGCAAACTCAGCACGGCCTCCACGATGGCCACGAGGGAGGTCGAGCAGGCCGTGTGCACCGACACCGCTGGCCCTTGCAGGTTCAGCCGGTTGGCCGTACGGGTGGCGATGTAGTCCTTCTCGTTGTCGAGCATCACCTGGAATTCGCCCAGGGCGGCGATCTTCTCCGGGTAGTGGCGCAGATGCTTCTGGAAGTAGCTCGCGTTGTACATGCCGGCGAAAACGCCGATGCTGCGCTCGCCATCGCGCGGGGCATGGCCGGCGTTTTCCAGGCACGACCAGGCCAGCTCCAGGAAGATGCGTTGCTGCGGATCCATCAGCTCCGCTTCGCGTGGGCTGATGCCGAAAAAGGCCGCATCGAAGCGGGCCGCATCGCACAGCACGCCACGGGCCGGCACGTAATTGGGGTCGCTCGTGAGACTTGCCGGCAGGGACAGATCCAGTTCCTCCGGCTGAAAATGCCGGATGCCATCACGTCCTTCGATCAGGTTCGACCACAACTCGCCGATGTCGTCGGCACCGGGGAAGCGACCAGCCATGCCGATGATGGCAATGGCTCGATCGTCCTCGTCGGTGGCCAGATCGTGCGACGCGGTGCTGGCAGGGCGTGGGGCGAGCAGATCACGGCCACTTGCTGCCGTGCCCTGGTTGATGGTGTCCAGCCCGACGGTTGTGGCACCGTGCGCAGCGATACGGTCGGCAAAGGCGGCAGCGGTCGGTTGACCGAAGAAATCCTCGATGCCGATCGCTGGGCCGAAGCGCTCGGTCAATGCCGTCAACGCGCGCGCAGCCAGCAGCGAAGAGCCGCCCACCTCAAAGAAGTTGTCATTTGGCCCAAGCCTGTCGACCGACAGGATCGTTTTCAGGACAGCGATGACCTCGGCTTGCAAGGCCGGTGTAGCCTGAGTTGACACTGTGGGTGGTTTCGCGATGTCGGCTTGTATCTTGTTTGGCGAAAGTGAAAGATTGGTTTCCTGATCTGTTACGTGACGGTCTGTAACGTCGGTGTCTGTCGTAACAAGTGCAGTCAGGCCATCCGTTTCCATGGCCTGCAGCGCGCGCCGGTCAAGCTTGCCATTGAGGGTGATCGGCAGATGGGGCACCCAGACGAAACGCGCCGGCATCATGTAGGACGGCAACTGGCTGCGGCAATGTTGGCGCAGGCTTTCATCCTCGGGCGTGTTCGCCGAGGCGTCGGTGGCCACCAGCCAGGCCACGAGACGTCGCTCGCCATTGGGTGGGCATTCGTCCGTGATGGCGGCATTCCGCACCGCCGGGTGTGTGGCAAGGATGGCCTCGATCTCGCCCGGTTCGATCCGATAGCCGCGAATCTTCATCTGGCCGTCGAGACGGCCGAGGAACTCCAGCCGCCCATCATCGAGCCAGCGAACCTGATCGCCGCTGCGGTAGAGCTGCGCGCCTGGCGAAAAGGGATCGGGGACGAAGCGTTCGCTTGTCAGCTCGGGATGATTGAGGTAGCCGAGTGCCAGGCCCGGCCCACCAATGTACAGTTCACCTGGCAGGCCAGGGGGCGTGGGGGCGCCAGCAGGCGTCAGCACCCGCACGAACGTCCAGTTGATCGGGCGGCCCAAGGGCACGTTGCGGTAAGTGGCCAGATCCTGTTCGGAGACCGGGCCGGTGACGGCAAAGGTCGTGCTTTCGGTAGGGCCGTAGCCATTGATGAGCTGCAGGCCGGGCAGGGCGTCGAGAATGCGCGAGACGTGCCGGGGCGACAGCGCTTCTCCCCCGGTCATCAGCGTGCGAAGTCCCCGCAGATTGAGCGGATTCTCGTCCACCAGCCGGTTGAAGAGGGCGGCTGTGAGCCAGGCGGTGTTGACCTGTTCTTCCTGGATGATGCGGGCCAGGCCCTCACCGGTGGGAATGGCTTCGGGGTGGATGACGCAGGTGCCACCGTTCAGCAGCGGCCCCCAGATTTCGAGCGTGGAGGCGTCGAAGGCCAGCGGGGCGGCATGCAGCATGACCACCTTGGGCCCGAGCGGCGCAAAATACTGCCGGTAGACGAGCCGCACGATGCCCCGATGCGGAATGACCACGCCCTTTGGCGTGCCGGTCGAACCGGAGGTGTACATCACGTAGGCGGCATGGGCCGAGGAGCGGCGTGAGCGGACGAGCGTGTCTTCCGACACCTGCTCCGACTGCGGCACCGTGTCCGGCCCGGCACTTGACGGTGGGGGCAGATGCCCGTCCTGCAGTGCCTGATCGATGTCGACCATCGGCAGTGCGAGCGATCGGGCAATGGCCTGATGGGTGGCCGAGGTGCTTCGTTCGGTGAGCAGCAAGGCTGGCTGACAGTCGGCCAGCATCAGCGACAGGCGTTGTTCGGGACTGGCCGGATCGATGGGCACGTAGACCGCACCAAGACGCAGGATGCCGAGCATCAGCGCGATGCTCTCGGGGCGTCGGGACAGCAGCATCGCCACCCGCTGGCCGGGCTGAACGTCGAGGCTTTGCAGCCAGGCTGCGTATTGCAGCGACAGGCTGCGCAATTGGCTGTAGGTCCAGTTGACCGGTTGCTTGCCCGGCATGCGGATGGCCAGTGCGTCGGGGCTGCGGCGGCATTGCAGGTCGAAACGCTCGATGACGGTGGCCTGGGGCAGGCGTACACAGGCGTCCACGTTACCCGACCAGGTATTGAGCACCAATGCCTTGATGCTGCCTGCCAGGTTGGGCAGTTCCGCGAGCGGCCGGTTCTTGATCAGCAGCAGCTCGATCAACAGATGACGCAGGAAACGTCGCCAGCCATGCAGGGCAATCTCGTCGTAACGACCACTGGGAGAGGCGATGGTTACGTCTTGCCCAGAAAGATGCAGGTAGATATCAGCTTTTTTACGTGTCGTCGATAATGCCCTTTCACCATCGCTGGCATGATCGGTGTCCGTTGGGCCTTCCGTCACGTGACTGCTCGCCGCGGCGCCGTCGCTTTCCTCGATCCAGGTGTCCTCGGTGCTGAGGTTGCCATCATGGTGGTGCAGGATGGCCGTACCACTCTCACCACTGAGGATCAGACGATCGTTGTCCGGTGTCCCATTGGCTGACAGCTGTGCTTCTGCCTGTTGAAGCAGTTGCTGGACGTCTTGCGCATCTTGGTGCCAGGCGGTACCGCTGATGCGGTGATCGGCCAGCAGCCAGGCAGCCAGCCAGGGAACCAACGGACGACCGGTGTCTTGCCGAAAAGCGTCGAGGGCGCTGGCGAGATGGTCGGGAATCTTGATCGAGATGGTGTTCACGCTACTGGGAACCGGTGGGTACGTGCAAAAAGAGATGTTTTATCTAGGGTGGGCTCAGATCCGATGGCCAGTCGGCAGAGGTCGACGCAGCGAGGACGATCGGAGTCATTCCACCACAACACTCAGGGTAAGGTATCAGGTTCAACGAACAAAGTTGGAGGGAATGATCGGTTTTGAATAAGGGGGTCAATGGTGCAACCCGGCGATATGACCGATTCTGTTTCCTCATCATAGGACAATACTAGCGTGACCAGCATGAACCGTGCTTCTGAACATTTGATACACCTTCTAGGAGGAACTCTGCTAATGCTCGCCGCCCTGTCTGGTGGCCAGTTGTCCAGCGCGAGGGGAGAGGAACGACTCAACGGGACGGCGGCTCAGGGGGCGCTGCCGGTTCGACTTGCCGTGCTGGGTGACTCGGACAGTCATGCCTTTCATGACCGCATTGATCTTCGCTTCGGCACCGAGAAGGCCCGGGGAGGGGCCCAGCAGGCCAATACCTGGCAATGGACTGAAGTGTTGGCCAAGTTGCGCGCCGATCAGGTGGATCAAGGCGCTTTCGGGGAGGTGGGGGGCTCGCGAGCCGTCACCTTCATGAAGCGCCGGCTGCTCGGGATGACGGCGAGGCATCACAAGGAGGATTTTCTTTACAACTTTGCCGTCTCGGGCGCCGAGTGCCAGATGTTGAACCGTGATGGTTCGGGCCAGGTGCCGGCGTTGCTGGCCGAGATGGATCGGGACAGGGCTGGCTGGACACAGCGGCCGGCGGCGGCGGTGATTCGTATCGGGATCAACAACCTGGGCAAGGCCGAGGACTTGGCCGCTTTTGCCAAGGACGGCCCGAGTGCAGCCAATGTGTCGAAGATCAATGATTGTGCCACTCAGGTCGAGCAGGCGGTGAGGCGAATCAAGTCGAGTTTTCCGGCCTTGTCGATCCTGTTGGTGGGCGTGTTGAACAATGTGGACTGGCCGCCCTTTCATGGCCGGTGGCAGGACGCTCGCGATTTGGCCAATATCGATGCCGTGCTGAATGTCTTCGATCAACGCTTGAGAGACCTTGCGAAGGCCCATCCGGGCGTACGGTTTTTTGACGACCGTGCCTTTTTTTCCCGGCATTTCGGTGGGCGGGACAAGGATGGTAAGCCCGCGTACAAACAGCTTTCGCTGGGCGGCAGTCGAGGGGTCGAGGTGAGTCAGGGTGATGAACCCTTTCATGCCGTGTTGAAGGATGGCCATGCCGGGACGGTCTGGAATGGCCTGTGGGCAGCCTCGATCGTGGCCGAGCTCAATCAGATGCTGGGCGTGAAGATCGCGCCGATCACCGAGGCTGAAGTGGCCCGGCTAGCCGATCCTCAAGGCCAGTTCGGCCTGTGGCGATAGCGCGTGTTATGCACGGGTTCGTCGCGGCGACAGCCCCTCGGGGCGTGCATCTGGTGCGGGCTGGATGCCGTTGCCTCGGCCTGCAGGCGGCGCCAATCGGCGTTTGCCGGGGCGGGCAAAGTAGAACCATTCACGCCCTGGTGGCGTGCCGGGGTTCGGAAACACCACATAGCCATCCTCAGGGGCCGTCAGCGCCTCGCCATTGGCGCGTCGGGCGATCACCTCGCCGGCCCTGACCCGGTCGAAGGAGCGCCAGCTGCGCTCGAAATGGTCGTCGGTTGAGTGGCGGTCGAACACGTCGAAGAGTTCGATCAGCTCCAGCCCGTCGCACTCTGCCGGTGGCGTGGTCATGGGCGCCTGCTCGTCCTGATCGGTCGGGGAGGCTTCGCTGATCGCCTGGGTGGCGGGAGAAGCTTCCCTAGCGCCTTCATCGTCGAGGCACCTGCCGCCCATGCCCAGCGCTTCGAGCGCATGGCCGATGGCGGCGCGTGCCACGGCCGGGGCATTGGGGTCGAGATGCTGGCCGCATTCGACCGTGACGGCATAGCCTCCATGCGCCCGCATGTACTCGGTGGTACCCACGCCATAGGCGACACTGCCGTTGTCTCGCCGACGAACGCCCTTGGCATAGGCCGAGAGCCATCCATAGACAAGGCGTTTCGGGCCGATGGCCTGGGCGAGTCGTTCTTCGGCTTCGGCCAGTGAGAACGGTTCAAGCTCATCCTGATTGTTGGCCGGGCCAAAGAAGACGAATGCCTCGCCGGGGGCTGAAAAGGTGTGCAGGTCGACCAGCACATCGTGCTGGGCAAGGATCGGTGCAAGCCGCGTGGCCACACGGTCTTCGGCCGTTTCGGGTGAGATGCTGGGGCGGAAATCACGGTTCAGGTTCCGGTCGCCTTCACGCTGGGCGCGTGCCCAGGCTACCGGGTTGGCCACCGGCACGAAGCTCAGCACGCCGCGTTCGAGCTGGCGCCTGCCTTCGGCAAACTCGGCGAGGATTTGGCGGATGGCGACGGGGCCAGCGGTTTCATTACCATGCACCCCGCCCAGGATCAGCAGCCGCGGGCCGGGCTTCAGGGCAATGAACTGGTGAAGCTCGATCGTGGGGTGGGCGACACGGGTACAGGCGGTGCTCATGGGCATGGCAGATGAGGGAAAAAATCAGCCGAAAGCCTATCAGAAAAATGCCTCGAGCCGAGGGCCGGCCCGCAACCGTGTACTGTGAGGGCAGGCTTTGTCGTCGTGGGGGCAAGCCTCACGGGTATGATGTCGTTTTTCTGACTTGCCTTGAAGGCAGGGAGGGGTCTCGTGACCACAGGCTTTGTCGTTTCCCGCATGCGTTCGTCTGGATGGGCACTGGGTGCCGGGCTGCTGCTGTCACTCTCCGGGTGCGCCACGTATTTTGGGGCCGAGGTGACGAGCTATCACCAGCCTGATCAGCCGTTGAAGGGCTTGAGCTTCCGTTTTTCACCGACGGACGAGCAGCAGGAAAGCCTCGAATACCAGGCGTATGCCTCGATGGTGCGCCAGCAGTTGTCGACGCACGGCTTGCTTGAAGCTGGGGCCGAGGCTGATCTGAAGGTCGAGCTGGCTTACGGCACGGACGCTGGCCGCCCAGTGCGTTACACGCAACCGCAGTATGGTTATGTCTTTCAGGGCATGAACCTGGTGCGTCGTGAGCGCATCGACGCCAATGGGCAGCGCGTGGAGGTCTGGGATTCGGTACCAGTCTACGGCTATGACGTGATCGGCTATTCGAGCTATTTGCGCACCATCTACCGCCATGAGCTGAAGCTCACGATGACGAGCCGGGTGCCGCAACCGGGCAAGCCGGCGCGGGTCTATGAAGGCAAGGTCGTATCGTCATCGGAAGACGGTGCCACGAACAACGCGATGCCCTGGCTCGTGCGAGCGCTCTTTCAGGATTTTCCGGGGCCGAATGGGCAAACCCGGCAGGTGAGGGTGCCGAAGGAGGCTGGGCCCAAGGACGCTGGATCTTCGGCTCAGGCGCGCAGCGCTACGGAGGCCCGGTCGTCGAATTAGACCTGAACGTGTGTGGCGTGTATGGCATGTGATGCCGGGCATGTGCCGATGCCCGGATTCGTCCTGGCCAAGCCCGCCGCACGGCACGGGGGGGGGGCAGCAGCGGAGCGTGCGGATCCTGTGGTTGCAGGCGAGCAGGCGAGCTGCATTCATGCCCGCCTGACCGCGACGCCCCTTCTCGGGGGGCGCCAACATGCTTCAAGTCCGAGCCAGAAGGGCCACGCGGCTCAGCCTTGGCGTTGCTGCGCCCAATTGACCGGCAGACCGATGCCGAGCTGACGGGTGCGTCGATCCATGCGACGCACCAGCCGCTCGATGTCCTGCTCTTCGACCGTGTCCAGACGACGGGCCGGTTCACGAAGCCGATCACTGCGGATGATGCCGCGCAGCTTCAGGAGGTGCTTCAGGACGGCCTGGCCGATGTTGATCTGCTGCTGGTGGCGCATCAGCGGCAGGTAGGCATCGAAGATGTCTTCTGCGTCATCGCGCTTGCCGGCTTCGTGCAGCTCCTGCAGCTTGATCAGGGCTTCCGGATAGGCGAAGGCACTGAAGGCACCGTCCACTGTGCGGTCGAGCGCTTGCGGGAAGTGCAAGCCCTGATTGCCTTCAAAGAGGGCCAAACGTCGGATACCCTTCGTTTCTGCCTCACGCAGGGCCACGGTCTTGTCCAGACCCGAACCCAGCCCCTGGCAGATGCCGACCATCTTTTCAAAATCCTGCAGCATCCGGATGACCAGATAGGGAGCGATATGCACACCGGTGTGCTCGGGCTGGTCGTGCAGCAACCACGGGATCTCACCCAGGCGCTGGCTGAGCCGGTCGAAGTAGGCGTAGATGTCCTCGTCGGTTTTCAGCGTGACATCAGGGCTGATGCGCACGCCGGCAGCACCGGCATCCATGACACGGCGGCCCAGCAGGGCCAGGTTGTCGATACCTGGCTCGGTGATATCGACGATGGCCGGGATACGGCCGTTCAGGTGGCGGATGCTGGCGCGAACGACGGACAGACGCTCGTCATTCGTCAGTTTGTCGGCTTCGGCGTATGAGCCGAGCAGCAGCACGCCACTGGCGCCGGCTGCCACGAAAAAGTCCATCTGTGCACGGATGCCATCGAGATCCAGCGTGCCATCGTCGGTGAACGATGAAACGGCTTCGGCAAAAACGCCACGGGTCGATGTCGTGATCAGGGCGCGATCATTCCAGTTCAGATTCAAACCATTTTCCTTCGAGATGTTCTTGCTCGGTGCGTCAGGGGCGGGAAAGGGCGCCGGGGCCGGTGGCACTCGGTGCGGCTGGTTCGGCCGTCCAGGCACCTCGGCGGGCTGTCGTTTCCACGGGCGCATACCCATGTTGAGCGTGTGCGCTGCCACTGAGATGAAAGTCTACCGCAGCCATTGCCGGCAGGTATGGTCTGGCATGTTTCAGTTGGTATTTCAAACACCCGACACTCGATCGACACCTGAGACCCAACGTGCAACGTGCAACGTCGCAGGCAAGCAGGCAGGTGGGTGACCGCCGGGCGCACAGCTCGTCCAGATTTTGCTTTCAGCTTCGCCCAAACCGAAGAACATAGCTCGATATTTGCCTGTTTAATAGGCAGACAACGCGATAAACTGAAAATAATTGTGTCTTTTTCTGTTTTAGAAAAGATATTTGACAAAAATCTGCTGAAACGCGCCCTTTTTTCCAAACCCGTGTTAATATCCATCTCGCGCTGCGCCCGTAGCTCAGTTGGATAGAGTACTTGGCTACGAACCAAGGGGTCGTGGGTTCGAATCCTGCCGGGCGCGCCACCCATTCCAAAGGGCTGATCTCTGACGAGGTCAGCCCTTTTTTCATTGGCGCGACAAAATGGGCGATGATAGCCGGACGGTGAATCGAGGTGGTTCGGGTGAAAACAGGGCGACGGGGGCGGTGGTGATGAAACAGGGCTGGCGCTGGTTGCTGCAAGGGGTGGGGCTGCTGGCTTTGCTGTTGGGGCTGGCCGGCATTCCGCTGCCGGGGCTGCCGACTACGCCTTTTCTGCTGCTGGCCGCATGTTGTTTCGCCCGAGCCAATCCCGCATGGGAACAGCGTCTGCTGGCCCATCCTCGCACGGGGCCGATACTGCGAGCCTGGCGTGAGCGCCGGGCCATCCCGCGGCGTGCGAAGTGGGTGGCGAGCCTCAGCCTGGCGGCGAGTGCCATCAGCAGCTGGTTGCTGATCCGTCAGCCCTTGGCACATGTCATCGTGATCATCACGCTCGTCGCCGCCCTCTGGATCTGGACGCGGCCGGATGCGGGCCTGGCTGCACAGCCCGCCGCCAAAGACCAGCCGGGCGCATAGCGCGTGTCATGTCCGCTCGCCGGGGCTGTCAAGGGTTGGTTGGCCGCGAAACCGCACGCTGACGGCGTTGCGAGGCTTGCGAAGGGTTTGAGCCTCGGCGGCGTGTACTGCCCTGTCAGCAGGCAGTTTTGGCGGCAGCGCGGGACGCCTCAGTGGCTGTTTGCCCTGCGCTGCCTGGGTGAACGTTCGCTCACGTGGGGGGCGTGCTTACTGGTTGTTGCCGCTCAGGAAGCGGCGCATCAGGTCGGCCATCGTGCGCACCTCGAACTTGTCCATGATGTTGGCGCGGTGGGCCTCGACGGTCTTGATGCTGATCGACAGGTCGCCGGCGATCTGCTTGTTGAGTCGCCCGGCGGCAATCAGCTCCAACACCTGTTGCTCGCGGGGGGTGAGCCGGGCCAGCAGCGTCTGGTACTGCTCACGCTTTTGCGTGCTTGATTGCTGCTCTTCGAGTTGCTTGAAGGCGTTGTTGACCGTGCCGATCAGTTGCTGGTCGTCGAAGGGCTTTTCGAGAAAGTCCACGGCACCCAGCTTCATCCGGGCTACCGCCATCTGCACGTCGCCATGGCCTGTCATGAAGATCAGCGGCAGCTCGTAATTCTGCCGCAGCAGCTCGTCATGCAGCTCGATGCCGCTCATGCCGCCCATGCGGACATCGAGGATCAGGCAGGCAAAATGGCCCGGGGTGTAGGTTCTGAGGAAAGATTCGGCGCTGTTGAAGGTGCGTACATTGAAGCCGTTGCCCTCGAGCAACCATCGCAGCGAATCCCGGACGGCTTCATCGTCGTCGACGATGTAGACATACTTTTCCGGGGCGGGGGAGGCTACGGCGTTAGGGTTCTGTGTAGACATCATAGGAACACGGATAGAAAACGGAGAACAGAGGGTCGATGCGGGTTGAAACCCGGTGCGTGCCATGAGCTGGATCGTCCCCGTCGATCAAGCTCATGGCACGCACCGTCATGGCACGCACCGGACGGGGTCATGCCGATTGGACTTCTGAGGCATTCATTATCGGTGAATCCGGCTCGCATGAAGGCAGATTGAAGCGGAAAATGCAGCCGTGAGGTTGATTAGGCTCAACCCAGAGCCGTCCTGCGTGCGATTCGATGATCGAGCGGCAGATGTTGAGGCCCATGCCCATGCCCTCGGACTTGGTGGTGAAGAATGGCTCGAAGACCTTGTTCTGCATCTCTTCGGCCAGGCCGGGGCCCCGGTCGGCCACGGCGAATTCCACTTGATCATCCTGCGCGCGAACACTGAGTGTCAGTGCCGGGTGAGGCATGCCACGCATCGCGTCGATGGCGTTCTTCAGGAGGTTCAGCAGCACTTGTTCGATCAGGATCCGATCGGCATGGAGCAGTGGCAGGCTGGGATCGACCTGGATCGAGATGGCCACGCCGTGACGCTTGGCTGCAATCTCGGCAAGTGCCAGGGCGTCGGTGAGAATGGCATCCACCGTCACGATCTGCTGTTCGGCGACATGCCGTTTCACGAACTCCCGCACTCGCCGGATCACCGCAGCGGCCCGTTGGGCCTGTTTGGCAATCTTTTCGAGCGTCTCCGATACCTGCGCCGGTTCCAGGCTGGCCGGCTGACGCAGCCGTGCCGACAGACCCATGCTGTAATTGCTGATGGCTGCCAGGGGTTGGTTCAACTCGTGGGCGATCGAGGACGCCATCTCGCCCATCGTCACCAGACGTGCCGTTTGCTGCAGCTGCTCCTGCTGCTGCTTTTGCTGTTCCCAGATCGGGCGCAGGGCTGTGATGTCGGTGGCCACCACCAGTTGGGCCGTCTGCCCATCCACCCAGCGGATCAGCTGCACCCGAACCTCGAACCAGCGGTCGATTCCTGGCACGTGAACTTCCTCGCTCACCCAGTGATCGGTCACCGGCCAGCCTTGTTGCAGTGCCAGATGGCCATCGATGTGTTCACCGAACAGGGCGCGATACTGCCGGTTGCAAAAGAGCAGGGTGGGTTGGACTTCTTCTGCCACGGTTCGTGCCGGCAGAGGCAGGCTTTCGATGCCCGTGTCCGGGTTGCTGCCTGCGGCAGGTGCGCTGGCCACGGCCGATGTGGGATCAGGAAAAACCGGCGCAGGAAAAGCAGGGTGCAGGGCAGTGGCCCGTGGCTGGATCGAGGCCACCGAGACGGCTGAGCCCAGCTCGTTCAGCACGGTGTTGAAGCGCTCGTGCGCCGCACTCAGCTCGGCGCGGATGCGATTTGGCTCGGTGATGTCCGTGACGGAGGTCATCCAGCCGGCTTGTTGACCCTGATCATCGATGAGGGGAGAGACATAGAGCCGCACATCGATGATGCGCCCGTCCTTGTGCTTGACGCGCGTCTGGATGCCTGAATGGGGGGATCGGCCCGAGATGATCACGTTCAGGTGGGTGAGATTCAGCTCGTGCTCTTCGGGAATCCAGTAAGGATAGGGGGGGAGCTGTCCGACCAGCTCCGCCTCGGAGAAGCCCAGCAACTGGCAGAAGGCCCGGTTCACATAGGTGATGCGTCCATCGTGGTCGATGACGCGCATGCCGGTACTGATCGAGTCCTCCATCGCCCGCCGGAAGGTGGTCTCGGTCGTGAGGGCATGCTCGATGTGCTTGCGGGCCGTGATGTCGTGTGCCACCGCATACAGCAGGACTTCCGGTGAGCGGCGATCGACGCTGATCGACCAGCTCAGCCAGCGCCATGCATTTCGATAGCGGACACGGCATTCCAGTGGGCCGATGTATTCGTCGGTGCTGCTCAGCGTCTGGATGGCATCAGCCCGGTCATCGGGATGGACATGATCCCAGAAACGGGTATTCGTCGTGTTGGCGCCAAAATATTCGATGAAAGCGGGGTTGCCGCGCACGAGCGTGCCATCGGGACGGATGACGCAGAACACGTCCTGAGAGAGCAGAAAAAGCCGGTCACGCTCGGCCTCGATCCGAAAACGCTCGTGTGCACTGCGCCATAGCTGGATCAGCGACAGGATCGAAGTGAGCGACAGGGCGAAAAGGCCCAGCTGCGTCATCCGTTCGGCCAGACCCGGCTTGTCTTCCGTGTAGGGGATGGCTCGCAACAGCAAGCCGCCGCCAGGGGGATGCAATGGCAGCGCATAATTCGAGACCGTATCGATTTTTCGGTTCGATACCGTACTGATCAGGCCGTTGCCGTGGGCGTCGACCAGGCTGAAGCGGTACTTGGCGCGCACATTGGTGGGCACGGCCGTGAGCAGTAGCCGTTCCAGGCCGATGCCGGCAATCAGGATGCCGGTGAGGCGCCGTCCTTGAATGATCGGCAGATAAAGCTCGGTGATGACTTCACCACCGGGAATGAGCAGCGGTTTGGAATAGCGGGCCTGCCAGGATTGCCGGCTGCTTTGATAGGCGGCCTGTCGTGCCGAATCGGGGCGCGAGCGCTCGAAGGCCGGCAGCAGGATCGTGCTGCCGGTTTTGGTGATGTCTCCGGCTTCGAGGCCATTGCCGATCAGTGCACCGGGGGCTGTATACACCGAGGCAATGCGGCCATCAGGGGTCGTCAGCGCCAGATAGCGCGTTTGCGGATGGCTTTCCATGAAGCTGTCAGGGCTTTGGGAGCTGGTGGGCTGCAATGAGGACTTTCCCTGTCGGGCGACCCACAGCGGCCCCAGACGGGAAAGGTTGTCCTGCAGTTCACGCAAGGACAGTTTCAGTGATTGCTGTGCCCAGTCGGTGTCACGCTTGAGCGCGTTCTGGCGCTCCTGCTTTTCCACCGAGCTGACATACCAGAGAAAGCCCGCCATCATGGCGATGAAAATCAACAAGCCGGCCACGTGTGCCACCCCGAGAAAGCGCCAGGTGCGCCAGGTGGCTGCCATGTCGGCGCTGCGAAGCGTCAGCGTGTTGGAGGCTGGTGTTTGGGGGGGGACGGAAGGCGTGGCTGTCGCAGGCTTCATCAGGCAATTCGTTCGGAAAATATGTTGCATTGCATCATCCTGGGGATGGTGCAATGCATCAGTTTGCGCCCTGTCTCCGGGGGACAATAGTGGATCATTCTCGGTTTACGCCGACAGCCGGGTAAACGATAGGATTGTATCTTTCGTAATGCGAGATGTGATCTTGTTCATTGAAAAATTAGCTTGCTTTCCCGGCAAGGCTACTTAGAATGCGACGATAAACTGGGCCAGGAGGAAGTCACAGGCATGTCTACAGTTCCCGAAAACAAGTCCAATGGTACGGAGCCTTCCGACGTTGATCCAATCGAAACCAGGGAGTGGCTGGATGCCCTTGGTGCGGTGATCGAGCGGGAGGGGCCGGAGCGTGCCCACTACTTGCTGGAGCGGCTGCTGGACGAGGCGCGTCGCTCGGGTAGCAACCTGCCATATTCCGCCACCACGGCTTACGTCAACACCATCCCGCCGCATCTGGAAGCGCCCAATCCGGGCAACGTGGCTTTTGAAGAGCGCATCCGCAGCTTCATTCGCTGGAACGCCATGGCCATGGTCGTGCGGGCCAACAAGGCCGAGCCGGCAGATGGCGGTGATCTGGGCGGCCATATCGCGTCCTTCGCCTCGCTGGCCACGATGATCGGCACCGGCATGAACCATTTCTGGCATGCCCCGAGTGAAGGCCATGGTGGTGACCTGATCTATTTCCAGGGCCATACTGCCCCCGGTGTCTATGGCCGTGCCTATCTCGAAGGGCGCCTGACCGAGGAGCAGCTGATCAACTTCCGTCAGGAGGTCGATGGCAAGGGCTTGTCATCCTATCCGCACCCGAAGCTGATGCCCGATTTTTGGCAGTTTCCCACGGTGTCGATGGGCCTTGGCCCGCTGATGGCCATCTATCAGGCGCGTTTCCTGAAGTACCTGCAGGCGCGTGGCCTGGCCGACACGAAGAACCGCAAGGTCTGGGTGTTCTGCGGTGATGGCGAGATGGACGAGCCGGAATCCCGTGGTGCCCTCGGTCTGGCCGCTCGCGAAAAGCTCGACAACCTGATCTTCATCATCAACTGCAATCTGCAGCGTCTGGACGGGCCGGTGCGTGGCAACGGCAAGATCATTCAGGAGCTGGAGGGAGATTTCCGGGGCGCCGGCTGGCGTGTCATCAAGCTGATCTGGGGATCGTACTGGGACAAACTGCTGGCTCAGGATGCCGATGGCACATTGCGCCGGATCATGATGGAAACCGTCGACGGCGAGTATCAGGCTTACAAGGCCAATGATGGCGCTTTCGTCCGCAAGAACTTCTTTGGCAAGCACCCCAAGCTCCTGGAGATGGTCTCGCGCATGAGCGATGAGGACATCTGGCGTCTGAACCGGGGGGGGCACGATCCGCACAAGGTGTATGCGGCCTTCCATGCCGCCGTCAACACGGCCGAGCAGCCCACCGTCATCCTGACGAAGACCGTCAAGGGCTACGGCATGGGCTACGCCGGCGAGGGCAAGAATCCGACGCACCAGCTCAAGAAGCTGGACATGGACAGCATTCGGGGCATGCGGGATCGCTTCAACATTCCCATCCCCGATGACAAGCTCGAAGAGATCCCGTTCTACAAGCCGGCGGACGACTCGCCTGAAATGCAGTACATGTTCGAGCGTCGCAAGGCGCTCGGCGGGTTCCTGCCGTGGCGTCGCCAGCAGTCGGACGAGCAGCTGACCGTGCCGCCGCTGTCGGCCTTCCAGCCGGTTCTCGATCCTACCGCCGAAGGTCGCGAGATCTCGACCACGCAGGCGTTCGTGCGCCTGCTCACGCTCCTGATCCGCGACAAGGCCATCGGCAAGCGTGTGGTGCCGATCGTGCCGGACGAGGCCCGTACCTTCGGCATGGAAGGGATGTTCCGTCAGCTGGGCATTTATGCGCCCGAAGGCCAGAAGTACGTGCCGGTCGACAAGGATCAGGTCATGTACTACAAGGAGGATGCCAGCGGCCAGATTCTGGAAGAGGGCATCAACGAGGCCGGCGCCCTGTGCTCGTGGATTGCGGCAGCCACCTCGTACTCGACGAACAACGTCGTCATGCTGCCGTTCTACATCTTCTACTCGATGTTCGGCTTCCAGCGTGTCGGCGATCTGACCTGGGCAGCCGGCGACATGCAGGCCCGTGGTTTCCTGCTGGGGGGTACTTCGGGGCGCACCACGTTGAACGGTGAAGGATTGCAGCACGAGGATGGCCATAGCCATATCCTGTCGCTGACGATCCCGAACTGCGTCTCCTACGACCCGACCTTTGCGCACGAGCTGGCTGTCATCATCCATCATGGCCTCGTGCAGATGGTCGAGAAGCAGGAAAACGTCTTCTATTACCTCACGGTCATGAACGAAAACTACTCGCACCCTGGCCTGAAGAAGGGTGACGAGGAGGGCATCATCAAGGGGATGTACCTGTTGTCCGAAGGCGCGGTGGCCGACGACAAGGGCAAGAAGCCGCTGCGCGTGCAATTGCTGGGGTCGGGCGTGATCCTGCGCGAGGTGATGGAAGCGGCGAAGCTGCTGGAACAGGATTGGGGCATTGCGGCCGACATCTGGAGCGCCACGAGCTTCACCGAGCTGCGGCGTGACGGCATGGCCTGTGAGCGCTGGAACCTGCTGCATCCCACCGAGAAGCAGAAGGTGCCCTATGTGACGCAGCTGCTGGACAAGCATGAAGGCCCGGTGATCGCCTCCACCGACTACATGAAGCTGTACGCCGATCAGATCCGGCCGTACATCCCGAAAGGCCGGGAGTATCAGGTGTTGGGTACCGACGGCTTCGGCCGCTCCGACTTCCGCTACAAGCTGCGCGAGCACTTCGAGGTCGATCGGCACTTCGTCGTGCTGGCCGCGCTGCGGGCGTTGGCCAACGAAGGCAGCATCCCGATGACGAAGGTGGCCGAGGCCATCGAGCGCTACGGGATCAATCCTGAGAAGATCGATCCGGCGTTTGCCTGATCAGCGAGCCAAGTTGGTGCCGCCGTTGCCCAAAGTGGCCGGCGGCGCCTATCCGGGATGAAGGGATGCCCGCTGGTTGGGCTGGGCCACACAGTTGTTGCCACAAGATGTACGTGCAGGGCGGCCCGTGGTTCGGCACCAGCGGTTTTCCCAAGGAACAGAGACAGAGAGCCATGAGCGTGATTGATATTGTCGTGCCCGACATCGGTGATTTTTCCGATGTCGAAGTGATTGAAGTGCTCGTCAACGCCGGTGACGAGGTGACGGCCGAGCAGAGCCTGATCACCGTCGAATCCGACAAGGCGTCGATGGAAATTCCCAGTGCCGAGGCGGGCCGGATCGTGACCTTGACCGTCAAGATCGGTGACAAGGTCTCGAAAGGATCTGTGCTGGGCCAGATGGAAACCGGTGCTGGCGGTGCCGCTGCCCCTGCTGCTGCCGAATCGGCGCCTGCGCCCGTGCCTGCGCCGGCCGCCCAGGTCGCAGCCCCCGCACCGCAGCCCGCCCAGACGCCCGTGCCCCAGCCGGCTGCTGCCGCACCGGTGCCGGCCAGCCCGCGAGGGCCGGCGGTGCCCGCCGAGATGGCCGATGGCAAGCTGAAGTCCTTGCCGCATGCCTCGCCGTCGGTGCGTCTCTTCGCGCGTGAGCTGGGCGTCGACCTCACGCAGGTCAAGGGCACAGGTGCCAAGGATCGCATCGTGCTCGACGATGTGAAAGCTTTCGTCAAGCAGGCCATGTCGGGCGGTGCGGCCTCCGGGACTGCTGCGGCTTCGGGCGATGGCGGGGCGGCGCTGGGGCTGATCCCCTGGCCGAAGGTCGATTTCGAGAAGTTCGGCCCGATCGAGAAGAAGCCGCTGTCGCGGATCAAGAAGATCTCGGGGGCGAACCTGCACCGCAACTGGGTGATGATCCCGCACGTGACGAACCACGAGGATGCGGACATCACCGATCTGGAAGCCTTCCGCGTCAAACTCAATGCCGAAAATGCCAAGTCGGGCATCAAGGTGACGATGCTGGCCTTCCTGGTGAAGGCGTGTGTGGCGGCACTGAAGAAGTTTCCCGAGTTCAACGCCTCGCTCGATGGCGATGCCATCGTTTACAAAAATTACTACCATATCGGCTTCGCGGCCGATACCCCGAACGGATTGGTCGTGCCAGTCATCAAAGATGCTGATAAAAAGGGTATCTTTGAGATTGCTGCAGAAATGGGTGAGCTTGCCAAGAAAGCTAGAGAAGGCAAGCTGGGGCCGGCCGACATGCAGGGTGGCACCTTCTCCATTTCCAGCCTGGGTGGTATCGGTGGAACCTACTTCACGCCGATCATCAATGCCCCCGAGGTTTCGATTCTTGGCGTTTGCCGCTCGGCGCAGCGGCCCGTCTGGGATGAGAAGAAGGGGGCATTCGTGCCGCGCCTGATCCTGCCGTTGTCGTTGTCCTGGGATCACCGCGTGATCGATGGTGCCGCTGCCGCCCGGTTCGCTGCTTACCTGGCCCAGGTACTGGCCGATTTCCGCCGCGTCATGCTGTGATGACGTTGGCTGAGGGACGGGTTGGCAGGCAGCCTTAGCGGGTGAGGCGCCGTCAACCCGTGTCGAAGCTGGGCGGAGCTTTTTTAGGAAGGCTGCTCGCCAATGACAACCATAGTGGTGGTGAAGAAAGGCCCATCTGTCGCGATTGCGGCAGATTCGCTGATTTCATTTGGAGATACCCGCTTCGGTGGCCAAGGAGATGCCAACCAGAAGATCATCCGTGTTGGTGATTCGCTGATTGGCATGTCTGGAAGCGCCGCGCATTTCGATGTGATGAGACGGGTGCTGGGGAGTATGGAAGCCCCCCGTTTCGATTCTCGGGATGCGATTTTCGACACTTTCCTGCACGCGCACGCGGTGTTGAAGGACAAGTATTTCCTCAACACGAAGGAAGAGGAGGATGATCCGTACGAGTCCTCGCAGATCACGGCGGTCATCGCGAACGCTTCGGGGATCTACGGGGTCTATTCGTATCGGGAGGTGTTCAGTTTCGAGCGTTTCTGGGCTATTGGCTCGGGACGCAACTATGCGCTGGGCGCCATGCACGCTGTCTGGGACAGTGGCAAGAGCGCCCGGTTGATCGCCGAGGCCGGCGTTCATGCCGGCATCGAGTTTGACAAGAGTTCAGGCGCGCCTGTCCTGGCTCATTCGTTGAAAATCCGTTGAACAGGCAGAGGTAAGAAAGGCATGGCGACGAGCGTATTGAAGGTGCCCGATATCGGCGACTTCAAGGATGTCGAAATCATCGAGGTACTGGTCAATCCGGGTGATACGGTGGCCGTGGAGCAAAGCCTGATCACCGTCGAGTCCGACAAGGCGTCGATGGAAATTCCGGCGACGGCGGCTGGCCGCATCGTCGAGATGAAGGTGAAGGTGGGCGACAAGGTGTCCGAAGGCAGCGAGATCGCCGTGATCGAGGCGGCAGGCGAGGGCGCGGCCGAAGCGCCGGCTGCGCCAGCCCCCGCCAGCGCACCCGCTGCACCGAGTGCTGCGCCGGCTGCTGCCGCGCCTGCATCGGCACAGCCGGCTCCGCAGGCCGCGCCCGCCACCGACCGCACGGCCGATGTCGAGTGCGACATGCTCGTGATCGGCGGTGGCCCTGGCGGTTATTCGGCCGCTTTCCGGGCGGCTGATCTCGGCATGAAGGTCGTGCTGGTCGAGCGCTATGCCACCCTGGGGGGCGTGTGCCTCAACGTCGGTTGCATCCCGTCCAAAGCGCTGTTGCATGCGATGGCTGTCGTCGAGGAAGTGAAGGGCTTCGAGGCCCACGGCATCCGCTTCGGCAAGCCCGAGATCGACATCGACGGGCTGCGTGGCTGGAAGGACAAGGTCATCAGCAAGATGACGGGCGGCCTGGCAGGCATGGCCAAGGGCCGCAAGGTCGAGATCGTGCGTGGTTATGCCCGCTTCATCGATCCGCATCACGTCGAGGTGGCGCTCACCGAAGGCAGCGGGCAGCAGACCAATGGCCAGCAGAAGGTCGTGCGCTTCAAGCAGGCCATCATCGCCGCCGGCAGCGAGCCGGTGCAGCTGCCTTTCCTGCCGAAGGATGACCGGATCGTCGATTCCACCGGTGCGCTGGCACTGAAGGCCGTGCCGAAGCGCATGCTGGTGATTGGCGGTGGCATCATCGGTCTGGAGATGGGTACCGTCTACGCGACGCTGGGCGCGCAGGTCGATGTGGTCGAGATGCTCGACGGCGTGATGGCTGGTGCCGACCGCGACATGGTCAAGGTGTGGCAGAAGTTCAATGAAAAGCGTTTCGGCAACTTCATGGTCAAGACGAAGACCACGGCGGCCGAAGCCACGCCGGAAGGCATCAAGGTCAGCTTCGAGGGGGCCAATGCACCGGCCGAGCCACAGCTTTATGATCTGGTGCTGTCGGCTGTGGGCCGCACGCCCAACGGCAAGAAGCTCGATGCCGAGAAAGCTGGTGTGGCCGTGGGGGACCGCGGCTTCATCGATGTGGATACGCAGATGCGCACGAATTTGCCGCACATCTTCGCCATTGGTGACATCGTCGGTCAGCCGATGCTGGCGCACAAGGCCGTGCATGAGGCCCATGTGGCGGCCGAAGCGGCGGCCGGGCAGAAGCGCCATTTCGATGCGCGCGTGATTCCGTCGGTGGCTTATACCGATCCCGAGGTGGCCTGGGTTGGCCTCACCGAAGACGACGCCAAGGCCCACGGCATCAAGCTCGGCAAGGCGGTCTTCCCGTGGGCTGCATCCGGCCGTGCCGTGGCCAATGGCCGTGACGAAGGGTTCACGAAGCTGCTCTTCGATCCTGAAACCCATCGTGTGGTCGGCGGCGGTATCGTCGGCACCGGTGCGGGCGACATGATCGGTGAAGTGGCACTGGCCATCGAGATGGGGGCGGATGCCGCCGACATCGGCCACACGATCCACCCGCACCCCACGCTGGGCGAATCCATCGGCATGGCCGCCGAAGTCTTCGAGGGCGTCTGCACCGACTTGCCGCCACAGAAGAAGAAATAAATCAGCCCCGCCTCGGGTCAAAGCCGCCGTTTCACCTCAGCTTGCAAGCTGGGGGCGGCGGTTTTTGGTTTTTGTTGAGGGCGCGGCAGCCGGGGCTTCAGCCTCATTTGGCTTTGGCGCCCGCTTGAGCAATGATGACATTCATGTTTGCCAGCGCCGCATGTCGGTGAATCTGCTTCCCGATCAGGATCGGCCAACGATCAGACATCCAGCGGCTGCCAGGCACGCGCCTTCACCGGTGGCAGCCAGCCGGGGCCTTGCAGACACAGCTGCCACAGCCGTGCCGGCATGCCGTAGCGATCCGGGCGTGCCGGATCCAGCTCGGTGATGATCGTCGAATCCTTCCCGCCTTCCAGCAGTGACGCCAGCCCAGGGTTCAGCAGCACCGCCTTGCCCAGGCCGATGAATTCAGCCCAGCCGGTCTGCCAGGCTGCGCGGATCTGCGCCGCACTCAGCAGCGTGCCGACGCCGATCAGGGGCAGCCGTCCGTCGATGCGTTCATGAATCAGCTGCATCCGGGGGCGTTCGGGGTCCGCACCCCGGCGTGCCTTTTTGTGGAACTCGATGAGAGAAACGTGCAGATACTGCAAGGGCTTCTGCACCAGGGCGTCGATCAGGGCGAAGGTGTCCTGCATGTCAAGTCCGTGTTCGCCGTCCTCTTCGGGCGAGAAGCGGTAGCCGACGATGAAATCCGGGCGCTGCATCGCGTCGCGGACTGCGGTCACGGCATCGACCACGGCCAGCGGAAAGCGCATGCGTCTTTCCCGACTGCCTCCCCAGGCATCCTGGCGATGATTGCTTTTGGCCGAATAAAACTGTTGCAGCAGGAAGCCGTTGGCTCCGTGAATCTCGACGCCATCGAAACCGGCACGCAGCGCCAGCCGGGCGGCTTGGGCAAAGGCGGCGATCAGGGCCTCGATCTCGCCTGCATCGGCTTCGCGGGCCTCGCCATCGGCCGACGGGGCCAGTCGATGGCGACCGTATGGAATGGCCGGCGTGGGCAGGATGCCTTCATGTGTGACCACCGACTTGCCGCCATGATGCAGTTGAAGAATGGCTCTGGCACCTTGTGACCGGATCAGCCGTGCCGTCTCGCGCAGGCTTGCCAGGTGATGCTTGTCACTGGCCTCCGGTTCGCCCCAGAAGGATTTGCCTTCGGGCGAGACGCAGGTGGCGGCCGTGATGAACAGGCCAAAACCCTGGGCACGGTTGCCGATGAAAAGGCGCTCTGCTTCACTCAGCGTGCCGTCTTCGTGCGAGGCGTAATGTGTCATCGGTGCGACTACCAGCCGATTGGCGATGCGCACGCCGTTGTTCAGCACGAAAGGCGAGAACAGTGGATCCAGCCTGGGCATCACAGCGCCTCCAGCCAGCGCCGGTTGACGGTCGAGTGCCTGATGTCGGGGTGGGCGACAATGATCAGGTGACGAATATCTTGAGGATGTTCGGCATGCAGTGAATCCGTCATCAGTGACCTCCCTGGGCTGTGGGTGCAAGAGGAGCGGCAAGCGTTGTCAGCTGTGTGGGCGCATCTTATGGTCTGCCTTTCCGCGTGACAAGTACGCACCCGCGCGCCATGTACTTACCTTCAGGAAAGCATTGATTTCTGGATGCGATGTGCGAATGGGGTAACGCCCACCAGCAGCGCCAGCGGATGACGGCTGGCTGAGGTGATCAGCCCAGTTTTGCGCTCAGGCGGGCCGTGACTTCCGCCAGCGCCTGTCGGGTGGCTTCGTCGGGCAGGCCATCTAAGGCCCTGATTCACGCCGACTGCCACGGCGTCATCTGGTTTGTCTGCCAACCATTCCGGTGCAGTAACGGTTGGTCATCGGTGAATTTGGGCCAGCCAATGCATAGATAAAGGCTGAAACGCCAATGCTCGGGCACGTTGAAGAGTTTCGCCATCGCCTGCGGATCGAGGATCGATACCATCCCCACGCCCAGCCCGTGCACCCGAGCCGTCAGGTTCAGGTTTTGCACGGCCATGGCCGTGCTCTGCTCCAGGGTCTGCGGCATGCTGTGCCGGCCCAGACCATGCCCGGCGGTGGGATTCGTCTCGGTAAATACGGCGAGCTGTAGCGGTGCTTCCACCAGCCCGGCGAGCTTCAAACGACGATAGTGGGCTTGTCGCTCCGGCGTCTGAGCTTCGGCGGCTGCATCGTTGGCCGCGTGGAAGATGGCTTGCACCTGTTGTCGGGCACTGACCGAATCCACACGGAAAACCCGCCACGGCCGGGCGTTGCCTACCGAAGGGGCCAGGTTCATGGCTTGCTGCAGACGGCCGATCAATGCCTCGGGCACCGGTCGCGTCTCGAAATGTCGTACATCTCGCCGCCAGCGCAGCAGCCGGTGCAGGCTCTGTTGCTCGTCTTCAGAAAATTCCATGATCCGTGCTGCTGGCCATGCCTCGATACGGGTGTCAGCTATTGGCCGTCTTGTTCAGCCCCTGCGGATCGGTCAGCAAGCCCTGATCCCGTAGCAGCTTCGCGTTGCGTGGTGCGTATTCCTGGCCGTAGTAGCGGGCGAATTTTTCGCGGAAGGGGAATTTTTCGCGCGCTTCACCGAAAGCCGTCATCGTGGCTTCGTAATCGGCCAGTGCCGTGTTCAGCGTCTCGTCACTCGGGTAGCGGTTTTCAGCCACCACGGCCTGCTGTGGCAGCCGGGGCTTCAGTTTCATCTCGACAGCGGGCTTCCCGATGCACAGCCCGAAGAGGGGATAAGCATATTTCGGTAAGCCAAGCCATTCGGTCAGCTCCGGGCCGATCAGCCGGATGCCGCCGGTGAAGCAGGTGGCATAACCAAGGCTCTCGGCCGCGATCACCGCATTTTGTGCCGCCAGGGCGGCATCGGTCGTGACGGTGATCAGCGTATCGGGCGTGCCCACGGCGGCAAAACTGCCCCCCGCTGCTTCTGAACACAGCCAGGCCCGATGTACATCGGCCACAAAGACCCAGTATTCACTGCAGGTGCCGATCTGCGGGTTGTTCGGCTGGTGCTGGACGATGCGCTGGCGCAGGGCCGGGTCGGTGATGCGGATGATCGTGTAGTGCTGACCATTCATCCACGAGGGCGCCTGACGGGTGGCATCCAGGATGGCTTGCAGCTGCTCGGCCGGGATGCGGGCCTCGGGGTCAAACTGACGATAGGTGCGGTGGGCTTGCAGGGTATCTAGAACGGGGTTCATGATGGTTTCGGGTTGTCGGGGCTGAATGGATGGCTATTCGCTCTCACTCAGGTTGGCGGGAGAGAGGGTGGAGGTGCCCTGTGCGGACAGCAGACGAACGGCTTTCTTGTCGAAGGAGGCGAACACGGCATGTTTGGGAGCCAGGCATGAACCTGCATAGGCATGCACACCGTCGGCAAAATCGCCGCCTTGCTCCAACAGGGTGAGTCCAGCTTCGATTTCGTCATCCTTGACGATGACCGATTCCACCGTCATCAAGCTGCGAATCGAACTGGCAATGCGTTCACGATCCTGTTTGTAGGCATGAGAGAGCACCCAGACATATTCACACATGACGGAGGTGGGAATCGTGAAGCTATCTGCCTCCAAAAAGAGCTTTCTGGCCTGTGCGCTTTGTACAGGGTCATCCTGCACGAGCAATCGAACCACGACATTGGTATCAGCGATGATGTTCATTCAAGCCCTTGCTTTGCTGCCTTGGCCGCTGCATCAGCAATCGCGTCGTTGAGTTGTTCGATACTCAAAACATCGTCTGTCTTGAAGTGGCCGTTCATCAGATCGAGGAACTCGGCTTTGCCCAGCTTGTTTTGCTGGGCTTCAATTTCCAATCGGCGACCAGGCAATGGCCGAATGGAAATGACATCGCCTGCCTTGATGCCAAGGTGATCCATCAACTTTTTATTGAGCGTGAACTGCGCCTTGCTACTGACGGAAATCGAGGTCGTCATGTCTGCCCCTTCTGAAGTAAGGGTAATCTTATCTTACCTTTTTATTGTCAACAAGCGCTGGGATAACAGCGCCCGGAGGGCAGGCGGAAAGCCCCCTTCATCCCATCAGCGTTTCTGATCACAGTCTGGAGCATCGCGCAGGTGCTGAAGGATGTTGAGCAGTTTCCCGAACGGATCGCGCACGTAAAAGCGTCGCACGCCCCAGACCTCGATAGCCGGCCCGTACTCGATTCGGACACCGGCCTCATGCATGCGTGCCAACACTTCATCCAGATTGTCGACTTCCATCGACAGATCTGGCACTGCCGTGCCTTGGCCACCTTCCGTGGCCACACTGAGTTGAACCGTCATCGATTCTGCATTGCCCCAGGTCTGAATCCAGTCATGATCCATCAGCATGTTGAGGCCGAGGAGATCACCATAGAAGGTGCGGGCTTCATCAAGTCGTTCAGCGGGAATGTTGGCGACGATGCGTTTGACGGTCATCTTGTTTCTCCTTTGCGTGCGGGCCGATCCTTGATAATGTTCATGGAGGATCAGCGCCTCCATGTGGGGTGATTATCAAAGCACCGTATCAGGCCCGGCTTTTTCAGACAAATTCCGATGAGCATCAACGAGTTCACCGCCGACCGTATTCGCCGCGCGCTTTCATCCGAAGCGGATGTGCATGAAAAGCGCATGTTCGGAGGCCTGGCCTTCATGGTCAATGGCAAGATGTGCGTGGTGGTCAGTGGCCGAAAGAGCCGGGAGGGGCTGATCATGGTGCGCGTCGGCCCGCACTCTTATGCGGATGCCTTGCATCGAACCGGTGCCACGCCTACCATCATGAAAGGCAAGCCCGTCAAGGGTTATGTCGATGTCGATGAAAGTGGCCAGCGCGATCTGAAGGGCTGGTTGAAACTGGCGTTGGCATTCAACCGGACGCTGGTCATGGACGAGTCGGCAGGCTGATCCGTCTACTAACAGCCTGCTATGCCGGATGAACACCAATCATGTCCGGCGCATTGTGGCCTCGGCGATAGTGCGTGTTTATGCACTTATTCGTAGCCCCTCTGGGCGTGTACGACACGACCCATGACTGTCAGGCATTCTTTGACGGCCGCTATCCTTTGACGTAGATGCCTCAAAGGAAGCGGTGTGGTTCAAACGAACAAGCCGGATACAAGCTCGTGATGAAGCTTGTACCCGGCACATGCTCACTGAGCATGTAGACGTGGATTATTGCAACCCACCTTTGCCTTCGCAGCGGCTGAGGCCATTGCGCCAGAAAATGGAGCCGCTTTCACCGGGGAAGGTGCTGCGGTCATCTGCCATTTCTTGGAGGGCCACAAAAGCCAGTGCTTTTGGCTCGTCATCGGGCGCAATCGTGGCGGGCGGCACATCGTACATCGTGCAGACCTCGCGCTTCAGCCTGGGCGTGTCGATACGCCAGCAGAGTTCTGCGCCGGGCGAGCGGTCAGGGGCATCCTGGAAGATCTGACCTTGCCCATCGACCCGAACGGTATTGCAACGGCCAGCCAGCACCAGTTCAACCTTCTGGTTGGCGGCGGCCTGCCAGCGCTGGATCACCTGCCCAAAGGAGACGACGCCATCACGCCGGATGGTGGGCGTGGCAGCTGCTTTGAGCGTCAGTTCTTCTTCATTGGGGTCATCGTACTGTCCTTTCCAGACAGCTCTGGGTGGGCGGATGGTCAGTGTCAAGGTGTCGCCCAGTTTCAGTTGCTCGCGGTTGGCACTGATACCAACTTTCAGACTGAAGGGGCGTACGGGCACGGTCGTGTCACTGTTGATGCCCCAGCGAGACTGGATGTATGAACCCAGGCTGTATTCAGCCTCACCGTTCAGGGGCTGGTATTCATAGATCGGGAAAGGAATGTTCGGCTTGGATGCATCGACATAGTTGTCGGGTATCAGCCTGACCCCGTTGGTGATGCTTGGAATGCCGGTGTTGGGTTTGCTCCAGCCATAGTGGCCATCGGCTGGCCAAGCAGAAGGCGTGTCCCGCGGGCCGGCCTGATTGAGCTTCTGATCCAGCATCGAGCGCAGCACGTCGCCGCGGATACCCTGATCCGTGATGGTTTGATCCGAGGTGCTGGCCACCGGATCGGTGGCATTCCCTTGCGAAGCCGTCTCGCCACTGGTTGTACCGGGCTGTGGTGCGGGTGTGGCGGTGCCTCCCGCCACATCACCGCCGGCATTGCCGGATGGCGCAGCCGTCTCGACTCCCGCCGTGCTGATCGTCGATCCAGGTGCACCAGGGCTGCTGGAGACGGCCTTGTCGGCCGTACCGCCACTGCTGCTGCCACCGCCGCCGCAGGCGGCCAATAACAGGCACAGCGCGGCTGCGGTGATGGGTGTCTGAAAATGAGCGTTCCCGTTCTTGATGTTCATGACAATCAACCTCCCATGAATCATGAAATCTGCGCACGCGGATAAGGCTTGTTCATCACGGCGCCAATTCGATATCCAAAAACGATGACGCGACCCTGCATGATGCCGTCCTGTTGACGGGGCAGAGCCTGTCTACACCTTCAGCATAGCGCTGAATGACGGATTGATTGACTTGTTTGTAGGTTTGAAGAAAATGATCGCTGTTTTGTAACTCTGAAACCCGTTGTTAGTTACGGGTTTTTCAGTTTGTTGGTTTTTATTGTTGTTTTTGTGATTGGTCGCGTTGGGGCAGGGGCGCGCGGGCCCAAAGGACATGGCTGTCGGCTGTCCGGTAGAGCTTCATGCTTGTCCCTCTGGCTTCTCCCCGGCAAACAGGGCGGCAATGTCATCTTCGTGTAGCCGGTCGAACTGATCGGGGATAGGTGGAGGTTGCGTTGAATGACCCTTCAGACATCCAAAACGCGGCCCGCAAGGCTGTGTATCTGGTGGCGATGCTGGATCAGCACGAGAGATGTCCGGTGAGCAATGCACGGGAAAATTCACCGAGTTGGCAATGAAGCAGGCTTTGTGTGCCTGATCGTGCAGCGCATGGGCCTTGTTCGGGTCACTGTCATGGCTGATCGTGATGCGTGGTGAGAGGCGGACAGAGACAAAACGTCCTGGCATCTTTTCGTTGCCTTCTGTCATCTCGGCGCTGGCCTCATCGACATAAGTCAGCACCTTGATGCCGTTGACGGCGCACAGATGCAGATACCAGAGCTTGTGGCAGGCCGAGAGGGCTGCCAACAGCAGTTCTTCCGGGTTCCAGCGTGTTGCATCGCCTCGGAATGCCCGATCGGCAGAGCCTGTGATCTCGGGTTTGCCCGTGGCGGTGGCAACAAAATCGCGCCCATAGGCCGTGTAAGCTGTGGTGCCTTCGCCGGATGGATTGCCTGTCCAGGTGATGGTGGTTTGGTACGAATGTGTCTTCATGCTGTCATGTCTCCTCGTTGTGTCTGCTGATATTGGTATTTCCCCTGTCAGGTGCAAGGCCACGCTACGAAAGAAGGGAGTCCGGCTTCTGACGGTCTGATGGTGCTCATGGTGCCTTCGTGCTGTTCTGCCCGTGTATCGAGGGCTGATCATGAGAGCTGCTCATCAACCACTCAAGCACCTGCTTCATCGCCGGCGTGACGGCCCGGCGTGATGGCGTGCAGACATGATAGGCGTCACCGGGCAATTGTGGGCCGGGCAACACGGCCAACAAGCCGTGGCGGATTTCTTTGGCAAGCAGGGGCAGGCCGAGCAAGGCCACGCCCTGACCGGCAATGGCCGCCTGCACGGCATGGGCACCATCCGAATAACGGATGCCTCGGCGCAGTTCGGCCGGGCGAATGCCTGCGGCTTTGGCCCAGGCGGGCCAATCAAAGACCTGAAGGCCGGGTTGATGCCAATCGAGGTGGATCAGCGGCCACCGGCGTGGATCGGCAGGCAGGCGGCGTTTCAAGGCAGGTGAGACCACTGGCCCAAAGCATTCCCGGAACAAGGGTTTGGCTGCCACGCCCTTGAAATGCCCGCTTCCGTAGCGAATGGCCAGATCGGCCTTGCCGGCGTTCAGGTCGACAGGTTCATACGAGGCATGGATCTTCAAGTCGATATCAGGGCAGGCCCGCTGGCAATCCATCAACCGGGGCACGAGCCATAGCGCGGCAAATTCGGGGGTGGCAGAGATCGTGATGGCATGTCGGACGGGTTGTTGGAGATTTTCAATCGTATCGGCAATGGCGCTCAGGCTGTGCGTGAGCGTGCTGAACAGCGTTCTGCCTTCCGTGGTCAGCGTGATGGCACGAATCTGTCGTGTGAACAGCGTGAAACCCAATGAGGCTTCCAGCGCCCGGATGCGATGGCTGACGGCGGTGGCCGTGACGTGATGTGCTGCGGCTGCGGCCTTGAAGCTGCCCAGTCGTGCCGCAGACTCGAAAACCTGAAGCGCATCCAGCGAGGGCAGACGATGGTGTCGTGTCATGGGTGGCTGTGATCGTTGCGGTTTGTCTGGTTTGCGTGATGCGGTGTAGTGATGAGGCCATTCACGACCCGCGACATGGATGAGCATGCTTCATTCATTGGATGAAAACTGATCCTTTGTCATCGGCATGGCCCATGTCGATAATGTCTGATCAATGGATGTGGAGCGCGTTCATTATGGCAGTTCAAGTGACTTTTTTCCTGATTTCTTCGCGCCCGGCACCATTGAATTCCCTTTCTTGTCGCTCAGAGGTAGAGGGTAATGTGGCCCCATCCTTTTGAGATGAGTTTTACTCATTCATGAACAGAGGTACGCCATGACAGCCATCCTTCATCTTGATGCCAGCGCCCGAGCGGGGCGTTCTGGCCTCGATCCTTTTGGCTCCCACACCCGTCGGTTGTCGGCGCGTCTTGTCGATCGGTGGCGCAACCTGCAACCTGACAGCCAGGTCATTTATCGGGATGTGGGCCAGGTGCCGCCACCGCCGGTCAGCGGACAATGGATTCATGCGGCCTTTACGCCCGAGGATCGGCGGGAAGCGTGGATGAATGATGTCTTGGCATTGAGCGATGAGTTGGTGGCGGAGTTGGTGTCTGCCGATTTGATCGTGATTGGCGCGCCAATGTACAACTTCGGGCCGCCTGCGCAGCTGAAGGCGTGGATCGACAATATCGTGCGTGTTGGCAAGACCTTCGGTTTTGATCGCAGTCGCTCAGGTGATCCTTATTGGCCTTTGCTTGCAGGTATGGGCAAACAGGTGGTGGTGTTGAGTTCGCGTGGTGATTACGGCTATGAAGGCGGCAAGATGCAGGGCAAGAACCACGTCGAAAGCTTGATCTTCACGGCACTGGCCTATATTGGGATCGACCAGGCGCATGGCATCGCGGTCGAGTACGATGAATTTGCCGATGAGCGCCTGCAACAGTCGCTGGCGCAGGCCGAAGCGGCAGTGGATGCCTGGGTGGATGCGCAGTTGGGGCAACGCTAACAGGGGCGCTTGAAGAAGGAGAGGTAAAAACCAGGCACAAGCCCATGATGGCGCTTGTGCCATGAGAGGTGTACCGCCAGCCGTGGACAGTACACCTCATCTCAGCGGGGCTGCTTACAGCCCGCCTTTGCCCTGGCAACGATAACGGCCCTGACGCCAGTATTTGGTGCCAGTTTCACCCGCGTAGACCGATCGATCATCGATGATCTCGTGCATCATCGGGATGGACACGTAGTTGTTGGCGGCATCTTCAGCCGGAGCGGGCATCTGGAACATGAAGCAAAGCTTGCGCTTCACGTTGCTCATGTCGACGTGCCAGCAGAGTTCGGCGCCGGATTTCGCAACGGGGTTCGGCCCTGGATTGAAACCGGTTACATCCGGGTCGTATTGATCTTCCAGCAGATCGCAGCGTCCTTCAAGCACAAGTTGCACCCGTTGACCGTCAGCGCCATTCCATTGCTTCAGCACCTGACCAAAGGGAATAAGGCCGTTTTTGGGCACGGTATAGGCTGTCTCGGCCTTGAAGTCGACGACAGGATGTTCCGTCTTGTCGTTTTGCGGATCATCCGCGCGAGGGTTGGCAAGGGTTGGGCCGGTCTTGACGCTGAGCAAGTCTCCGATCGTGATCTGTTGTGCATCGACCTGCAACGGCACGGTCAACGACAGCTCCCGATATGGTACGGTTGATTGCTTGTTGCGCCCGCCCCGAAACTGTACGTAGGATCTCAGCCAGTAGGTCGTGCTGCCATTGAGGGGTTCGTAGGTGATGTTCGGATAGGGATTGCCGTTTGGCCGTGGGGTGTAGGTGTAGTTCAGCTGGGGAGCCAGGCTCACGTAAGTGGTGACACCGGGTTGCATGAGGCCGTTCTCAAGAAACCAGCCGTGGCGCCCATCGGCGGGAGAGGTGGTGGGGGTGTCCAGCGGCCAGGCGCGATTCAGCTCCTGATCGAGCATGCTGAGCAGGGCGGCGCCACTGATGCCGGCTGCCGAGATCAGTTGATCGGTCGTTTGGGGTGCGGGGGGCTGGGCCGGTGGCGTGGGTGTCGTGTTGGCATCCGTACCTGCGCCCCCGTTTGAGCCAGGTGTGTTGCCTGTGTTGGGTGTGCTGCCGCCATCGGCGATCTGGCTGCCGCCCGAGCCAGCCGAGCCATTTGCATCACCAGCGCCGGTTGAACCAGGGGTTGTGCTGCCCGGGTTGCTGGAGCCGGCACTCGGGGCCTCCGGGCTGGACGAGACGGAACGGTCACTACTGCCGCTGCTTCCGCCGCCGCAGGCGCTCAGGATCAGCGCCAAGGCTGCGGCGGTCATCGGAACACGCCAGCGGTTCATCATCAGGGCGTAGCCGGGGGTCTTCATGCTGATCTCCTTTTCAGCTGGCTGGATTCAGTGATGGGTTTGTCGCAAATGCTTGCGACTCATCAATCTCTTGATACAAGCTTAGGGGAAATCAGCTTTATTGGCTCATGGAGCGTCTTTTTCAAAACACGTTTGATGTTTATGGAATTGTTTTTTACGGTTTGAAATAATTTTGAGGCGCAGCTAAGGGGGGGGTTGTGGTTTGGTTCAGACGAGCTTGGCGCCATGCTTTTCCAAGCAAGCAGTGCCATGACCCCGTCAGACATGCACGGGTCAATCTGAAACGACAAAGGCTTCAGTAGGGCGTTTCATAGCCAAGCCCTGCCGGTATCACGTCGGTGTATTTCTATTTGCACTCGGCACTTGGCAGGTGGGCAAGAAAGCCGCGCACGCATCCAGGTGCACGGCTGAGCGCCTGTGGTCGTGCGTGCTGCTTCAGCAAGAGCGGCGTCCGTCAGCCTTGTTCTTTTTCTGCAGTCGGTTTGTCATCCTGCCCGTTGCCGTTGCCGTTGCCGCTCTTTTTGTCGTTGGCAGCAGCCGGTGTATCGTCCTCGGTGGCGGATTCGTCCGTTTCGGCACGGCGGGCCGCGTTCATGCCGCTGGCTTCACGTTCCTCAAGAGCGGCCTCGGTAGCCGATTCGTCGGATGCCGGTGCTTCTTCGGTGGAGATCGGGGTGGCCAGCACCTTGTCGATGCGCTTGCCGTCCATGTCGACGACTTCAAGTTTCCAGTTTTCCCAGACGACGACATCGCCGGTCTGCGGCATGCGGCCCAGGAGCAGCATCAGCATGCCGGAGAGCGCCTGATAGCGGCCTTTTTCCTCTTCGGGCACGGTCAGCAGGTGCAGGCGGTCTTTCAACTCGGGGATCGGGATCAGGCCGTCCAGCAGCCAGGAGCCATCCTCGCGTTGCAGTGCCCAGCTGTCGTCATCGTCGTCCGAGGCAAATTCGCCGGTGATGGCTTCGAGGAGATCCTGCAAGGTGATCAGCCCCTGCACCTCACCGAATTCGTCCAGCACCAGCGCGATCTGCGTGTTCGAGTTGCGGAAGTTCTCCAGCAGCTCCATGCCGGTGAGGGTTTCGGGCACGTAGAGCACTTCCTGCAGGCTGAGCGAAAAGTCGATGCTTTCGCCCCGCAGGGATTGGGCCAGCAGCTGCTTGGTGTGGATGATGCCGAGCACGTCATCCAGGCCGCCCCGGCAGACGGGGAAGCGCGAGTGTTCGTGGTCGGCCACGCGGGTGAGGTTTTCTTCGGGCGCTTCTTCGATGTCGAGATAGACGACATCACTGCGCGGCACCATCAGCGACGAGATCTGGCGCTCATCCAGACGGAACACGTTGCGCACCATCACGTGCTCGCTCTGCTCGATCACGCCCGATTCCGACCCTTCGGCGAGCAGGGCGTGAATCTCTTCTTCGGTGATCTTCTGGGCCGAGGCAGGATCGACACCCATGCTGCGCAGGATCAGGTTCGTCGAACCGGTCAGCAGCATGACGAAGGGACGGGAGATCAGTGCCAGAAAGCCCATCGGGCGGGCGGCGAACCGCGCAGCCGATTCGGCGTTGATCTGGCCGAGCCGCTTGGGCACCAGCTCGCCGATGACGATCGACACATAGGTGATGACCATGACGACCACGGCGGTGGCGATGGCTTCGGCCGTTTTGGGTGCCAGTCCGAAATCCTGCATCAGTTTGGCCAGGGGCGGCGCAAAGGCGGCCTGACCCACGATACCGTTCAGCACGCTGATGGAGGTGATGCCGATCTGGATGGTGGAGAGAAAGCGGGTGGGGTCTTCGCCGAGGGCCAGGGCGGCGGCGGCGGATTTGTCGCCTTCAGCCACCATGCGTTGCAGACGCGCCTTGCGCGCGGTGAGCAACGCCACTTCGGACATGGCAAAAAGGCCGTTGAGGACGATGAGTCCCAGCAGTATGGCAGCGTCCATCCTCAGCTCCGGATCAGGCGGGTGGCTGCCAACGGATCATGCCCCGTACCGGCATGGGTGACGGATGAACCAGAAATGAAAACGGCGACCATCGAAGCGAGGACGCCGGCCGTAGGGTAGGGCGGGGGTTCTGAAGAAGCGATCATTGGGACGGACACCGCAGCATCGGCTGGAAGTAAAAACGCCTTGGCTGTGTCCGAACAGGGCTATGGATGAAACCGATTATAACGATAGCGGTTCGCAGGCAGAAAGGGCTGAGGGTGGGGGTGTGGTGTTTTCGGGGGGAAACCCTAGGATGGTTGGTGGGCTTGGCGGGGTGAATGGTGGCATTGGGTGGTTTTGGTGCAACGAAGCGCTTTAAGTTTGGTTTCAGAAAGAAGCTTCGGGTGGGAGCCGGTGTACCCGGCACCCACCTCCTCACAACCTGGCGGTAATGGATTCGTCGGCGGGCACCGGGTACACCGGCTTGTGCCATGCATGGATGCCGTAGCTTCGGGTTGGGCCGCCGTACCGGGAACATACCTCCTCACAACCTGGCGGTAATGGATTCGTCGGCATGCACCCGGTACGGCGGCTGTGCCATGTGTGGATTCCGTAGCTTCGGGGTTAGCTTTGGGGGGCGGCGCATTGGGTGCATGCCTGGTCACACCCTGGAGGTGGTGGGCATGTACCCGGTACGGTCATCAACCGGCCAGCCGGGTACGGTGGCGGGTGACGGCGGCGCGAACCTGGGCGGGGGCGGTGCCGCCGCGGTGGTTGCGGGCGTTGACGGAACCTTCGAGGGTGAGTACATCGAGCACGTCGTCGCCGATCAGTGGGCTGTAACTCTTCAGTTTGGCGAGGCCGAGGTCGGGGAGGTCGACGCCCTGTTGGGCGGCATCGCGCACGGCGAGTGCGACGAGTTCATGGGCGTCGCGGAAGGGCAGGCCACGTTTGACGAGGTAGTCGGCGAGGTCGGTGGCGGTGGAGAAGCCTTCTGCGGCGGCCTGGCGCATGCGCTCGGCCCGAACCTGGATGCCGGTGGTCATGTCGGCGAAGATGCGCAGGGTGGCCACCAGCGTGTCGGCCACGTCGAAGAGCGGTTCCTTGTCTTCCTGGTTGTCCTTGTTGTAGGCCAGTGGCTGGCCCTTCATCAGGGTGAGCAGTGCCATCAGGTGCCCGTAGACGCGGCCGGTCTTGCCCCGGATCAGTTCGGGTACGTCGGGGTTTTTCTTCTGCGGCATGATCGACGAGCCGGTGCAGTAGCGATCCGAGAGGTCGATGAAGCCGACGCGGGGCGACATCCAGATGATCAGCTCTTCGGAGAAGCGCGAGAGGTGCATCATCAGGATCGAGGCGGCCGAGCAGAACTCGATGGCGAAATCGCGGTCGGAGACGGCGTCGAGCGAGTTGTCGCAGATGCCCTCGAAGCCCAGCTCGCGGGCGACCTGTTCGCGATCGATGGGGTAGCTGGTGCCGGCCAGTGCCGCGGCACCCAGTGGCAGCCGGTTGATGCGTCGACGGGCATCGGTGAAGCGCTCGGCGTCACGGGCCAGCATCTCCACATAGGCGAGCAGGTGGTGGCCGAAGGTGACGGGCTGGGCCACTTGCAGGTGGGTGAAGCCGGGCATGATGGTGTCGGCATGCTGCTCGGCCAGGTCGACGAGGGCGGTTTGAAGGGCGGCCAGCAGCACGAGCACTTCGTCGGTGGTGTCGCGCAGCCACAGGCGGATGTCGGTAGCCACCTGATCATTTCGGGAGCGGCCGGTGTGCAGGCGCTTGCCGGCATCGCCGATCAGCTCGGTGAGGCGTTTCTCGATGTTGAGGTGGACATCTTCCAGATCGAGCGACCATGCGAAGCGGCCGGCGGCGATTTCTTCACGGATGGTTGTAAAACCACGCTGAATTGACGCCAGATCGGATTCGCTCAGAATGCCGGACGCGGTCAGCATCGCGGCATGCGCGAGAGAGCCGCGGATGTCGACATCGGCCAGGCGCCGGTCGAAATCCACGGAGGCCGTGTAGCGCTTGACCAGGTCGGAGACAGGTTCCGAGAAGCGGGCCGACCAGGCGTTGCCCTTGTTTCCAAATTGTCCGGTCATGAGATGGAGTCTTTCCTCTGATATGAATTCGACGCAGCAGCCCGTGCGCCCGCAGGCAGGTTCGGGCCAGGAAGAAAATTATAAAGACAAGGACGGTGATGACTTGGGGCTGGCCGAATCGGTGTCCCGGCAGACCGACGATGACTGGGACGACGAGCCGCCATCACCAGGGGCCGGCACGGTGACGGCCACCCTTTTCGTGCCGGTGAAGGCTGATGAGGGGGAGGCGCCGCCCGAAGCGGCAGGGCTTTCGCAGGGGGCTGCAGGTCAGTCTGCTGCGACCCAGGTGTCCGAGCAAGCGCCCGCGCCTGTGTTCGTGCCGGTGAATCCATCAGCGGTGGGGATGTCCCCGGCCGGTGGGGCGGGGTTGATGTCTTCGGGGCCGGCGGGCGGGGCAGGCGAACAGCCGAGCGCCTCAGCCGATGCATCGCTTGTGCACCCGGCGATTCCGGCCGGTGCGGTGGCCAGTGCGACGGCCGCCGCGGTCGTGGCTTCCTCTACGCGGCCGGCTGAGGGAGCCGCCGGCAGTGGCGCCAGCGCCAACCTGACGGCGGGCGCGGAGACGAAGCCGGTTGATGGCAAGCCGGGTGAGGCCAATGTGGCCAGGACGCGACGCCAGAGTGAAGGGGCGCCGGCGCCGGTGGTGCCGGATTTCTGCAATGCCGGTGTGGCGATGCGAACGGCGGTGATTGCCCATCTGGGGCTGATCGCGGTGTTGTGCACGCAGTCTCAATCCTGGGCTTCGGGGGGGATTGGTGGGTGGAGCTACCTGTTCACGGCTTTTGAAGGTAGCCTGCTGATCAACATGGCCTGCCTGTGCCTGATGCGAAAGTTCCTGAACGGGCAGCCACAAAAGATCCAGTGGGTGCTGGGAGCGGCGATACCGGCCGTACTGACGATGCTGTTTTCGGCGCTCGTGCTGTTGCCTGCCAAGGGTGCGTGGTTGGAACGCCAGGGGGCGGTGGCCGATGGGGCGGTGTACACGGCCTGGAGTGTGGTGGCACATGGGGTGGCCGCTGGCATGTTCGCGGTGGCCTTTTTCATTTATTTCAGGCTGCGGGCACGGGCGATGGCACCATCCTTCAGCGAGGCGCGCTTGCAGGCGCTGCAGGCACGGATCCGGCCACATTTTCTTTTCAACAGTCTCAACACGGTGTTGGGGCTGATTCGTACGGATCCGAAGCGTGCCGAATCCACGCTGGAGAACCTCGCCGACCTGTTCCGCGTCTTCATGCGCGATGCGCGCGAGCTGGTGCCGCTCGAAGATGAGGTCATCACCTGCAAGGAATATCTGGCCATCGAAAAATTGCGTCTGGCGCCACGTCTGGCGGTGACCTGGAACATCGATGACATGCCGGGCGATGCTTTGTTGCCTTCGTTGTTGCTGCAACCGTTGCTGGAAAACGCCGTTCATCATGGCATCGAACCTCGTACGGACGAGGGGGTTTTGAACATTTCCATCCGTTTAGTCGGCGAAAGAGTCCGTGTGGAGGTTGACAATCCCATTTCTACAACAGTTGCATCCCGTCCAGGCAACCAGATGGCACTATCCAATGTACGTGAGCGATTGATGCTGCTATATGACACGGAAGCAGAGCTTCGCACCGGCCCCCAAGGGGACCGCTACCACGTATTGCTTGAATTTCCCTACCGCAAAGAGAGACGACGCCGAGATGTCCGACGCCACTTCAATCCTGATCGTTGATGACGAAGCACCTGCACGTTCGCGCTTGAGAGAGGTTCTGGCCGATCTCGCGCCCGAGTTTCCACACCGTATCGTCGGCGAGGCATCCAATGCGCCGGAGGCGTTGGCGCAAATCGAATCCCAGCGCCCGCAGATCGTGCTGATGGATGTGCAGATGCCGGGCATGACCGGCATCGAGCTGGCACGCCATATCTCGGCCCGCGCGGCCGAGGGCGACAGCCATGACCCGAAGCCGATGCCGCTCTTGATTTTCGTGACGGCCTTCGATGAGTTCGCGGTGGATGCCTTCGAGGTGAACGCGCTCGATTACCTGCTCAAGCCGGTGCGTGCGCAGCGTCTGCTGGCCGCCTTGATGCGTGCTCGCACGCTGATGCCTTCCGAGCATCTGGATGCGATCGAGGCGCTCGCCAAGGCGACGAATACGCGCCGCCGTCACCTGTCGGTGCACGAGCGGGGCCGTGTTATTCTGGTGGCGCTTGAGCAGGTCATCTATCTGAAGGCCGAGCTGAAGTACATCACGGTGCGTACCCGCGAGCGTGAATACCTGATCGAGGAGTCGCTGACATCGCTCGAAGAGGAGTTCAACGACCGTTTCGTGCGTATCCACCGCAATGCACTGGTGGCGCGTCCGTCCATCGCCGGTTTCGAGCGGGTTTCGCCGGCCGGCGAGGGCGAAACGGGTGATCCGTACTGGCAGGTGGTGCTTCGCGAAGTGCCCGACCGTCTGCCGGTCAGTCGCCGTCAGTGGTCCATCGTCAAGGGTCTGGTCAGCTGAAGATCCGGGGCGGGGCTGCCATCGTTGCCTGAAGGCGTTGGCCAGCCCCTGCATTGACCGGAGGTTCTGGGGCGCTGTGGCCGGATCCGTCGTTTGCAACCCGTCGAGGCATGCCCGCATCCCGTCCTTCTGCCGTTTTCCGTATTGCCACCCGTGAAAGCCGGCTTGCCCTGTGGCAGGCCGAACACGTTGCCGCGCTGTTGCGCGCACAGTATCCCGATGCCCGTGTCGAGTTGCTCGGCATGACCACCCGCGGGGATCAGATTCTCGACAAGCCCCTGTCCGAAATCGGTGGCAAGGGTTTGTTCACCAAGGAGCTGGAGCACGCGCTCTTCGATGGGCGGGCCGAGCTGGCCGTCCATTCGCTGAAGGATGTGCCGATGGAATTGCCCGAGGGCTTTGCGCTGGCCGCCATCATGACCCGAGCCGATCCGCGTGATGCACTGGTCAGCAACCATCATGCCTCGCTGGCCGCCTTGCCGCCGAACGCGGTTGTCGGTACGTCCAGTTTGCGTCGGGCTGCCCAGCTTCAAGAACGTTACCCTGGTTTGCGGATCGAGCCGCTGCGTGGCAATCTCGACACGCGTCTGCGCAAGCTCGATGACGGTCAGTACGATGCCATCGTGCTGGCGGCGGCCGGTCTGACGCGGCTCGGGCTTGAGGGGCGGATTCGCCAATATCTGCCGGTCGACGAGATGCTGCCGGCGCCAGGGCAGGGCATGCTCGGCATCGAGATCCGGGCCGACCGGGACGATGTGCGAGAACAGCTTGCCTTTTTGAATGACCCGGGGGCGGTGCTGTTGGCCGAGGCCGAGCGGGCCGTCTCAAGGGTGCTGGGTGGCAACTGCAAGACGCCGCTGGCTGCACATGCCACGCTGGCCGATGATGCGCGGCTGACGATCGATGCGCTGCTGGCCGTCGATGATGGGCAGGTTCGCCGTTGCCGTCTGGACGCCGTGGTGGCCAGCGCGATCGAGGCACGCCAGCTCGGCGAGCGGGCCGCTGCCGCATTGCGTTGACACACGCCAACACGGCGCCACGATCTCACATGGTGCAGGGCAAACCGTGGGTGATTCTCACGCAGGATACCGAGGGGGCTGCAACCTGGCTGCCGCTGCTGGCTGCCAAGGGGGTGTCGGCGCGCCAGTGGCCTGCCTTCGAGGTGCATCCGCGCGTGCCGGATGCCTTGCATGCGTACTTTTCGCCGGGCCGACCGCCTGGTGACGCGTTGGGCGGGGCCATCGATGAGCGACAGGGGCTGAGTGTCAGTGCCGGTCTGACGAACACTGCCGGTGCTGATCTTGCCGGGAAGGTGCCCCACCTGGGGGCCTGCCTGTCGGCAGGGGCATCGACCTGTCATCATGTCTACGTGCTGACCAGTCCGGCCGCTGTCAGGGTGCTGGCGAACTGGCTCAGGCAGGTGCGGCGTACCTGGCCGGCCGGTGTCTGGGCCGGTGTGCCGGGACGGGGCACGGCCAGCGTGTTTCAAGCGCAGCTGGGTGATCAGGTGCCGATGATTCTGCCCGAGCCGCCCTGGCAGGACGGGGAGCATCTGGCTCGTGCCATCGTGGATCAGGTGAAGGGGGCGGCCGAGTCAAGGCAGGGCGCCGGGCTGGCTCAAGGTGGACAGCGCCCTCAGACCTCTCCGCGTCCTGTCACCGGGCACACGGCGCGGGTCTGGGTGTTCAACCGGCCGGATGGTCGCACGCACTGGCTCAAGATCCTGCATCAGCAGGGTATGTCGGCTTCGGTGTTGCCCATCTATGAGGTTCGGCCCGTGGTCTGGCCGCCCCCTGGCTTCGAGGCCATGCTGGCAGCCCACCGACAGGCCGCGGATCGGCTGCATTGGCTGCTCGGTGCCACGGCGCCCATCCAGACCGTGTCAGGCTGGTTGTCACGCCTGCCTGCTGAGATGTTCGACTGGGCGCGTCGGCAACCCGTCTGGGTGCCGCATCATCGGCTGGTGGCTGTGGCACGTTCCACAGGCTTCGTCTCCATCCAGGTCTACCAGGATCGGCAGCAGCTGATCGAGCAGCTACAATGACGGTCTGTGAGATCTCACCAACAGCATGGCATAGCCGAAAAGAGGGCCGTCGGCTGCCGACTATGAGGATACGAAGTCTTGAGTTCCGAGCAGCATAACAACCGGCATCGTGCCGGGCCGGCCAAGCCGGCTGGCGATGTCAGTGATGCGAAGATCATTTCGTCGACGGCGGCGGGGTCTTCGTCTTCTCCATCATCAGCCCCTGCTCCCAAGGGGGCGGTCACGCCGGGTCAGGGCACGAAGGCCGGCGCTGCGGCATCGCCCGCGCCCGCCAGCTTGAGGCCCTCCGGCTCGGCGGGTGCTCAGGCAGCTGGTACACCCGCCTCGGCACAAGCTGTGCAGGCACCCGCCAAGGGCGGGGCCGACAGCAAGCGTGCCGTGGGAGCCTCGGCGTCGGCCACCAAGACATCGACCACGGCATCGGGCAAAACGGACGGCAAGCCGCAGGACATGGCGTCGGTCGTCACGGCTGCTGCCCAGCCGTCCGCGCCGTCGAAGCAGGCAGAGGCGGCGCCGAGGGATGAGCGTCGTGCCGGCAGTGCGGCAGGCTCCTGGTTGCTCCTCTTGCTGGTGCTCGGTCTGGCCGGTGGTGGCTGGTGGTATACGCAGCAGCGTTTTCAGCTGGCCGAGCAGGAAAATGCCAAGCGTCTGGCCGAGGCCGAGGCGCGGGCACAGGCGCTGGAGGCCCAGATTCTCGAACTGAAGAACAGCCACACGCAGTTGCAGGCACAGGGGTCTTCGCTGGAGAACCGTTTGGCCGAATCGGCCTCGCAGCGCGAGCAGCTGCAAACGCTCTTCGAGGACATGGCGCGTGTGCGTGGCGACAAGCGGCTGGCTGAGGCCGAGCGTGGTCTGGAGCTGGCCAACCAGCACCTGGCGCTCTCGGGCAATGTTCGTGGTGCGGTGGTCGCGCTGTCGGGCGCCGAGAAGGCATTGGCCGACAGCCAGACGGCATCTGCCATAGCGCTTCGCCGGGTGATCCTGCAAGACATCGAACGGCTTAAATCGCTGCCCGAGGTCGACCTGACCCGATCGGTCGCCCGTCTGGATGAAGTCATTTCCAGGGTGGATCAGCTCCCGTTCTTGGCTGATCCGGCCATGCCGACGGGGGATGCCGCATTGCCGGGCGAGGACGCGGGGGCCGCGGCGGCCACTGAGGACGAGGCCGAGGCTGTGGCTACCCAGGCAGCGGATACCGCTGCAGCCGACGGCAATGCCGTGTCGCGCTGGTTCGATCAGGCCATCGACATGGGAGCCAGCGCCGCCGGCACGGTCTGGCAGGAATTTACGAACCTCGTGCAGATTCGCCGCATCGATGATGCCGACCGGCTCCTGTTGGCGCCGGATCAGAAACGGAGCGTGCGTGAAGGGTTGCGGCTTCAGCTGCTGAACGCTCGCATCAACCTGCTGAATCGTGACGAAGCACTGTTCCGTCAGGATCTGGCCCGCGGGGTGGAGACGATCGGTCGTTATTTCGACCCGAACCGGCCCGAGGTCAAATCCTCCCTCGACATGCTGACCCAGTTGCAGGCTGAACCCTTGCAACTCAACCTGCCTTCGCTGTCCGGCAGCATGGAAGCGCTGGCAGCCACACGGGCCGAAAGCGAGACGAGCCGATGATCCGCAATGTAATCTGGTTATTGCTGGCTTTTGCCGCTGCGGTGGTGCTGGCGCTGGTTTTCCGGGGCAATCATGGCAATGTGGCGCTGTTCTGGCCGCCTTACCGCATCGAGCTGTCGGCCAACATGTTGTTGGTGCTGCTGATTCTGGGGTTTTTCGCCCTGCATCTGGCGCTGATCCTTCTGGCCCGCACGCTGGGGCTGCCTGCTCGGGTTCGTCGCTATCGTGAGGAGCGCCGGGTGCAGCGTAACAGCAAGGCTTTCCAGGATGCGGTGCTTGCGCATTTCGAGGGGCGCTTCGACAAGGCCGAGCGTCTGGCCGCGTCGGTTCTGGCCAACAGCAAGGGTGGCAAGCAGGCGCCCGGCGCAGCCGTGGCGCTGCTGGCCGCCCGCTCGGCGCATCGCCTGGGCGCCTATCAGCGACGGGATGACTGGGCGCGTCGGGCTGCCAAGGAAGGCGGGAAGACGGCTGCCTTGATGGCCACCGCCGAGTTCGCGCTGGAAGATCACCAGCCTGAGCGCGCACTGGCGGCGGTCGGACGCATTTCGGTCGGTGGCCAGCAACAGCTCGTGGCGATGGAAACGGCGTTGGCGGCCTATCAGGAGGCCGGGCGTTGGGATCAGGTGCTGGAGACGGTGCGGCAGTTGAAGCGTCGCGGCCGGCTGGCCTCTGCCGAGGCCGATGCCTTGCGTCTGAATGCCTACCAGCAGTTGCTGGCACGTCGTGAGAAGGACGTGGAGGCGCTCACCGAGCTGTGGAAGTCGCTGACGGCCGATGAAAAGAAAAAAGGCATGCTGGCTGCACCGACGATGGTTGCGCTGGCCCAGGCCGGTGATGTGGATGAGGCCCGCCGCATTGGGGTGGGCCTGCTCGACAGTGAGTATGACGAAGGTGTGCTGGAGGCGTATGCGGCCTTGGCTGAAGTGCCATCCCGCCAGCGGCTGGAGCAGCTCGAACGCTGGCGTCTCGTGCACGGCGAGCGGCCCAAGCTTCTTGAAATGCTGGGTCGCATCTGCGCATCGGAGCGCCTGTGGGGCAAGGCCGAAGCGTATCTGCTGGATGCGCTGATGGCCGGTGACACGGTCTCGGCCCGCGTGGCGCTGGCCCAGCTCTACGAGGCCGTCGGCAAGTCGGCCGAGGCGGCCACCCAATACCAGTTTGCGGCACGGCTTGCGCTGGGCGAGCGGCCGCCGATGCCCGAGGCCATTGGCACGGCTGCCCTGCCGGCCGACCGCACGGCGGTCGCCGTGGTTGGGGCCGGGCCACTGCCGCCGGATTTTCCGGCGCCGAGGCTGCAAGGGCTGGGGTCTGGTGGTGCACCGCTGCAGGCTTCCGCCCAGGAAGTGGAGGCGGCTCAGGCCGCACCGGTTCAAGCGGCCGAGGCCGTGCCTTCCGGTGTCGTCTCCACCAAATCCAGCTGATCCCTCAGCGCAATTTCATCTTGTTTCAACCAGGCGGCTGCTGGCCGCCCTTTTCCACGGATTCAACATGAGCATCGATCGAGTAGGGCCGGGCAAGAACATCCCGGAAGCGTTCAACGTCATCATCGAAATCCCGGCCAATGCCGACCCGGTCAAATACGAGGTGGACAAGGAAACGGGTGCGCTGTTCGTGGATCGTTTCGTGATGACCGGCATGCGCTATCCGGCCAACTACGGTTATATCCCGAACACGATCGCCGATGATGGTGATCCGGTGGATGTGCTGGTGCTGACGCCGTTCCCGCTCACCCACGGTTGCGTGATCAGCTGCCGTGCGCTCGGCATGCTGAACATGGAGGACGAGGGGGGCGGTGATGCCAAGCTCCTGGCCGTACCGGTCGACAAGCTGCTGCCCACCAACAAGCACGTCAAGACCATCGAGGATCTGAACCCGGCGGTGCTGGATCAGATCAAGTTCTTCTTCGAGAATTACAAGGGGCTGGAGCCGGGCAAGTGGGTGAAGGTGGCCGGCTGGGTTGGCCCGGAGGCCGCTCACAAGGAAATCACCGATGGCATCGCCCGCGGCAAGGCCCAGGGCTGAACGAGCGTGACCGCCTGATGAGCCTACGGATCGCTTGTGCCCAGTTGAACCTGTTGGTGGGCGACATGCCCGGCAACGTCGAACGGATCGTGGCCGCAGCCGAGCAGGCCCTCGACGCGGGGGCGCAGCTGTTGCTGACCCCGGCGCTGTCGGTCTGCGGCGCTTTCCCGGCCGACAACCTGTTGCGGCCGGCCTTTCAGTGGCAGGTGGATCAGGCCGTCGAACAGATTCGTCAGGTCTCCAGTCGTTTCAAGGGCTTGTACTGGGTGGTGGGCTACCCGGTGGTACTTGAGGGGCAGCGTTTCGAGGCGGCCGGCGTCTTTCATGAGGGCCGCCAGCTGACCCGCTACCTGAAGGCGGAGCTGAGCGGTGATGGTGTTCTCGATGAAGGCCGCTACCTCAGGCCCGCGGCCGAGGCCGCCGTCTTTCGCGTGGCCGACGTGCGTTGTGCCGTGCTGCTGGGTGAGGAAGTGCGTTCAGCCGTGCCACTCGCCCGTGCCAAGGCGGCAGGCGCCGAGTTGGTGCTGACGCTGGCGGCCTCGCCTTATCAAGGGGCACCGCAGGCTCGATCGTCGCTGGCAGCGTCTCAGCAGCAACTGGCCGCCCTTGGCATGGCAGCCGTCGTCTGTCAGCCGGTGGGTGGGCAGGATGAGCTGCTGTTCAGTGGGCAGAGCCATGCCATCGATGCCGCTGGCCAGCTTTGTGCACGGGCCGGCATCTTCACCGAGGAATTGCTGCTGGTCGATGTGGCCCGCGCCGAAGAGGCGCTGGTGCTGCATGGGGTGGTGGCCGAGACCTTGCCGCCGTTGGCCGAGACCTGGCAGGCACTGGTGCTGGCCATTCGCGACTATGTGGGCAAGAATGGCTTCGGGGGGGTGATCATCGGCTTGTCGGGGGGGATCGACTCGGCTCTCGTGGCGGCGCTTGCCGTGGATGCCTTGGGGGCTTCACGGGTGCGTTCCGTGATGATGCCTTCGCCTTACACGGCCGAGATCTCCCTGGCTGATGCTGCCGACATGGCCCAGCGTCTGGGTATCCGGCACGAGGTGCTGCCGATTCAGCCCTGTTTCGACGCGTTTCGCAGCACACTCGCCAGCACCTTTGCCGGACTGCCGGAGGACACGACCGAGGAGAACATTCAGGCCCGTATTCGTGGCACCTTGCTGATGGCGATGTCGAACAAGACGGGTTGGGTGGTGCTCACCACCAGCAACAAGTCGGAGTCCGCTGTCGGCTATGCCACGCTCTATGGCGACATGGCGGGTGGTTTTGCGCCGCTCAAGGATCTCCTGAAGACGCAGGTATATGCGCTGTCCCGTTACCGCAACGGGCTGTCCGAGGTGATCCCCGAGCGGATCATCACCCGTGCGCCCAGTGCCGAGTTACGTCCGGATCAGACGGATCAGGATTCGTTGCCCCCTTATGAGGTGCTGGATCGGATCATCGTCGGTTACATGGAAGAGAACCGGCCCGCAGCCGAGCTGGTGGCCGAGGGCTTGCCTGTCGAGGCGGTGGCTCAGGTGGTGCGGCTTTTGCGGCTTGCCGAATACAAGCGGCAGCAGGGGCCGGTCGGGCCAAAACTGTCCCGGCGGGCCTTCGGGCGGGACTGGCGTTATCCGATCACCTCAGGTTTTCGGGAGGCCGTGTGAGATCGCCGGTGCACCTCGCTCATCTTTCTATGGAGAAGTGAATGAAGAAGATCACGGCGGTGATCAAGCCTTTCAAGCTGGATGAAGTGCGGGAGGCACTGGCAGGCGTAGGTGTCACTGGCCTGACCGTCACCGAGGTGAAGGGGTTTGGGCGGCAGAAAGGGCATACCGAGCTGTATCGGGGCGCCGAATACGTGGTGGACTTTTTGCCCAAGCTGAAGATCGAGGTCGTCGTGACCGATTCGGTACTCGATACCGTCATCGACGCCATCGTGAAGGCGGCCCGCACCGGCCGCATCGGGGATGGCAAGATCTTCGTCAGCAACATCGAGCAGGTCATCCGCATCCGCACGGGCGAAGTGGACGAGGCGGCCGTTTGAGACCGTTGGGGGGCGATCGCCGGGGCTGAAGCGCGGTAGCTCAACCCGGCCCGGGTGGCTGGCGCAGCAGCACGAGTAGCGCGCCGGAGCCGCCGGCAAAGGGGGGCGCCTGACAGAAGGCGATGACTTCGATGCGCTGCGTGAGCCAGCGCAATACCTTGTCTTTCAGTACAGGCTGGCGGTTGACCGACCCCAAGCCCTTGCCGTGAATGATCCGCACGCAGCGTAGGCCGTGGCGATTGGCCTGCGCCACGAAATGCGCCACTTCTTCGCGCGCCTCGTCGGTGCGCAGACCATGCAGATCGAGCTGAGCCTGAACGACCCAGTGACCACGCCGCAGCTTGCCCAGTGCATCGATGCCCACGCCCGGGCGTCGGAATGACAGCTTTTCGTCACTCTCCAGCAGGCGTTCGATGTCGATCTCATCCGAGAGCGACTGGGCGAGCGCCGCTTCTTCGTCCTTGACGCGCTGCTGTGCCGTGGGTAGCCGGTGCTGCAACTCCGGCTCGCGCCGGCCGGTGGGTTTGAGCGGGGTGACAGGCCCGACGGCACGGGCGAAGACTTCGGCCTCGGCCGCACGCCGCTTGACCTCGGCCTGGCGGGCGAGGATCTCGGCCCGGTGTGCCGCCGCCTGGGCTTTCAGCGTGCGCGCCACCTTGCCCAGGTCGGCCAGACCCAGGCGTTCGGTGGTGGCTTTGTCGGCAGGACGGCGTCGGCTCATCGGCGGGGCAGCAGGCAAGCGCTTTGCCCCTCGTGATGAAGACTCAAAACGCTGGCTGACATCGGGCTGGTACTCGTCTATTCAAGGGGGCGTCTTTCAACGTCAACCCTGTGCTTCAAGGAAGCGCTGGGCATCGAGCGCCGCCATGCAGCCGGTACCGGCGCTGGTGATGGCCTGCCGGTAGACATGATCCTGCACGTCGCCGGCGGCAAAGACACCTGGCACGCTCGTTTCGGTGGCGTTGCCCTTCATGCCGCCCTGCGTTTTCAGGTAGCCGTTGTCCATGTCGAGCTGGCCCTCGAAGAGGCTGGTGTTGGGTGAGTGGCCGATGGCGATGAACACGCCCATCAGTTTCACCTCCTTCTGGCTGTCATCCTTGTTGCAACGAAGCTTCATGCCGGTGACGCCGCTCTGATCGCCCAGCACCTCGGCCAACTCGTGGTGCCAGAGGATCTCGACCTTGCCGGCCTCGACCTTCTCCATCAACTTGTCGATGAGGATCGGCTCGGCGCGGAAGCGGTCGCGGCGGTGCACCACGTAGACCTTGCTTGCGATGTTGCTCAGGTACAGCGCTTCTTCGACCGCCGTGTTGCCGCCACCGATGACAGCCACTTCCTGGTTGCGATAGAAAAAACCGTCGCAGGTGGCGCAGGCCGAGACGCCACGGCCCGCGAAGGCGCTCTCCGACGGCAGCCCCAGGTACTTGGCCGACGCACCGGTGGCGATGATCAGCGCATCGCAGGTGTAGGTGCCGCTGTCACCCGTGAGCTTGAAGGGGCGCTGGCTCAGATCCACGGCGTTGATGTGGTCGTGGATGATGGTGGTGTTGAAACGCTCGGCATGCCGGCGGAAACGCTCCATCAGTTCCGGCCCCTGGACGCCATCGACATCGGCAGGCCAGTTGTCCACATCGGTGGTGGTGGTGAGCTGGCCACCCTGGATCAGGCCGGTGACCAGCACCGGTTCGAGATTGGCGCGGGCGGCGTAGATGGCGGCGGTATAACCGGCTGGCCCGGAGCCGAGGATCAGCAGGCGGGTGTGGCGTGAATCACTCATCGAGGGGAGGTACTCCGTTGCAGAAATTCCATAGTGGCAACCACTGGGCGGCCCAATCGCCGTTGGTGTCGGCCGTGGCGGCCTTCAGGCGCAAATTATAAGAAGCTGTCAGTCGTTCGGAGCGTGTCATGGGCTTGATCGGCACACGGTTTTTGGCGCCGATGCGGAAACGGTCGTCATGAAGCGCTCTCATGATGGATTCTCAGAGACTTGCCATGACACAAGAGCAAAATATCGCATTCCTGCGGCGGGTGCCGCTGTTTTCCGGTCTGACCGAATCGCAGATCGAGCGCCTGGCGGCCGGTAGCGTGCGCCGCAACTTCCCGAAAGGGCGCGTCATCGTCACCGAGGGGGAGCCGTCACAGTCGCTCTACATCCTGTTGTCGGGCCGTGCCAAGGTGCAGCGTTCCGACACCGACGGCAAGGAGGTCATCCTGGCCGTGATCGGCCCTGGCGAGTGCTTCGGCGAGATGAGCCTGATCGATGAGTCGCCGCGTTCGGCCAGTGTCATCACGACCGAATCGGCCGATTTCATGTCGATCAACAAGGACAGCTTCAAGGCGATGATGCTCTCCAGCCCCGAGATGTGCATGCGGATCATGATCGGCCTGGTGCGCCGTCTGCGCGAGGCCGACAAGAAGATCGAGACGCTGGCACTGCTGGACGTGTATGGCCGGGTGGCGCGCGTCCTGCTCGACATGTCCGAGAAGGTGGGTGAGGAGCGGATCATCCGCACCCGTCTGCCGCGCCAGGAAATTGCCAAGATGATCGGTGCCTCGCGTGAAATGGTGTCACGGGTGATGAAAGGGCTGGAAGTGGAGGGCTACATCGAGCCTTTGCCGGAGGGCAAACTCAAACTTCGTGAGAAACTTAGCAATTACCTGAGCTGAGTTTGTACACGGAGGACTTCCGAACGATGGCGCGAAGCGCAGCACATGCACCTGCAACAGAACACTGGGCAAGCCGGCATATCGGGCTTTCGCAGCGGGCCATCCGCCTGCTGCGTGAGGCCAGGTGGATTGGCCTGTGTTTTCTGGCGCTCTTCCTGTTGCTGATCCTGATCAGTTACGATCCCAGGGATCCGGGCTGGTCACATGCCGTGCTGGTCAAGCACACGAACAATCTGGGCGGCAAGGTTGGCGCCTGGTTTGCCGACCTGATGCTCTATCTGTTCGGTTTGTCCGCCTACCTGTTTTCCTTCTTCCTGATCCTGCGCGTGTCGGTCAGCTATCGGCGTCTGCACAGGCAGAACCGCCAGCTGGCGATGGCAGCCGACCCGAAGGCTGCCAAGGATGAAGCCCCCCCGCCGGTCAACCGCTTTGCCTGGGAGCGTTGGGTGGGCTTCGTGCTGTTGGTGATCGGCGCCTGCGCCATCGAAGGCTCTCGGCTCTACAACCTGCAAGCAGCCCTGCCGCTTGCGCCGGGGGGGCTGCTGGGCGCGCTGGTGGCCGATCCGGTGCATGAAATGCTCGGCAACGTGGGCGGCACCATGGCCTTGCTGCTTCTGATCGCCATCGGCTTCAGCCTGGCTACCGGCATTTCGTGGATGAGTGTCTTCGAGCGCACCGGCGCTTTCATCGAGGGCATCGCGCTGTGGGTGAAGGACAGGATCGCTGCCCATGCCGATATCCGGGCTGGTGCCCAGGCGGCCCAGAAGCGGGGCAGTCTGCTGGGCGCGCAACCGCAGGCCCAGCCGAAGCCACCGACCATCGACATCGATGGTGATTCGCCGATCGAGCCGCTGATCCGGCCCACGCCGCGCCTGCCCGCGGCTGAGCCCGTCATCAAGGCCATCACCGAGCCGGTGATGGCGGCCGCGGCCGGCATCGGCCGGGCCGTCAGCCATGCCGTGACGCCAGCTGCCGGGGCTGCCCGCCGACAGGGCGGGGCAGAGGACGTCGAGCGCGACGTGCCGGTGCCGCAGGAGATGCAGACCGTGCGCCGAGCGGCGCCGGTTTTCCGTGAGCTGGGTGAAGACTCGCCGTTGCCGGCGCTCGACCTGCTCGATGCGCCGCCCGACACGGTGGAGACGATGTCGCCGGAAACCCTCGAATACACCTCGCGGCTGATCGAGAAGAAGCTCTCCGATTTCGGCATCAACGCCACCGTGGTGTCGGCCTATCCTGGCCCCGTCATCACCCGGTATGAGATCGAGCCGGCCACCGGGGTGAAAGGGGCGCAGATCGTCAACCTGGCCAAGGACCTGGCTCGTGCGCTGTCGGTCATCTCGTTGCGGGTGGTCGAGACCATCCCTGGCAAGAACCTGATGGGTCTGGAGCTGCCGAATCCGCGCCGACAGGGCGTGCGCCTCTCCGAGATCATCGGCTCGAAGACCTATGCTGACAGCAAGTCCGTGGTGACGGTGGCGCTTGGCAAGGACATCGCCGGCAACCCGGTGGTGGCCGATCTGGCGCGGATGCCTCACCTGCTGGTGGCGGGCACGACGGGGTCGGGCAAGTCGGTCGGGATCAACGCCATGCTGATCTCGATCCTCTACAAGGCCGATCCTTCGCAGGTGCGGATGATCATGATCGACCCGAAGATGCTGGAGATGAGTGTCTACGAGGGGATTCCGCATCTGCTCGCGCCGGTGGTCACCGACATGCGCCAGGCGGGTCATGCGCTCAACTGGTGCGTGGGTGAGATGGAGCGGCGCTACAAGCTGATGAGCAAGCTTGGTGTGCGCAATCTGGCGGGTTACAACGCCAAGATCGCCGAGGCCGAAGCACGCGAGGAGCTGATTCCGAACCCGTTCTCGCTCACTCCCGATGCGCCCGAGCCGTTGCAGAAGCTGCCGGTGATCGTCGTCGTGATCGACGAGCTGGCCGACCTGATGATGGTGGTGGGCAAGAAGATCGAGGAGCTGATCGCCCGTCTGGCGCAGAAGGCGCGGGCGGCGGGCATTCACCTGATCCTGGCGACACAACGTCCGTCGGTGGACGTGATCACCGGCCTCATCAAGGCCAACATTCCGTCGCGGATCGCCTTTCAGGTGTCTTCCAAGATCGATTCGCGCACCATTCTCGACCAGATGGGGGCCGAGACGCTGCTGGGTCAGGGTGACATGTTGTTCCTGCCCGCGGGCACGAACCTGCCGCAGCGCGTGCACGGTGCCTATGTGGCCGATGATGAGGTGCACAAGGTGGTGGCTGCCTGGAAGGACGTGGGCGGTGAGCCGGATTACATCGAGGGCATTCTGGAAGGTGGCTTGCCGGACGAATCGAATACCGGCAGTGCCGTGGGCTTTGGCGGGCTTTCCAGCACGCTGGCCGAGGCCGGCATGGATGGCGAGTCCGACCCGATGTACGACCAGGCCGTGGCCATCGTGCTGCAACATCGCCGTGCCTCGATCTCGCTCGTTCAGCGTCACCTGCGTATCGGTTACAACCGGGCGGCGCGCCTGCTCGAACAGATGGAGCGCTCGGGCATCGTCTCGGCGATGGGGGGCAATGGCAACCGCGACATCCTGGTGCCGGCCAGTAACGCCAGCGTGGACGATTGAGCACCGCCTGTCCATCGTGCCTTGGGCAGCCCCTCGGCCCAGAGGGGCTTTGGCGGGGACGAACGAGTGCATGACACGCCCCGGACACGTCATGTGCTGAAGCAAAGCTTGAGCGTGTCACCCGAGCCGCAGCCCTGTCCGTGAATCCCCATCGGCCCACAGGGGTTTTCCCTGGGGCTGGCGGACAGCCACACCCACCGTGCTATCCTCGCCCCAAAGTGGTTGGGGGACGGTCTTTTTATGTCCAAGCTGTTTTATCCTGCCGGCTCGGAGGTCGAACGGCAGGCACTGGCGCGCCGATTGCGTGAGCTGCTGCAGCATGAAGGCCGCTTGCCGAAAGGTGCCTTGCCCGTGGGTATCGAAGCCTCATGGTTGCGCAGCCTTGCTCATGGGGTCGATTGCCATCATCAATCGGCGGCTGATTCGTTGCCGGCGGCTGACCTGTCTGGGTTGCTCGATGCGCACGCCCCGTTGTTGCAGGCGGCAGGCCCCGAGCTGAGCTGGCTGGTTCGCCAGTATGGGGCCGATGGTGTCGTGACCTTGGCTGATGCCGAGGCCAAGGTGCTGGCCGTGCGGGGCCGTCAGGATCGGCTGGCCGAACTGGGCATCGATGATCTGAGTCCGGGCACCTGTTGGCATGAGTCCCAGCGGGGCACCAATGCGCTGGGCACGGCGCTCGTCGAACGCTCGCCGGTGCTGGTGGATGTTGGCGAGCATTACCTGCAGCGGCTCAGCCAATTTGCCTGTGCGTCGGTGCCCATTCACGACCCGAGCGGGGCGGTGGCTGCGGTGCTCGATGTCACCTGTGAAGGGGCGCTCAAGCAGCCTCGGGAGCTGTTGTCACAGCTGACCCAGGTAGCCAGCCGTATCGAGAATCGCTGGGCCTGCCGCGTGTTCGCCGACCATCTCGTGCTGGCTTGTCATTCGCATCGGCCCTTTCTGGGCACGCACTGGCGGGCTTTGCTCGTCGTCGACGAGACCGGCATCTTGCGGGCGGCCAATCCGCACGCGGCCTCGCTCTTCGACCTGCCGCACCTGCGGCTCGCCGGTTTGTCGGCCGAGTTGCTGTTCGACCAGCCCTGGGTTTCGCTGCGTGATCGTCTGCTGTCGGGCGAGACGGTCAGCTGTGGCTCACCGACACGGCCCTGGCATGTGCAGTGTCTGAACCCGGCGTCTGCCGAGCCTGCGGCCGTGGATCGCCTTGCCCAGGTGGGCGGGCAGTCGGATCGTGTGGCGTGCGTCGCATCCGTCGGGCTGTCACGAACCGGGGCGTTGCCAGCGGACACAGGCGTAGGGCGGGCGCCGGTCGAGGTGTTCGCACCCACGGTCACGGCGGGCTGCCCCAAACTGGCACAGACGCTGTTGCGTGCTGCCCGAGGTCTGGCCAATGATGTGCCGGTGCTGTTGCTCGGAGAAACCGGCTCGGGCAAGGAGGTGACGGCGCGTGCCTTGCATCAGGCCAGTCCACGCGCAGGCAAGCCTTTCGTGGCCGTCAACTGTGCTGCCATTCCCGAGGGGCTGATCGAATCCGAGCTGTTCGGTTATGCGGCTGGTGCATTCACGGGCGCCCGCCGTGGTGGGGCTACCGGCATCCTGATGCAGGCACACGGGGGAACGTTGTTCCTGGACGAGATCGGAGACATGCCGGCTGCGCTTCAGACGCGCTTGCTGCGCGTGTTGCAGGAGCGCCGTGTGATGCCCTTGGGGGGAGGGGCTGAACAGCCGCTCGACATCGCCTTGATCTGTGCCACGCACCGGGATCTGCCGTCGCTGATCCAGGCGGGCAGCTTTCGCGAAGATCTCTACTACCGCATCGACGGCTTCAGCGTCTGCCTGCCGAGCCTTCGCAACCGGGCTGATCTGCCGATCCTGGTGGATGCTTTGCTGATGCGGCTGGGCGCGCCGGATGTGAAGGTGTCGGCGCTGTTGCTCCGTCACTTTGCCGCTTATCACTGGCCCGGCAACATCCGGCAGCTGGAGATGGTGCTGCGCACCGCCCTGGCTGTGAGGGATGCGCATGAACAGGAACTCTGTTTGCAGCATCTGGGCGACAGCTTTCGGGAGGCGTTGCTTGTCGCTTCCTCGCCTTCCTCGCCGTCAGCCGCCAGTGCCGCGTTGCCCATCTTGCCAACCGATTCGGCTCAGCTTGAAACGGACGAGACGAGCGCCGGTGTGGCTGCGCTACCCAGCATCCGGGCGCAGGAAGTGGAGCTGATTCAGCAGGCTCTGGCTGCACATGCGAACAACATCAGCGCGGCTGCCCGTTCGCTCGGCATCGCACGCGCCACGTTGTATCGGAAGATGAAGCGGCTGGGCATGAATGATCAGGCTCAGGCGACGGGATGCGCAGCACAGCTTTCGGGTGGGTAGCGTGTGTCCATGCCGTGTCTGGCTTTGGTGAAAGCCTTGCTGATCATGCCGTGCCTCCCGTCCCGATGGCCCAGCGGGGCACGCTCAAGTCTGCAGGCACGGCGCCTGGCCTGCCTGGCAGGGGGGACGCATGACGGGGCCTGAAGCGGGCTGGTCCCGGGCAACAGGCGGCAAGGAAGAGGCCACGGCACAGGGGCGGTTGTGGCTACGCCTGCTGTCCCGACTCACCGAGGTCGAGGATCGTCAGCGGCATGAGACGGCCTTGCAGTGGCTCTATGGCTTCGTCGTGCCGCATCGTTGGGCCATCGCGGCACTTTTTGCCCTGTCCCTCATCGCCACCTTGCTGGCGCTCGTGCAGCCTTGGCTCACCAAACTCGCCATCGATCAGGGTTTGCTCGGCGGGCGCTTCGACTGGCTTGTCGGCGTGATGGCGGCCATGTTCGTGCTTGGCCTGGCGGCCACGGCCTTGGGGGGCCTCAACCGTTATTGGCATACACGGCTGTCGGCGCGCATTCTGCTCGCCTTGCGGCTTGATGTGTATGCTCATCTACAAGCCCTGTCGCCCCGTCTTCTGGCCGAACGCCGGCTGGGAGACACGCTGTCGCGCCTCGATGGGGACGTGGCCGAAATCCAGCGGTTTGCAATCGATGCCCTGTTTTCGGCCGTCTCCAACGGGCTGGCCCTGATCGGTGCCTGGGCCTTGCTGTTGTCGCTGTCCTGGCAGTTGAGCCTGATGATGCTCGTGTTGCTGCCGCTGGAGTTGTGGTGGTTGCGGCGCTCGCGCCGGTGGCTGGAGCAGGACAGTCGTGCCCTGCGGGAAAAGGGTGCCGATGTGTCGGCCTTTCTGGTCGAATCGCTGGGGGCGATCAAGTTCATCCAGGCCAACAATCAGGCGCCTGCTGCCCAGGCACGGCTGCATGAGCTGGGGGACGAGTATCTGGCCCGTTTGTTGCGCTTGCAGATCACGGAGTTTCAGGCCCAGTCCTTACCCGCCGCGCTGGGGCTGCTCTCACGTGCCTGTGTATTCCTGCTCGGGGGCTGGTGGATCATTCAGGGCAGCTGGCAGCTGGGATCATTGATCGCTTTCATGAGCTATTTGACGATGGGGGTCAATCCGCTCAAGGCGCTGCTGGGCCTGTATGTGGCCTTGCAGCGGATGGTGGTCAGCCTGGAGCGGGTGAGGGTACTGCGTGAGCTGCCGGTCACGGTGGTCTCGCCCGCAGCGCCGCTGCCGATACCGGATCATCCGGTGGCTCTGGAGATCGATCAGCTCGACTACCGCTATCCGGGCCGCCCGGAGCCGGTGTTGCGCGGGGCCAGTGCCCGTATCGAGGCCGGGGAGAGGGTGGGCATTCAGGGGGCCTCGGGTGTGGGCAAATCCACGCTGATCGATTTGCTGCTTCGTTTCGATGATCCCCAGCAGGGAACGATCCGGCTGGGGGGCATCGATCTGCGTCGGCTGGATCTTCAGGCACTTCGGCATCATGTCTGCCTGCTGTCTCAGGAGAGCATCCTGTTCAACACGAGCCTGCGGGACAATCTGTGCCTAGCCTCACCGACGGCCACGGATGCACGCATCCGCTGGGCCTGTCAGCAGGCCGGTTTGGGCGAGTGGCTTGATGGCTTGCCCAAAGGACTGGACACGCCGCTTGGCGAGCGAGGGCAGGCGCTGTCAGGTGGGCAGCGGCAGCGACTGGCGCTGGCCAGGGCATTCCTGCGCTCGCCGTCGATCCTGGTGTTCGACGAGGCCACCTCGGCGCTGGATGAACGCACCGAACGTGACGTGCTCGATGCGGTCGACCGGCACTTTGGGCACTGCACACGAATCATCATCAGCCACCGGCCCTGCACCCTGCAGTGGGCAGATCGGCATGTCGAGTTGAGACAGGGGCAGTTGATCCCGCTTGAGCGGGTCGATCGCGGTGAGTCGGCACGGGCGAGCGGATCAGCGGCGCGACGGCCGGCAGCCCTTGAGGCGGTGAGCGGGGGTGAGCATGAGGCATGAGCCGTCCGTTCCGTCTCCGGGTCGGATCAGCGCTGCACCCGGATGCGTCCAGCCGTCGCTCGCCCCGGTTGAGCCTGGATGCCAGGTGCAGGTTGGGGGGCTGCAGCAGACGCGGTTATTGTCGGGGGCACAACCCGAGGGCAAACCTGAGGTGCTCGAACGCAGCGCAAGCGTGGACGGCGCCTCATGGCGTATCGGGGTGGTCGACAGCGGGTTTTCGAGCACACAGCAGGATAGGGTCGAGGCCGCCCGTGCGTTCGTGCTGGATGAGGCAGGGCAGGTTCGGCAAGAGCCGGTGGGGCCGGATTGCTTGTGCCACGGTAGTGCGATGCTGGCCGTGATGGCAGAGGCCGTGCCAGAAGCCCGGTTCTGTGTGGCTCAGGTGTTTGGTCGGACGGGCAGCACCAGCAGCGCGCAGATTGCCATGGCGATCGACTGGTTGCGGGACTGCGGGGTGCGGCTGATCAATCTGAGCCTGGGCGTTCGGCAGGACTATCCTGGCCTGGCTCAGGCATGTGCGCGGGCGAGGGCGGCAGGCGTGATTCTGGTGGCCGCCAGTCCGCCGCGAGGTGAACCGGTTTTTCCGGCTGCCTATCCCGGTGTGCTGGCCGCGACCGGCGATGGCCGATGCCAGCCGGGTCAATGGTCATGGCTCGATCATGCCATTGGCGCGCCAGTACGCTTGCCAGGGCATGGCCCGGCCGGTGCCAGCATGGCCTGTGCCATCGTCAGCGCAGAGGCCGCCCGTTGGCTGTTCCGGCATCCGGGCGCTGATCTGGCTGCATTGTGTCGTCATTTTCGAGGCAAAGCGACTTATCGTCGGTGATTGGGAGCGTGCCATGCACTTGTTCGTCCCCGTGCTGGGACTGGAGCGCGGGGACGAATGAGTGCATCGGGGACGAATGAGTTCATGACACGCTCCAGAACCGTCGGCGGACAAGGCGCCGCACGCAACCACTCAAAGGCCGTTGGCATGTCATCTTCCTTTTCTGGCACCGTGATGCATCCCTCATCCTGCACCATCGCCGTGCTGGGCGCCGGCCCGGCGGGCACTGTCACGGCCCTTGGCTTGCACCGGCTCGGGTATCAGGTGATTGTGCTGGGTGAGCCGCGGCATTTTCAGGCGGTGGAAGGGGTGTCGGCCCGCGTGGTGTCTGCCTTGCAGCAGGCGGCGCTAGAGCATGCGATGGCGGGGATCCTGCCGGTGTCAAGGCGGTTGGCGCATTGGAATGGTGAGCAAAGGGCCGCCAACAGCGAGTATCTGGTGGATCGCCAACGCTTCGATGAAGGTTTGTGGGCGGATCTGCAAGCGGCTGGGGTGAGGACGATCCGTGCTCGGGTGGGCAGGGTGCATGAGCGGCCCGATGGCCGCTGGTGCATGGAAGCTCGCGAAGGAGGTGGCGAAGCACGGTCATGGACAGCGGATTTTCTCGTCGAGGCGCGTGGGCGCCTGGCTCCCCATGCCGGGCCTGCTCAACGGGGGCCGCAGACGCTGAGCCTGCTGTGTCAATGGCAGGGCCAGTCCGTGCCGGCGGATCACGGCACTGCCATCGAAAGTCTGCCCGATGGCTGGGCATGGATGGCGCGCTTGCCGGACGGGCGGTGCTATTGGCAGTGGACGCTCGATGTGAAGGCCACGCCGTTGCCGGCACGAGCCGCCTTGCCGGCCTGGTGTGCGGAACGTCGCGAAACCTTGTTGGCCAGGCAGTTTTTTGGTGCGTCCGACCTCGATGCGGGCAGGCAGGCATCGGTGGTGGCTCGCCCCAGCGAGCCGATCCGGGCACTGGTACCGGTGCAGACGAACATGATCCGTGTCGGCGATGCGGCGATGGCGGTCGATCCGCTCTCGGGCAACGGGATCTTTCAATCCCTGTCCAGCGCCTTGCAGGCGCCTGCCGTCATTCACACGATGCGTGCGGCCCCGGCGCGCGTTGATTTGGCGGCTGAGTTTCATCAACGCCGTATCACGCAGTTGTTCGAGCGTTTCTGCCGGATCGGCCGGGATTTTTATGCCATGGAATCACGTTGGCCAGCGCATCCGTTCTGGAATGGCAGAAGTCAGTGGCCTGATGACAAGCCTGCGCATGATGTGTCGGGGCCGGGGGTATGGCCGGACATCGGTCGTGGGCCAGCGTTATGCGGGTCGGAGATCATCGAGACCGATCTGGTTGTCACACCTGAGCAACCGCTCGGGATCTGGCAACTGGACGGAGAACCACTTGCGCCGATCGTGCGTGCCGTGATGGCGGGACAGTCCGGCGTGCTCGACGCTTTACCCGAAGAGCGGCGGGGGAACATCGTGCGGTGGCTGCGGCAGCACGGTTTGCCTGTTTCACCCGGAGACGTCAGCGCGAATCGGTGAGGGCCATGTGCCTGGTTTGAAGCACTTCATGGTTGATTGCCTTCATGACCATCCGGCGCCGAATCGGGGCAAGCCAGATGCTTCAGGACGAAAGGGACAGGGCGGCGTCGCCGCCCATCGGCGAGTCGGCGTGCCATGCCCGGATTCGACCCGACGAGCCGCTCGTTGGGCCTACCTGTACCTGACATGACACGCTGATGCCCGCTCAACCTCTGGGCCGCTCAGTGCCCCTCAGACGGCAATCACCACCGACTTGCGTTCGGTGTAGAACTCGATGGCCGCCTGGCCCATTTCACGACCGAAGCCCGAGAGCTTGTAGCCGCCAAAGGGCATGGCCGGGTCGAGGGCCGTGTGGCAGTTCACCCAGACCGAACCGGCCTTGATGCGCGGAATCATCCGGTGAGCGGCGCTCAGGTTGTTCGTCCAGATGCTGGCACCCAGGCCATAGCTGGTGTCGTTGGCCAGCTGGATGGCCTCCTCGACCGTGTCGAAGGGGATGGCGACCAGCACGGGGCCGAAGATTTCTTCCTGCACCAGCGGGCTGTTCTGCGGCAACCCCGTCATGACGGTGGGCTGCACGAAAAAGCCTGGGCCTTGTGGCACGCCACCGGAGGCCATGTCGGCGCCCAGCTCACGACCTTTTTCAATGTAGCCCAGCACCCGTTGCTGCTGTTTGGCCGACACCAGCGGCCCCATGTCGTTGGCGGGGTCGAGGCCGCTGCCGAGTTTCATGCCGCGCGCGGCATCGGCCACACCCGAGACGACTTGGTCGAAATGCTTGCGATGCACGTACAGGCGAGAACCGGCGCTGCACACCTGGCCGTGGTTGAAGAAGATGGCGCTGGCGGCGCCGGCGGCGGCCACGGCCGGGTCGGCGTCCTCCATCACGATGACAGGCGACTTGCCGCCCAGCTCCAGCGTCACCCGTGTCATGTTGTCCATCGCCGCCTTACCGATCAACTTGCCGACCTCGGTCGACCCGGTGAAGGTCAGCTTGTCCACGTCGGGGTGGCTTGACAGGGCAGCACCAGCCGAGGTGCCGGGGCCGGTGACGATGTTGAACACGCCGGCCGGATAACCGGCTTCGGCCACCAGCTCGGCCAGCCGCAGCACGCTCAGTGGGGTTTCGTCAGCCGGTTTGAGCACCAGCGTGCAGCCCGTGGCCAATGCCGGGCCCAGCTTCCAGCAGGCGAGCAGCAGCGGAAAGTTCCACGCCACGATGGCGCCGACGACACCGACGGCCTCCCGGCGGATGACGGCATGGAATTGCATGTCCGGCGGCATCAAGGCCATGCTCGGTTCGACGGTTTCGCCGTGAATCTTCGTGGCCCAGCCTGCCATGTACCGGAAGAAGTCGATGCAGATCTGCACGTCCACGGCCTTGGCGATGGCGACGCTCTTGCCGTTGTTCAGGCATTCCAGCTCGGCAAGCTCCTGCGCGTTGGCTTCCAGCAAGTCTGCCAGGCGCCACAACATGTTCTGACGATCACGCGGCCGCATCCGCGACCAGGCAGAATCCTCGAAGGTCTGGCGTGCGGCTGCCACGGCACGGTTGATGTCGGCCTGGCCACCTTTCTGCACCTGACACAGGACTTCACCGGTGGCCGGGTTGTAGATGGGCATGGTTTCGCCGGTTTCGGCATCCTGCCATTGGCCGTTGATCCACAACTGATGCTTGCGATCGACGAAGGCTTGTGTGGCGGGCAACACGGAAAGGCTCATGCTTGTCTCCTGGAAATGTCGGGCGCATCCTGCATGCACAGCTGCCTGCAAGACCACGCGCCCCGTACTGAACAAGGCGGGCAGTGCGCAAGGGTTGCACGGCAACCTTTGTGCCACTGCGGATGTGACATCCGGGATTCTTGCAAGTTTCGTGCCGTTTGATCCTGATACGGCCTAAGGTTTTCCCTGAGGGGCACCTCGTTTGGCGCACAGCACGGTGTTGCCAACACGCGCTCGGCTGCCATGACAAGGCTTGGCCCAATGGCGTGGGCGACGCGCCGGGGTCTGTCGATGATCAGCCGGTCTGCGGTCTGGCACGTGGGGGAAGCGGCTCGTTGGCTGATAGACGAGCCTGACAGATGAGCCTGGTTGGATGAGGTCCTGTTGTGTGAGCACCCTGTTGCATGGCTTGCCTGATGTCTCGTTTTGAGTCAGTGTCGTCTCGATAGGAGACATGCGGGGACGATACTGTCTTGCTCGGTGAGTGGGGTCGGGGTCAGTCTCTCGTCCGAATGGCCTTACTGGCTGTGGTGAAAGCATTTTTTTCTTCAGAACATGGTGTTTTGGCATGCGTCTTGCTTGAGAAGGACAAACGCACAACGAAGTCTGCTGTCGTCCTTGCGTGACAGCAGCACCTCACCAACCAACAGGAGACCGCTATGCCACGATTGGCACGCGCCGCCACCCACAAGCGTCGTCTGGCCGGACACGGGATGGCCGCCTTGATGGCCCTCGGCTTTGCCCCTTCGGTGTTGGCGCAGGATGCGCCCCAGATCATCAAGCAACGTTGTTCGGTCTGCCATCGTGCCGAAGCGCCCGAACACTGGCGGCGGATCAGCCACCAGCGCAAGACTCCGGAAGGGTGGTGGATGACGATTGCACGGATGCAGATCATGCACGGCTTGCAGATCGAAAAGGATGAGCAGCGTGCCGTCATCAAGTATCTGTCCGATCGCCAGGGCCTGGCGCCGTCCGAGACGGCTGATTTCCGTTATGCGCTGGAGCGCCGGCTCAACACGTTCGAGAATGTCGAGCCCCCCAAATATCAGGAAATGTGTGCCCGCTGTCATTCGGGTGCACGCCCCTTGCTGCAGCGTCGTCCGCAGTCCGAATGGGAGCATCTCGTGCATTTCCATTTGTCGCAGTGGCCTTCGGTCGAATACTCGCAGATGGGACGTGATCGCGACTGGATCGGCATGGCCTTGACCGAGATCGCGCCGCTGCTGGCGAAACAGTATCCGCATGACAGCGATGCCTGGAAAAACTGGCAGGAAAAACGGAAGTCCTTGCCCTCACCGGCTGGTCAGTGGCCCTTCAGCGCCCACATGCCCGGTGTCGGTGCCATTCGTGGCATGATGTCCGTCAAGGAAAGCAGTCCGGATCATTTCGAGGTCGAGATGAAGGGCGTTCGGGCCGATGGCAAGCCCCTGAGCGGTCAGGGTAAGGCGGTGCTGTACACCGGTCATGAGTGGCGCGGCAACATCGAGGTCGACGGGGTCAGGATGCGCCAGGTGCTGAGCTTGCAGGATCGGCATCTGAAGGGCCGCATGTTCGAGACGGCACACGATGAACGCGGCATGGACTTTGAAGCGATTCAGGCCGCGGCCGATGGTCAGGTGCTCACGCCCCGCCTGTTGGCCGTGCAGCCTGCTTATCTGAAAGCAGGGATGGAAGCCGAGCTGCATCTGGTCGGACGTGGCCTTGCCGACCAGAAACCGGATTTTGGCCCTGGCGTCGAGCTGTTGTCCGTGTCGGCTGATGGTGAGCAAGGGCTGCGCGTCAAGGTCAGGACGGGGAGGGATGCTGCCGTGGGCCAGCGCATGATACGACTCGGTTCGGCCGAGGCGTTGCCAGTGTCGGTGTACCAGCAGGTGGATGCCCTCAAGGTGCAGCCGGCCTATGCCGTGGCGCGAATCGGGGGTAATGGTGGTTCGGCACCGAAAGTTCAGGGACGTTTCGATGCCGAGGCTTGGGGCAAGGATGCTCAGGGCAAGCCTTTCCGGATCGGTGTGGTGCCGGCCCGCTGGTCGGTGGAACCCTTTCATGAGATTGCTCGCCGGGATCGGGATGTCGAATTTGCCGGCCAGATGGATGAAGCCACGGGCGTCTTCATGCCGGGGGATGCCGGCCCCAATCCGAAGCGGGCCATGTCCACCAACAACGCGGGCAACCTGAAAGTGCTGGCCACGATCGAGGAAGGGGGCAAGCAGCTCAAGGGCGAAGCGCAGCTGATCGTGACCGTGCCGCGCTGGAACAATCCGCCCATTCCTTGATGGTGACAGGGCCGGTTTTCTTCGGGCTGTGTGGCGCCCATCATGCTGGCCATGTGATGACTGGCGATTGAGCCGGCGCCTTGTTGATATGGAATGGAGCGGACAACAGATTCGCGCGTCACCCAGATGGTGCGCGAGCTGAGCCAAACCAGGGAAACGGATGGACAGAGGAGGGGCAGAGATGGAGGATTGCCTGACATTGGTCGAGAACAACGTGCATGAGCCGCCCGTGCAGGCGGGGCAGCCGCGCATGCTGTTCCACGTGCCGACCACCGCGCTTTTCACGCTCGACCCGGCCGTGGGGCGTCTGCTCGACACCTTGCGGGCCGGGCCATGTGACCGGGAGCAATTGCAGCATGCTGTCGGCCCGGCAATGGGGCGGGCCGAGCTGGATGAAACACTGAACGAGCTGCTGGCGCTGGAGGTGATCAGCGATGGCAGGCCGTTGTCGTCCGACACGCCCGTAAGCCGGGTGTCGAGAACGGCGCTGAACACGCTGGTGCTCAATGTGAACACCGGTTGCAACCTCAGTTGCACCTATTGCTACAAGGAGGATCTGGACACGCCCAGTCAGGGGCGGCGGATGGAGGCCGAGACGGCCGAGGCCGCAGTCGAGATGCTGCTGCGTGAATCGCCCGACGAAAAACGCTATACGGTCGTGTTCTTCGGTGGCGAACCGCTGAGCAATCGTCCGCTGATCGAGCACATGGTCGATTACTGTGAACGGCGCTTTGCCCAGTTGGGCAAAGTGGTCGATTTCGTGATGACGACCAATGCCACGCTGCTCACCGACCGGATCATCGATTATCTGGACGAGCACCGCTTCGGCCTGTCGATCAGCATGGATGGGCCGCGCCATATCCACGATTTGAACCGTCGTACCGTGATGGGGCGTGGCTCGTATGATCTGGTGCGGCGCAAGGTGGACAACCTGCTGAAACGTTACCGGAGTCGGCCTGTCGGGGTGCGCGTCACGCTGACGGCCGGTGTCACCGATGTCGAGGGCATCTGGCGGCACCTCTTCCATGAGGTCGGTTTTGCCGAGGTCGGCTTTGCACCGGTCACGAGCGGTGCGCTCGACACCTTCAACCTGTCGAACGACGATCTGCAGGCCGTGTTCGACGGGTTCAAGCGGCTGGGCCAGCATTACGTCGATGAGGCATTGGCGGGCAGAAGCATCGGATTCTCGAACCTGCATCAGCTGATCGGTGATCTGCACGAAGGCAATCGCAAGGCATTGCCGTGTGGGGCCGGGCTGAAGATGCTGGCCGTGGATCGGCAGGGGGATCTGCACCTGTGCCACCGCTTCACCGGCAGCTCGATGCCGACCTTTGGCAATGTGCAGCAGGGGGTCGATACGCCGGCACTCACCGAGTTTCTGTCTCAGCGGCTTGACCGTAGTGGCACGGGGTGCGCGAGCTGCCGTATCCGAAACCTGTGTGCGGGCGGTTGCTATCACGAAAGCCATGCTCGCTATGGGGACCCGACACGGCCCACCTATCACTACTGCGAGCTGATGCGGGACTGGATCGATTTCGGCCTTCAGGCTTACAGCCGGATCCGGGCGCAGAACCCGGCTTTCATCGACCAATTCATAACGCCACGCCACGAGCCAGTGTGATCAACACGCTCATGGTCGTGACCTGAACCGAGGATTTGAAGCATGAAACATTTGACCCCGATCAACCGGAAAGCCGAACAGCTCGAAGCGGCCTTGAAGGATGAAACCACCCAGGATGTGATGGCGATGACGACGGTGACCGGTTGCTCGGCCACCATCGATCCGGGCTGGGAGGTGGATGTCTTTGGTGGCGTGGCCTCGCTGTGCCAACCGATGGAGGCCGATCTGTATGGTTGCGCCGACCCTTGCTGGTGGCCGGCTCAGGTACCCGATCTGAGCAGTACCTATCCGGATTGGAACAAGGGGGCGGAAGATTCAGCCAAGGACTGGCGAAGTCTGGGCACGGTATTCCCTGGTGACGATGAATGATTCGTTGCCTGATGATGCTTGCCTGATTGAAGTCATCCCTTTTCTTGTTGCTGGAGAGACGCATGCATTCCCCCCTCCTTCGTCACGATGCCCTGGAACATGGGCCGTTCGTCAAGGCTCATGGCCCGTCGTCGACCACTGCCCGCTCGGCTGCTGCGGCTTGGCGCCACCTGTCGACCAAGCACCTGGGCTGTGTGCTGAGCGTGTTGGCTGGCCTGGCGCTGATACCCCAAGGTGCCGCTGTCGCGGCCGATCAGAATACGGCCGGCAAAAAACTGGTGCCTGGCCATGAATACCTGGCGGTCACCAACTACCCGAACAACCTGCATCTGATCGACGCACAGACCGACACGCTGTACAAAAGCTGTCGGCTGCCTGATGCCTTCGGGCCGGGCACGGTGCAGATCAGTCCCGACCGCACGCGGGCCTATGTGTTGAACAATCGCTATGGCGCTCTCTATGGCATCGAGCTGGACAGCTGTCGTCTCGTCTTCAAGGCCGAGCTGTCCCAGAAGCCGGATGAGCGAGCCGTTGGGTTTTTCTCGATTGCCGTCAGCCCGGATGGGAAATCGATCTACAGCATCGCCAATCGTTCCCGGCGAAAAATCGACCATTACGTGGTGCTGGAGCCCCAGTTGCTGGTCTTCAACACGGGCGATGGCGTCGGGGCCAAACCGGTGAAGACCTTTCCTGCCCCGCGTCAGACGACGCTGATGCAGGTGGCCAAGGATGGAAGCCTCTTCGTGGTGGGCCCGGACATCTATCGCTTTGATCCGAAGACGGGCAAGCACGAGGTGGCCGTGCCGTTGCGCAACTGGAAACGGGAGGGCTACGGGACACCGGATGTGCTGTATGTCTGGCCTCAGCAGCGGCCACAGGGAACCTTCAACATCCTCTATACCGCCCCGCGCTTCAAGCCCGGCAGTGAAGACCCCGAAACGGCCGACGTGATGTACGGTTTCGTCGACATCGACCTGCAGACGGGCAAGCACGAGGTGACGGATTTTGCCGAGTTCTCGGAAGTCTTCTTCACCGGGGGCAGGTCACCGAAAGATCCGAACCAGATGTTCGGCGTGTTGAATCACCTCGGCAAGTATGATGTGAAGCAGCAGAAACAGATCGGGCTGGCCGATCTGGATCACACCTACTACTGCATCGCCTTCAACCAGAACGGCTCGAAGATCTACCTGGCCGGTGCGCTGAAGGACGTGGCCGTCTATGATCCTGACAGCCTGAAAAAGCTGAAGACCATCACGCTGCCCGGCGGAGACATGGCGATCAGCACGGCGCAGATGTTCACGCGGTGATCCGTGCCGGGCCTCGTTCAGCTAGAGCGTGTCATGAGCTTATTCACGGAGATGAACACGTTCATGACACGTGCTAAGGGATCCCATCGGGGTAATCCAGCATGTCCGTATGGTTTGGTTTATTTAATAGAATCAATTCTCATTGGTATACTTAAACACAATCCTAAATCGAGCGCAGGAGGTCTTCGTGAAGGAAAGACCGTGTGGTTCCTCCAGTGAGCATGGGCGTGTACACCGGCGCTACGCCTGTCGCTCAGTACGACGAGATGGACGTCCATCACCTCAGACTCGGGTCTTTCGAGGTGTTTTGGCATGGGCTGGATTGCTCGTGATGATGGGCTGTGCAGGCCTCCAGCAAAGCGCTGGGTATGGCCTAGGTGTGCCGTCCACCAAGGTGTCATCTTCCAAGGCCGTGGAGAAGGGGGGCTTGGCGCAGTCAGCGGCAAACTGGCAGCCAGCGGTTCTGCCAGGGGCACAGGAGCGGGTGATTCGTGCCGACAGCAATGGCAGGCATTACCGCATCCAGATTGCCCGTGTTGGCCCGTCGCCCAAGGCAGGCTACCCCGTGCTTTACGTGCTCGACGGGGATGCAATGTTTCCGGTGGCTGCGCTTGCTGCTCGGGGCTTGGCCATGCGGGCCGATGAAAACAATGCCTCATCCCTGCTCGTGGTGGGCGTCGGTTATCCAAATGGACAACTCCTCGATCTGGCGGCGCGTGCGGAGGATTTGACGCCGCCGTCAGCCGACTACCGGCAGACAGGCGACCAGCTTGCCCGCCGTTTTGGCGGAGCCGAGAAGTTTCTGGCTTTCCTGACGGGGCAGTTGCGCGAGGAAATCAGTCGGATGTTTCCCGTCAATCCCATGCAGCAAAGCTTGTTCGGCCATTCTTATGGTGGGCTATTCGGTGTGTACACATTGTTCAACCGGCCGCAGAGTTTTCGCCATTATCTGATCTCCAGCCCCTCGATCTGGTGGAACGGAAAACGGGTGTTACAGGATAGGCAGGCTTTCGAGCAGCACGCCCGGCGTCTGGGGCATGCGATTCGGGCTGAACGGTCTGGGCAGAAAACAGCCATGGCCCAAGAGGATCAGATGAAGGAGTTGCCCTCCTTGTCGATCCGGCTCAGTGCCGGCGAATACGAGCAGACAATGGCCCCCCACCTGCCGGCCAACCCCCAACGCCAGGCCATGCTCGATCAGCGGGGTATGGTTCGGGAAGTTCGGCAACTGGCTGGCAGGCTGGCTGCCCTGAATCGTCCAGATTGGCAGGTACACGAACACATCTACCCAGGCCATACCCACGGCACGGTGGCGTTGCCTGCGATGCTGGACGGGCTGCGCGGCATCATGGCGGCTTGTCGGGCGGCGCCGGCATGTGGACATGAAGCCCTCCTGAATGTCAAAACCGCACGCTGACGGCATTGTCACGCTTGCAAAGGCATCGAGAAGACCTAGCGGCGCGTGGCGCCTTGTCAACTCGCGGTTTTGGGGCCAGCGCGGGGAGGAATCAGTGCATAACACGCTCTAAACAGTCATCATGAAATTTCACTCATCCCAGTTGAAAATCCCGGCCACGGTATTGGGCCTCTCATTGGTGTCATCCGTGGCGGCTCAATCGGTCGAGTCTGGTGTACACCCTTCGCAGGATCATGTTCCTCTGAAAGAGAAGGCGGCACGTCTGCCCAGTGTCATCACGAAAGCCTTGCGTGAGCAGGCGGCATCCAACTACACGATCCAGAACGCGAGCTCGGCCACGGGGCTGGATCTGAGCCTGCGCGAGACGCCGCAATCGATTTCCGTGGTGACGAGCCGTCAGATCAGCGAGCAGGCCAGTCACACGGTCGATGAGACTATGGCGCGGTTACCGGGTGTCTACCGCCAGACCTGGGGCAGTCCCTCATCGGGCTACAACACCTTCATGAGCCGCGGTTACGACATCGACAACTATCTGATCGACGATGCGAACATGCAGAGCCTGGCCAACGCGCAGGCGCTGAACAATGTCGACAGTGCCATCTACGAAAGCGTGAACCTGGTGCGTGGTGCCACCGGCGTGATCAGCGGAACCGGCGAGCCGGGCGGGGTCATCGAGCTGATCCGCAAGAAACCCACGGCTGAGCGGCGGGTCAGCGTCGAGGCAGGCGCAGGGAGCTGGAAGCGCTACCGGACGGTGGTGGACGCTTCCGGGGCTCTCAACGAATCACGCAGCCTGCGTGGCCGGCTGGTGGCCGCCCTCGATGACGGGGGTGAATGGCAGCGGGGTGCGAAGCAGCACCGGGGGGCGTTCTGGGGTGTCGTGGAGCATGATCTGACGCCCAGTACCGTGCTCACGCTGGGCCTGCAGCATGACCAGAGCCGCACGACGGGCTCGGCCATGCATAGTTTCGAGGCCTATTATGGCGATGATCAGGGGGGATACCATCGGATGCCTTTCGGGCCTCGGGACAATGCGGCCGCCAGATGGTCGTTCCGCAATGCACGGCGTACCGAACTCTCGACCCGCCTGGAACATGAGCTGGCCAATGGCTGGCAGTTCAACGTGCGCTACAGCTACGTCGATGGACGTTCGGAACAGCTTTATGGCATTGCCGGCACGAACAACGTGCGTGCCAGCGGTGCGGCGCGTCTGGCGGCTGGCCACTGGGAGAGGGCACCGAAGGAGCATCTGCTCGATGTCAGCCTGCGGGGCACCTACCCGCTGCTGGGGGGCCACCATGATGTCAAGCTGGGCTTCAATCACAACCAGCTGGATGATTTCGACAACCCGCAGAGCGAGCGGGAGTTCGTCAGGGTTCCTAACCTATTTGCCTATACCGGGGATATCGTCCAGCCCGCCTTTCCGGAGCGGGGGCACGGGGGTGACAAGAGCCGGATGACGAGCATCTATGCCGTCACGAACCTGTCCCTCACGGATCGGTGGTCGGTGCTGCTCGGATCGCGACTGGTGCGCTGGGATGCGAAGTCCCGCCAGATCTACACCAACTTCAGGCTGGAGGAGCAGAAGGAAAGCTCGATCTTCACGCCCTATCTTGGCTCGGTGTACGCGCTCAATGACTGGCTGAGCGTCTATGGCAGTTACAGCACGATCTTCAAGCCGCAGAGCGCGGTCGATGTCGACTACCGGCGTCTGGATCCGGAAGAAGGCCGTCAGATCGAGGTGGGCCTGAAGAGCGAATGGTTTGGTGGCAAACTGAATGGTACGGCCACCTTCTTCGACATTTGCAAGGACAACCTGGCCCGGAGTGCTGGCCGGCGTGAGGATGGAACGGCCTATTTTGAGGCGATCGATGGTGGTAAGACGCGGGGCTGGGAGCTGATGCTCAGCGGTGAAGTGCAGCCCGGCTGGGTGCTGTCCGCCGGCTATGCGCATGCGCGGAGCAAGGATGCCGCCGGCACGCGGATCAACCGGGAGCGGCCGGCCAGCATGCTGCAGCTGAACACATCCTGGGATATCGATGATCGCTGGACCGTGGGCGGCGGGATGCGCTGGCAGAGCGAGATGCTCGATTCGAGGATCGACGAGAAGTCGCAAGGCAAACCGGCTCTCGTGCGCGAAGCGCTGACACAGACGTTCTATGGCGTCGTCGACCTGATGGCGAGCTACCGTTTGAACCGGCAGCTGGGCCTGCGGCTCAACGTCGGCAACGTGCTGGGCAAGAAGTACCTGACGGCCCCCGGTTCACTGGGCTTCGGGGCGCCCCGCCATGCAATGCTGACGCTGAAGTACGACTTCTGATCCTCGTCCATCGCCTCAGAGATCGGGTTGCCATCCATCTCGCTGATGGTGCCGAGGCCTGAAAGTAGAAACCCCCGTTGTCGGCGGGGGTTTCTCTGGCGGCTGGCTGTCGGAGATCGACAGGCGCCGAATGGAAAATGCCTGGCCTCAGAACTGCAGCAGGATGTACCCGCAGATCAGGCTGAACATGCCCGCCAGCGCATAGCAGGCGAGCTTCCCGGCATGGCCCACCGGCACACCGAAGTCGTGCAGCATGAAGCCGAAGCGGTGGGCAGCGTGGAAGAGGAACAGCCACACCACGACGAAGATGGCGAGCTTGCCGGGCCACCACTGCACGAAGGCCAGCACGCGCTGGTAGCTCATGGTTTCTTCCGGCAGCAGGATGCCGAGCGGGATCAGCACGGCGGTGATCAGCACGAGCATGGGGCCGAAGAGGGCCGACAGCACGCCGCCGCCGCCAAAGAGCGACCAGAAGATCGGTTCGTTCGAGCGTTCGAGTGAGGGGTGGTTGGACGTGTGTTTGCTGCTCATGGGGCCACCATCAGGAAAGCGATCAACAGGGCGGCGGAGGCCGCGCCAAAGCCGGCCAGCCCCGCCGTGGTGATGATCCGCGCCGGCAGGCGCTTGCCACCCACGAAGATGAAGGGCATCGTCTTCGGCATCACCATGAACCATGTCACCGAGTGAAAGGCGATCAACGCGGCGGCTGACAGGTTCAGGATGATGGCCAGCGGTGAGCGCAGGCAGGCCATGAAGGCGTTGAAGGCTTCTTCACCGGCCTGCAGCTGGAAAAGCCCATAGATGATGAGCAGGGCGTAATAGCCCACGGCCACACAGGTCAGCTCGCGCACCAGATAGAACCAGTAAGGCGGGCGGGCATGCACATACCAGCCTTTCATCGAGCGTTCATAGCCCTTGACCGCCTTCAGCGGCGGCACACATCGCTGTGGCTGACTCATGATGTCTGTTCCTCCTGCTTCGGCTTCTTCTGCAAGAACCGGAAGAAGAAGTTTTCGGTCGAGTTGATCTTGTTGATGTTGATGGCGTGGGCCGGGTCTACGCCTTTGGGGCAGACGGCCGAGCATTCACCCACCAGCGTGCAGCCCCAGACCCCGCTTTCAGCATTGATGACCGGCATCCGCTCGGCCTTGCCGTGGTCGCGGGAGTCGGCGTTGTAGCGCTGAAGCAGCGCCAGTGCCGCCGGGCCGGTGAACGCATCGTTCAGCCCATATTGCGGACAGGCCGCATAGCAGAGCAGACAGTTGATGCACTGGGAGAATTGGTAGTATTCCTCCATCTGCCGTGGCGTCTGCCTGTTCGGCCCCTCGGCTGGCGTCTGCGGCGTCTTCGGGATGATGTAGGGCTTGATGCGTTCGAGCTTGTAGAGGAAGTCGCTCTGGTCCACCGCCAGATCACGCACGATCGGGAAGTGTTCGAGCGGCTCGACGCGCAGCACATCCGGGTAGAAATCGCGCAGGAAGGTCTGGCACGACAGTACCGGGATGCCGTTGGCCATCTTGCCGCAACTGCCGCAAACGGCCATCCGGCACGACCAGCGGAAGGTGAGGCTCCCGTCCAGGTGATCCTTGATGTACTGCAAGCCCTCCAGCACCGACATGTCGTGGGTGAAGGGCACGTCATAGCGCTGATAGCTCGGTTCGCTGTCGGTGTCCGGATTGAAGCGCAGACACTCGATGGTGATGGTTCGGGTTTCGTTGCTGCTCATCACGGGCCTCAGGTCATTTCCGCTTTCTTGCCGGCACCGCCATAGACGCGGGCGCGGGGTTGGGATTTGGTGATCACCACCGATTGCGGGCTGATGGTGGGGGCACCATCGCCGTTGTAATGAGCCAGCGAATGATGCAGGAAGTGCTCATCGTCGCGTTCGGTGTATCCATCGAGGCGCTGGTGGGCGCCGCGCGACTCTTTTCGCAGCAGGGCCGAATGCGCCATCGCCTCGGCCACGTCGAGCGAAAAGCCAAGCTCGATCGTGTTCAGCCATTCGGTGTTGAACACCGCGCTGTGATCATCGAGCTTCACATGCTGGTAACGCTGCCGCAGCTCGGCCAGTTTGTCGCAGGTGGCCTGCATGCTGGCATCTTCGCGGTAGATGCCGACGCCTTCCTCCATCGTGAGCCGCATCTCGTCGCGGATGACGGCCGGGCGCTCGGCTTTCGGATCTTGGGTGCGAGCCGGGTCGAGCAGGGACAGCAGTTTCTGCTCGGCCGCTTCGGCCTGCTTCATCAGTGCAGGCGTCTGCTTGCCCCGGCCTTCGCGCTGGGCGACGTCGGCCGCGCCTTCACCGGCCACCTTGCCGAAGACGAGCAGCTCGGCCAGCGAGTTGGATCCCAGACGGTTGGCGCCGTGGATGCCCACGCTCGCGCATTCGCCGGCGGCGAAGAGGCCCGGCAGCGGTGTGGCACACTGGCCGTTGGTCAGGATGCCGCCCATCGTGTAGTGGACAGCCGGACACACCGGGATCGGTTCCTTCACCGGGTCGACACCGGCAAAGGTTTCGGCAGCTTCGGTGATCAGCGGCAGTCGCTCATGGATCTTCTCGGCGCCCAGGTGGCGCAAATCGAGCAGCACGGCCGGGCCGTTGGGCGTGTCGACGGTGCGGCCCTTCTTGCGTTCGTGCCAGAAGGCTTGTGAGAGCCGGTCACGCGGGCCCAGCTCCATCGCCTTGGGCCGTGGCCAGGGGTCGAGCGGGCCAAGGCCATAGTCCTGCAGGTACCGGTAGCCGTCCTTGTTGACGAGGATGCCGCCCTCGCCGCGGCATCCCTCGGTCATCAGGATGCCGGAGCCGGGCAGGCAGGTGGGGTGATACTGCACGAATTCCATGTCACGCAGTGGCACGCCGGCCCGATAGGCCATGCCCATGCCATCACCGGTGAGCGTCCCGGCATTCGTGTTCTGCCTGAACACACGCCCGGCGCCGCCGGTTGCCATGATGACGGCATTGGCAAAGATGGCCAGGCGCTCGCCGCTCGCGATCTCGATGGCCAGCACGCCGCGCACACGGCCGTCCTCCACCAGCAGCTCGGCACAGAAATACTCGTCGTAACGCCGGATCTGCGGGTATTTGAGCGAGGTCTGAAAGAGCGTGTGCAGGATGTGAAAACCGCTGCGGTCAGCCGCAAACCAGGTGCGTTGCACCTTCATGCCGCCGAAGAATCGCACGTTGATGTCGCCATCGGGCTTGCGGCTCCACGGGCAGCCCCACTGTTCGAGCTGCACCATTTCTTCGGTACAGTGAGCCACGAAGTACTCGACCACGTCCTGCTCGCAGAGCCAGTCACCCCCCGAAACCGTGTCATCGAAATGGTTGTCGAGGCTGTCGTCGTCGCGGATGACGCCCGCCGAGCCGCCTTCGGCCGCCACGGTGTGCGAGCGCATCGGCACGGCTTTGGAAAGCAGGGCGATTTCAAGCCTGGGGTTCTTTTCGGCGGCTGCGATGGCGGCGCGCAGGCCCGCACCGCCGCCGCCGATCACGATGATGTCTGCTGTGGCTACATGCATGGTTGTTCTTGCCTGACTGGGGTTTTATTGTTTGGGAGGGGGCCCGGCCGATGGGCTTTTCTTTTCTCTATTGTCGGATTTTTTACAAAACTGAGGGGATCACTCGGGTTCGGGGCGCGACGCTGGCTGCGCTGAAGGGGGAGCGCGGCAAAATCGGGCGGGTACTGTTAAGCTTCAAGGCTTCGATTCCCATCCGTGTGGATGCACTGTTCAGCCTCATGATTCCCCTTTTTCGTTCCGGCTGCCCTGAACGCCCTGAGTCCAGGCAGCCATCAGGCATGCGCTCGCGGGCCTTGCTGATGTCGTGGTTGGGCCTGTCGGTGGTGGCTCTTTGTCCGTCTGCGCCGGCCCAATCCGCGTCATGGCCGGCTTCTTCACCGTCTGCTGTTCAACCCGCTTCTCAAACTGCCTCACAGCCCGTTTCGTCCGCTGTTCAGCCGGCCTGGACTGTCGCTCAGGCCATCGACAGCCGTCCGGGTGTCACGACGGTGACGGCCGGTGAGCGCCAAAAAGAAGGGGCTGCTGCCAAAGGCCAGACCGGCCAGGCCGCGGTGCCGGCCATCCCGCAGTTGCAGCGTTTTGCGCGCACGACGAAGGCGGCCACCGGCCGCTTCGTGCAGACGCAGCTGGGCGCGGGCCGGCGGCCCGGTGCCAGCTCGCAGGGGCAGTTTGCCTTTTCCCGGCCCGGCAATTTCCGCTGGGATATCGAATCGCCCGATCAGCAGCTGATCGTGACCGATGGCAAGAAGCTGTATTTTTACGACAAGGATCTGCAACAGGTCACGATCCGCGAGGCCAGTGAGTCGATCCAGGCGACCCCGGCCGCGGTGCTTTTTGGCGTGGGCGACTTGAACGACAGTTTCAGACTGCGCGAGATCGGCAGCCGTGGCGGTGTGGCTTGGGTGGAGGCCATTCCGAAGAAAGCCGACAGCGGTTTCGAGCAGATCCGGGTCGGCATGCGGGCCGGGCAACCGGTGGTGATGGAGGTGGTCGATGCCTTCGGCCAGATCAACCGTTTCGAGTTCCAGCAGCTGAAAGTGCAGGACAGCGTGCCGGCCGAGCAGTTTCGTTTTACGCCACCAGCAGGCGTTGATGTTCTCGAGTGATGGTTGGCGCGTGTTCATGAACTCATGCGGCCTCGCGCAAGCCCCTCTGGGAGCGCAACACGGCGTTGCCACGCTCTAAACCGAGCCTGTCGATTTGGGCCGGGCCTGTCGGTTTTGCAGAAGGAGGGCGGTGATGAACATCGCCACGCCGGCCCAGACCCAACCGTAGCCGATCAGCCGTTGCGAGCTGAAGCGCTCGTCGAACATGACGAGGCCAAGCAACAGTTGCAGGGTGGGAGAGGCGTATTGCAGCATGCCCAGCAGCGAGAGCGGGATTCGGCGGGCTGCGCTGGCAAAGCACAGTAGCGGCAACGTGGTGGCAGCCCCCGAACTGAGCAGGACGGCCATCTGCAACGACGACAGATTGCCGAACACCAGCGTGCCCTGGTGGTGGCACCACAGCAGCCAGCCTGCCGAGAAGGGCAACAGCAGCAGGGTTTCCAGCGCCATGGCCGGCATGGCTTCAAGCGGAGCCAGTTTGCGGAGTGCGCCATACAGGCTGAAGGTGGCGGCCAACAGCACCGCTACCCACGGGATATGGCCGGCCGGCACGGCCAGCCACAGGATGCCGACCGCCACCAGTGCAACCGCCAGCCACTGCAAGCGGTTCAGGCGTTCGGCAAAGAACAGCCGGCCCAGCAGCACATTGGCCAAGGGGCTGATGAAATACCCCAGACTGGCATCGAGCACATGGCTGTTGACGATGGCCCACAGATAGACGAGCCAGTTCAGACCGATCAGCAGGGCCGACATCAGGAACATCGCCAGCAATCGGGGTTGGCGCAGGGCACGTAGCAGGCGCTCGCCCTGGCGGGTGAGCAGCACGAGCAGCAGGGAAAAGAGCACCGACCACAGCACTCGCTGGGCCAGGATCTGATCGGGCCCGATGGCGGCCTGGTTGAGCGGATACCAGTAAAGGGGGAAGAGCCCCCACATGCCGTAACAACCCAGTGCGTACCAGATGCCGCGGCGGTATTCATCCTGTCCTGCGTTCATGCGTCGTCGTTCGTGTTCCTGGTAGCCGGGAACAGGGATTGTGACACGGCCGGCAGGCTGTGCTCACTGGGTTATATTTGCAGAAACATATGTGCAGGAACGCGGTTGTCGCACCGTGCCGGGTGCCCGGTTCGTGCCGACAGGCATGGGCACGACACGCAGCTACGGATACGCGCTACAAGCCCCGTGAGGCGACGCGCTTCGACACGGGTGCAGGGAGGCGGCATGCATGCGCCCGTTCCGGGGAGTCGGCGTCCGAGTGGGCCGGTTCAGCGCATGCCAAGCGAAGAGAAGAGGGTCATGCCTGATTTGTTCGAGGGAATGTTGTCAGAAGAGGCTGGCAACCATCGTGTCGGCGGTTCTTCTGGCCATCCGCCTGCTCATGACAACGCCAATGGGGCCGCTGCCGTTCATTCAGGCCAGACGGGCAGCGTGCCGCTGGCCGAGCTGTTGCGCCCGCGGCACCTGGACGAGGTGATCGGCCAGACGCATTTGCTGGGGACAGACCGGCCGTTGCGGCTGGCCTTCGAGTCGGGCAAGCCCCATTCGATGATCCTCTGGGGGCCGCCCGGTGTGGGCAAGACCACGCTGGCGCGCCTGACGGCCACGGCCTTCGGTCATGCCTTCATCGCGCTCTCGGCGGTGTTTTCCGGGGTGAAGGACATCCGCGCCGCGATGGAAGAAGCCGAGCAGAACCTGAAGGCCGGCCGCCACACGATTCTCTTCATCGACGAGATTCATCGTTTCAACAAGTCGCAGCAGGATGCGCTGCTGCCTTATGCCGAATCAGGCCTGATCACGCTGATCGGCGCCACCACCGAGAACCCATCCTTCGAGGTGAATTCGGCGCTCCTGTCCCGTGCGCAGGTCTATGTGTTGCAGACGCTCTCGGAAGACGAGCTGAAGGCGCTGGTCGAGCGAGCACGCCAGCAGGCGCTGGACGCGCTCGATTTCGATGAGGGCGCCATCGACACGCTCGTGGGCTATGCCGACGGCGATGCCCGCCGGATGCTGAACCTGCTGGAGCAGACGGCCACCGCTGCGAAGGCGGCCGGTGTGACACGCGTCGACAACGCCTTCATCGAGCAGGCACTGACACTGAATGCCCGCCGCTTCGACAAGGGGGGCGACAACTTCTACGACCAGATCTCGGCGCTGCACAAATCGGTGCGGGGATCCAGCCCTGACGCGTCGCTGTACTGGCTGACGCGGATGCTCGACGGCGGGGCCGATCCAAAGTATCTGGCCCGCCGCATCGTGCGGATGGCCTGGGAGGATATCGGGCTGGCCGACCCCAGAGCGATGCAGATCGCCAATGATGCCGCCAGCACCTATGACCGCCTCGGCTCGCCGGAAGGGGAGCTCGCGCTGGCACAGGCCGTACTGTATCTGGCGATGGCCCCGAAGAGCAACGCGGGCTACATGGCCTACAACCAGGCCAAAGCCTTCGTGAAGAAGGACAGGTCGCGGGAGGTGCCGGTTCATCTGCGCAATGCGCCCACGAAGCTGATGAAATCGCTGGGCCACGGCCATGCCTACCGTTATGCGCACGACGAGCCGAATGCCTATGCTGCCGGTGAAAACTACCTGCCCGAGGGCATGAAGGCGCCGAACTGGTACCGGCCCGTACCGCGTGGACTGGAAATCAAGATCGGCGAGAAGCTCGCACAGTTGCAGCAGTGGGATGCGGCGGCGGGGAAGAAGGACTGAGAGCGGTGACGCTGACCCGCTACCCGTTTCAGGGTCGCTGTGTCAGAGGGCGGCTTCCAGCCCTTTTGACGGTCTTTCGTGGTCAGGCCAGTGTATAGGCCGTCTTCACGGTCGTGTAGAACTCCTGCGCATAGCGGCCCTGTTCACGCGGGCCGTAGCTGGAGCCCTTGCGGCCGCCGAAGGGGACGTGATAGTCCACACCGGCGGTGGGCAGGTTCACCATCACCATGCCGGCCTGCGCGTGGCGCTTGAAGTGCGTGGCGTACTTCAGGCTGGTCGTGGCGATGCCGGCCGACAGGCCGAAACTCGTGTCGTTGGCCACGGCCAGCGCTTCCTCGTAGTCCTTCACGCGAATGATGCTGGCCACCGGGCCGAACACCTCCTCGCGGTTGATGCGCATCTCCGGCGTGGTGTCGGCGATCAGGGCCGGGGCCATGAAAAAGCCTTCGTCACCGCTGCCGGTGTGGCAGGCGATGCGCTCGCCACCGGCCACCAGCACGCCCCCCTCGCGGGTGCCAATCTGCACATAGGACAGATCCTGCTCCAGCTGGGACTGGCTGACGACCGGGCCGATGTCGGTGCCGGCGGCCAGTGCGGCGCCCACTTTCAGGCGGGCGAGCCGCGCCTGCATGGCCTTGACGAAAGCCGGATAGATCTTGTCGGTGACGATCAGGCGGCTGGCTGCCGTGCAGCGCTGGCCGGTGGAGTAGAAGGCGCTCTGCGTGCTCAGCTCGACCGCCTGCGCCAGATCGGCATCGTCCAGAACCACTTGCGGGTTCTTGCCGCCCATCTCCAGCTGGATCTTCTTGCCCGTCCTGATGGCCTGCTGGGCGATATGCTGGCCGACCTCGACCGAACCGGTGAAGCTGATGGCTGCCACATCCGGATGGTTCACGAGGGCTTCGCCGATCACGCGCCCACGGCCCATCACGAGGTTGAAGACGCCGGCCGGGATGCCGCTGCGGTGGATGATGTCGGCCAAAGCCCAGGCACTGCCCGGCACCAGATCGGCCGGCTTCAGCACCACGCAGTTGCCGTAGGCGAGTGCCGGGGCAATCTTCCAGGCCGGGATCGCGATCGGGAAGTTCCAGGGGGTGATCAGCCCCACCACACCGATGGGCTCACGGGTGATCTCGACGCCGACGCCCGGACGCACCGAGGGCAGGGCATCACCGGTGAGCCGCAGGCATTCGCCGGCGAAGAACTTGAAGATCTGGCCGGCACGCGCCACTTCGCCCACGGCTTCGGGCCGGGTCTTGCCTTCCTCCCGGGCCAGCAGCTCACCCAGCTCGTCCTTGCGGGCGAGGATTTCGTTGCCGATCTTTTCGAGCGCATCGTGGCGCGCCTGAATGCCGCTCACGGACCAGGCGGCAAAGGCTGCCTTCGCGGCTTCGACCGCAGCGTTCACGTCGGATGCGTCACCCTGGGCGTACTCGCCGATCACATCCTTCAGGTTGCTGGGGTTGATGTTGGGCGTGGCGTTCTGGCCAGCAACCCATTGGCCATGGATGAGGTTGTGGTGTTGAGTCATGGTATCGAAGCAGTATGAGAAGAGATTTGGCGGTGCATCACAGCGCTATTATGGGGGGGAGCCGTGTCCTGGTGACGATGAACTGGATGATGGCGGCTATCGTCTGTTGCCGGGCAGAAAATGCGGCTTTTCGTCGCTCTCATGAAAAACCCGCCTGCTCGATATTTGTCGAATGGCGGCCCGTGGCGGGTACCGATTCGGGAAACCGCAGATCATTTGCGATAATCGCCGCTTCACGGCTTGTCGATCATCCTTTTCAGTCCGTTTATGGGCCCACGGCCATCGCATTCGCAGAGTGGTGATCTGTTTCGTCAACCCCTGCATGAACAGATCAATACGCAGCATCCGCTGGTGCTGATGGCGGCGCGCGTGGATTGGGCCGGTGTCGAAGCACTGGGGCGCAGCCTGTTCAAATCCCGCACGGGGCGCCCGGCCACGGCACCCCGGTTGATGGCGGGGTTGCTGTACCTGCAGCACCTCTTTGGCCTCTCCAACGAGGAGGTAGTGTTGATGTGGGTCGAAAACCCTTACTGGCAGGTGTTTTGTGGGGAAACCCACCTGCAGGTGGATGCGCCGATCGATCCGTCGAGTCTCACGCGCTGGCGGCAGCGCCTGGGCACCAAGGGGGTGGCCGAGCTGAACCGACTGATGAAGGTCGCTGGTGGAGAAGCGGGCAATGCCCAGCTGAAGGCCGTCACGCTGAAGGCCGTGCCGGTGTTGAGGGGCGGTTATGCGGCGCCGGCGATCTCCACGCGCAAGCGAACCGGGCAAGGCACCGGGGGGAAGGCCGTGTCGCAGGTGCCTGTTGTCGACGCCGGTGATCTTCCGCGCCAGTGTGGCTTGTTCTAGCGCGTGTCATGCACTGATTCGTCCCCCTGATAAGCCCCGCTGGGCGCGCAGCACCGCGTTGCCAACCGCGCTAGCGCCCGTTGGTGTTACTCCGTGATCTCCAGGATCACCACCCGCTTTTCGGCGAGCGGCCAAGTGCGGCCGGCCACACGCTCATGGTTGAATCGGGCGACGACCGTTTCCGGCTCGCTCTTCACGGACTTCATCCGGGAGACCGACACGCCAGCCACACCTTTGAGCGGAATGCCGGGAGGCGGGACCACGTTGCCGAAGGACATCGAATCGCGTCGCAGGTCGAAGTAACCGCGTGGCCGGCTCATCATCACGATCGCCTTGGCGTCAGGGTCGGCATGGATGATGCGCTGCAGGCGGAAATTCATGAGGTTGGTGCTGCGCGGAAGGGCGCTCCGATACACATGATGGGTTGGATAACCACGCGCACTGATCACGAACTCGTAGGTCTGATCCGTGCGTGCCTCGAAAGCGCCCCAGCGGCCCGTTTCGTCCACGGTCTGGGTGTGCACGGCCTGGCCCGTGCGCAGGCCGGTCGACGCATCCACGGGATAGATCTCGATGCGTGCCCCATGAATGGGCAGGTTGCTCGGAAAACCGCCGTTCTGACCTTCGACGCCACTGATCACGCCGCTCAGCTCGGCCACGCTTTCTTTCTTGATCTCGTGGGTCTTGGGGGCTTCATTCGTGATGAAGTGATACATCGCGGCGAAGGCTGCCGGCGAATAAGCCGTTTCCCGGTGATCGGCCTTCGGCAGGACGACGCTTTGCGCCCCTTTCAGCTCGGGGCTGCGGGCGGTGATATTGGTGTTCATCAGCGGGCTGCCGATCCACTCGCCGGTGGGACGGGCAAACTTGTCATTGCCGTCCGAGCGGATGGTGAGCCAGCGGATGCCGGTGGGCACTTCGTTGCCGGCAGCGTCTTTGGGACGGTTCAGTCCCTGCATGAAATTCGACAGGCCCGAGAATTCGCTCTGCTCGCGATAGCCCTTCACGGCCCAGATGCCATGGCTGGGTGTGCCGGCCAGAACGGCATGGCTGATCTTCTCGAGGCCGCCACCGTTCTGCACATAGTTGCGGATGGCGTTGCCACCGCGGCCCGCACCCACCACGACGACTTTGTCCTGCCCCGTGCGCAGCCGGATGGCCTCCACCTCGGCCTTCAGGTAGGCCATGAAGTCGGCACTGCTGCTGCGGCCTGCTTGCGGTTGCGTGTCGTCGTCACGGGCATAGGGGTAGGGCAGATCGAGCGTGTGCAGCTTGGCGGTGGGCCAGCCATTGGATTCAAAACGCCAGATCGTGGTCTGCCAGTTGGCGGCGTTTTCGCCGTTACCGTGAATGAACAGGATCGATGGCCGTGTGTCGACCGGCTCAGACGTCAACGTCGTGCAACCGGCCAGCAGCAGCGTGCACACGCCCGCCACTTTCATCAATCGAAACATCGGCATCGACACAAGCATTCCTCCGAGATCGCGACGGGCGCACCATCGGCCCGACACCCATTATCCCATGATGATCATCATCCCCGGACGGCCGTCGCACCGTTGCCATGCAGGCTTGACGCCGTCCCTTGGCAATGATGATACGGCTCGCCCCGCTTCTGGCCGAGAAGCGACAAAAATGAACCGACAAGCGACTAGAATCTGGGGATGATCGATATCCAGCTATTGCGTCGAGACGCCGCATTCGTGGAAAGCCGTCTCAAATCACGGGGCTTTGTTTTTGACCGCGCTGCCTATGAAGCGCTGGAAGCACGTCGCAAGGCGTCACAGACGCGGGCCGAAACGCTTCAGGCCCAGCGTAATGCCACCTCCAAGCAGATTGGCCAGGCCAAGGCCAAAGGCGAAGATGCCTCGGCACTGATGGCGAGCGTCAACGAGATGGCGGCCGAGTTGGCCCGGACGGCCACCGAACTGGCTGCCGTACAGGCCGAGCTGGACGCCTTGTTGTCGAGCCTGCCCAACCTGCCGCACGAGTCGGTGCCTGAGGGCAAGAGCGAGGCCGACAATGTGGAAGTGCGCCGCTGGGGGCAGCCTCGTCGCTTCGACTTCGAGGTGAAGGATCATCTGGACGTGGGCCAGCCGCTGGGTCTGGATGCGGCCGCTGGCGCCAAGCTGTCGGGCGCACGTTTCACCGTCATGCGCGCGGGCGTTGCCCGCCTGCATCGGGCCCTGGCACAGTACATGCTCGATACGCACACGGCCAAGCATGGCTACACCGAGTGCTATACACCGTATCTGGTCAATGCATCGGCCCTGTACGGCACGGGCCAGTTGCCCAAATTCGAGGAAGACCTCTTCAAGGTGCAGAAAATGGGCGAGGAAGGGGGCCCGGTCTCGGCATCTGCGACCGAAGGGGCAGACGCCAAGGCTCAGGGCGCTGTGGGTCAGGCGCCGACTCAGGCCGGGGCCATGGGCGCCGGCAAAGCTGCCGCCCCCACGGTATCCGGGCCTGACGTCTCGCTCACATCGGCGGCCATGTATCTGATCCCGACCAGCGAGGTCTCGCTCACCAACCTGGTGGCCGGCGACATCCTCGATGCTGATGCCTTGCCCCTGAAGCTGACGGCACACACCCCGTGCTTCCGTTCCGAGGCCGGTTCGTATGGGCGTGACACCCGTGGCATGGTGCGTCAGCATCAGTTCGACAAGGTCGAGATGGTGCAGATCGCTCATCCCGAGCATTCCTATGACGCCCTGGAAGAGATGGTGGGCCACGCCGAAACCATCCTGCAGGGATTGGGGCTGCCTTATCGGGTTGTGGTGCTGTGCACGGGGGATATGGGTTTTGGGGCAGCCAAAACCTATGACATCGAGGTCTGGTTGCCGGCCCAGAACACCTATCGTGAGATTTCGTCCATTTCCAACACCGAAGCCTTCCAGGCTCGCCGCATGCAGGCCCGTTTCCGGCCCGTGGCCGGGGGCAAGGCCAAACCGGAGCTCGTGCATACCTTGAACGGCTCGGGTCTGGCGGTGGGGCGCACGCTGGTGGCGGTGCTCGAAAACTACCAGCAGGCCGATGGCTCGGTGGTGGTGCCCGAGGTGCTGCGTCCGTACATGGGTGGCCTGTCGGTGATTCAGCCTTGAAGTCCTGGATCTTTCCCGGCTGACGCTGGCGATGTTCAAGGCGTGAGCGTTGCCAGTGGCCACCGATGCTCGCCCCTTCAGGGAAAAGGTGCTGGCCTGTGCAGAACGCCGTGGCGGCATCCGGTGGTGTCACGGCCAATCGGGTTTGGCATCAAATTTTTTTGAACAGGGGCTGGCGCAAGGCAAAAGTTATGGCATAATCCTTGCCTTGACCGAAGCGTCACGGAGAGGTGGCAGAGTGGTCGAATGTACCTGACTCGAAATCAGGCGTACCGGCAACGGTACCGTGGGTTCGAATCCCACCCTCTCCGCCATTCAAACAAAACAAAAGCGGCCCCATATGGGGCCATTTTTGTATCTGCTATTGGCTTTTAAACCGGCACGCGCCAGCCATGACGGTCTTCAGCCAGACCATACTGGATGTCGGTGACGGCTTTGCGGATGGCCATGCCCCGCTCCTGGCCCTGAACGGGGATTTCCTTGCCGTCGATCACGAAGGAGGTCACGGGTGAGATCACGGCCGCCGTGCCGGTCAGGATCGCTTCGGCCCCGTTTTCGACAGCCTCACGCAGCTCGTCCACCGTGAAGTTGCGCTCGCTCACCTGATAGCCCAGGTCAGCCGCCACCTTCAGCACCGAATCCCGCGTCACACCATGCAGGAACTCGTCCGTCAGTGGTTTCGTGATCAGCTCGTTGCCCTTGATCAACGCGAAATTGGAGGCGCCGGTTTCCTGCACATCGCCTGCCGGGCAGAACAGCACCTGGTGGGCGCCGTGTTCCTGCGCGGCCTTGGCGATGAGCGGCAGCGCCGAGGCATAGTTGCCACCGCACTTGACACGGCCCATGTGCGGTGCGCATCGCATGCTGCGGGTTTCCACCACCAGTTTCATCGGTGAACCGGTCTTGAAATAATCACCCACGGGGCTTGCCAGGATGTAGAACAGCGCGCTTTCCGAGGGCTTGCCGGCCTTGCCGATGTTCGGTTCGGTGCCGATCAGCGTGGGGCGCAGATAGAGAGAGGCGGGCGCATCGGGAATGATGTCGGCCGCGCGGCGAACCAGCTCGATCAGTGCGGCCCGGAACGTGTCGGCATCGGGCACCGGCAGGCTCAGCAGCCGGGCACTTTGCTGCATGCGGGCGATGTTGGCATCGGGGCGGAACAGCACGATGCTGTCATCCTGCTGCCGGAATGCCTTCAGCCCTTCGAAGCATTCGCTGCCATAGTGCAGGGTGTGGGCGCCGGGTGACAATTCGATGGACTGGGCGGATTGCCAGCGCAGCGGCTGCCAGCTGCCGTTTTCAAAGGCAACCACGGGCATTTCGGGAAACAGGACGCTGCCGAACACGGCGGGGACTTCTCTGGCCATGAAATTCTCTGTCGGTGGAATGGGGGGAGGGCATGTCATGCACCCGGAGAACCTGTCGCGGGGACGACTCGGTGCATAACACGCTGTAAAACCAAAAAAATACGCGCCGATCCTGGCTCTGGCAAGCGCTACCGATGCGTATCAGGGTTATTGCCCGAGGTGGGTCGTGGGTCGGGCAAGGGGGGAGGGTTGATGAGGTGGATGTCCCGCTGCGGGAAGGGGATGCTGATGTCGACAGCACGCAGGTTCTCGACCACGGCTTCATACAGGTCGCACTGCACTTGCCACCAATCGCCTTCCGACGACCAGGCCCAGAGCGTGATCTCGATCGCGTTGTCACCCAGCGCCGTGATCTGCACGCTGGCCGGGCGTTCGTGGTTCACGCACTTCGGATGATCGAGCGCGGCTTTCAACACGGCTGCCTTCGCGGTTTTCAGGTCGCAGGCATAGTCGACGCCCACGATCACCTGCGAGCGCCATAGGGGCAGCGAGGACTTGTTGACGATGCTGTCACTCATCACCATGCTGTTCGGCAGCACCACTTCTTCATTGGCATAGGTACGTAATGAGGTCTGCACGATCTTGATTTCGCGCACGAAGCCTTCGTAACCGCCCACCTTGATGTAGTCCCCCACCTTGAAGGGCCGAAAGAAGATGATCAGTGCGCCGGCGGCAAAGTTCGAGAGTTGATCTTTCAGCGACAGACCGATGGCCAGGCCGGCGCCACCAATCAAGGCCGCAGCCGAGGTCGTCGGCACCCCCATCTTGTTGAGCGCGGTCATGATGATCATCACCAGCATGGCCACATAGCCGACATTGCTCAAAAAGCCGATCAGGGTCGGGTCGACCTTGGCCCGCTTCATGGCCAGCTGCATCAGCTGCACGAGCTTGCCCGCCACCCATTTGCCGACGAAAAAGATGACGAGGGCAGCAATCAGGTTGGCTGCAAAGATGGACGCCTTGTCGGCCAGCAGATCCCATTTCTGCCAGTCTTGCCAAGAGGAAAGGAGTTTAGACAGATCCATGTATCAGGTGTTGGCAGCGTTGAGCGGGTCGTGTGCACGTGGACCCGTGCAACATGCCGTCAGCGCGCGTTATACACCCCCTGGCCGCTTTCGCAGGGGGAAGCAAGTTCATGACACGCGCTAGTGTACGCTGGGGCTGATCTTCGCGGACTCGATCGGGAACGTCCTGACATCCGTCTGTGGTGGCACTGCCGAATCCTCGTGTGTCACGACAACCATGAGGTCTTTCTCTGCTGCATGGCGCCGCCGCCCTGTCCGGCGCATTCAACCGAAGATGACGCCCAACAGGCCCAGCAACAGCAACAGGAATACCGGCACGATGGACAGCAGGAAGCCGGTGGCACGGCTGTCCGGGGCGATCAGATAGTTGTGTCGATAGATCATCCGTCCCACCAGATAGACGGTGCCGATGATCACCACGAGCCAGTGGGGCCAGTAGGCCGCCGCCACATACAGGGCAGGGATGAAGGCCACCAGCACTTCCATCGTGTTCTGCTGGATGCGAAGGGCGCGATCGAACATCTCATGGCCACCGACGGCAGGTGCCTTGATGTCATACTGACTGCGAGCGCGGCCCACTTGAAAGCCGAAGTACAGATACTGGGCAATGGCCAGGATCACGATGAAATGAATGCCTTCCATAGGGATCTCCCGTGATGCTCGGTGTGTATGGGTAATCGTGTGTCATCGGGTGTGATGGTTTCCCATCATATACGCTCATCAACAAGCTTGTGCTGCAAGCTTGCGATGCCGTGTCGGACACCGGTTTGCCCGTCGGCGCCTGAGCATCGACAATAGCCTGATGATCTGGCAGTCCGTTCTCATCCTGTTGGCCCTGGGGGTTTCGCTCAGCATGCGGCCGTGGCGAATGCTCAAGGGCGGTGCGCTGCTCACGCCCATGTTGGCCACGCTCGTGCTGTTGCCGTGGTTGTGGGCACTGCCGCGGCTGCACATCATGCCGGTGCATCTGCAATGGTCGGGAGCCTGTCTGGTCGTGATGACATTGGGGTGGCCACTGGCCATGCCCGTGCTGTGCCTGGTGGGGGCATTGTCGGCCTGCTTCGCCCCACAGCCATTCGTGCAGACCCTGGACAGCATCGTCTGGCTCGGTGTGGTGCCAGCCTCGCTGGCATTGCTGGTGGGAGCGACCATCCGTAAGGTGTTTGGTGAGCACTTGTTCATCTACATTCTGGGCCGGGGTTTTCTGGGCACGGTGGCCTGCCTTTTCATCAGTGGGGCGCTGGCGCAGTGGTCGGGTCATCAGCTCAGCAGCGGCAGTGACGAGCTGTCGTCGATGGTGGCACGTTGGCTGCTGGCTTGGGGTGATGGCTTCATGACCGGGCTGTGCACGGCCGTGTTCGTCGCCTTCAAGCCCGAGTGGCTGGCCACCTGGTCGGACCGTCTCTATCTGAAGCCGCCGCCTGCAGAAGAGCCTGCTGAACCAGGATCCCCCGCAGAGAAACTTTCGGAACACGATTAGCGGCCATCTTCGGTCCATGCACTGATTCGTCCCCGCGTTGGCCCCAAACCCGCGGGCTTCTCTGCTTGCAGCGCGTGACAGAGTTGCTTGGAAGTTGTGTGCTCGCCCATTAGGCTAGGGATTTCCTGAATCTCTCGTGGAGCGCATACGGCGATATGGATGGTCTGAAAATCCTTGGGATGGCATTGGTTTTCACGCATTTCGTGGCCAGTGCCGTGGCGGTGGTCACGATTCTGCAAACGGATCTGTTGCTGCTCAAGCGCTATGACGAAGCGCTGACCCGCCAGGATGTTCGCAGAATCCATCAGGCCAAACCGATCGTGACGGCCGCGTTGTGGGTGCTCTGGCTCACCGGGCTGGCCATCTGCGTGCTGGGCTATCTCCAGAACCCGGATTACCTGCTGAACCAGAAGCTGATGATGAAGCTGCTGGTGGTGGAAATTCTCACACTCAACGGCCTGTTCCTGCACGAGGTGGCTTTCAGGCATGTGAAACCGGGCCGTGTGATGGCCGAGGAAAGCCCGATCACGCAGCGTCTGCTGGTGCTGATGGGCTGCCTCAGTTCGACGAGCTGGTTGTTCGCCTGCTTCCTGGGCATTGCGCGACCGTTGAACAACCTGTCGAATTTCTATGTTTTGCTGACAGGCTATCTGGTGATCCTGTTGGGCAGTGTGTTTGTGGGCTGGGCAATGACGCATTGGATGGCCCGCCGGCATGCCAGGCAGGCGGATGGTATCGACGGTATCGGTTACGGGTCGGGCTACCGTTGATCGGCGTGGCCGGCGGATGCCGCTCATGCGTTGGCAGTGGATTCCGCGTCTGGGGCAGGTGGCAGCATGGATATGGCTGCTCGCCTGCCTGTTTCAGTTTTCGGGCAGTTTGCCCCCGGCTCATTGGCTGCCGGTCTGGTTGATCCTTGGCCTCGGCTTGCTGGTGCCGAAGCGTGGCCGGGGCATCGGTCTTGCCCTCGTGGTGTTGGCCGCATTGGCCTGGCCGATCCATCACGCGCTCCAGGCGAGGCTGCCAGCCACGCTGGAGCAGCTACCGCTGTGGGTCGAGGGGCAGATCGCCTCGTTGCCACAGCGTGAAGATTTCGGCGATCGCATTCTGTTCCGGGTTCAGCACTGTGAATCTCCCCTGGCCGACGTGCCCTGTCAGGGCTTGCGTCATCTGTCCTTGTCGTGGACTGCCAGTCGCGACGGGATGGTGCTGCATGATGTACCGGGGCCGCATGCGGAGGATCAGGCCGTCTGGCCCGAGCCAGGGCAACGGTGGCGTTTGCAGGTCAGCTTGAAGCAGCCGCTGGCGCCGGTGAACCCTGGCGCTTTCGACACCGAAGAGCGGTTGTTGCAGCAGCAGGTCGATGCCGTGGGGCGAGTGATCGAACGGCAGCGGCTGGGGGGCCGTGAGGGGGCGTCCGCTTCGACCGGGACGCTTGGGCAACGCTCGGATCCCCTGAGGCCTCTGGCCGATCCTCTCGCCTGGTCAGACGGGTTGCTGATCCGGGTCGAAGGCTGGCGTGCCTTTTTGCGGGAACAGCTCGACATCGTGGCAGCCACGCGTGCCGACCCGTCCGGCGGCCGGGATGCGGCGCGTTGGCAGTTGATGGGTATCGTGACGGGCTTGTCTTTGGGGGATCAGGGGGCCATCGGGGCGGAGGGGTGGGCCTTGTTCAGTCGAACGGGCGTCTCGCACCTGATGGCCATTTCGGGCATGCACGTCACGTTGCTGGCCCTGGTGGTGTCGGCCTGCTGTGTCTGGCTTCACCGGATGCTGGCTCGGCATGCCAGCGGGCGCGTGGCCGACTGGTTGCAGCGGCAGAACCGGCAGCGCCTGGTGCTGGTGCCGGCGGTGTTGACGGCCTTTGGCTATGCGTTGCTCTCGGGCTGGGGTGTGCCGGCGCAGCGCACTTGCTTCATGCTGTTGGCCGCTGCCGTGCTGAGCCAAGGCGGTCGTCATCAGACGGCTTTCACGCCTGCAGTGTTGGCTGCGGCTGCCGTGGTCGCGCTTGACCCCTGGTCGGTGGCGCAGGCCGGGTTCTGGTTGTCGTTTGGGGCGGTGATGGCGCTGATCTGGTGCGCCCAGACTCAGTACGCGCTGCCTGAAACGAAAGCGTTGAGGGGCGCCTGGGCTGGTCTTCGCGCCTCGCTGCGTGATGGCGTGCGCAATCAGTGGGCGGCCACCGTGTTTCTGACGCCGTTGACTGTGGCCTTCTTTTCCACCTGGTCGTTGATCGGGCCGCTGGCCAATGTGGTGGCCATTCCGTGGGTGGGCTTCGTGCTGACGCCGATGGCCATCGGCGTGATGCTGCTGGCACCCTGGTGGCCCTGGCTGGCAGGCCACGCCCTGACGGCCTTGCTCTTTCAGCTGGATGCCTTGATGGCACTCTTGCGCTGGCTTGACGCTTTGCCAGGCGCCGTGCTCCAGTTGCCGAAACCGGGAGGCTGGACACTGGCCTGTGCCTTGCTGGGCGCCATGCTGATCTTGGCACCGGCCGGTTTGCGCCGCTTGAGACTGGGCGTGCTGTGCCTGTTGCCGCTGCTGCTGGCACCGGCGCAAGAAGCCCCGGAAGACGCGCTGGTGGTGACGGCACTTGATATCGGTCAGGGTAGTCTGGTGCTGGTGGAGCAGGGCGGACATCGGTTGCTGTATGACACCGGCTCGGCCCGGATGGGGCAGCCCGGCACCGTCGAGCGCGTGCTGCTGCCCTATCTGCACGGCCGGGGCATCGAGCAGGTGCAGACGCTGGTCGTGTCGCATCTGGATGCCAACCATAGTGGTGGGGTTGCCGCTGCCTTGCGCGCGTTGGCACCGGAACGCTTGATCAGCAGCGTGGTGCCAGCTTTGCTGGGCGTCGAAGCAGCTCGAACCGATGACACCATGAGCATATCGGGATTGCCCTGTGTGGCCGGCCATCGGTATCCGTGGGCCAACGGCGGCTGGATCGAGGTGTTGCACCCGGCGTCGATGGCGACGGATCGGCTGCGTGCGAGGGATGATCGGCATAGTTGTGTGATCCGCGTCAGCACGGGGGCCGGTTCCGTGCTGCTGGCCGGGGATTTGCCTGCATCGGCCGAGAAGGCGCTTGTACAGCAGGTGGGCGCAGACAAATTCAAGGCCGATGTGCTGCTGGTGCCCCGGCAGGGCAGCCCGCACGGCGCCGGTGAGGCGCTGCTGACGGCAGTGCAGCCGGCCTGGGCCGTGTTGCAGACGAATTACCGCAACCATCATGGGCACCCGCATCCGAGTTTGCTGGCTCGTTTGCGTGAGCATCAGGTGCCGCTTCTGCGCACTGATCTGCATGGCGCCGTGCGCATCGAACTGCGTGCCGGGCATCCGGCAGTCATCAGGCGCAACCGGTGGGATGGTGCGCCCTATTGGCGGGTGCAACCGGCAGAGGGCGCAAAGCCGTAGCGTGTGTCAGGCAGCGGTTCGTCTCCGTTCAGTCCTCGGCACCGAGGGGTGACGAAGTGCCAGGTGCTGCTGCCAAGGTCAGTGCCTTCGAGGCACGGCCATATCCGCCCGGTTTGAGGGACAGTCCTGATCCGTGCGTTCGGCTATTACTGCGCCGTCCAGCCGCCATCCACGCTCCAGGCCGCGCCGCGTACCTGATCGCCGCCGGATGAGCAGAGGAAGGCCGCCACTTCGCCCAGCTGCTCGGGGGTGACGAATTCCTTCGAGGGCTGCTTCTCGCCGAGCAGATCCTCGCGTGCCTGTTCGGGCGTGAGGTTCAGGTTTTTCTGGCGGTCATCGATCTGCTTCTGCACGAGCGGGGTCAGGACCCAGCCGGGGCAGATCGCGTTGCAGGTGATGCCCGTCGTCGCGGTTTCCAGGGCCACGGCTTTGGTCAGCCCGACGATGCCGTGCTTGGCGGCCACGTAGGCACTCTTGCCGGCCGAGGCCACCAGGCCATGGGCCGAGGCGATGTTGATGATGCGTCCCCAGTTGCGTGCCCGCATGTGCGGGATGGCCAGCCGGGTCGTGTGGAAGGCGGCACTGAGGTTCAGGGCGATGACGGCGTTCCAGCGATCGACCGGAAAGGATTCGACCGGTGAGACATGCTGGATGCCCGCGTTGTTGACGAGGATGTCGACACCACCGTGCTGCTCGGCGATCTGCTTCATCATCTGCTCGATCTCCTCGACCTTGCTGAGGTCGCCACCGGCAAAGCTCACCGTCACGCCATGCTCGGCCGCCAGTTGCTTGACGAGCGCCTCGATCTGCTCGGCCTCGCCAAAACCGTTGAGCACCAGATTGGCGCCGTGGCGGGCCAGCACCTGGGCAATGCCCAGACCGATGCCGCTGGTGGAGCCTGTGACCAGGGCCAGTTTGCCGGCCAGGTTTCGATTCGACATAGCTATCCTCGTGTTGTCTGCTGCCGTACAGTGGCACGGCAGGTAGTGTTAACCTTCTGGTGGTGGCGCCCGTGTCAGGCGTCTGCACGTCTGCATGCCGGTGAGGCAGGTGCGCCGCTTGCCTCATCAGGCTGCCTCGGGCACCCATGTCAGCTGAGCTGCCAGGCGCGCAGGCATCGTCTCCGGATGCCGGCGCATTCTATACCGCGGAGGATGTTCGACCCATGTCAGCCTTGCAACCTGTCCTGAAAACCGTCACCTGCGCCCACCCTGGTGGCTTGCATCGGCTGGCTTATGCCGAGTGGGGGCAGCCCGATAGCGTCAAGGTGGCGGTCTGCGTGCATGGTCTCTCCCGAAACGGACGGGATTTCGATGCACTCGCCCAGGCCCTGGTGGCCGAGGGCTACCGGGTCATCTGCCCCGACATGCCGGGCCGGGGCCGGTCGGACTGGCTAGCCGATCCGAGCGGGTATGCCTTGCCGCTTTACATCGCCGATTGCATCACGCTTCTGGCCCGTCTGGATGTCCCTCAGGTCGACTGGATCGGTACCTCGATGGGCGGCCTGATCGGCATGCTGTTGGCCGCGATGCCTGGCAGCACCAACCCGGTGGCCCGGCTCGTCATCAACGACATCGGCCCGGTGGTCAATCATGACGGGCTGGTTCGGCTCGTGACCCAACTCTCGGCGCGGCCGGCATCCTTCGCTTCCTTCGAGGAAGGCTTGGCCTACACCCGCGATGTGGCAGCCGCCAGTTTTGGCCCGCACACGCCCGAACAATGGCATCTCCTGGCCCGGCACACGGTGCTGCCCAAAGGGGATGGCTGGGCCATGCATTATGATCCTGCCATCATCACGGTGGCCCTGGCGGCGCTGGACAATCTCGCGCCGCCGCTCTGGGATGTCTGGGATCGCATCCTGTGCCCGACGCTGGTGCTGCGCGGTGCCGAATCGGCCTTGCTGGATGCCGAGGTGGCCACCGCCATGACGCAGCGCGGCCCCAAGGCCCGGTTGCACACCTATGAGGGGGTCGGGCATGCGCCCGCGCTGATCCAGCCCGAACAGATCGCCGATGTCCTGGCTTTTCTGACGGGAGATTGATCACGCGCGCATGAGTGCGCATCGGCGGGTATTGGCGGATATCGGCGCATCACCTGTCCATCCGCCATGCCATCACCTGACATCGACACCCGGCGATGTGCTTCCATGTGCTCACCCGCTTTTGAGTGTTTGATCTTTCGCCATTTTCTGTGTGCCTTTCACGGTGTTCGATGAACCGGACCAGGCACGCCATCCTTGTTTTCAACCGACCCAAAAGGAGTCTTCGTCATGAGCATTCAGCGCATCAAACCCGGCCCAAGGATGTCCGAGGCCGTCATTCACAACAACGTGGTCTATCTGGCTGGTCAGGTGCCCGAAGACACCTCCAAAGGCGTGCGGGAGCAGACGGCCGAGGTGCTGGCCATCATCGATTCGGTGCTGGCCGAGGCGGGCACCGACAAGACGAAACTGCTGACGGCCACCGTCTACCTCAGCAACATCGCCAACTTTGCCGGCATGAACGAAGCCTGGGATGCCTGGGTGGCCAAGGGCAACCCGCCGACCCGCGCCACCGTCGAGGCACGTCTGGCCTCGCCCGACATCCTGGTCGAGATCGTGGTGTCGGCCGCTGTCTAAAAGGCCGTTTGTGCCAAACGCCGGCGGCTGCCTTTTCCAAAGGGCTGGCTGTTGGGCACCACGCTGTTGTGCGTCTGCGGCACTGATCATCGTGGTGTCGGCTGCTGTCCAGGCGAAGCTCAGAGCACGGGCCGGCGTCCGCCATTGAAGCGCTTCGTCCAGTAGCGCTTGTCGATCGCTTCAACCCGCACGAGGCTGCCCGATGACGGGGCGTGAACGAAACGCCCCTCGCCGATGTAGATGCCCACATGCGAATTGCGTTGGCGGGTGGTCTGGAAAAAGACCAGATCGCCGGGGGCAAGCGATTGGCGGTCGACTTTCGTGCCCTGGGTGCTCATCGCCCGGCTGGTGCGGGGCAGCTCGATGCCCAGCGCCTCGCGGTAGACGTATTGCACCAGGCCGCTGCAATCGAAGCCTTCGCCCGGCTTGCTGCCGCCCCAGCGATAAGGCTGGCCCACCTGTGAGAGGGCTTGCAGTGTCACCTCATTGGCTGCCTTGTCATGCAGCGGCGGATGGCGGGTGGCGCAGCCGCTTGCCACGAGCGTGAAGGCGATCAGACCGGCGCACACCAGACGGCGTTGCCGTGCCTGCCAGGGCGGGGGCTGGCAATCGGCGGGGGAACGCATGGGGAGGCTGAACATCGGCTTCATCGATCAACAGGGGAAACAAAAAGGCAACAGGGACATCGGTGTGGCAACGGGCGCCTTCATGACACGCTCTCAGGCTGTTCGTTCAGGCTGTTCGGGGTCGGGCGAATGCCGATGGCGCGGCCACGCTGGCGAGCCAGGCATGCGTCTGTGCCGAGGATGCGGCGTCCGCGGGGACGAATACGTTCATAACACGCTCTAGGTACTTGCATCGTGCCGGTTTGCACCTGACATGAACCCTTGCGATACCTGCCGCCCCAGCTGCCGTGCGGGATAGGGTACGATCGCGGGCACAGGGGGCGCGGCGTGCAGGGCAGCAGCCTGAAGGATGCTCGTTGGGGCCGAACGTTGGCAGTGCCCCCGAGGGCTGCCGTGCCCCGATGATATAAGAGGCTTCGCCATCATGGCGACAACAGGCCCGCCAACGGCCGGAGAAAGGGAGTGAGCGTGGCATGAGTCTTTTCGATCTGCGGGCCTTGCAGGATGGGGTGAGCCGGCGCGAGGTGCTGGCCTGGGCGGCCTATGATTTCGCCAATTCCGGTTACACCACGGTGGTGCTCACGGCGGTTTTCAGCGCGTATTTCGTGGGCCATGTGGCGGGCAACGCAGATTGGGCCACCTTCCTCTGGACCTTCATTCTGGGGGTTTCAAACGCTGCCGTCATGCTGAGCCTGCCCACCATCGGTGCGCGCATCGATGCCCGTGCTTCTCGAAAGCGCTGGCTGTTGGGCGCCACGCTGTTGTGCGTCTGCTGCATCGTGGGACTTTACTGGGTGGGGGCGGGGCATCTGGTGCTGGCAAGTGTCCTGATCATCGTCTCCAACTACTGCTTTTCGCTGGGCGAAACGCTGTGTGCCGCGTATCTGCCCGAGCTGGCGCGTCCTGAAGCCCTGGGGCGCGTCTCGGGGTGGGGCTGGAGCTTTGGTTATGTGGGCGGCATGCTGACTTTAGGCCTGTCGCTGGCCTGGGTGGGCTGGGTGCAGGGGCAAGGCGGTGGGGCGGCCGACTTCGTGCCGGGCACGATGCTGATCACGGCCGCCGTCTATGCGGTGGCCGCACTGCCGATGTTCATCTGGGTGAAGGATCGCGCGGTTCCCGTGCCGCAGGAACCCTGCATGGCGATTCAGTCCTTCACCGACTGGCGGCTTGCCTGGCTGAGAATCCGCGAATTCAGCGATTTTCGGCGCTTTCTGGTGGTGGGCTTTTTCTTTTACGCCGGTGTGTTCGTGGTCATCACCATCACCGCCGTTTATGCCGATCAGGTGATGCAGTTTGAGCCGGCCGAGACGATGATGCTGTTTTTCGTCGTCAACATCGCTGCCGCGCTGGGCTCCTTCCTCTTCGGTTATGCCGAGGATCGGCTCGGTCATAAAATAGCCTTGGCGCTCACGCTGCTGGGCTGGATCGGTGTGGTGGTGTTGGCCGTCAGCACGTCGAGCCGGTCGGCGTTCTGGGCGGCTGCGGCACTGGCCGGCATCTGCATGGGCACCAGCCAGTCGGCTGGCCGCGCGTTGACGGCAGCACTGGCTCCCACGCATCGCTTGGGCGAGTTCTTTGGCCTGTGGGCTTTTGCCACCCGGTGTGCGGCCATCGTCGGCCCGCTCACTTATGGCGGCATCAGCTGGCTGTCTGCGGGCAACCATCGGCTGGCCTTGCTGGGCACGGGTGTGTTCTTTGTGGCGGCGCTGGTGCTGATGATGTTCGTCGATCCGGCGCGGGGCATGCAGCGTGCCAGAGAAGGGGGCGTTGTTTAGGGCATGACCAACCATGTGTGGGTCAATCGATCGTGAATCTGAATAGAGGAGAAAGAAAACATGAAATCGACACTGATGCTTGAACTGGCTGATGCCGATGCTGCCATCGAGGCCGCCATCGCCAAGGCTGCCGAGAAAGGCTGGGCCGTGACGGTGGCCGTCGTGGATGCCGGCGGACATGTGCTTGCCCTGCGCCGGATGGATGGTTGCGCGCCGGTGGCTTCGTACATCGCGCCGGAAAAGGCGCGCACGGCTGCGCTGGGTCAGCGTGGCAGCGGTGCTTATGAAAAGATGATCAACGATGGCCGGACGGCCTTCCTCTGCGTCGACGTGCTGAAAGGCACGTTGGAGGGTGGGGTTCCGGTGGTGATCGATGGTCAGATGGTCGGTGCCGTCGGCGTCTCGGGCGTGAAGCCCCAGGAAGATCTCGAAGTGGCCGAGGCTGGCGTGGCAGCGCTCGCGGCACGCGCCTGAGCAGGGTTTGTCCTGACCCTTGCCTAGGGATATCCATGACCGTGCAAGGGTTGGGATTGGTTTTAAATTGAGCGTTGGGGGGTGCGCACAGGGAGGGGCAGACAATCATGTCGTCGATGTCATGTTTTCAGTCCCGTCAGGAAGCTGTTTTTCTGGTTGGTGCTTCGTTCGCGTTTGATCCATCAGACCGGTCGTGCCCGTGGCATATGAATCAGCCAAAGTAAGGAGATCAACTTGTCCTCAGAAGAAATCAAAAATGTCCTGGATGACGGTCGTGTCTTCCCCGTTCCCGAGGCGTTTGCCAAGCAGGCCAACATCGCCGGCATGGCGCAATACGAGGCAATGGTTGCCGAGGCCGAGAAGGACAACCCTGGTTTCTGGGCCAAGCTGGCCCGCGAACAGCTTGAGTGGAAGACGCCGTTCACCCGCTCGCTCGATGATTCCAACCCGCCGTTTTTCAAATGGTTCGAGGATGGCACGCTGAACGCCTCCTGGAACTGTCTCGATCGCCATCTCGGCACACCCACCGAAAACAAGGTGGCCATCATCTTCGAGGCTGATGATGGTCAGGTCACGAAGGTGACGTACAAGGCGCTTCATGCACGGGTGTGCCGTTTCGCCAATGGCTTGCGGGCACTCGGGTATCAGCAGGGCGATCGCGCCATCATCTACATGCCGATGTCGATCGAGGCCATCGTGGCCATGCAGGCTTGTGCCCGTCTCGGCATCACGCATTCGGTCGTTTTCGGCGGTTTCTCGGCCAAATCGCTTCAGGAGCGTATCGTCGACGTGGGGGCAAGCCTCGTCATCTGCTCCGATGGCCAGCATCGGGGCGGCAAGGCGCTGCCCTTGAAGCCGGCTGTGGATGAGGCGTTGGCGCTCGGCGGCTGCGAGGCCGTGCGTAAAGTCATCGTCTACAAGCGCACCGGGCAGGACATCGCCTGGAACCCCGAGCGTGACATCACGATGGACGAGGTGCAGGACGGCCAGCCCGATCAGTGCGAGCCGGCCTGGGTCAGCGCCGAGCATCCGCTCTTCGTGCTGTATACCTCCGGCTCCACCGGCACGCCGAAGGGGGTTCAGCACGCCACCGGCGGTTACCTGCTTCAGGCCACCGTCACGATGCAGTGGACCTTCGACCTGAAGCCCGATGACGTGTTCTGGTGTACGGCCGACGTGGGCTGGATCACCGGTCATTCTTATGTGGCTTATGGCCCGTTGTCCAATGGTGCCACGCAGATCGTCTTCGAGGGCGTGCCCACCTACCCGAATGCCGGCCGCTTCTGGGACATGATCAACCGTCATGGCTGCACCATCTTTTACACGGCGCCGACCGCGATCCGTTCCCTGATCAAGGCCGGCAACATGTCGCCCGAGTTCCACCCCAAAAACTATGATCTCAGCTCGCTGCGCCTGCTGGGGTCGGTCGGCGAGCCGATCAATCCGGAAGCCTGGCTCTGGTACTACGAGAACGTGGGCGGCAGCCGTTGCCCGATCGTCGATACCTGGTGGCAGACCGAAACCGGTGCACACATGCTGACGCCGCTGCCCGGGGTGCAGACGATGAAGCCGGGCTCCTGCACGATGCCGTTGCCGGGGCTGGACGTGGCCATCGTCGATGAAACCGGTGCTGACGTGGGGCGGGGGCAGGGTGGTTTCCTCGTGATCAAGAAGCCTTGGCCATCGATGATCCGCAATGTCTGGAACAACCCCGAGCGCTTCAAATCGGGCTACTTCCCGGAGGATTTTCAGGGCAAGTATTACCTGGCCGGCGATGGCGCCTCGCTCGATCTGGATGGCTACTTCTGGATCATGGGTCGCATCGACGACGTGCTGAACGTCTCGGGCCACCGTCTGGGCACGATGGAGATCGAATCGGCGCTGGTCGGTCATGAGCTGGTGGCCGAGGCTGCCGTGGTGGGCCGGCCCGACGACACGACGGGTGAGGCCATCAGTGCTTTCGTCGTGTTGAAAGGTGAGCGCCCCACCGACCCGGCCGAAGCCAAGCGCATCGCCGATACCTTGCGCGCCTGGGTGGGCGCTGAAATCGGCCCGATCGCCAAGCCGAAGGAAATCCGCTTTGGCGAGAACCTGCCCAAGACCCGTTCCGGCAAGATCATGCGGCGTCTGCTGCGCTCGCTGGCCAAAGGCGAGGAGATCACGCAGGACACCTCCACGCTGGAGAATCCGGCCGTGCTCGATCAGTTGAAGGAAACGGCTTGAACCCGTTGACAGAGGTGTGCAACCCGCCCATGACCGGCTTGAGCCCCTCATGTACGTGCAGCGGGGCTGTCGCTGGGTAGTGTAGGGGCCGGTTTATCCGGCTTGGGAAGAAGGCTTCGGGGGTGGCAGGTTCGCCCCTGAAGCTTTTCTTTTTCAGAAGCTGAAGGCGTCTTGGGGGCTGGTCGCGACGTGCTGCCCGCAACAGATGGCTGAGGCATTGACGCCAGTGGGCAGTTTTTTGCTATACTGTCAGGCTTCGGAGAGATGGATGAGTGGTTTAAGTCGCACGCCTGGAAAGCGTGTAAGGGTTAATAGCCCTTCGGGGGTTCGAATCCCCCTCTCTCCGCCACCTCCTGCTGATGGCTCGTTGAGTTGAGGTGCAATTCCCGTTCAGGTGTCTCTGTCTGACGCTTCACCTGCCATCCTTGAGCATCCCCGATAGCCCAGTGCACCCATTCGTGCCCTGGGTTTTTTGTTGCCTTTGGCACGCTCATGCCTTGTTCGTCCGCACGAAGGCCCCGCTGGCCGTGCACACGCGCTACTTCGATGTTTCCTGGCCGCCCTGACGCCTGACCCAGTCCCAGTCCCTTTGGCAGGGACTGTGGTGCGTTCGTCTGCTCGAACTGTGTTGCAATGCAGCAGTCGTTTTAAGCTGCGGTTTTGATGTTCGACTGGGCCGTGAGGAAAGCATGTCTGCCTTGCCTGTCTATATCTGGTGCCCGGCGCATTTCGAGCGCCCGCACACCATGTTGCCCGCCTCGCTGGATGAGGCACAGACGCTGGTCAACACCTGGCAGGATCAGCCGCCACCGGCTGGTGCTTCCGGCGAGGTCTTTTTGAGGTTGGCAGCCCATCTGTTCGAGGCGACGCAATCCCCGGGTTACTCCGATCGCTTTGTGGCCTGCTATCAGGATATCGAGATGGAGCTGTCGACGCTGGCGGCTCGACGTGCGGTGATCGAAGTGCCGGAGGATGGCACCTATGATGAGCTGCTGCCGTTGCTCGTCGACCACCATAGGGCTTGTGGCCTGGTGGTATATGACAGCCACGGCAAAATCTGGCTGCCCGATGGCCGCGCCATTCCCGAAGATGACGAGTTGATGATGCTGCCGACCGACTGGCGGCCTTTGGCGATGGCTTACTGAGCGCCTGCCTGAGGCGGATGGTTCTGAACGGTCAACTGCAATAGGGCAAGACCGGTCTGATCTGAATGGATCTGATCATGCCAAGGCCCATCCGTGGTGTGTCAGATGGGCCTCTTGCCGTGGCCGATTGCAGCGGCAGCTGGGCAGGTGGGCAGCCGCCCAGCCGCTGCTCACCCTGCTTTGGTGGCCGATCTGCCTTCAGGGTTCGCTTTGCCAGATGTACTGGTTGCCGTCGTCTTTCTTCTCGGTGATCGTCACCCCTCGGAAGTGCAGGGGCTCACCACGCTTCCAGTCGGCCGGCACTTCCCAGTGATTGCATTGCAGGCGGTTGATACCGACGGTGGGCAGCGTGTAGTTCCAGCACATTTGTGCTTTGTTGGGCCCGTCATCCGTGCGCAGCATCAGCTGGACAATGTCTTGACCATGCTTCCATTCACGCACGACGTGCCCGAAATCCTGACGCTCACCGCGGGGCAAGGTGATGGCACCACCCGCAAGCGTCTGGCCATCAGCCAGCTGCTGGCTGCCCGTGGCGACGGTGATGCTGCCTGGCAATGACACCGCTGCGTCGCTGGATGTCACCTGCATGCCCAGGTGTGTGGTGGTGAACTGGGCCGTGCCGCCACCTGGCATCGTGCTGGTGCGGTAGGTGTATGAACCGCTCGCTTCCTTGTAGTTGCTGGTACCGGTCGAGTTCAGGTAATCGCGATCCGGTGCCTGGAGGGCATTGATCACGACATCCGGCGCACCATCTTGTGGTTTGGCCTGGGTCACCGAAGCGGGCGCACCGGCCATGCCGCCGGCTGCGACCTGATCGAGCATGGTGGCCAGCACGTCGCCGCTGATGCCGGCGGTGTCGATCGGCGCGGTGGCCTTGGGCGGCTGATTGCGCAGTTGGCCCTCCAGCTCGGTATCCCGGATGCCGTTCTGTTGGGCCGCGCTGTCGGCTTTCTGGTTGGCTTCGTTCTTTTGCGCTTCTGCCTTCTTGGCGTCTGCTTCGGCCTTGTCCTGAGCCTTGGCAGCCTCGTCGGCTTGCTTGTTGGCCTGGATCTTTTCTTCCTCGGCCTTCTTCGCCTCGGCTTCAGCCTTCATCTTGGCCTCTGCTTCGGCCTCGGCATCGGCTTTAGCTTTGGCTGCGGCTTCGGCGGCCGCCTGCTTGCGAGCCTCTTCCTGGGCACGTTCCTTTTCGGCCGCTTCAGCAGCAGCTGCTGCCTGACGTTCAGCCTCCTCACGGGCACGTTTGGCTGCTTCCTGCGCCTGTCTGGCCTGCTCTTCAGCAGCGGCGCGCGCACGTTTGTCGGCTTCTGCTTTGGCCTGTTCCTCGGCAGCGGCCGCGGCACGGGCGCGGGCGTCGGCCTCGGCCTTGGCTTTGGCCTGGGCTTCGGCGAGTGCACGGTTGCGTGCCTCGGCTTCGGCCTTGGCGCGTGCTTCGGCAGCCGCCTGCTCGCGGGCGCGTGCTTCAGCTTCGGCGCGTGATCGTTCGGCCGGTGTCAGCGTGGCGTTGGCCGTATCGCCCGAGGGGCCGGTCGAGGTTGCTGTGGATGGCGTCGTGCCGCCTACGGTCGAGGCATCACTGCCAGCACCTGCCGTGGCTGTGGCGCCGGTACTGACGTTGGCATTGATCGTGGTCGAACCGGGTGCGGCCGGGCTGCTCGACACAGCACGGTCGGAACCACCGCCGCCGCCGCCGCCACAGCCGGCCAACAGGATGAGCACGGCAGCACTGATCTGAGTCTTATTGTTTGGTGTCAACATGTTCTCTGGCTTCCATCCATATGGCTCCGTCGGCGGTTTTGGGCGCGTGTCGTACAGGCTCGAACGGGTTGATTGGGGCCCGAATCCGTACAAGACACGCTCTGGACAAGGCCCGGAGCGTTGAAAGCCAGAGTTTATCGATAAACGTGCAACGGACAACGACTGAACGGTTGGCGCAACCATTCTTGATACACGGCTGTTGGGTTCGAGCGACGCTGGCGTGTGTCCAGCGCGTGTCATGAACTGATCGTCCCCGCAAAAGCCCTTCGGGGCGGGCGGCACCGCGTCGCCGACCCGCTCCGGCCCGTCTGATTCAGCGACGAGCCGGCGTCTGCCAGTCAGCCTTGCCTTTGCCGCCGGGGTGCACCGATCGGTCATCCTGCAGATGAATGCCTTCATAGGTGAGCGGTCTGCCAAATTGCCACCCTTTGGGCAGCCGCCAGAGACTGCAATGAAGGCGACGGGCTTCGGGCAGCTGATAATTCAGGCACAAACGAATTTGCCCAGCCTGCTGTCCCCGAAGCACGATCAATTGCAACACTTGCCCCGTCCCCTGACGCCACTGACGCAAAACGTGGCCAAACTTGAACATGTCGTTGTTTTTCAGCACCAGCGGAGCAGAGGGGGAAGAGAGTGTGTAGGTTTGGCGCAACGGCAGGTCGTTGGTGTCATGTTCGGACGAGGCGCGAACCTGGGCCATCACGTCGGCCGCCTTGCCCAATTCGAGAATGCTCGCGTTCCTCTGCAGCACGGCCTCGATGGCGGCATCGGTGAAGAGGAAGAGGCTGGCCGGATTGGGATCGCGTTCAAGTTCCGGTTTTAGCGACAACTGCGTTCGCAGGTCGGTAAAGCGCCCGAACGCCGGGTGGTCGTCGAAATTCGTGATGAACGAGGCCGAGTGGAAGGCTGCGGGCTGGATGGGGGGCTGAGCCTCGGTCGACAGATATTGATAACCGAAGGCGTTCGGCGCATTGGCCGGGCTGATCGGTTTTTGGGCCTTGGCGTCCCAGGCGACCGCACCGTAGAGCGAATAGATCGGGTGAGGGCGCCCTTGGTCAGGTTGGGTCAGGTAGGTGTTTTGCACCAGCATCGTGGCCAGTACGCCGCCCGAGAAGCCATCCGCGGACAACGGCGTCCGCTGTCCTTGTGTACCTGGCTTGGGGGCCGTTGCCGTGCTGGTTCCGGGTGAGGTATGGGTGGACGGGTTGGCGGGCGTGGCGGCCGAGGGGGCAGATGCTTCGTTGCCTAATGGGTCTGAAGGTGGTGTACCGGGTGAGGCACTGACCTGGTGCTGTGATGGTGCTTGATGAGCCGGGGTGCCGCCACTCCCGCCACCGCAGGCGGTCAGCAGGATCAGCAGCGACACGGAGCATGCATGGGGAATGGAAGAGGTAGCCATGAATCTGGACAGGAGGTGGCTGATGTCCTGATAGTAGTGGGCGGGTGTGGCAGGCCATGTCCAGGTGGTGAAGAATGGATACGAGATGTAAGTAGATGTGAATGTCGCATGCTGCCTTTTCAGTTCCGCTAGGGTTTCGAGTGGCGCGTGTTGCGTTCAGCGCAAGAAGCGTGGCGCTTGGCACAGGTGCTGCGATCAGGCGAGTGTTTTGCTTTATGCTTTGGGGCCGTGGCATCGCTTTTTGACGATGTGTAGAAGTTTGGTGGCAAAAAGAATACACATTCATGCAAGCTGCTGAGTCATGTGCTATCTGCCATCGTTGCGTGCTCACATGGACGGCTTCAAATCTCGCGTGGTGCCAGATGGTTTGCCGCCTTTTCAGTTTCTGTCCTGACAGGCTGCTTCGGCGTCAGGGTTTCGTCCGTGTGCTGCGTGCCTGATGGACGCAAGCTTCAGGCCCTGGGAGCGCAGGGCATGGTCGGCGTTGTTGCGTGGTGGGTCTTGGTGGGTCGTGCTTGAGTGTGGGTGTGGGTGTGCAGGATGTGTCGTTGAAGCCGTCAAGGCGGCGTCGTTCATGGTTGAAAGGGGCTGGGCTGGCTGCGGCGGGGCTGGCGCCGGTGGCTGGCTTGGCTGCCGCACCGGGTCGTTCCGGCAAAAATCGGGCTGGCAGCTCGGCAACCGTCTGGCGTTGTCAGACTGCCTGGTCGCTGGACGATGATTTTGCCGCTTATCTTCAAGCCTTTGCACGAACCATCGCCGAGATGACGGACGGTCAGTTGCGGATCGAAATCCTCCCCGCCGGTTCTGTCGTGCCGTCCAGCCAGTTGGCCGAGGCCGTCTCCGATGGGCGTCTGGATGCTTGTCACCGTTTGCCCAGCAGCCAGGCAGATCGCTTGCCGGCGCTGGGGCTGTGGGGGACGGGGCCAGCCTTCGGCATGGATGGTTCGACACTGATGTCATGGCATGACCAGGGTGGCGGCCATGTGTTGATGGCCGAGCTGTATGAGTCGGCCGGCCTGGCCGTCCACTCGATTCTGTACGGTACGATGCAGAATCAGGCTTTCGGCTGGTTCAAGCGCCCATTGGCCCGGGTGGAGGATCTGGAGGGGCTGCGCATGCGTGCCGGTGGCATGGGGGCGCAGATCTATCGGGAGATGGGGGCGACGGTTCTTCCCTTGCCGGCCGAGGAGATTCTGCCTGCTTTGGCCAAGGGCGAGATCGACGGCGTGGAGTTCGGCAGCATTTCCAGTGACCGTGCGCTGGGCTTGCCGGAGGTGCTGAAGGTTTGCATGTTGCAGAGTTTTCACCAATGCACCGAGCAGGTCGAGCTGCTGATCAATCGGACGCGCTATGAGGCGCTGACCCCTTCGTTGCGCACCAAGGTGAATCTGGCGGCGGAGGCCGTGTCGGCTGCCATGTCCCGAAAGCGGGTCAACGACAATTCGATGCATTACATCGAGATGCGAGAGCTTCAGGGGGTTCGTTTCTACAAGACGCCTGAATCGATGCTGAGGGCGCAATTGGCCGGCTGGGACAGGGTGGCCGCACGTCACAGCAATGTGGATCCGATGTTCGCCCGGGTACTGGATTCGATGCGACGCTACGCACAACGTTGTGTCGGCTGGCAGAACGACACGCGGGTTGATCAGCGCATGGCCTACAACCACTATTTTGCGCAGCGGGTACCGAAGGCCACCTGACGGAGCAGGTGATGCTTTGGTGCGGTGTGGAGACCCGCGTCGGCATGAATCGGGGCATCAGCGGTGGTGCAGCGCCTGGTCTGGCTGAGATACCGTGCATGCTGCGCGCCCGGCTTGATGGATGTTTTTTGGCTGACGAGGCTTTCCAGGCACCGTTTGTTGGGCGGGTACGCTCGATCATCTGCCACCGGATGACGCCAGTCCGGAAACGGCTAGGATCAGGGGATCGATCATCGATGGGGGAGGCTGCTCGTCACCACACGGCTGGCATCGGTTGCTGTGTCGGGTGGGAACGATGCGGCCAACAAGGTGGCCATGAGCAGCCCTGCCACAGCTGCCTGTCCCATCAGGATGATCCGCTCCATGACACGCGCTGGACACTGAGATGATGAGGGTTCTGGGCCGAGGGGTCTATAAAGGCGCCCTGGCATTCATTCCGATGTTTGTGGCGGCAGCCTGGCCCGAGGTGGGCATGGGGCTTCAGATGGCACCGGTGGCGGTGGGCGTGTTGCTGTGTGCCGCGCGCGCGTTGAAGGGGGCATGGACCGTGGGCTGGCTTGCCGAGGTCTGAATCGAAGACGGAGCCATGCGCTCAGGGGGAGGCGTACTCAGCGGTAGGGGGCAGCGTGCAACAGATGATGGCCGTTGTTCGCCCCGGTTCACCGCGCGTCGAGAAGCTCGAATAAACTAGCGGATTGACCGTTTTCGTCTCTTTGACCGCCCATTCATGTTTGATTTTGTAAGAACGCACCAGCGCTTGGCCCAAGGCTTGCTGTTGGTGCTGATCATGCCGGCTTTCGTGTTTTTCGGCATTGCCGGCTACGACCGTATGTTCAGTGATGCCGACACGGTGGCCACGGTGGATGGCGAGCCTGTCTCGCGGATGCATTTCGACCGGATCTACCGCCAGCAGGTCGAGCAGCTTCAACAGGCAATGGGCGATCAGGTCGATCCGGCCCGCATCGACAACCCGGCCGCACGCGCCGACGTGCTGGAGAGCCTGATCACGCGCCAGGCGTTGTTCAATGAGGCCCGGCGCGCGCGCATCACGGTCACGCCTGCCGAAATCCAGAAAGCCATTCTGGGCAGCCTGACCGATCTGCGAGATGCCAATGGCAAATTCGATGTCGAAGCCTATCGTCGCCTGCTGGCCCAGAATGGCCTGACGCCCGAGCAGTATGAAGCCCAGGTTGGGCAGGATCTGGTGTTGGGCGCCATGGAAAATTCGGTGTCCCAGACGGCGATCCTGCCTGCGACGTTGCTCGAATCGCTCTTCGAGTCACAGGAAACCCGCCGCGCCGTGCGTAGTGCCTTCGTCAGTGCTCGTGAGCGTGAAGGGGGGCTGTCGCCCAGTGCCGAGCAGTTGCAGGCTTATTATGATGAGCACAAAGCCGCGTTCGAGTTGCCGGAGTCGGTCGATGTGAGCTATGTGCTGCTCAAGCGTGAAGACGTTCTGCCGGCCGATGCCAAGCCGTCGGAAGACGAGTTGAAGGCTTTTTATGAAAAGAACGACAGCCGCTTCAACGCACCTGAAGAACGGGTGGCGAGTCACATCCTGCTCAAAGTGCCCGAAGGGGCCGATGAGGCCGCGCGCGCCGAGGTGAAGCAACGGGCCGAATCGCTGCTGGCCGAGGCCAAGGCTAAGCCTGAGCAGTTTGCCGAGCTGGCCAGGAAGCACTCCGAAGATCCGGGCTCGGCTGCGCAGGGCGGTGATCTGGGGGCCTTCGAGCGTGACACGATGGTCAAGCCTTTTTCCGATGCGGCCTTTGCCTTGACGGCGCCCGGTTTCACCGAGGTGGTGGAAAGCGAATTCGGTTTTCACGTCATCCGCGTGACCGACGTGAAAGGTGCCGGCAAGAAGTCGCTGGCTGACGTCAAGCCCGAGCTGATGAAGTTGTGGCGTGAGGATGCCGCGGCACGCCGCTACAACGAGCAGGCCGAGGCATTGTCGAAGCTTGCTTATGAGCAGGCCGATTCGCTCACGCCGGTGGCCGAACGCTTTGGCGTGTCCATTCAGAAGGCGAAGAACCTGGGCCGTCGGCCGGTGGCCAATGCGGCTCAAGGCTCGCTCGAAGGCAGCGCCCGATTGCTGGAGCAGCTCTTCACGCCGGAGGCACTGGAAGAACGGCGCAACACGGCAGCGATCGAGCTGTCGCCCGGCGTGCTGATCTCGGCGCGTGTCGAGGCGCACCATCCGGCCCGTGTCCAGCGTCTGGATGAGGTGAAGGACACGGTGAAGGCACGCTGGATCACGGCCGAAGCGCAGCGGCAGGCGGTGGCCGCGGGCGAGAAGCAGCTGGCGGCCTTGAAGGAAGGTGGCAAGGCGCCGGCTGATCTGGGCAAGGAAAGCTTCGTGAGCCGTGCCGTGCCGACCGGGTTGTCGGCTGAGGCGCTGAAAGCCGTCTTCGCCGTGCCGGCCGACCAATTGCCCGCCTGGGTGGGTGTCAATGCCGGGCGTGATGGCTACCAGCTGATCCGTGTCGAAAAGGTGCTGCCGCCCGATGCCGAGGCTGAAAAGCGGCGAGCGCGGTATCAGACCCAGGTGCGTCAATTGCTGGCCCGTTCGGAGGCCAACGCCTGGGTGGATACCCTGAAACGCGGCATGAAAATCGAGCGCAAGCTGGACAATGAAGCCGCTTCGGGCGATGATGCCCGTTAATCGACAAGCCATACGACGAAGCCGATACGATGCGCCCCACGTGGCGCATCCAGGCAAGGGAGTTCAGCCTGAAAGTCTTTAACCTCTGCTGCGAACGCGAACATCAGTTTGAAGGCTGGTTTTCATCGGCGGATGATTTCGAGCAGCAGCAAGAACGCCAGCTGATCGAGTGCCCGCTTTGCGGCAGTCATCAGGTCAGAAAGCTGTTGTCGGCGCCGCGCCTGAACCTCGTGCATGGGCGCTCGTCCGAGGCGGCCCCGGTCGATGCGCCAACCGCCAAGGGGGGCGACGACGAGGGGCAGATGCGCGAGGTGCAGGCCCGCATGATGCAGGGGCTGCGCAAGCTGATCGAAGAAACCGAGGATGTCGGGGATCGCTTTGCCGAAGAGGCCCGACGCATTCACTTCAACGAAGCGCCTGCCCGTGCCATTCGCGGCACGGCCTCGCCCGAAGAAACCGAGTCACTGCGTGATGAAGGCATCGAGGTATTGACGGTGCCGCTGCCGGTTGCGCTGAAAGGCACGCTGCAATGATGCCCATTGTCCGGGCCGAGCACCCGGATGGCATGATCAGGCGATGGCCGCCGTACCGTTTCTGAAGCCATGAGCTGACAGGGCCTCATGCGACAAGGCCGCGCCGTTGGCCCTTCAGCGCGGCGTCCTGTCAATCGACCCCGTTCTCGCGCTCGATCGCCTCCAGCTCCGCCTGTTTCTCCAGCCATTCGTTTTCCAGGCTTTCCAGCTCGCTGGCGGCCTGGGCACGCTCGCGCTGAAGATCGGCAGCGCCCTCGGGGTTGGCGAAGGCATCGGGCCGGGTCAGCTGGGCGTCGATGTCGGCCATACGCGCTTCCAGTGCCTGCATCCGGGCCTCGATCTGCTGGATGGCTTTTTCCAGCGGTTTTTTCAGTACGGCGAGCGCAGCCCGCTGCCGGGCGCGGTCTCGGCGGTTGTCAGCCTTGTTGGCGCCGCTGGCAGGCTGGTTTGTCGGGGAAGCGGGGTTGAGGGCGCTGCCTTTGCCCGTGTGTTGATCAGTGGCGTCGGGGGGCTCTGCCGAGGCAGGAGCGCTCCGTTGGGCGCGCTCCTTTTGCAGCCATTGGGCATAGTCCTCCAGGTCGCCGTCGAAGGGGCGCAACACGCCATCGTCCACCAGCCAGAATTCATCGACCGTGCTGCGCAGCAGGTAGCGGTCGTGGGAGACCAGCAGCAGCGGCCCGTCGAAGCCCGCCAGCGCTTCGGCCAGCGCATCACGGGTGTTGGCGTCCAGGTGGTTGGTGGGTTCGTCGAGCACCAGAAAGCCCGGCCGCTGCCAGGCCAGTAGCGCCAGACACAGCCGAGTCTTTTCGCCGCCCGACATCGGCCCGGTAGGCCGCAGCGCATCGTCACCTGAAAACCCGAAGCGGCCCAGCCAGCTGCGCAGAACCTGTTCCCGCTCTTGGGGCGCGAGGCGGCTCAGGTGCTGCAGCGGTGATTCCGTCGGGCGAAGTTCCTCGATCTGTTCTTGCGCCAGATAGCCGGTGGACAGTGTGCTGGCACGGGTCAGCTCACCGCCGAGCGTCGGCAGCTCTCCGATCAGTGTGCGGATCAGCGTGCTCTTGCCGGCGCCGTTTCGCCCGAGGATGCCGATGCGTGCGCCCCGCCGGATCACCAGCTCCGGAACCTGAACGATGGGTGTGTCCTGCTGGTAGCCCGCTTGCAGCTGCAGGGCGCGGATGAGCGGGTCTGGCCCTTCCGGGGGATTCTCGAATGCCACATCGATCCCGCGTACGGCCCGCAACGGTGCGATCGCTTCCATCCGCTCCAGCGCTTTCAGGCGGCTCTGCGCCTGCCGGGCCTTCGTGGCCTTGGCGCGGAAGCGGGCGATGAAGCTGTTCAGGTGCTCGATGCGGGTCTGCTGCTCGCGTCGCGCGCGTTCGCGCTGGGCGGCGCGTTCGGCACGGATGTTCTCGCTGGCCGTATAGCCGCCCGGATAGCGGTTCAACAGGCCGTCTTCGATCACGAGGCTGGCGGTGGCGACCCGATCCAGAAAATCCCGGTCGTGCGAGACGATGAGCTGGATGGCCGGGTGACGTTGCAACTGGCGTTCAAGCCACAGCACGGCATCCAGGTCGAGGTGGTTGGTGGGTTCGTCGAGCAGCAGCAGGTCGCAGGGCGTCATCAGCACGCAGGCCAGGTTCAGGCGCATCTTCCAGCCACCTGACAACTCATTGACCTGACGTTCAAGCTGTGCCGGCCCGAAGCCGAGACCGGTCAGCAACTCGGCCGCTCGTGCTTCAGCAGAAGGGCCACCGGCATCGACCCACTGCGCATAGGCTTCGCCGAGCTGTTCGCCGGCCTGCCGTGATTCGGCATTGGCAATGGCGGCTTCGGCCGCCACGAGCGCGGGATCGGCATCCATCACGAAGCGCACCGGGTTCTTGGTGCTGTGCGGGCTTTGCTGGGCCAGCCAGGCAATCCGCAGCTTCGGCATGCTGACATCGCCTTGCTCGGCGGCGAGATCGCCCCGCAGAAATGCCAGGAGCGAACTTTTGCCGCTGCCGTTGGCACCGATCAGGGCCAGGCGCTCACCAGGGTTGATGATGAGGGAAGCGTCCGAGAACAGTGGGCGTCCGGCCCGTGCCAGACTCAGATGGTCGAAGCGGATCAAGGTGTTTGTCTCAAAGCGGTAGGGTGGCATCCCGCCAGGCGTTGAGGTCGGCTGCCCGGATCAGCACGATCCGGTCATCGCCCTGGGCTACCGGAATGGCTGTTGCAGCCAGCCCCGGAAAGCGCGCCTGGAAATGCGGCATCTCGTGACCGATCTCGATCACCAGAATGCCTTGGTCGCTCAGGTAGTCGGGGGCATCGACCAGCAGCCGTGCGATCAGATCCATGCCATCGGTGCCACTGCCAAGTGCGTCTTCCGGCTCGGCCCGGTATTCGGCGGGCAGGGCGGCCATCGACTGGGCATTCACATAAGGCGGGTTGCAGAGGATCAGATCGAAGCGGGTGTCGGGCAGTGGGGCAAACAGGTCGCCCTGATAGAGCGTGATCCGGTCGGCCAGCCCGTAATCGTTCAGGTTGTCGGTGGCAAGGGCCAGGGCATCGAGCGAGAGATCGCTGGCGATGATCTCGGCCTCGGGAAAGCAGTGTGCCGCGATGATGGCAAGGCTGCCACCGCCCGTGCACAGATCGAGCACGCGGCGTGGCCCCGATACCGGTGTGTTTTCCTCGTCTGGCATCCAGGCCGCCTGATCCCCCAGCTCGGTCAGCATGGCGTCGAGCATGGCATGCGCTGCCTGCTTGTCCGGGTCGTCCTCATGCTGTTCGGCCAGCCAAGGTTCAAAAGCCTGGTTCACCAGCGCTTCGGCCAGCAGGGAGCGGGGCACCAGCGCACGCGGGTCGGCGCGGAAACGATAGCCCATCAGCCAGGCTTCACCGATCAGATAAGCCAGGGGTTGGCCACGTTCGCAACGAGCGTCGATCAGGTGCCGGACACGGCGTCGCTCTTCTGGCAGCACCTGCGCGTCGGCCAGCGCCTCATAGTGCTCGGGCGACAGATACAGGCACCAGCAGACGAGCCAGATGGCCTCGTCATGGGCGTTGGCCGTGCCATGACCAAAGCTCAGGCCCGCTGCCTGCATCCGGCTGGCGGCATAACGCACCCAGTCGCGCAGCGTGCGCAGGTGCTCCTGGGCTTCGAGGGCGGCAGCCGGCAGGTGCCGATAGCTGGGCCGAAAAGGTGAGGGGGGGGCGGGAACGTGCGGTTCGTGGTGCATCAGGAAAACGCCTGTTCGAGTGCGTCGGTCGAAAAGCCGATCAGCAGGCTTGGCGATGGGCCGCTGATCTCGATCACCGGCCGCTTGATCAGGGAAGGCTGCGAGAGCATCAGCGTGATCGCCTTGGCCGGGTCGGTGTCGGCTGCCTGTTTTTGAGCTTCGTCGAGTGCCCGCCAGGTCGTGCCACGCCGGTTCAGCAGGCGATCCAGACCCTGGTCGGCCACCCAGGCTTCAAGTCGTTCGCGAGGCAGTGCGTCACGCCGGTAGTCGTGGAAGTGGTGGGCCACTTGATGCGCATTCAGCCACTGGCGGGTTTTTTTGATCTGGTCGCAATTGGGGATGCCGTAGACGATCACTTCGGGCGTGTTCATGTCGATCCATATCTGAGAACGCGAGGATGCCAGCACAGGTCATGCCGCCAGTCGTGCCCGCGAAAGTCGGCCCAGGCTGTCGGGCAGCCTGCCAAGGGTTTCGGGGCACGACGCGGTGCCGAGACGCTGTCAGCGCAATGATACGCGTTGCAACGTGATGCGTCTTCGGTGCTGCGCAGGGGGCGGGCGCGCGTTTGCTCAGAGTTTGATCAGGAACTCGGCAAAGGAGGCACCTTGGGCGTTTGGTGCGGGATCCTTGGGCTTGTCTTGGGTGCCATCGGAGGTGGCCGTCGTGAACGGAGCCGTGGGGGTCGATGAGGGGGAGGGCTGGAAGCTCGACGCAGCCGGCTCGCCGAACGGCGTCGATGTCAGCGTGTCCAGGGGGCTGGACACATGGGGTTGAACGTTGAGTGGGGAAGGCGCTGGGGCTGTTACACCAGGGCGTCGATCGGCGCCCATCGGTGTCGACGTGGCGGCGGAGGGGGCTTGCCCGTTCAAACCGGTCTCGGCCGGCTCTTCCTGATCCAGATCGGCCAGCGTCTTGCGTGCCAACGGGGCGTTGCGGGTGTTGCCGCGTTGCGGGGTGAACTCGGCGGCCTGCTGCTGCAACAGGCTCGGCAGACTCAACTCGCCGATCGATTCCGGGGAAATATCGATGCTGTTCGGGTCTTCGGCTTCCGTGTTGTCCAGCATCCACAACAGGTTTGTGGGCGAATCACTGTACTGAAGGGCATCCTCACGCGTGATCTTGTCGGCACGCAACAACTGGATCAATGATTGCTCGAAGGATTGTGAGCCGACCGACAGGCTGTTGGCGATGGCATGGGGCAGCTCGGTCAGTCGGTTGGAGCCGATCAACTCGGCCACGTGGGTCGTGTTGATCAGCACCTCCGCGGCCGGTACACGGCCCCCCCCCTTGGCCTGCAACAGGCGCTGGGAGACGATGCCACGCAGTGTGGTCGAGAGGTCGGAGAGCAGCGCGGCCCGGTTCTCCAGCGCATAGAAACTGATGATCCGGTTCAATGCGTGTGAGGCATTGTTGGCATGCAGGGTGGCCAGTACCAGATGGCCCGATTGGGCATAGGTGATGGCAGCCGTCATGGCTTCCAGATCACGGATTTCACCAATGAAGATGCAGTCGGGCGCCTGGCGCAGTGCGCTCTTCAGGGCGGTGCTCAGATCTTTCGCGTCGGTGCCGATCTGGCGCTGGTTCACGATCGACTTCTGGTTTCGGAAGACGAACTCGATCGGGTCTTCCAGTGTCAGGATGTGACCGGTTCGGTGCGCGTTCCGATAATCGATCAGCGAGGCGAGCGTGGTCGTCTTGCCGGCACCGGTGGCGCCGACCAGCAGCATCAGGCCACGCGGCAGCATGATCAAGTCCTTCAGCACGGGGGGCAAGCCCAGCGTGTCGAAGTCGGGGATGTCGCCCGGAATGTACCGGATGACGGCTGCCGTGGTGCCCCGCTGCTTGAAGAGCGAAAGACGGAAACTGCCGACCCCGGTGAGGCCGTAGCCGATGTTCAGCTCGTTTTCTTCGGAGAACCTCGCCCAGTCCTTGTCGCTGATCACCTTGCGCAGCAACACTTCGACTTGCGTCGGGTTCAGCCGGGTCTGGTTGGCCGCCACCATGTTGCCGTTGACCTTGAACTGAATCGGTGATCCCACTGAAATGAACAAGTCCGATGCCTTGTTCTTGGCCATCGTTTCAAGCAGGTTGTTCAACGGCATGGGGCAGCTCACTCGGGAAGGGCCGCCTCAGGCGGCCCAGGGTTGGGTCAGGCGTCCACCCCCCGCAGCAGATCGTTGATGGCCGTTTTGGCCCTGGTCTGGGCATCCACCCGTTTGACGATCACGGCGCAGGACAGGTTCACGCGTCCGTCAGCCGATGGCAGGCTGCCCGGCACCACCACCGATCCGGCGGGTACCCGGCCATAGTAGATCTTGCCAGTGTCACGCTCGTAGATCTTGGTGGACTGGCTGATGAACACCCCCATCGCCAGCACCGAGTTCTCTTCGACGACCACACCCTCGACCACTTCGGAGCGCGCACCGATGAAGCAGTTGTCCTCGATGATCGTGGGGTTGGCCTGCAGCGGCTCCAACACGCCGCCGATGCCGACACCACCGGAGAGGTGAACGTTCCTGCCGATCTGTGCGCACGATCCGACGGTGGCCCAGGTATCGACCATCGTCCCTTCATCGACATACGCGCCGATGTTGACGTAGGAGGGCATCAGCACCACGTTTCGGCCGATGAACGAGCCGCGGCGTGCGACCGCAGGCGGCACCACCCGGTAGCCTGTGGCGGCCAGCTCGTCGGCACTCATGCCGGTGAACTTGGTGGGCACCTTGTCGAAGAACTGCAGCTCGCCCGCTGCCATCGGGACGTTGTCGTGCAGGCGGAAGGAAAGCAGCACGGCTTTCTTCACCCATTGGTGCACCGTCCAGCGATCGGCGCCTTCTGCCTCGCGGTTGGTGAGCGTGGCCACGCGCAGTGCGCCCGTGTCGAGGTCGGTCAGCACCGAGGCCACGGCCTCACGCACCTCGGCGGGCACCTTGGCCGGGCTGTAGTCCTGGCGATTGTCCCAGGCGGTTTCGATGAGGGCTTGGCGAGGGTCGGTCATGGGTCGGTTCCTGATGAGGGCTGGACAAAGCCCGCTATTGTAGAGCGTGTGGTGCTTGGGGTTGCCATCACCTTGAAAGATGGCCAGTCAGGCGGGCGTCCTGCAAGCGATAGATATCCCCGTCACGGGCAAACTGGAGGGGGCCGGAAAAATGTGGCTGGATGGCTTGCCCCGACTGCTTCTGAACGAGCCGGGTGCGCTGCATGAAATGCGACAGCAGCAGGGCGCCTGCGCCATTGTCTGCCGCAATGCGCCCGATTTCCGAGGGCGGCATGTGGAGCCGCAGCGCTATCCGGTCGGTGCTGCTCTCTGGCACGGCGTTGTGGGCGATGAAGAGGTTGGCATCCTTCACGAGCGGATCGAGCGTGCGCCCCCGGTTGCTCGTGTCGCCCGAAAACACCACCGAGCAGCCGTCCTTCTCGATCCGCCAGGCGAGCGAAGGCAGCAAACCGTGCGAGACCCCGACAGCACGAATCGTGTAGCCATTGATTTGTTGGCTGAAAATCAGTGGGCTGTTTTCAAGGGGGCTTTCAAGCGTCTTTGTTGATGGTGTGCTGGAGGGGCTGGTTGCCCGTTGTTGCGTTTGAGTCGCTTTGTCTGCCGGATCCTGACTTTGCCCTTGTCTTGTTGAGCTTGATGTTCTGGAGGAGGCATCTGGCAGCGAAGCCTGCACCGAATGCGGCACGATCCGGTAACGCGCCTCGCCGTCGAGAAAATCCGACAAATAACTGTAGGCGCCTTCGGGGCCAAAGAGCCGATGAATGAAGGAGTTCGTGTCGGGCACCGTGTGGTTGCCCGTGGGGCCGTAGATGGGCAGGTCCCGCGTGCGGTTCGAGAAAAACGATGCCTTGATCAGCCCTGGCAGGTCGTTGGTGTGATCCACATGGAAATGACTGAAGAGGATGGCGTGCAGGTCTGCGATCTGCGCTTTTGCCTTCTCGAAGTTGGCCGATGCCCCGGTGCCGAAGTCGATCAGGAAGCGCGCCTGCTCGCCTTCACGCAGCAGGTAGCTGATCGAGGCCCGCTGGTCGTTCAGCTCGGGGCCGCCCGAGCCGAGGATGACGATGTTCAGATCGGGGTTGCGGCAGGTGTTGGCCGGCTTGGGAGGGGTGGCGGCGCCGGCAGGCAGCGCAAGCGCACACAGCAGGGCAGAGGCCAAGGCGGAGGAGACGATCTTCATGAAGAGGCGCAGACGATGGCTAGCGTTTGTTTTGTGTAGACATTATGTTAACTATTACATGCACCAGAAGGAGGCCAGTCGTTATGAAGCGAGTACCTGAATTGAAGACTGATGCAGAGGCCGAGGCATTTCTGGAGCAGGATCTGTCAGATCTTGATTTTTCTCAGTTCAAGCCCATGCGATTTGAGGTGGCCAAAAAGGAGGCTGCCCTGAACATGAGGTTGCCTGTTGCGCTGATGGACGCCATTCGTGCCAAGGCCAAGGCGAAAGGTATTCCATATGCGCGATATGTGCGTATGGTTCTGGAGGCTGATTTGCAGAATGGCTCTTGAACTGGTGATCGTGGCGCTAACAATTGATCAACCAGCAAACAGCTTCTTGAATTCTCTTGGAACGAGGCGAGAGCGCAAGAATCCGCTGATGATTTGCGATGATCAATGAACGCCTCAGCCCATCGCGTCCAACAACCGGGCGATCCTTCTCGCCCCTTCCACACACGCCTCTGGCGGTGCCACGAGCGCCACGCGCACGAAGCCGGCGCCGGGATTGCTGCCGGGATCGTCGGGGCGAGCGCTATTCGGGCGGCCCAGGTAGCTGCCGGGCAGCACGAGCACGTCGTGCTCGGCCAAGAGCCGCGCGCAGAAATCCGTGTCACTGCCGGGCACCGCCAGCCAGATGTAGAAGCCGGCCGGTGCGGCTTCCACGGGCTGCACGGCGTTGAGGATCGGCAGCACCTCATCGAACTTCTGCCGGTAGAGTCGGCGGTTTTCCTCAACGTGGGTTTCATCGTCCCAAGCTGCGATCGAGGCGTGCTGAAACAGTGGACTCATCGCCGAGCCGTGGTAGGTGCGATAGCGCAGGAAGCGTGCGAGCAGGCCGGCATCGCCCGCCACGAAGCCACTGCGCATGCCCGGCACGTTCGAGCGCTTGGACAGGCTGGAGAAGACGACGAGCTGTCGGTAGTCATCCCGGCCCAGCTGCCGGCAGGCGGCAAGCGCGCCCAGGGGCGGGTTGGCTTCATCCCGATAGATTTCGGAGTAGCACTCGTCCGAGGCGATGACGAAACCGTACCGGTCGGCCAGGCTGAAGAGCAGGCGCCACTCGTCCAGATCCATCACGCTGCCGGTCGGGTTGCCGGGCGAGCAGACGTAGATGAGGCGCGTCTGCTGCCAGATGGCTGTCGGTACGGCCTGCCAGTCCACGCGATACCGGTTCTCGGGGCGCTGGTCGACGAGATGAAGTCGGGCGCCGGCGAGCAGCGCCGCGCCCTCGTAGATCTGGTAGAAGGGGTTGGGCGAGATGACGATGGCCTGCCGGTCGTCGGGGTCGATCACGGCCTGGGCAAAGGCAAAGAGGGCCTCGCGCGAGCCATTGACGGGTAGCACCTGGGTGGCGGGGTCGAGGCTCACCCCGTGGCGCCGTTCGATCCACCGGGCTATGGCCTGGCGCAGCGCGGGCAGGCCGGTGGTGGCCGGGTAGCTTGCCAATCCCTGCAAGGCGGATGGCTGGGCGAGGGCGTCCAGCACCACGGGCGGGGTGGCATGCCGGGGCTCACCAATCGACAGGTCGATGGCTGGCGGGTGCTGGGGGCGGCCCTGTAGCGCCGGGTGTGTGGCAAGCAGCCCACGCAGGCGCTCGAAGGGGTAGGGCTGAAGCGTGTCCAGGCGTGGGTTGTGGGTCAAAGCAGCACTCACGATGGCGATCCGTCGGCAGGGGCTTGCTATTATACGGACGGGTTTTTTGGCGCGCCGGATGGGGCCGGATCGGAGCAATTCGATCGGCTTCGCCCGGCGCGCCAAGTCATTCGATGTCGGCTGCTCCTTTTTGGGCGCGTCATGCGTCATGCGTCGATCCGTTTCCGGGCACGATGGCATGACATGCGCCCAGGCGTCATGTGCGCCCAGAGCGTTTGCCTGTCATGCATTCCTTTCTGGCCTAAGAGGGCTGTTGTGCGTCTGAAGCAAGTCAAGCTCGCCGGATTCAAGTCTTTCTGTGATCCGACGACTTTTGAATTACCCAGCCAGCTGGTGGGCATCGTCGGCCCCAACGGTTGCGGCAAGTCGAACATCATCGATGCCACCCGCTGGGTGCTGGGTGAATCGCGTGCGGCCGAGCTGCGCGGCGAATCGATGCAGGACGTGATCTTCAACGGTTCGCTGGAGCGAAAGCCTTCCTCCCGGGCCAGTGTCGAGCTGGTGTTCGACAACAGTCTGGGCCGCATCGGGGGGGCCTGGGGCGGCTTTGCCGAGATCTCGGTCAAGCGGGTGCTGACGCGGGAAGGCCAGTCGACCTACTACATCAACCAGCAGGCGGTGCGTCGCAAGGACGTGCATGACATCTTTCTCGGCACCGGTCTGGGGCCTCGCGCCTATGCCATCATCGGGCAGGGGACGATCTCGCGGATCATCGAGGCCAAGCCCGACGAGTTGCGTGTCTTCTTCGAGGAGGCTGCCGGTGTCTCCAAATACAAGGAGCGTCGGCGCGAGACGGAAAACCGGCTGGCCGACACCCGTGAAAACCTGACGCGTGTCGAGGATATCCTGCGCGAGTTGAACACACAGATCACCAAGCTCGATGCGCAGGCAGAAGTGGCCAGCCGATATCGTGCGATGGAAGAGGAGCGCGTGCGCAAGCAGCAGTGGCTTTGGATGATCAAGCGTGACGATGCGCTCACCGAGCAGACGCTGATCGAAAAGACCGCCGCCAGCCTCGATCTGGAAATCGAGGGCATGCAGACGAATCTGCGTTCGGCCGAGTCGCGGATGGAGTCCTTGCGCGATGCCGTGCACGAGGCCAATGATGAGGTCAGTCGTCGTCAGGCAAGCTATTACGAAGTCAACAGCGGCATCGCCACGCTGGAATCCCAGATCCGGATGATCGGGCAGAACCGGCAACAGGCCGAAGGGCGCTTGCGTTCGCTGGAGGAGCAGATCCAGTCGGCGCGTGCACTTTCCGAAGGGGGGGTGCAGCGGCGCGAAGACGTGGAGGCCCAACTCGTTGAGGCGCGCGAGCAGCAGGCGTCGGCCGAGATGCGGCTGGCCGAGGCCGAAGAGCGGCTGGAAGCCTGTTCGGACGAAGAGCGAGACAAACGCGAGGCGCTGGATGTCGCCCGCCATGAAGCATCGGCGGCTACGCAGGCTTTGCAGGTCGGTCAGGTGCAGCGTCGCTCGCACGAAGAAGCGCTTGCCTCGATGCACGAACGGCAGCAGCGGCTGAAGGATTCGCTCGCGCAGTTGACCGACGACACCGCCGAGCAGCTGGAGCGCCTCGCGCTGGAGCTGGCGGCGGCCCAGGAGGAAGAAGCACGCTATGCCGAGCAGCTTCAGGGACTGGAGCAGCGGGCCGCGGCCAATCAGGCCGAGCGTGAGCCGGCGCAGCAGGCGCTGCGGGCCAGCCTGTCGAAGACCTCCACCATCGAGGCGAGGATCGCGGTGCTGGAGCAGTTACAGGCCCGGATGCAAGGCGCTGACAAGATCCAGCCCTGGTTGAAGAAGCACGGCATTCCCGACAGCGTCGAGCGGGTGTGGCAGCAAATCAGCATCGAGCCGGGCTGGGAGACGGCGGTCGAAGCGGCCTTGCGTGAACGGGTGCACAGCTTGGAAGTGGGCAGTCAGGCCCAGCTGCACGCGATGCTGGAAGACGAGCCGCCCGCCAAGCTGGGCTTGTTCATGGCTGATGTGCCGGCCGCCACCGGCGCAGGGGCATCGGGCACGAGTATCCGCCTGACCCCGCTCGTGTCGATGGTGCGTTGCCTGGATGTGCGCCTGAAGCCCGTGCTGGCCGAGTGGCTCGATGGTTATTTCACGGCCGATTCGGCCGAGCAGGCGTTTGCGAGCCGTCAGCAGTTGCCGGTGGGCGCACGCATCATGGTGAAGGATGGTCATGCCATCGGGCGCTACGATGTGGCCGTGTATGCGCTGGATTCGGATGATGACGGCGTGCTGGCCCGGCAGCAGGAGCTGCAGAATCTGGCACGTGAGCTGAAGGCGCAGCAGCTGCTGGCCGATGAGGCGCGCCAGCATGCCGAGCGTGTCGAGACCACGGCCGTGTCGCTCGCCGAGCAGGTGAGGCAGGCGCGGGATGCCAGTGCCAGGGCAGTGCGGCGGGTGTCCAACGCCACGATCGAACACGACCGGGTCGCGCAGGCGATGCGTCAGCGCGAAGAAAGCCGTCAGCGCCTGAGCGATGAGCTGGAAGAGCTGGCAGCCAAGGTCGATGAGCGCGAAATGAGTCTGGCTGCGCTGATCGAGCAGCTGGAAGAGGCCGAGATCAAGGCCGAGTCGGCGCAGTCGCTGCTGGCTTCGGCCCGCGAGGCGGCTGAAACGCTGGCGCTGTCGCTGTCCAGCCAGCGTGATGAGGCGCGAGAAAGCGAGCTGGCCGTGAGAGAGCGTGCCTATGCCGTGCGTTCGCTGGAGCAGGAAGTCGAGAACCTGAAGGAGCGGATCGCGCGCGCCGACGAGCAGCTGGCGCAAGCGGGTGAAAGCCGCGAGCGCCTGCTGGCCGATCTGGAGGGCTTCTCTGATGAGGCGCTGCGCGAAGAGCTGGAGACCATGCTGGCCCGCCGGATCGAGGCCGAAGAGGCGTTGGCGGAGGCCCGTAACCTGGCCGAAGAACGCAATGGCGAGCTGCGCCATCTGGATGAGGAGCGGCTGCGGGCCGAGCGCGGGCAGGAGCCGCTGCGTCAGCGGCTCACCGATTTGCGGCTGAAGGAGCAGGCGGCTCGGCTGACGGCCGAGCAGATGACGGCCGCGCTCGAAGAGGCCAGCGCCGATCTGGCCGAGGTGGCAAGCACGCTGGAGGCGCTGCCGCAGCGGCCAAAGCCCTCGTGGCTGCAATCCGAGGTGGGCCGCCTGGCGCAGGCCGTGGCGCGCCTGGGGCCGGTGAACCTGGCGGCACTCGACGAGCTGACGGCCGCACGTGAGCGTGAGGGCTACCTGACGAAGCAGTCGGCCGACCTGATGGAGGCCATGACGACGCTGGAGAACGCGATCCGCACGATCGATCAGGAGACCCGCTCCCTGCTGCAATCGACCTATGACACGGTCAATGCCGAATTCGGCCGCTTGTTCCCGATGCTCTTCGGGGGCGGTGAGGCCCGGCTGGTGCTGACAGGCGGGGAGATTCTGGATGCGGGCGTGCAGGTGTTCGCGCAGCCGCCGGGCAAGAAGAATGCCTCGATTCATTTGTTGTCGGGCGGCGAGAAGGCGCTGACCGCCATCGCGCTCGTCTTTGGCATCTTCAAGCTGAACCCCGCACCCTTCTGTCTGCTCGACGAGGTCGATGCTCCGCTGGACGATGCCAACACCGAGCGCTATGCGAAGATGGTGTCGGCCATGTCCGAAGAAACCCAGTTCGTTTTCATCTCGCACAACAAGATCGCGATGGAAATGGCCCACCAGTTGATCGGCGTGACGATGCAGGAAAAAGGCGTCTCCCGCCTTGTCGCGGTAGACTTGACCTCTGCCGTCGAACTCGCCGAGGCTGCATGACCCAGGCCGATCAGGCATCATCGGGGGTCTGCAGCCCTTTACACCAGCCAGGGGAAGTCTTTTGAGTACGCTTAGTTTGAGCATCATCGCGCTGATCGTGGTGGTGCTGGTCATCGTCATCGCACACAACCTGTGGCAAGCCTATCGGCGCAGTCAGGAAGATCCGCTCGCCGACATCCGGGCGGGCCGTCTCGACGCCGATCCCGACACGTTGACCGGGGCCGAGTCGATCGCGCATGGCCGGGATCGTCGAGAACCGGTGTTGGGGGATGCCGGACGCCGGGTGCCCCCTTCGCTGGCGGCAAGGCCAGCCCAGGTGACGGAGATGCCGCCGGCACGTGGCATGGCAGATGGATTCGATGAGCCGGGGGCCGATGCGCTGCGTGCCGCCCGCGGTGAAGGGCAGCACCCGTCGCTCGCGCTGGAGGATGAGGATTTCATCGAGACGCCCTTTGAAAACCCGGCTGCTGTCCGTCCGTGGTCGAGCCGTGAAGAGCCGGCAAGCCGTCCGGCCAGAACGGTTGCATCGGCTTCGACCGCCGTGCCTGCCTTCCTGGCCGATGAGCGGGCTGGCCAGCGGGGGCAGGATGAGCGGGGCGGGTGGCGTGACCGGGCGGAGGCGCATCAGCCGATGGTGGCAGGCGGGCGAGAGACCGCACTTGAAGGCCAGACGTCGCGCCATGTCGGTTCGTCTCAGGGCATGCGCCGGGATGATTGGCAGGATGAGGTGCCGATGCAGACCCTGCGTACCTCGGCTGATGCGGGTGTGGTGCCGCCTCCGATGTCCCGTACCGGGCATGGCCACGGTGCCGAGGCAGCCCCTCAGGCACCCGGCGCACGTTGGACACGCACCCTGGATGAGACGGGGGCTGAGGCGCCGTCGGAGGGCTACCGCCATGAGCGGGCGGCTGGCGCGCAGCCGGCCGATCAACACGCCTATGGCGTGAGATCGGCCTCGCTGTCCGGGCATGCCGCCGAGCAGCCTGCCGAAGCTGCCTTGGGCGCCTCGGATGAGATCGCCGAAACGGCGGCAACCCCCGTCGCGGCCGATACGTCCGATACGTCCGATATGCCCGGCAAGCAGGCTGCTGCAATCCATGAAGAGGTCGAGCTCGAGGAATGGCCCACGGCTCAGGTCGAGCACGCAGTCATCCTGGAGCCACCGGCACCGGTCAACACGGATCGGTTGATCGCGCTCACTTCGTCGTTGCGTCACGTGGGCAGCAAACCCGTTCGTATCGAGGTTGAACGGCTGGGCGGGCATTGGTCGGCACTGGCTGCCGGTGACAAGGCCGTGCGCATGCGTTGCAGCTTGCTGCTGGCCAATCGTCAGGGGCCGTTGAATGCCGTGGAGCTATCCGACTTCAACGCCGCCATCGAATCGTTGGCCGCTCAGTTGCAGGCACCGGTCAGCATTCCTGACATGGCCCCCATCCTTCGCGTGGCACGAGATCTGGATGCGCTCGCCGCACGGCTCGATACCCAGATCGAGGTGATCGTCGAGTTGTCCGAGTCGCCCGATCCGGCCCGGATGGCTTCGATCGCGCGTCAGCAGGGATTGTCCGACCGTGGTCATGGCCGCTATGAAGCCTTTGCCGATTCGGGCGATTCGCTCTTCACGCTGGCACTCAGCAAGACGCGGGATCAAATCGTTTTCGTGCTCGATGTGCCCCGCACGGCCGAGCACCATGAGGCCTGGCAGGGCATGGTGGCCTGCGCCAGCAGCTTTGCCCAGGCGCTGGGCGGTCGCCTGATCGACAGCGCCGGCCGTGGCCTGTCGGTTGGCATGATCGAGGCGGTGGCACGCCAGCTGGCCCGCCGCTACGTCGAGTTGGCCCAGGCCGGTCTGGCGGCTGGTCAGCCGGCCACCCTGAGGGTCTTTCACTGAGTGGCACACGCACAGGGCGGCGATCTCGCTGGCAATCGCCCCGTCATGGATTGATCTCATCCCGAGACGACCGTGCCGGGACGCGGCGAGACGCTGCTGCCAGACCATCACACGTGCCAACCTTGTTGCCCGATGCAATCCGACCGGATGACCACAGCTGACACTTCCGACCCGATACCCGATGCCATCCGCCTTCAGGTCGATGGCTTTCGGGAACGTCTGCGCACTTATAACCGGGCCTATTACGAGCAGGATGCACCGCAGGTCGACGACAGCGTGTACGACACGCTCTTTGCCGAGCTGCAGCGGCTCGAAACCGAATGGCCTGCGCTGCAGACGCCTGATTCACCGACGCAGCAGGTCGGTTCAGCGCCTGCTTCGGCCTTCACGAGCGTCACCCATCGGGTGCCGATGCGCTCGCTCTCCAATGCCTTCGTCGACGAGGATGTCCTCGCCTTCGACCGACGTGTGCGCGGCCTGCTCGATGCAGCAGGGCCGCTATGGTGGAGTGCCACGCCCAAATTCGACGGTCTGGCTGCCACGTTGCGCTATGAGCACGGTCGCCTCGTTCAAGGCGCCACCCGTGGCGATGGCGTCACCGGCGAGGATGTGACGGCCAACCTGCGCACCGTGCGCGGGGTGCCTGCCGTGCTGAACGGCAGGCCGCCTGCCGTGCTGGAGGTGCGCGGCGAAGTGCTCATGCTGAAACAGGATTTTCTGGCTTTGAACGAGGCCCAGGCTGCCCGGGGCGAGAAGGTCTTTGCCAACCCGCGCAATGCGGCGGCTGGCAGCCTGCGCTTGCTGGATGCCAGTATCACGGCTTCCCGACCGCTGACTTTCTACGCTTATGGTGTGGGCGAGGTCGTGCCCGGCACGGAGCCCGGGGCTGATGCGGTGCCCGATTCGCAGCATGCGCTGTTGCACTGGCTGGCCAGCTTGGGTTTTCTGCCACCGCCCGAATCGCAGCGCTTGCAGGGGGCCGAGGCGCTGCTCGCCTTTCATCGCCAGGTGGGGGCGATCCGGGCCACCTTGCCCTATGCCATCGATGGGGTCGTCTATCAGCTGGACGACCGTCGGCTGCACGAACAGATCGGTTATGTGGCCCGCGCACCGCGCTTTGCACTGGCGCACAAGTATGCGGCCGAGGAGGCCACCACGCGGCTGCTGGGTATCGAGGTGCAGGTGGGGCGCACGGGTACGCTGACACCGGTGGCCCGTCTCGCGCCCGTGTACGTGGGCGGCGTCAACGTCACGAATGCCACCTTGCACAACGAGGACGAGGTGCGTCGCAAGCATCTGCTGATCGGGGACCTGGTGATCGTGCGGCGGGCCGGTGACGTGATTCCCGAGGTCGTCAGTGCCGTGCTGGCCGAGCGCCCGCCCGAGGCAACGGCGTTCAGCATGCCCACGGCTTGTCCGGTGTGTGGCTCCGGCGTCGAGCGCTTGCCCGACGAGGCTGTCTGGCGTTGTGTGGGGGGGCTTTTTTGTGCAGCCCAGCGCAAGCGGGCACTCTGGCATTTTGCGCATCGTCGGGCAATGGACATCGACGGGCTGGGTGATGTGCTGATCGAACAACTCGTCGATCTCGGCTGGATTCGGGAGCCGGCCGACATTTATCGGCTCGATGCTGCACGTCTTGAATCGCTGCCGAGGATGGGGGAGAAATCCGCGGCCAACCTGCTGGCGGCCATCGAGGCATCGCGGCGGCCGACGCTGGCACGCTTTCTCTTTGCACTAGGCATCCGGCATGTGGGTGAGGAGGCTGCCCGCGTGCTGGCGCAAACCTTTGGTACGCTGGATGCTTTCCTGGCGGCAGACTGGTCTGCCGAGTTGAGCCGAAAAGCGCAGGTGATGAAGGACAACGACCGGCGGCGCGCGGCCGGTGAGCCGCTGCTGCCGGTGCCCCTGGAGGGTATCGGCCCCGAGATTGTGGGTAGTCTGTCGGCCTTTCTGGCCGAGGGGCATAATCGGGCATCGATTCAGCACCTGCTTGAGGTCGGTGTCGAGCCGAAAGCCCTACAGGCTTTGCCGGAAAAGGGGGCTTCAGCGCAGCTGAATAGTGCAGTATTGCCGACGATGAAATCGCAGTCGGCTTTATTATTGGCCGGGCATGATGCAGCGGCGGTGCAGCAGATCAATGCGTCGCCGGCCGGGTCAGCGGTACAAGGTGCTTCATCCCTTGGGGTGGCGCATGTGGGTCTGGTGGCGACGGATGTGGCCGCCGGCGGGGCTTCAGGCCCGGCGCAGCCTTTTGCTGGCCAGTCGATCGTCGTGACCGGCACGTTGTCGCGCATGACCAGGGATCAGGCCGAAGACCTGATCCGTGAGCTGGGCGGCCGGCCGGCTGGTTCGGTCTCGAAAAAAACGGCTTTTGTTCTTGCGGGTGAAAACGCGGGATCAAAATTGGCCAAAGCCCAGGGTTTGGGTATTCCTGTCCTGGACGAAGAAGAGTTTTTCACAAAAATCGGTAACAATCATGGCAAATAACCGTGTTCGCAAAGCTGTATTTCCGGTCGCAGGGCTGGGTACGCGCTTTCTCCCCGCTACCAAGGCTCAGCCGAAGGAAATGCTGCCCGTCGTCGACCGGCCGCTGATCCAGTATGCCGTCGAAGAGGCTGCGGCTGCCGGCATTACCGAGATGATCTTCATCACCGGTCGTGGCAAGCGCAGTATCGAAGACCACTTCGACAAGGCTTACGAGCTCGAAGCCGAGCTGCAGGCGCGTGGCAAGACCGCTTTGCTGGAAGCGGTCAAGGACGCGGTGCCGCGTGGCATCAACTGCATCTACATCCGCCAGTCCGAGCCGCTGGGCTTGGGACACGCCGTGCTCTGCGCCCGTGACGTGGTCGGTAATGAACCCTTTGCCATCCTTCTGGCCGATGACCTGATGCAGCCGGCGCCTGGTGGTGCACCGGTGCTGAAGCAGATGGTCGATCTGCACAACCGTCAGCACGCCAGTGTCCTGGCCGTGCAGGAGGTGCCGCGCGAGGAAACCAAATCCTACGGCATCGTCTCCAGCACGCCGTGGGCCGAGCGCACAAGCCGCATCACCGGCATGGTCGAGAAGCCGAAGCCGGACGAGGCGCCTTCGACGTTGGCGGTCGTGGGCCGTTACCTGCTCTCACCGCTGATCTTCGAGCACCTGGCCAACGTGAAGCCGGGTGCGGGTGGCGAAATCCAGCTGACCGATGCGCTGGCCAAGTTGATCCACGACCAGCCGGTGCTGGCCTATGCGTTCGAGGGCCGTCGTTACGATTGCGGCTCAAAAATCGGCTACCTGCAGGCCACGGTCGAGCTGGGCCTGCAGCATCCCGAGGTTGGCCCGGAGTTCCGCACCTTCCTGCAGGGGCGGGCTGAGTCGCTGGGTCTGTCCAAGTGATCGGCATCATCGGCGGCAGCGGCCTGCTGCAACTGGTCGGGCTGGAAGACAGCAGCCGCAAGGTGGCCCGCACCAAGTGGGGGCAGCCTTCCAGCGCGTTGTCTTTCGGCCGCCTGGGCGGACATCGGGTGGTCTTTCTGGCCCGCCATGGCTATGGCCATACGATCGCCCCGCACAACATCAACTACCGGGCCAACCTCTGGGCGTTGAAGGAGGCTGGTGCGACGAAGATCATCGCCTGCGCAGCGGTAGGCGGGGTGCGGGATGACCTGTTGCCTGGCACCTTGGTGGTGCCTGACCAGATCATCGATTACACCTGGGGGCGCGCTGCCAGCTATTACAGCGGTGAAGACCAGCCCGTCATGCATGTGGATTTCAGCGACCCATTCGATGCCTCGCTGCGTCAGTTGCTGATCGATGCAGCCATCTTGCAAGATGAGAAGGTGGTGGGCGATGGTTGTTATGGTTGCACGCAAGGGCCGCGTTTCGAGAGCGCGGCTGAGGTAAGGCGCTATCAGCGTGACGGCTGTGACATGCTCGGCATGACGGCCATGCCCGAGGCGGCGCTGGCCCGAGAGTTGGGCCTGCCATATGCCACCCTGGCGCTGGTGGTCAATCGGGCGGCCGGCAAGCGTCCGGAAGGGGGGGCGGCCTCGCATGAGGACATCGTCACGACCGTGGGTGCGTCGATGCAGCGGCTTCTGGCCGTGCTGATCCGGGCCATGAGTCTGGATGAGCGGGCCACGCAACCCCCTGACGTGCCGCCGCGCGTCTGAGCCTCACTCCTCAGGGGACATGACGCGCTAGAGCACCGACAGCATCTCGTGCTCCAGCTGCAGGCGTGCGCGCTCGCCCTGCAGCTGATCCGAGCTGATCGTGAAGGTGTCTTCGGCGCGCTCGCCGAGCGTGGTCACTCGGGCGCCGTGCAGGTCGATGTCGTGCTGCGCCAGGATCCGGGCCAGATCGTAGAGCAGGCCAGGGCGGTCGGTGGCGATGATCGAGAGCAGATAGCGCTGATTGGCTTCGCCGGCCCGCAGCTCGATCTTCGGTGGCAGCGGAAAGGCACGTGAACGCCGTGACAAGCGGCTCGGGCCGGCCGGCTTCAACTGATCCAGCTCGAAAGGGGCTTGCAGCAGTGCCACCAGGTGCTTCTCCAGCAAGCCGAGTTGCTCGGGCTGCGGCTTGATGGCCTCGGGGGCACTCACCACGAAACTGTCGAGTGCCATCCCGTCCCGCGTCGTATGCACCCTGGCTTCGAGGATCGACAGCCGGTGCTGCTCAAAAAAACGGCAGATACGGGCAAACAGCCCCGGTTTGTCGAGGGTGAGAATCAGGATCTCGATGCCTTCTCCCACCGGGCTGAGGCGGGCATGCACGGCAGTGGCGCGTGCATCGACCCGGTCGTGCAGCATTTGCGTGTGCCAGGCCAGATCCTGGGGGTCGTGGCGCAGGAAATAACCGATGTCGAGCGAGTTCCAGAAGGGCAGATACGCCGCCTCGGCAATACCCTGCTCGCGCAACAATCGGGCCGCTTCGGTGCGCCGGGCGTCCATCTGGGTGACAGGGTGCACCGGATGGCCCGTCAGGTGGGCAAGGGTGGCCCGGTACAGGTCTTCGAGCAGTTTGCCCTTCCAGGCGTTCCAGACTCGGCTGCTGGTGCCACGGATGTCGGCCACCGTCAGCAGGTAGAGGGCGCTCAGCTGGCGCTCATTGCCCACGCAGCGGGCAAATTCGGCGATGACGGCCGGGTCGCTCAGGTCACGCTTCTGGGCGGTGGTGGACATCGTCAGGTGCTCGCGCACGAGAAAGGCCAGCAGGGTGCGATCTTCGCCCTCGATGCCGTACTGGCGGCAGAATCGCAGGATTTCCTGTTCGCCCAGGAGAGAATGGTCGCCGCCGCGTCCCTTGGCGATGTCATGGAAGAGGGCGGCCACGATCAACAGCCACGGTTGCTCGAAACTGCTGATCAGCTGGCTGCAGAACGGGTATTCGTGCGCGTGCTCGGCCGTCATGAAGCGACGCAGGTTCCGGATCACCATCAGCGTGTGCTGATCCACCGTGTAGACATGGAACAGATCATGCTGCATGCGCCCGACGATGCGGGCAAAGGCTGGCATGTAGCGCCCGAGCACCGACCACTGATTCATCATCCGCAGCGTGTGCGTGATGCCCTGTGTGCGCTGCAGGATCGACAGGAACAGGGCGCGGTTGTCCGGGTTGCGCCGGAAGGCGGCGTCAATTTTGAAGCGGCCGTTCCAGATGGCACGCAGCGTTCGCACCGTCATGCCAGTGCGCACAGGCTGCTGCTGCATCAGGCGGAAGGCTTGCAGGATCAGCTGCGGATTGCGCTCGATGGCTTGGGGGTCACGCAGATCGAGCTGGTCGTCGATGAGGTCGAAATGCGCGTCGAGCCGGGTCGGCTCCCCCGTGTGTTGACGCAGCAAGCGGTTTTCGAGTGACTGGATCAGGATCGTGCTGAGCTGGGTGATGGCTTTGGCTGCCAGGTAGTAGCGCTGCATCAGTTTTTCTGACAACGCACGGGCGCCCTCGGCATCGCATTGCATGGCACGCGCGACAGCGGGCTGCAGGTCGAAGAGCAGCCTGTCTTCGCGTCGGCCGGCCAGAATATGGAGCCAGGCCCGAATCTGCTTCAGCAGGCGTTCATGGCGTTGGAGCTGGCGGGCTTCACGTGGCTCGATCACGCCGGCGCGCACGAGCGACACCCACGCCTGCCCGAAACCGGCAGCACGGCTGATCCACGTGATGACCTGCAGATCACGCAGTGCGCCGGGGCTTTCCTTGCAGTTCGGCTCCAGACTGTAAGGGGTTTCCTCGAATTTCTGGTGACGCTGCTGCATCTCCAGCAACTTGTCGCGCAGAAAGAGCGGCAGCTGAAGGCGACCGGTCATGGCCTCGCTCAGGCGTCGGGCGGCCTGCCGTGGGCCGGCCAGCTGGCGGCGTTCCAGCAGGCTCGTCATCGTCGTGATGTCGGCTTGGGCTTCTTCGGCGCACTGTGCCGGTGTTCGGACGCTGTGGCCGATCTCCAGCCCGATGTCCCAGCAGGCGCCGATGAACTGCTCTACCTTGGCCACCGACTCGGGGGGAAGCGGATCTTCGGGGCTGAGCAGCAGCAGATCGACATCCGAGTGCGGTTGCAGCTCACCCCGGCCATAGCCTCCGACGGCAAACAGCGCCCAGTTGGGGGGCATGTCGGTGAGCTGCCACAGCTGCCGCAACAACTGGTCGGTGTCACGAGCGAGCCCCTGCATCAGCAGAACCACACGTTGATCCTGGCGAAAGCGCTCGATACGTGTCTCGCGCATGCTCAGGCGTGCCTGGCGAAGCTCGGTGATGCGGGGCTGGATGTTCGTGGGCATCAAAGCGTCTCCTGCTGGCGGTCATCGTCAACCGAGGGCATCTGTCCGCCAAGGGATCGTGGGCCGAGCGTGGCACCGGGGGCGCTATCGTGAGCGTGCTGCCCGCCCCATGCCATACGCTATCGGGCTGGCGGCAACTCGGGTTTGGGTGGGGTGCCGGCTGAGGTGGTCAGGATCTCGTAGCCTTCGGGCGTCACGCAGACCGTGTGTTCCCACTGGGCCGACAGGCTGTGATCCTTCGTGACCACCGTCCAGCCGTCGGCCAGCATCCGGATCTCCCGGCGGCCGGCGTTCAGCATCGGCTCGATCGTGAAGATCATGCCGGCCTCCATCCGTGGGCCGGTTCCCCGACGACCGTAGTGAAGCACCTGCGGGTCTTCATGAAAGTGCCGGCCGATGCCATGCCCGCAGAACTCGCGCACGATCGAGAAACCTTGCTGTTCGGCATAGGTCTGGATGGCATGGCCGATATCGCCGAAGTGTGCGCCGGGCCGAACTTGCTCGATGCCGAGCCACAGACACTGATAGGTGACATCCACGAGACGCCGGGCTTGAACGGAGGGCTGGCCGACGATGAACATGCGGCTGGTATCCCCGTGGTAGCCATCCTTGATCACGGTGATGTCGATGTTCAGGATGTCGCCGTTCTTCAGCACCCTGGGGCCGGGGATGCCGTGGCAGATCTGGTGGTTGAGCGAGATGCAGGTGGCTTTGGGGTAGGGCGAGTGGCCGGGCGGGGCGTAGTTGAGCGGCGCAGGAATCGTCTGTTGCTCATGGGTCATGTAATCATGACAGAGCTTGTCGAGCGCTTCGGTGCTGATGCCGGCCTTCACGTGGGGCGTGATGAAATCCAGCACCTCCGCGGCCAGGCGGCCTGCGATGCGCATTTTCTCGATGTCTTCGGCGGATTTCAGTTTGATGGCCATGGCTGCTGGGCGCGTGGGGGTCGGTTTGAAGGAGGGGCACGGCTGACAGGCCCGGGGGCGGACGCCACGGGCATGAAGCGTGTGCCTGACATGTGTCGAACCGTGGATGTTAACTGATTGAAGGTAAAGGCAGGCCTCGTGAAGGTGAAGGCAGTCCTACCCGGATGCCGGCCGGCGGTGTCATGACTCGTGCCGGGTGAAGACCGGCTTTGCCGAATGTTCACGAGCGGCCGTGAGCGGGTAGGCACAACCGGTGGCACATGAGCGGGATGAGTGCACCGACAGGGGCCGGCCCGTCGTTCATGTCAGGCGCCCGATGCACTTCGCCAGATGTCAGTCGGGCGTCTCAAACGCCGGTTTGGGTGCTAGAATAGCTGGCTGCACGGGATATGGTTCTCGTGTTCACAAACGGCCCCGGATCGATTTCTGGCTGGCGTCATCGGCTTTTCCTAATCGTGCCGATGCTTGCCATGGCTCACGGAGCGAGGGTGCCCGGTCGTGCGGATGCGTCGTCCGCCTTGTCGGGTTGGTTCCGTGCTGATCCTGGGGTATGGTCAACCCTGTATCGGAGTTTTTCCTTTCATGTCAGTCACCATCCGCCAGATGCTCGAAGCCGGTGTCCACTTCGGCCACCAAACCCGGTTCTGGAACCCGCGCATGGCCCCCTATATCTTCGGCCATCGCAACAAGATTCATATCATCAACCTCGAAAAGACCCTGGTTCAGTACCAGGAGGCCACCAAGTATCTGCGTCAGCTGGCGGCCAATCGGGGCACGATCCTGTTTGTTGGCACCAAGCGCCAGTCGCGCGAGATCATCGCCGAAGAAGCAGCCCGTTGCGGCATGCCCTACGTGGATGAGCGCTGGTTGGGCGGCATGCTCACCAACTTCAAGACGGTCAAAGGTTCGATCAAGCGTCTGAAGGACATGGAGCAGGCCGTTGAAGACGGTGCGCTCGAACAGATGACGAAGAAGGAAGCGCTGCTCTTCACGCGCGAACTCGAAAAGCTCACGTCGAGCCTGGGCGGCATCAAGGATCTGAACGGTCTGCCCGATGCGCTGTTCATCGTGGACGTTGGCTATCACAAGATCGCCGTCACCGAAGCTCGCAAGCTGGGTGTGCCCATCGTGGCCGTGGTCGACACGAACCACTCGCCTGAAGGCATCGATTACGTGATTCCTGGCAACGACGACTCCGGCCGTGCCGTGCGTCTGTATGCCCGTGGCGTGGCTGATGCCATCCTCGAAGGCAAGGCTGCCGCCCTGCAGGAAGTGGTCAAGGCTGCCTCTGAAGAAGACGAATTCGTCGAAGTGGCTGCCGACGAGGAAGCCTGATTCCGCGATGACCGGAGCCGATGCCACCGTGTGTGGCACCGGCTCTGGCTGCCATCGCCAGGCCGGTCTTCCCGGATCGGTCTTATCCCCACAATACATACCCTCTGGTGAAGTGTCGGCAGGCAATGCATGTGCGTGAGGTGCCTTCAGCGTCGATCTGGTCTACAGATCTGCCTTGGCTGGATCACTCGCGAGCTTTTGTCCTGTGCGCCCCCGGAGCGGCTCTGAACCGCATCAATAGGACGGATTAACATGGCGGAAATCACCGCAAGCATGGTCAAAACCCTGCGCGAAAAGACCGACGCGCCGATGATGGAGTGCAAGAAGGCACTGACCGAGGCCAATGGCGACATGGAGCGCGCCGAGGAAATCCTGCGCGTCAAGCTGGGCAGCAAGGCCAGCAAGGCTGCCTCCCGCGTGGCGGCTGAAGGGGTGGTTGGTATCTTCATCACCCCGGATGCCAAGCAGGGCGCCATCCTTGAAATGAACTGCGAGACCGACTTCGTGGCCAAGAACGAAGACTTCCTCGCGCTCACCGATGCGCTCACGAAGCTGATCGTCGAGAAGAACCCTGCGGATGTGGCTGCGCTGTCGGCCCTGCCGCTGGCCGATGGTCGCACGGTCGAAGAGACCCGTACCGCGCTCGTCGGCAAGATCGGCGAGAACATGAGCATCCGCCGCTTTGTCCGTGTCGAAGCCAAGGGCAAGCTCGCCAGCTACATCCACGGCGGTGCGAAAATCGGCGTGCTGATCGACCTCGATGGGGCCGATGAAACCCTGGCCCGTGATCTGGCCATGCATATCGCAGCCACGAAGCCGCTGGCACTGTCCAAGGAGCAGGTGGATGCCGACGTGATCGCCAAGGAGCGTTCGATTGCCGAGCAAAAAGCTGCGGAGTCGGGCAAGCCGGCGGAAATTGCTGCCAAGATGGTGGATGGCGCCGTGCAGAAGTTCCTGAAGGAAGTGACCCTCCTGGGCCAGCCTTTCGTGAAGGATGACAAGCTCACGGTCGAGCAGTTGCTGAAGAACCGGCAGGCACAGGTGGCTTCGTTCACCCTGTACGTGGTCGGCGAAGGCATCGAGAAGAAGCAGGACGATTTCGCCGCTGAAGTGGCTGCACAAGTGGCTGCTGCACGCTGATCGTCTCGAAGAAAAACCCGGAGTAACCATGAGCAGCGATTCCGTATCGACCCCCAGCGCCGCTGGCGCTGACACCCCGAAGGCAGCTTACCGTCGTGTGTTGCTGAAGCTGTCCGGTGAAGCCCTGATGGGTAACGACAGCTATGGCATCAATCGCCAGACCATCGAGCAGATGTGTCGCCAGGTGGCGGAGGTGAGCAAGCTCGGTGTCGAGCTGGCGATCGTGATCGGCGGCGGCAACATCTTTCGTGGGGTGTCGGTCGGTGCGGCTGGCATGGACCGGGCAACGGCCGACTACATGGGCATGCTGGCCACCGTCATGAATGCACTGGCGTTGCAGGACGCCTTGCGTCAGATGGGTGTCGAAGCCCGTGTCCAGTCGGCCTTGAACATCGAGCAGATCGTCGAACCATATATCCGCCCGAAGGCACTGCGTTATCTGGAAGAGGGCAAGGTGGTGATCTTTGCGGCTGGAACCGGCAATCCCTTCTTCACCACCGACACGGCGGCAGCGCTGCGGGGAGCCGAGATCAATGCAGAGCTGATCCTGAAGGCCACCAAGGTCGATGGCGTTTACACGGCGGATCCGGTCAAGGATCCCAGTGCCACCCGGTACAGTGAAATCACCTTTGATCAGGCCATTCTGCGCAATCTCAAGGTGATGGATGCTGCCGCTTTTGCCCTGTGCCGTGATCAGCGCCTGCCGCTCAAGGTCTTTTCCATCTTCAAGGAAGGTGCACTGACCCGCGTGGTGTGTGGTGAGGACGAAGGCACGCTCGTGCATGCCTGATGAGGCCAGGGAAGGGGCCTGGCGAGCCGCAGGCCATCCCAGGGTTTTAAAAAGCAAGAATTCACCGAGACTCGTATGTCGACCACAGAAGTCAAGAAGTCTGCCGAACAGAAAATGCAGAAGGGCGTCGAAGCCTTCCGCGCCAATCTCGCCAAGATCCGGACGGGGCGTCCGCATCCCGGCGTGCTTGACCATATTCATGTTGACTATTACGGCACGTCCACCCCGATCAATCAGGTGGCCAACATCTCGCTGGCCGATGCCCGCACGCTGAGCGTCACCGTCTGGGAAAAGGCGATGGCCACCGTCGTCGAAAAGGCCATCCGTGATTCCGATCTGGGCTTGAACCCGCAGTCGATGGGCACGGTCATCCGCGTGCCGATGCCACCACTGTCGGAAGAGCGTCGTCGTGACATCGTCAAGATCACGAAGCAGGAAGGTGAAGCCGCCAAGGTCGTCGTGCGTGGCGTGCGTCGTGATGCCAATGGCGAGCTGAAGGAGCTGGCGAAGGCCAAGGAAATCTCCGAGGACGAAGAGCGCCGTGGACAGGACGAGATCCAGAAGATCACCGATCGCTTCATTGCCGAGATCGACAAGTTGCTGGTCGCCAAGGAACAGGAAATCATGACGGTTTGATCCGTTCTTCCGATCTGCCTCCGTCATCCATCATGAGTTTCGCCAGTTCGACCCAATCCGTTCCTGTTGCCTCGGCCGTGCCGAGGCACATCGCCGTCATTCTGGACGGTAATGGCCGATGGGCAACCAAGCGACTGCTGCCCAGAGCGGCCGGTCATCGCAAGGGTGTCGAAGCCGTTCGTGCCACGGTCGAGGGTTGCGCCCGTCGCGGGGTCGAATACCTGACGCTCTTTGCCTTCAGCTCCGAGAACTGGCGCCGGCCCGCCGACGAAGTCTCGCTCCTGATGCGGCTCTTCCTTTCGGCCCTGCAGCGCGAGGTGCAGCAGCTCGACCGTAATGGCATCCGCCTGCGCGTCATTGGCGATCTCAGCCGTTTCGAGCCAAGGCTTCAGCAGATGATTGCCGATGCCGAGGCCCGCACGGCCGGCAACACGCGGATGACGCTGACCATCGCCGCCAACTATGGGGGGCGTTGGGACATCCTCCAGGCATCCAATGCGCTGTTGCGTGAGCGGGTCGAACGGCATGAGGCCCTGGATCAGCCCATCACGGAAGAGGCCCTGGCGCGTCATCTGTCGATGTCCTACGCCCCCGAGCCGGATCTCTTCATTCGTACCGGCGGTGAGCAGCGTATCAGCAACTTTCTGCTCTGGCAGCTCGCCTATACCGAGCTGTATTTCTGTGAATGTTTCTGGCCCGAATTCAATGACGCACGTCTGGCCGAGGCCATCGCCTGGTATGCGCAGCGTGAGCGGCGCTTCGGACGCACGAGCGGCCAGATTCAGGGCGACAAGAAGGCTTGAGGTAGCGGTTGAATGCCGCCGGCGCGGGTGGTGCGCCTGTCTTGCATGGCGTCTCCCCAGCTTGCAGTTTTCGGGGCAGCTGTGGGAGCGGATCCGTGCATGGCATGCGTCAGAAACCTGTCAATGACACGCTTTTGAAGGGAGAACGGCACATGCTTCGACAGCGTGTCGTGACGGCTTTGGTTCTGGTGCTGCTGGTCGTGGGTGTCCTCTTCTGGGGATCGCAAACGGCCTGGGCGCTGCTGACGTTGCCGGTACTCGGCCTGGCCTTGTGGGAGTGGTGCCGCCTGCTCTCGCGCAGCTGGATCGTGCCGTTGCTGATCAGTTTGACGGCTGCTGGTGCTTACCACCTGTATCGGGCCGATCTGTCCGCACCGCCGGGCTGGGTGGTGCCGCTGCTCCTGGTGGGCCTGCTCGCCTGGCTGCTGGTGGCCGTGCCCTCGGTCTTCAAGGCTCGCCCCTCTGCCGGCTCTTCCGTCTGGCTTGCCTGCCTTTGTCTCTTCAATCTGTGGCTGGCCTTGTATGAGTTTCGGGTGGCTGGCCCCTGGGTCTTGCTGTCCGTGATGGCCATCGTTTGGCTGGCCGATACGGGGGCTTATTTTGCCGGGCGAAGCCTCGGTCGTCACAAGCTCGCGCCGAAGGTCAGTCCTGGCAAGACCTGGGAGGGCGTGGCTGGCGGGATCGTGCTCGTTTGCGTCGTGGCCTGGCTGCTCACCCAACACGGCACCTTGCCGGCGGATGCCATCTTTTCCTCGGCCATCGCCCGGCATGTGGGCATGGCCGGGATGATGTGGTTGCTCGCCCTGATCGTCATGGTCTCGGTGCTGGGCGACCTCTACGAGAGCCTGCTCAAGCGCGCAGCAGGCGTCAAGGACAGCAGCCAGGTGCTGCCAGGGCATGGTGGGGTCTTCGACCGCATCGATGCGCTGGTGCCCGCGATGCCGCTGTGCCTGCTGATCTGGATACTGATGCTCCCCTGAGGGTGGCTGGATGAAAACCGTTTCCGTATTGGGTGCTACCGGCTCGATTGGCGATAGCACACTGGATGTCGTGGCCCGGCATCCCGACCGTTATCGTGTTCATACGCTCTCGGCTCACCGCAATGCCGACAAGCTGCTGGCGCTGGCCCTGAAGCACCGTCCCGCGGTGGTGGCGCTTTCCGACGCCCAGGCGGCGGCCGGTTTCGAGGCACGGTTGCGTGAGGCCGGGGTGTCGGCACGTCTGGCCGTCGGCCCTGCCGAGCTGACCGAGGTGGCGGGCACCGAGGGGGTCGATTGCGTGATGGCTGCGATCGTGGGGGCGGCGGGGCTTGCGCCCACGCTTGCGGCAGCCAGGGGAGCCAAGTCCTTGCTGCTCGCCAACAAGGAATCGATCGTGATGGCAGGTCATCTGTTCCTGTCGGTCTGCCGTCAGTCCGGTGTTCGGCTGCTGCCGGTCGATAGTGAGCATAATGCGGTTTTCCAGTGTTTGCCCGATCCCGCGACGGGGGTGGATCCGCGTCTGGTGGTGCGTCGGCTGATCCTCACGGCATCGGGTGGGCCTTTCCGCTCCTGGACGGCCGAGCAGATCGCTGCCGCCACGCCCGCGCAAGCCTGCAAGCATCCGAAGTGGTCGATGGGCCGCAAGATTTCGGTCGATTCCGCCACCTTGATGAACAAGGGGCTGGAGCTGATCGAGGCTCATTTCCTCTTCGACATGCCGGCCGAACGGCTGGACGTGCTGATTCACCCGCAGAGCATCATTCACTCGATGGTCGAATATCTCGATGGTTCCGTGCTGGCCCAGATGGGCAACCCCGACATGCGGGTGCCCATTGCCCATGCGCTGGCCTATCCGGAACGGGTACAGAGTGGTGCGGCGCCACTGGACTTGCTGACATCCGGGGGCTTGCAGTTCGAGGCGCCCGACGAGGTGCGTTTTCCGTGCTTGCGGCTTGCGCGCGAGGCGATGAAGGCCGAGGGCGGCGCTCCGTGCGTCCTGAACGCGGCCAATGAGGTGAGTGTGCAGGCTTTCCTTGATGGCAGGATCGGTTTTGCCGATATTGCACGCATCAATGAAGCCGTGCTGTCGGCCTTGGATGGCGCCGGGGCACCCGCTTCGCTGGATGCCGCGGTTGCACTCGATGCCGAGGCGCGTCATCAGGCATCACGACTTATCGAGGGTTGATTGGAATGACCACATTGCTTGCCTTTCTGTTTGCGCTGGGGGTGCTCGTGTTCGTGCACGAGTTGGGCCACTATCTCGTGGCCCGCTGGTGTGGCGTCAAGGTGCTGCGCTTCTCCATCGGCTTCGGCAAGCCCCTTCTCACCTGGAAGGTGGGGCCGGATCAGACCGAATGGAGCCTCTCGCCCATCCCGCTGGGCGGCTATGTGCGCATGCTCGATGAAGAGGATGATCAATGCAAGGTCGACCCGGCCGAAGCGCACCGGGCCTTCAACCGACTGCCGCTGTTGAAGCGCTCGGCCGTCGTCGTGGCCGGGCCGGTGGCCAACTTCCTGCTGGCCATCGTGCTCTATGCGGTGCTCGGCATGGCAGGGCTGCAGGAGCCGGCGCCCGTGCTGGGGTCGCCACCGGGCGGTACGGCAGCCGCCGTGGCAGGTGTCGTCGATGGCGATCGGGTCAGTCAGATCGATGGCCAGCCGGTGCAGTCTTTCAATGACTTGCGCCTGAAGATGATCGATGCCGTCGTCGAACGGCGCCCGATCGTGCTGCAGGTCGATGGGCCAGCAGGCAGTCGTCAGCTCAGCATCGACACGAGCAGCCTGCCGCCGGGTGAGGTGGCGCCTGATTTCGCCCGGACCTTGGGGGTGGAGCTGAAGGCCGGCATCGTGCGCATTGGCAGCATCGAGCCGGGTAGTGCCAGTGCACAGGCCGGGCTGAAGGTGGGGGATGAAGTGCTGAGCGTCGATGGCAAGCCGCTCACGCGTGCTCGCCAGCTGATCGAGCAGGTGCAGGCGGCCAATGATGGGCAGGTGTTGACCCTCGTCGTCCGCCGCGCGGGTGCCGAGATGGACGTGGCCGTGACACCCGCACTCGTCTACGAGCAGGATCAGGCCGACAGCGATGCACCGCCGCTGCGCAAGGGGCGTATCGGGGCGGGCCTGAGCCAGCAGTTCGAGATGGTCAGCATCGACCTTGGCCCTGTCGAGGCACTGGTGCACGGGGCGGCCCGTACCTGGGACATGTCGATCTTCTCGTTGAAGATGCTGGGCAAGATGATCACCGGCAGCCTGTCGTGGAAAAACCTTTCCGGCCCGGTGGCCATTGCCGACTATGCCGGTCAGTCGGCTGCCATCGGCTGGTACGCCTATGTGGGCTTCATGGCGTTGATCAGCGTGAGTCTCGGCGTGTTGAATCTGCTGCCGGTGCCAGTGCTCGATGGCGGTCGTTTGGTATATTACGCGGCTGAAGCGATCAAGGGCAGCCCGTTTTCTGATCGCTTCCGGCAAGCCAGCCAGCAGGTCGGGCTTGTCATGATCGTCGGCCTGATGATCGTTGCGCTCTTCAACGACCTGTCCCGGTTGTTTGGTTGAGTCGCATCGCCACAGCATCTCGCCGCATCATTTCTTTCATGATTGACTGCGTGACACCGAAGGCCGGGCGATTCGGTGTCGTGTCGGGGTGCTGGTATCAAACAGACGTTTTCCCTCTCAAGGATGAACAAGCGCGCCGCCGTCCTGTCGGGCCTGGCGGCGTTCTTGTTGTCGGCTGAAGCAGCGGCTTTCAACCCCTTCGTGGTCCGGGATATCCGGGTGCAGGGGCTTCAGCGCACCGAAGCTGGCAGTGTCTTCGGTTATCTGCCCGTGCGGGTCGGCGACGAGTTGACGCCTGACAAGGCAACCGAGGCCATCAAGGCGCTGTATGCCACCGGCTTCTTCAAGGATGTTCGGCTGGCCAAGGACAAGGATGTGCTGGTCGTGTCGGTCGAGGAGCGGCCGGCCATCGCCTCGGTCGATGTCAGCGGCTCGAAGGAGTTTGACGCCGAGGCGATGAAAAAGGCGATGCGTGATGCGGGCTTGGCCGAGGCGCGCATCTTCGACCGCTCGGTGCTCGACCGGGCCGAGCAGGAAATCCGCCGGCAGTACCTGTCGCGTGGCAAGTATTCGGTCAAGGTCACCCCCTCGGTCACGCCGCTCGAGCGCAACCGCGTGGCGGTGGCGCTGGCGATCGACGAAGGCAACAATGCCCGCATCGCGCAAATCCGCATCCTTGGCAGCAAGGCGTTCAGCGAAGACAAGCTGCTCGACCAGTTGAAGCTGACCACGCCCAACTGGCTGTCGTGGTACACCAAAACCGATCAGTACTCGCGTGAGAAACTGGCCGGTGATCTGGAAGCGCTGCGCTCCTTCTATCTCAATCGCGGTTATCTGGAGTTCGGCATCGAGTCCACGCAGGTGTCGATCGACCCGTCCCGGGAGAAGGTCTACATCACGCTCACGATCAAGGAAGGTGAGCGCTTCAAGGTGCGTGACATCAAGTTCGGCGGCAATCCGCTTGGGCGTGAGGCGCAGTTCCGGCGGGCGCTCAAACTGAAGGCGGGCGACACCTTCTCCGGTGAGTTGCTCAATGACAGTGTCAAGACCATCACCGATGAGTTGGGCGCCATCGGCTATGCCTTTGCCGATGTCTCGCCGGTACCCACCATCGACCGCGACAAGCGTGAGGTTGATTTCACGCTCAACGTCGATCCGGGCCGCCGTGCCTATGTGCGTCGCATCAGCATCGCCGGCAACCAGCGCACCCGTGACGAAGTCATCCGGCGTGAGATTCGCCAGTTCGAGGGCGCCTGGTTCGATGCAGACCGCATTTCGCTCTCGCGTGACCGTATCGAGCGTCTGGGCTATTTTCAGGATGTGCAGATCAGTAACGTGCCGGTGCCGGGGGTGCCCGATCAGGTCGATCTGCTCGTGCAGGTCACCGAACGGGCCACCGGGAATTTCAGCTTCGGCGTCGGTTACTCCACCACCGACAAGATGCTGATCTCGGCCCAGATCAATGAGCCGAATTTCCTGGGTACGGGCAATACGCTGTCGGTGGAGGTGAACACCGGGCAGACGCAGCGCACGGCCGCCATCTCGTACATCGACCCGTATTTCACGCAGGATGGGGTCAGCCTCTCGGCTGATGTCTATTCGCGGCTTTTCAACGCGAACAACTCCGGACTGGGCGACTACAAGGTACGTTCGCAGGGGGCGGGTTTGCGCTTCGGCATCCCGTACACCGAATTGGACAGGCTCTCCGTCGGTGTGCTTTTCGAGCAGAACCAGATCAGGCCAGGTTCCACGGAGATGCCACAGCGCTACATCGACTACATCAACCAGTTCGGCGCCACCAGTCAGGCATGGCTAGGGGTACTGGGGTGGTCGCGTGATTCGCGTGACAGTGGCCTCGCGCCAACGCGCGGTCGCTTGCAACGTCTGAACACCGAAGTGACGTTCCCTGGCCAGAAGCTCGCCTACTCGCGCACGACCTATCTGCACAAGTGGTATTACCCACTCACGAAGGACTACACGTTCTCGCTCAGTGCCGATCTCGGTTATGGACGTGGTTTCGACGGAAAACCCTACCCGGTGTTCAAGAATTTCTACGGGGGCGGCATTGGTTCCGTGCGGGGTTTCGGCCCCAACAGTCTTGGGCCGCGTGATGTGAAGGACAACCGCCCCTTGGGGGGTACCGCATCGTTTTCGGCCAGTGCCGAGTTGTTGTTCCCGTTGCCCGGTACGGGCAACGACAAGACGGTGCGGGCTTTCCTGTTTGCCGATGCGGGTAACGTCTTCGACAAGCGGATCAAGTTCGGTGAGTTGCGTTATTCGGCGGGTGCCGGCATCAACTGGTTGTCGCCGATCGGGCCGTTGCGGTTGTCGGTAGGGTATCCGCTCAAGCGTGAACCGGGTGATGACACCCAGCGCGTTCAGTTCGAGATCGGTACCAGTTTCTGAAGTATGTCAGAATGCCCGATTGGAGCCGCTGGCGTTCAGCGAGTCCTGAGCACCAGCGCCTGCCACGAGGGTGCACGGGCACACACCCATGCCTACCCATGTGCCAAGGCATTCCTGTTTCACCACTTTCATGAGTGACTATCTATGAATCTTGCTTCGACCAAGACCTTTGTGGCCAGAGCCGGGTTGGCTGCCGTCGTGGCTGGCGTGATGGCCGTCAGTGCGGCGCCGGCGCTTGCCCAGAGTGCCGGTGCCAAGATCGGTTTCGTCAGCACCGAGCGCATCATGCGTGATTCGGCGCCGGCCAAGGCGGCCCAGGCCAAGATCGAGAAGGACTTCTCTCGTCGTGACAAGGAAATCCAGGATCTGGGCACCCGCCTTCGCACCGCGTCCGAGCGTTTCGAGAAGGATGGCGCCGTGATGACGGACAGTGACCGTGCCCGTCGGCAGCGTGAGCTGTCCGAGATGGATCGTGACTTTCAGCGCCGTCAACGTGAATTCCGCGAAGATCTGAACCAGCGGCGCAACGAGGAATTGACGGCCGTGCTGGACAAGGCGAATCGGGCCATCAAGGCCATTGCCGAGCGTGAGAAGTTCGACCTGATCCTGCAGGACGCGGTTTATGTCAGCCCTCGGCTTGACATCACCGATGATGTGATCAAACAGCTCAACAGCAGCCGCTGATCACCGCAGCCGCTGTCTTCGGGCATCTCCTTGTCGAGGTGCCCGCCATCACCCTTTGCAGGTTCCGCCGTGCATGTCGTGTCCGTTCGTCGTGTCGTGAGGCGCCTTCATGCCAAGGCCCTCAGGGCAGCGGATGAGGCGGCATGATCTGCACGACGGCCACCTTGGAAACCCGCCAACACTTCGGTCGTGCACATGCGCCCCACGAGGGGGGCTCAGGGCCTGTCCAACATGCCAGCCAACACGCCAGCCAGATCAGGGAGAGTTGCTGAATCATGAAACGATTGCTTGAAACGCCGGTTTCCCTGGGCGAGCTGGCCAGGGTGCTGGGTGCCACGCTGCGCGGCGATCCGGCGGTCATGGTGCGACGGCTGGCCAGCCTGCGCAGTGCCGATCCTGAGAGCATCAGTTTTCTGGTGCGTCCGCAGCAGCGTGAGGCCGCGCTCGGCAGTCAGGCTGCTGCCTTCATCGTCTCACCCGAGCTGGCCGATGGGCTGCCACCCGAGGCGAACCTGCTGCTCGACCCGAAGCCCTATCTGGCCTATGCACGGCTCGCGCAGTGGTTCGATGCACGCGTGAACCCGCGGCCGCCAGCGGGAATCGCCAAGGGGGCCCATGTTCACCCGGACGCCGAGGTCAGTCCTGAGGCCATCGTCGAGGCGGGGGCGGTCATCGGGGCCCGGAGCCGGATTGCTGCTGGCGCCTGGATCGGGGCCAATGCCGTGATCGGGGCCGGTTGCGCCGTCGGGCGCAACAGCCGTCTGCATGCTCAGGTCGTGCTCGGCGATGACTGCGTGGTCGGTGAGAACACGTTGATTCACGCCGGCGCGATCATCGGGGCCGACGGCTTCGGTTTTGCACCGAAACAGGGCGGGGGGTGGAGCAAGATTCCGCAGTTGGGGGCCGTCGTGATCGGCGATGAGGTCGAAATCGGTGCCTGCACCTGCATCGACCGTGGCGCGCTTGACGACACGGTGATCGAAGACGGCTGCAAGATCGATAATCTGGTGCAAATCGCCCATAATGTCCGGGTGGGCGCTGACACCGCCATTGCGGCCTGTGCCGGCGTGGCCGGCAGTGCCGTCATTGGCAAAGGGTGTCAGATCGGCGGGGCTTCGGGCATCAATGGTCATATCACGGTGGCCGATGGCACGGTGGTTTCCACGATGACGCTCATTTCGCGTTCGGTGGCCAAGCCCGGTTTCTACAGTGGCATTTTCCCGTCGATGGACAATGCGCAGTGGGAGCGGGCCGCCGCGGTCGTCCGGCAATTGCCCGACATGCGCAAGCGCCTGCGTCGCCTGGAGCAGGCGCTGCCGCTTGCCACCGATTCAGCCGAATCATAAAAACAGCCAAAGCATTTTTCCAAGCATGAGTGAAAAACCAACGGCGCTCGATATCAACGACATCCTGCGCTATCTGCCCCATCGCTATCCTTTCCTGCTGATCGACCGGATCACCGAGATCGAGTTGGACAAACGTATCGTGGCGATGAAGAATGTCACCATCAACGAGCCTTTCTTCCAGGGACATTTTCCCCATGTGCCCGTGATGCCCGGCGTGCTGGTGCTCGAAGCGATGGCCCAGGCAGCGGGCGTGTTGTCCTTCGCCACGATGGGACGGCAGTCCGACGAAAATTCCGTCTATTACTTTGCCGGTATCGACTCGGCCCGTTTCAAGCGGCCGGTCGGCCCTGGCGACCAGCTCTTTCTCGAAGTCGAGATCCTGCGCAAGTCCCGCCTGCTCTGGAAATTCCAGGGCACGGCGCTCGTCGATGGCCAGAAGGTGGCCGAAGCCGAGCTGATGTGCGCGCTGCGTGAACTGAACCGCCCCGAGGGCGACGGTGGGGTGCCTCCCGGCAAGATCGACGTGACAAGGGCCTGAGCCGATCATGTCCGGTACACGCATTCACCCGAGCGCCATCATCGATCCTTCCGCCGAGCTGGACAGCAGCGTGCAGGTTGGCCCCTATGCCGTCATCGGCAAGGATGTCCGCATCGGGGCCGGCACGGTCGTGGGTGCCCATGCGCAGGTCGATGGGCCGACCACCATCGGGGAGCACAACCGCCTGTTTCCCTTCTGTGCCGTGGGAGGCGATCCGCAGGACAAGAAATATGCCGGTGAGCCGACCCGGCTGGAGATCGGTGACCACAACAACATCCGTGAGTACGTCACCATCAATCGCGGCACGGTACAGGACAAGGGCGTCACCCGTGTGGGCAGCCATAACCTGTTGATGGCCTATGTGCATATCGCCCATGATTGCGTGGTGGGTGACCACGTCATCATCGCCAACACCACCAACCTGGGTGGGCACGTGCATCTGGGCGATTGGGTCATTCTGGGGGGCAATTCGCAGGTGCATCAGTTCTGCCAGATCGGTGCCCACGCCATGACGGCTACCGGCACCATCGTGCTGCAGGACATTCCCTGCTATGTGATGGTTTCCGGCAATCCGGCCGCCACCCACGGCATCAACAGCGAGGGCTTGCGTCGTCGTGGCTTCACGCCTGATGAAATCCTGATCATCCGCCGTGCTTACAAGGCACTTTATCGGCAGGGGTTGGGCCTCGATGAGGCCAAATCCGCCATCCAGACGATGATCGATACCGATTCCGTCCACGACAAATGCCTCACGCCGTTGCTGATGTTCCTGAACGGCGTGCATCGCGGCATCACCCGTTGAGCGGTCGAGCCGTGAAGCCCCGTATCGGTCTGGTGGCAGGCGAGGCATCCGGCGATCTGCTGGCCTCGTCGGTGCTGGCGCATTGGCAGACCTTGCCTGAGTCGCAGCGCCCGGCGTGTGCCGGCATCGGTGGCCCAAGGATGCTGGCCGAGGGCTTCGAGGCATGGTACCCGTCCGAATGGCTGGCCGTGCATGGTTATGCCGCTGCGCTGAATGCGCTGCCCAAGCTGCTCTGGGTGCGGCATCAGCTGTTCAAGCGCTTGCTGACCTGGTCGGCCGATGCTTTCATCGGTGTCGATGCCCCGGATTTCAACCTGGGGCTGGAAGCGCGTCTCAGGGCGCGTGGTGTGCGTACCTATCATTTCGTCAGCCCCTCCATCTGGGCCTGGCGGCGTGAACGCATCGAGAAGATCCGTCGTGCCGTCGACCACATGCTGCTGGTCTTTCCCTTCGAGGTCGACATCTACCGCGAGGCCGGCATTCCCGCCACTTACTGTGGTCATCCACTGGCCGACCAGATTCCTTTCGAGGTCGATCAGCTGGCAGCCCGAGCCGAGCTGGGCCTGCCAAAGGAGGCCACCGTCATCGCGCTGATGCCCGGCAGCCGGGCGAGCGAAATCGAACACCTCGCACCCGCCTTCCTGCAGGCGGCGAACCAGCTGCACCAGCGTCATCCCGATTGGCATTTCGTCCTGCCTGCTGCCAGCCCCGAACGGCTGGCCCAGCTGCGCACGCTGATCGAACCGCAGTATCGCCATCTGCCCCTGCTTCGGCTGGCAGGGCAGTCTCACACGGCGCTGGCTGCCTGTGATGCCACGTTGATCGCGAGCGGCACTGCCACCCTCGAAGCCGCACTCTTCAAGCGACCGATGGTCATCGCTTACCGGATGGCGCCGCTCTCGTATCATCTGATGAAGACGAAGGCTTATCAGCCTTGGTTCGGCCTACCCAATATTCTGGCAGGCGAATTCCTGGTGCCCGAGTTCATCCAGGATGCTGCCACGCCGGAGGCGCTGGCCGAGGCCATCGAGCAGCAGATCGACGACATGCCCAATCGGACGCGGCTGATTGCGCGTTTTCAGGCCATGCATGAGACGTTGGCCTGTGGTTGCGCCCAGCGCGTGGCCGAAACCGTGATGGCTGACCTGTCGGGATGATGAGGGGTGACAGGGCGTGGCCAGTTTTGGCGCTGGCTTGCGATAGTGGTCGGGCTTGTGTGAGGAACGCCCATCAGCGGAGCCGCCCCGGTGGTAGCGCTCCAACCCGAGGAGATGGATTGTTGTGGAAGCTTCTGATCAAAACCGGGCTTCATCGATGTCAGGCCCGCTCAAATGGGCGCTGATCGCCGGCGTCGATGAGGCAGGGCGTGGCCCTTTGGCCGGGCCGGTCATCGCGGCGGCCGTCATCCTGTCGCCCGAGCAGCCGATCGAGGGGCTGAAGGATTCCAAGAAGCTCACGGCCCGTCGGCGTGAACAACTGGCCATCGAGATTCGGGAGCGGGCCGCCGCGTATTCGATCGCTAGCGCAAGTGTCGAGGAAATCGACGAACTGAACATCCTGCGCGCGACGATGTTGGCCATGAAGCGTGCGGTCGATGGTCTCACGCCACAGCCCACGCAGGTGCTCGTCGATGGCAATCGCGCCCCGGTGTTGCCTGGCATGCAGGTGAAGACGATCATCGATGGCGACAACCTCGAACCCGCCATTGCCGCCGCCTCCATTCTGGCCAAGACGGTGCGGGATCAGCTGATGCTCGACTATGCCGAGCAGTTTCCCGGTTATGGTTTCGAGAAGCACAAGGGCTATGGCACGGCCGTTCACATGGCGGCCTTGCGTGAGCTGGGGGCGAGTGAAATCCACCGCCAAAGCTTCGCCCCTGTGGCCCGCGTGCTGGCGGCACGTCGGACATGACGCACACCGGGACGTGAAACACTCAATGGCGCGCATGTCACGCTGTCTTCCGCAGTCATGCTGTCTTCCTTGTCCTTGACCTTGTCCTTGTCCTGTCCCTGTTCGTGATCGTGTCCCTGTCTCTGTCCCTGAATGGATGATTGATGGCTGAGCCTCTCACCTTGCTGACTGCCGCATTGGCAAGACGTACCGAATCACCCGTAGAAATCAGTTCGGCCGTGAACCCGCGCTATCGCCACCTGAGCGAGCTGCTCGAGTCCGCCCGTGCCCGCCGGCGTGCACGTCTGACCGTGCTCGAAGGATGGCACTTGCTGGAGAGCTGGTTGCTGCAGCCCCGCGCCTCGGGAGATTCAACCATGCCTTCAGCCACAGCCATTCATGCTCTGGTGTTGCCCCAGCGCACCTGGCGTCGCGTGATGGCAGCCCTGCAGGGGCATCATGGAGAAGAAGCAGGCGCAGAGGCGGGGGAGGGTGTTCATCAGGCCCGGCCAGAGGCGGCCTTGCAGGCGCTTTGCGCCAGCCGTTGGCTTGTGCTGGAAGACCGGCTTTTTGATGCACTCGATGTGCTGCCGTCGCCCGCGCCGGTGCTCGCGCTGGTGCCCATCCCGCACGCTGAGCTGCCGGCATCACTGGGGGAACAGGATGTCGTCATCCTCGACCGGGTGCAGGATCCGGGCAATGTCGGTGCCATCATCCGCACCGCGGCGGCGGCTGGCATCTCGTGGCTGATCACCACGCCTGGCACGGCCGCCTGCTGGGCGCCCAAGGTGCTCCGGGCCGGCATGGGCGGGCATTTTGCGATGACGATCGTCGAGTCGGTGGCTATCGACACCTTGCTCGCGCGTCTGGCACAGCCGCTCGTGGGCACCATCGTGCAGCCGGGCAAGACGCTGCCGCTCTACGAGGCCGATCTGCGCGCCCCGCTTGCCTGGGTGTTCGGCAACGAAGGCGAGGGCATCGATACCGCGCTCCAGACCCGGCTGGGGCAGGGCGTCACGATCCCCCAAACCGCGGGCGTCGAATCACTGAACGTGGCTGCCGCCGCCGCCATTTGCCTCTTCGAGCAGCGCCGCCAGCGGCTGATGGCCGGCTGAACGGTCTCCTGAACCAGCTCTCGGTTCAGCGCCGCCGGAATCAACGCGCTCAGCCATCATTGCGCCTGCTCCACTTCGATCACCGTCAGGATCGTGGCCGCGATCTCCTCGATCGATTTCGTCGTGGTCGACAACATCGAGATGCCTTCACGCCGCATCATCGATTCAGCCTGCCGCACTTCCTCCCGGCAGTTCTCCAGCGAGGCATAACGGCTGTCGGGCCGGCGTTCGCTGCGAACCTCGTGCAGGCGCTCGGGCGTGATCGTCAGCCCGAAGAGCTTGTGCTTGTACTGATACAGCACATCCGGCAGACGTTTGCGGTCGAAGTCCTCCGGGATCAGTGGGTAATTGGCCGCCTTGATGCCGTGCTGGATCGACAGGTACAGGCTCGTCGGTGTCTTGCCGCAGCGCGAGACCCCCACCAGGATCACATCGGCTGATCCCAGTTCGGCATGTTGCTGCCCGTCATCATGCGAGAGCGAGAAATTGATCGCATCGATCCGGGCCTGATACTGATCCGGACTCTTGATGCCATGAAACTGACCCAGCTTGTGTGATGATTTTCGACCCAGCTCCGTCTCCAGCCGGTCGACGAAGGTGCCCATCAGATCCAGATACAAGGCGTTGGCCGTTTTCACGATCTCGCTGATGGCCGGATTGGCCAGCGTCGAAAACACCAGCGGGCGCGCCCCATCCGTCTCGGCTTGCTGGTTGATCCGTGCCACGGCCTCACGAGCCTTGAGTTCCGTGTCGGTGAAAGGCAGCCGGATGTTGCGGGTGTGCAGGTCGTCAAACTGGCTCAGCATCGAGCAACCGAACGTCTCGGCCGTGATGCCGGTGCCATCCGAAATGAAAAAGGCGGAGCGGCTGGGCACCGTGCCACTGGGCATTCTGGAAAAAGGCATGAACAAGCTCATCCACGGGGGTTGGGAGACCTGGCCATCGACAGGCCAAGGGGGAATGCGGGTGAGCATATCAATGAATGCGCGTCTCGGCATGCGCCGATCGTTGCAACATCTGTCATCCGTTCGGGCACCAGGCGTGCGGATTTTGGCCTCGAAAGCGTCCTGTTCAGCCGCTAGAATACGCCCACGCGGCGTGCGGGCATCGGTTGGCTGGCGCAGTGCTGCCGGTGCCGGGGGATCGACGCGCTTCTTCCTGGCGCCGCCGGCACCCGGAACACGACCCCCACAGCCCGTTGCAGCCGGTATCCGACAGGGCGCCGTTCGCGCGCAGGGCCGTGTCGGCAATCGTCGAGGGTTGCACGTTGTAGGTCATGGTGTGCTTGAGAAGCCGTTTTCCCGTCTCGGGCGGGCGTCCTGCTTCTCAAACACACAGATTCTCAACCATCCTGAAACTTTTCCCATGAACAACACATTTGAAGGACGCCTCGTCATTCCCTTTGAAGCGCTGCGGATGACCGATGTGGAGGTCGTCGGCGGCAAGAACGCTTCGCTGGGCGAGATGATCAGCCAGCTGGCCAAAACGGGCGTGAAGGTGCCGGGCGGTTTTGCCACCACGGCCCAGGCTTTTCGTGACTTTCTCGACCACAACCGCCTTACCGAGCGGATCAACGAGCGGTTGGCCACCCTCAACACCGATGACGTGAAGGCCCTGGCCCAGGCTGGTGCCGAAATCCGCCAGTGGGTGTGCGAAGCCGAGTTTCCGCCCGCACTGGAGCAGGGCATCCGGGACGAGTTCGCCCGTCTGACGGCAGCTTCCTCGCCCGATGTCTCCTTTGCCGTGCGTTCCAGCGCCACGGCCGAAGACCTGCCCGATGCTTCCTTTGCGGGCCAGCAGGAAACGGTGCTCAACGTGGTCGGTATCGAGGCCATCCTCGACCACATCCGTGAAGTCTTCGCTTCGCTCTACAACGACCGGGCCATCTCCTATCGCGTTCACAAGGGCTTTGCTCACGAGGGCGTGGCGCTGTCGGCGGGCATCCAGCGCATGTGCCGCTCCGATCTGGGCGCGGCTGGCGTCATGTTCACGCTCGACACCGAGTCGGGCTTCAACGATGTCGTCTTCATCACCAGCTCCTACGGTCTGGGTGAAACCGTCGTGCAGGGCGCCGTCAACCCCGACGAGTTCTATGTCCACAAGCCGATGCTGGCCGCCGGCAACTACCCGATCATCCGTCGCCATCTGGGCTCCAAGCTCATCAAGATGGAATTTGCCGACAAGTCGAAGAACCCCGGCCGCACCGTGCAGACCGTCGACACGCCGGCCGAGCAGCGCGCCCGCTTCTCGCTCACTGATGAGGAAGTGATCGAGTTGGCCAAGTACGCCACCATCATCGAGCAGCACTATGGCCGCCCGATGGACATCGAATGGGGCAAGGACGGCATCGACGGCCAGCTCTTCATCCTTCAGGCACGGCCTGAAACCGTCAAGTCTCAGGCCAAGGACTCGCGCCAGCAGCGTTTCGTGCTGAAGGGCAGCTCCGACGTGCTGACCTCGGGCCGCGCCATCGGCCAGAAGATCGGCGCAGGCCGCGTGCGAGTCGTGGGCGACTCGTCCGAGATGGATCGGGTGCAGGCGGGCGACGTGCTCGTCACCGACATGACCGACCCCAACTGGGAGCCGGTCATGAAGCTGGCCTCGGCCATCGTGACCAACCGGGGCGGCCGCACCTGCCATGCCGCCATCATCGCGCGCGAGCTGGGCATTCCGGCCGTGGTCGGATGCGGCAACGCCACCGACGTGCTGAAGGAAGGGCAGCTGGTCACGGTTTCCTGCGCAGAAGGTGATACCGGCTTCATTTACGACGGTCAGCTTGAAACCGAAGTGACCGAGGTTGAAACCGGCGCCATGCCCGAGATTCCGGTCAAGATCATGATGAACGTCGGCAACCCGCAGCTCGCCTTCGAGTTTGCGGCCCTGCCCAATGACGGCGTGGGCCTGGCTCGCGTCGAGTTCGTCATCAACAACAACATCGGCATCCACCCGCGCGCCATCCTCGATTACCCGGCCGTCGATGCCGACCTGAAGCAGGCCGTGGAAAGCGTGGCCCGTGGCTATGCCAGCCCGCGCGCCTTTTACGTCGACAAGCTCGCCGAGGGGGTCGCCACCATCGCTGCCGCTTTCTGGCCCAAGCCCGTCATCGTGCGTCTCTCGGACTTCAAGAGCAATGAATACCGCAAGCTGATCGGCGGCTCGCGCTACGAGCCGGAAGAAGAAAACCCGATGCTGGGCTTCCGGGGCGCCTCGCGTTACATCGACGCCAGCTTTGCCGAGTGCTTCGAGCTGGAGTGCAAGGCCATGAAGCGCGTGCGCGAAGAGATGGGCCTCACCAACGTTCAGCTGATGGTACCCTTCGTGCGCACGCTGCGCGAAGCCGAGCAGGTCATCAACCTGCTCGCCAGCCACGGCCTGAAGCGGGGCGAGGGCGGGGCTGCCGACGGCACCGGCGCGCTCAAGATCGTCATGATGTGCGAGCTGCCTTCCAACGCGATCCTGGCCGACGAGTTCCTGCAATTCTTCGACGGCTTTTCGATCGGTTCCAACGACATGACCCAGCTCACCCTGGGCCTCGATCGCGATTCCGGCCTGGTCGCCGACGGCTTCGACGAGCGTGACCCTGCCGTCAAGGCCATGCTGGCCCGCGCCATCGAAGCCTGCCGCAAGCAGGGCAAATACGTGGGCATCTGTGGTCAGGGGCCGTCCGATCACCCCGATCTGGCCGATTGGCTCGTGGCACAGGGCATCGCATCGATCTCGCTCAACCCCGATACTGTCGTCAACACCTGGCAGCGGATCGGCAGCAAGGGCTGATCGCGCCCGGTGCGTGTTGTGGATGCCGCCCCGCAGAAGCGCTTCCAGACAATACGTATTTTACGTATTTCAGGCCGTCAACCACACCCATGCTTGACACCAGCCCCCACAGCCGCACAATGAAAAACATTCTTCAATGGTCTGGCACGTGTCATGCACCCGGTTGTCCTTGCGGTGCCCCCAACACCGTGGGCAGGCATCCGGCATGACATCCTTCAAGGGAGCAAGCGGGTGGAGAGCTGGGAATCATTCTTCGTGACCAAGTACCTGTGGTGGCTGGCGGCCATCGTGCTGGGCATTCTGGAGCTGACAACCGGTTCCTTCTACCTGCTCGTCATCGCCCTGGGCCTGGCCTGTGCCGGTGTGGCCGCCATGCTGGGGCTGAGCTTTTCGGTCCAGTTGCTGGTGGCGGCCGTGGTCAGCGTGCTCGGCTCGATCCTCGTGCGCCGTTTCCGCTCGCTGGCGCCCAAGCACGTCAGCCCGGATCAAAGCCCCGATCTGAACCTCGACATCGGCCAGACCGTCATGGTGGAGGGCTGGTCGCCCGATGGCACCACCCGTGTCATTTACCGGGGCGCACCGTGGCAAGCGATGTTGCTGCCCGGCCATCCCGCCAAAGCCGGGCCATATCGGATTCACGCGATTCAGGGCAGCCAGCTCGTGCTGATGCCGGTGTAAATTCATTCTCACTGTTGGCAGGAGCACACCCATGTTCGAGTTTTCCACGATGATCCCGCTGGCCATCCTGGTGCTGGCCATCATCTTCGCCACCAAGACCCTCAAGATCGTGCCACAGCAGCACGCCTGGGTCGTCGAGCGCCTGGGCAAGTTCGACCGCATCCTGATGCCGGGTCTCAACATCATCATCCCCTTCATCGACCGGGTTGCCTATCGCCACGAGCTGAAGGAGTTTCCGCTCGACGTGCCCAGCCAGATCTGCATCACCCGCGACAACACCCAGTTGCAGGTGGATGGCGTGCTGTATTTTCAGGTGACGGATCCGATGCGTGCCTCTTACGGCTCCAGCAACTACATCGACGCCATCACCCAGCTCGCGCAAACCACGCTGCGCTCGGTCATCGGCCGCATGGAGCTGGACAAGACCTTTGAAGAGCGCGAGTCGATCAATCTGGCCGTCGTGGGCGTGCTCGACGAAGCCGCCACCAACTGGGGCGTGAAAGTGCTGCGCTATGAAATCAAGGATCTGACGCCGCCCGCCGAGATCCTGCGCGCCATGCAGGCCCAGATCACGGCCGAGCGCGAAAAGCGTGCCGTCATCGCCACCTCCGAAGGGCGCCGGCAGGAGCAGATCAACATCGCCTCCGGTGAGCGGGAGGCCGCCATCCAGCGCTCCGAAGGTGAGCGGCAGGCCGAAATCAACCGTGCCCAGGGTGAGGCCGCCGCCATCTCGGCCATTGCCGAAGCCACGGCCCAGGCCATCGAGCGCGTGGGGGCTGCCGCGCAGCTACCCGGTGGGGACGCCGCCGTCAACCTGCGCGTGGCCGAGCAATATGTGGATGCCTTTGCCAAACTGGCCAAGACCAACAACACGATGATCGTGCCTGCCAACCTCGGCGACGTGGCCGGCATGATCGCCACGGCCATGAAGGCGGTTCAGGCCGGCGGCGGGCAGGGTGGTCTATCCAAGCCCTCGGGCTCGTCCAAAGGATAGCAAATGGCCTGAGGGTTGCAGCAGATCGGCGGGTTGCACCGATCTTCAAGCTCTGCGATGAAGTCGTCGTCGAAGCCCTCGAAGAGGGCCAGAAATTCGTCAGCCGGTATGGGGAAGATTATCCAGGCCTCATCGGTTGTTGTTCTTCATCAGGCGCGAGCGCTCGCGCTGCCAATCCTTCTCGCGTTCGCTCGCCCGCTTGTCGAACTGCTTCTTGCCGCGGGCCAGACCCAGCGACAGCTTGATGCGGCCCTTTGAATAGTGCAGGTTGAGCGGCACCAGCGAATAGCCGGAGCGCTCCACCTTGCCGATCAGCTTGGCAATTTCGGCCGCGTGCAGCAGCAGCTTGCGGTTGCGGGTAACATCCGGCTTCACATGGCTGGAGGCCGAGATCAGCGGCGTGATGTGCGCGCCGATCAGAAACAGCTCGGCCCCCCGTACAATCACGTAGGCTTCCTGGATCTGGACGCGGCCGGCGCGAATCGACTTCACCTCCCAGCCTTCCAGCACCAGACCGGCCTCGATCCGTTCCTCGATGAAATAGTTGAACCCGGCTTTCCGGTTTTCTGTAATGTTCGACATATTCGTTATTGTGCCTGTTATGGCGCGCCGTGTGCCTGGGTATTGTGTGGATTCTGTACGAGGGGCCGGCCGGGCGCGCCGGGTTGCCGTTGACGTGCGTCGCCCGGCAATGCGAAGCCGTCTTGTCAGCCGCTTCGCGATCGCTACCAAGCGCCTGGTTCAGATAGCCAGGTTGCCAATCTGGCGAACAACGGGGCATGCACGGCCCTTGGTGGCGGGGGGCTTGGCCAGCGCGATGCCTGCAGCCCAAGCACGGGTTGGGGGGGCATGAACCATGCCCCGGATCCAGAAATCTGCCCTGGTGCCTTATTCGGCCGAAGCGATGTTCGATCTTGTGCAACGGGCAGAGGATTATCCCCGTTTTCTGCCCTGGTGTGGAGGCTCTGAAGTGCTCTATCGCAACGACGAGGGCATGGCTGCCACCATCATCATCAACTTCAAGGGCATCCGGCAATCCTTCAGCACCGAGAACACCCATCACTGGCCCACGCAGATCGACATCCGGCTGCGAGACGGCCCGTTCTCTCACCTCAACGGCAGCTGGCATTTCAAACCGCTGGCCGAAGATGCCTGCCGGATCGACCTGCTGCTCGACTACGAAGTGAAGAGCGGCCTCCTGTCGCGCGTGTTGAACCCGGTCTTTGGCCACATCGCCACCAGCATGGTCGATGCCTTCGTGCAGGAGGCCGAGCGTCGCTATGGCTGAGCCGACAGCCGTTGCCATGACCCGAGGCATGGCAAGCCCTGCCGTTCAGGGCGGGGAACCTGTCAATGAGCAGGGGGCTTCAGACAACTGGATCGGCGTCGAGCTGGTCATTCAGTGCCTGGAAGCGGGTGGTGATGATGGGACAAAAAACGATGGCCTGGTGAGGATGCCCCAAGCCACAACAGCCCGCGCTGAATCCGGGCATGACGCTTTGTCAGCATCGGGGGCTTCCCTGTCAGTGTCTGGGCCTATTTCGACGCAAGTCACTGCATCCGAATCAACAGCAGCTAGCTCACGGAAGCGCTTTCAACTCTTTCGGAGCCTTCATCGTGTGCCAGCCGGCACGACCATCCGGCAGTTGATTGGACTGGCTTACCCTGAGACGCAAGCCCAAGCCCAAAGCCGTGGCAGTGGCGGCAGCGCTGATGCTCATGATCAGCTTGATGCCGGCGTGCTGCTCGATGGCGGCCAGTCAGAACGAGAAGAACGAGAAGGGCACCCATCCGGTGCCGATGACGGGTATGCGCAGGCGGGACGTCTCATCGCCGATATTGACAGCAAAGCCCGCGGCTTGTCACGGCATGGCCGGCGTGCGTGGCTCGATGATGTGCTGATCGATGCCGACCGGGTCGAGGTGATGTTGCCCATTCTGGCCGACGCCAGAAAAGCCCGCTTCGAGCGGGTGGCAAAGAACCGTGCCCGCAAGTGGCGGATGTCGTCTTAGGGCTTGATCGTACCGCCGACACCTGCCAGCCTTCAGCCCTGTCTGCCATTTCATCCGTTTTTCCGCTTGGGCCGCCAACGGCGTTTGACACGAGGGGCGAGCCAGGCATCAATGCCGACGCCAATTGAAGACTCGTTGCGGCTGGGTGGCAGGTGTTTGGAAGTGGAGAGCCTTGGGTCCCTGGCATGATGTCCGTCTGTCCTGATGCCTATCGGCCAGCTTCCCCGCCCATCGCCGCATCGCTGTCAAAAATTCGCCGCCAGATCCAGCTCAAGGTTGCCCCCTGGCTCGTCATCAACGTGTCGAGCCGTTTCACCTGGGGGTCTGCCACCCAGTGCCCATCGGCATCTTGCCCCGCAATGTCGTAGCGGAAAAAATAATCCGGCTCCAGTCCCATCCGCAGATCGGTGAGGATCAGACGCGCCTTGCCTGCTTCATCGATGGCGGATTGCATGCCCACAAAACCGTGGGTAAACCACAGCAGCCGCTGTACCTGGGCATCCGAGGCCACCTGCTGCAAGGCGCCCGTATCGCTCGGATAAAAGCGGAAATTCATCGGCCCCTGATCCACCAGCAAGGAACGGTCGCCAATCCAGTAGCCATCGGGCGCCATCGCCACCACGCGCCACAACAGCGTGTTGAAGGGCATCGGCACGGAAAAGCGCCTGGCTTCCTGCAAGCCGAGCCTGGCCAGTGCCTGATCCGCCGTCCGGTCAACCCAGGTCTTGGCTGCCATGCTCCAGGCCAGATAACCGCAGCTCAGCATCATGCCCATCATCAGCCATGCGCCCGAGGCCGTCAGGTTGTGCCTGCCGCTGGATCGGGGCGCCTGTACGGGCTGGTGGCCGGGCGTTGACTTGCCGCGCGAGGGCGTGACGTGAGCATGAGCGTCTGAGCGCTGTTCACGCTTTGATGCCTTCAGCCCATCATGGGTTTCCTTGCCTATTGTTGGCTCCCGAGGCACATCACGTGCCATTTGCCCGCTGTTCCTCACCCGGTTCCCTGGCGACAGGATCCAGGCCGCCACCACACCCAGCAACAAGGGCAGGGTATAGAGCGGATCGATCACGAAAACCGAGGCCCACATCGCCGGCGGGGTCGGTAGCGGCCACCAGAGCTGCGTGCCATAGACGGTGAAGGCATCCAGAATCGGGTGCGTGATCAACGCAAGCCAGATGGCCCACAGCCAGGCCCGTGGTGCCTCGCGCACCATCGGACTGAAGCGCCGGGCAAGCAGCCAGATCAGCCAGCCCACCACCGGCAACAGAAAGAGCGAGTGCGAAGGGCCACGGTGCCAGGTCACCTCCGTGATCGGGTCACTGCCGTTGAGCAGGAGCTTCAGGCCCACCACATCCAGATCGGGCAGCGTGCCCAGTGCGGCGCCTGCGATGATGGCGGCGCGCCGATGCCGGGGCGGGGTTGCCAGCGCAGCCACGGTGCTGCCCAGCACGATCTGTGTCAAAGAATCCATGTATCGCTCGAATCCGTGCAGAAAAGATCGGACATCATAGCAACCCGGCGGCGATGGGCTGCATTTTCAGTTTGTCAAAGCCTCACCCGTACCGTCCTCAGCTGCCTCATCACACTATTTGTGCTGTAGGCGATTTATTGTTATCATGCCCCTTTGCGGAAAAACTACGATGCGGATAGCCAAGAAGGCACTGACATTCGACGACG
>JAUNKF010000071.1 GCA_030532895.1 Lautropia sp. | reverse complement strand
GCCCGGAGATGAGACCGAATGGACATTACTGAGCTGTTGGCATTCACCGTCAAGAACAAGGCATCCGACTTGCACCTGTCGGCCGGCATGCCGCCGATGATTCGCGTGCATGGTGACGTGCGTCGCATCAACCTGCCGGCGATGGATCATGAGGCCGTGCATGGCCTGATCTACGACATCATGAACGACTCGCAGCGCAAGGAATACGAAGAGCGCCTGGAGTGCGACTTCTCGTTCTCGATTCCAGGGCTGGCCCGCTTTCGTGTGAACGCCTTCGTGCATGAGCGCGGCGCCGGCGCCGTGATGCGGACGATTCCGTCCAAGATCCTCACGCTGGAGCAGCTGAACGCGCCCAAATCCTTCACCGACATCGCCATGCAACCGCGCGGCATCGTGCTGGTGACAGGCCCGACCGGTTCGGGTAAATCCACGACGCTGGCCGCGATGATCAACCACATCAATGAGAACGTCTACGGCCACATCCTCACGGTCGAAGACCCGATCGAATTCGTGCATGAATCGAAGCGCTGCCTGATCAACCAGCGTGAGGTCGGCCCGCACACCCAGTCCTTCAACAATGCGCTGAAGAGTGCGCTGCGTGAAGACCCGGACATCATCCTGGTGGGGGAATTGCGGGATCTGGAGACGATCCGTCTGGCGCTCACTGCTGCTGAAACGGGCCACCTCGTGTTCGGCACGCTGCACACCTCGTCGGCCGCAAAAACCATCGATCGTATCGTGGACGTGTTCCCGGCGGCAGAAAAGGACATGGTTCGGGCAATGTTGTCGGAGTCGCTGAAAGCGGTGATCTCGCAGACGCTGCTCAAAACCAAGGACGGCAACGGTCGTGTGGCGGCCCACGAAATCATGGTGGGCACGCCCGCCATCCGAAACCTGATCCGTGAGGCCAAAGTGTCGCAGATGAACGCGGCGATCCAGACCGGTGCGGCGCTTGGCATGCAGACGCTCGATCAGTGTCTGACCGACCTTGTCCGTCGCAACGTGATTTCGTCCGCCGAGGCTCGTTCGGCCGCCGCCGTCAAAGAAAACTTCCCGCTCTGATCCTTGCCATGAAACCTGTGTCCCAGCCATCCACCCCGCAACAGCAAGCGGCTGCCCGTCAGCAGCTGGCCCAGAAATCCAGCATGAAGGAACGGGAGCAGGCGTCCGCCTTTCTCTACGATCTGCTGCGTCTGATGGTGGCCAAGGATGGCTCGGACTTGTTTCTGACCGCAGATTTTCCGCCGGCCTTCAAGCTGAATGGCAAAATGGTGCCGGTGTCCGACAAGCCACTGACGGCTCAGCACACGACCGAACTGGCTCGCGCCTTGATGAACGATCGTCAGGCCGCTGAATTTGAGGCACAGAAGGAGTTGAACTTTGCCATCAGTCCGGCAGGTATCGGCCGTTTCCGGGTCAACGCCTTCACGCAGATGGGCCGAACCGGCATGGTGCTGCGGGTGATCAAGAGCGAAATCCCTGATTTTGAGAGCCTGAACCTGCCCGAGGTGCTGAAAGAGCTGTCGATGACGCAGCGCGGCCTGATCCTGATGGTGGGCGCTACCGGCTCGGGCAAATCCAGCTCGCTCGCCGCAATGATCGGCCACCGCAACGAACACAGCCACGGCCACATCGTCACCATCGAAGACCCGGTGGAATTCGTTCACCTGCACCGCAACTGCATCGTCACGCACCGTGAGGTGGGCGTCGATACGCTCGATTGGCATATTGCGCTCAAGAACACGCTGCGCCAGGCCCCTGACGTGATCATGCTGGGCGAGATTCGTGACCGCGAAACGATGGAGCATGCGGTGGCCTTTGCCGAAACGGGCCACCTTTGCATGGGCACGTTGCACGCCAACAGTGCGAACCAGGCGCTCGATCGCATCATCAACTTCTTTCCTGAAGAGCGCCGCCAGCAGCTGCTGATGGACTTGTCGCTGAACCTGAAGGCCGTCATCTCCCAGCGTCTGGTGCCTTGTGAATCACGCGCTGGCCGGATTGCGGCCGTGGAGGTGATGATCAACTCCCCGCTGATCTCCGACCTGATCTTCAAGGGCAATGTGAGCGAGATCAAGGAGATCATGAAGAAGTCGCGCGAGCTGGGCATGCAGACCTTCGACCAGCACCTGTTCGACCTCTACGAGGCCGGCATCATCAGCTACGAAAACGCGCTGCGCAACGCCGACTCCGTCAACGACCTGCGCCTGAACATCAAGCTGAACGGCAAGCGCAAGGCGCCTGATGCCGGCAGCTCGATGGTGAATGCGTTGGGGATTGTTTGAGTCCAGGCGGTTTCGGGGCAGGGGGGCCTCGAAGCCTGTAAGCTTGGGCAGTTATTCGAGATTCTCGAATCACTGAAAGGGTGCTTCTCGGCTGCGCACAAGCGGCGGCATCGCCGCTAGTTGTTCAGGTTGATGCAGACAGGGAGAGCAGGTTGCCCATGGTTACTGCTATTGAACCTGAAACACCTCATCCAGCGTCTGTGCCGTCAGAATCCGCTCGGCCCATTGATTAAGCTCGGCCGGGCTGGCGGCTGCCAGCTGTGCCTCGGTTGTGGCACTCAGCTCCCCAAAACGCAGATGAAGCAGGTGAGCCAACATGCCTTGGCCACCTTGTTGCCGCCCTTGCTCGATGCCTT
>JAUNKF010000012.1:4374-98973 GCA_030532895.1 Lautropia sp. | reverse complement strand
CATCGGAATAGACATCGGCGGTATCGAAAAAATTCACCCCGGCGTCGATGGCGATGTCGAGCAGCCGACGGGCAGCGCTTTCATCGGTATCGCCCCAGGCCGAGAACAGCGGCCCCTGGCCGCCAAAGGTACCCACACCAAAACCGAAGGCGGAAACCTTCAGACCCGAATGCCCAAGATAGCGATATTGCACGGTGTTTTCCTCCTGAGTGCATGAAAAACGGCACGGTCAGAGATACCCTGAACGATCGCCGTGCCGAGCCACCATCATGCCGAGCAGGAACGACAGGAAAAACCCCGGAAATCTTGAATCACCTTCCAGCCAGGCTTGATAATCAAGCCTGCTTCGATGCCTTTCCATCGGCCATGCGAGGAGACAGGCGCAACGCCGGCATGGCCACACCGACCGCGATCAATGGCATCAGGGCCCCCACCATCGGCAGCCACTTCAGGCCGGCGCCCTGCGCGATCACCAGGCTGCCCAGCCACGCACCGATGGCGTTGCCCAGGTTGAAGGCACCGATGTTCAGGCTCGAAGCCAGACTCTGGGCCGAGCCCGCACGCTGCAGCACCCACATCTGCAGGGCGGGTACCGTGGCGAAGGCCGCAGCGCCCAGCAGCAGCGTGAAGATGGCGGCCAGCCAGCGATCAGGCATCCCCCAGCGCATCGCCGCCAGCACAACGGCCAGTCCCAGCAGGCTGAGGATCAGCGCGCGCCCCACCCCTCGATCGGCAAGCCGTCCCCCCAGCAACCCGCCCACCACCATGCCCACGCCAAAAAGCAGCAGGAGCGGCGAAACCGCGCTTTCCGCAAAACCCGAGACCTGCATCAGGATCGGCTGGATATAGGTGTGCACGACGAACAGACCCCCAAAGCCCAGCACCGTCATCAACAGCCCCAGCAGCACGGGCAGACGCAACACCTGACGCACCTCGCTCAGGACGGAGCCGTCCGTGTCGTCCGCCCGGGTGGCGGGCACCCGCAGAAAGACCACCAGCGTAGCCAGCAGACCGATGCCGCTCACAGCCCAGAAGGTCGCCCGCCAGCCATGTTGCAGACCCAGCCAGGCTCCGGCGGGCACGCCCAGCAGCGTGGCGACCGTCAGGCCGGTGAACATGATGGCGATGGCCTGCGCCTGCCGCTCCGGCCCCACGAGGCGGGTCGCCACCACGGCGCCGACACCAAAGTAGGTACCGTGCGCCAGCGAGGTCAGGACCCGGGCCGCCATCAGCCAGCCGTAACTGGGTGCCAGCGCACAGGCCAGGTTCCCGAGCGTGAAGATCATCATCAGCGCCACCAGCGTGATCTTGTGCGGCAGACGGCGTGTGGCAAGCGTGAGCAGCGGTGCCCCCACGAAGACGCCCAGTGCATAACCTGAGATCAACAAGCCGGCCTGCGGCAGGGATACCTCCAACTCGGTCGCCACCTGCACCAGCAGCCCCATGATGATGAACTCGGTGGTGCCGATGCCGAAGGAACCGATCGTGAGTGCGTAGACCGACATCGGCATGCGCGCGCGGCCGGCAGACGGTTCGACGTCGGAAGAAGAAGCAGGAGAGGCAGAAACGGACATGGCAGGCCCTTTGTCTGAACGAAGGGAAAAGACAGCCCGGACACGGGCGCTTCCCGATGCGGGTAGCGGCACGACCCGCACCTGACCATGGGCAACACTGTACGCACGCCGATTCAATCAAAAAACCGTCCATGCCTTGAATCAGTTTCAAGATACGGTTGACAATAGGCTGTGCCACCATCAGCACTGCCATTCGCTACCAGCCAACCAACGGGCACACACCCGATCAGGCACGCCACGCCGATCAACCTGCCCTCGCGCCACGCCTTCACATCGATGATGACGGGCTGTGCGGACAGCTTCCTTCTGCCCCCACATCCATCCCCCCATGAACCGCCTCGATGACATCGCCCTATTCCTGCAGGTGCTGGCGCACGGCTCCATCAGCGCCGCTGCACGTCAGCTGGATCTGTCGACCGCCGTGGCCAGCCAGCGCCTACAGCGGCTGGAAGCCGAACTGGGCGTGCGGCTACTTCACCGCACCACACGCCGCCTCTACCCGACCCCCGAGGGCCAGCTGCTGGCGCAGGAAGGCCGACCGCTCGTGGAAGAACTCGAAGCGCTGGGCAACCGTCTGCAACAGCGGGGCGGCGCCGTCAGCGGCACGCTGAAGGTCACGGCCCCGGCCTCCTTCGGCAACCAGTACATCGCACCGCTGCTGCCCACCTTTCTCGCCATGCACCCCGGACTCAACATCCATCTGCATCTGGATGACCGGCAGGTCGATCTGGTGGGTGAAGGCTTCGATCTGGCCATCCGCATCGGCGTGCTGGAGGATTCATCGCTCGTCTCACGCCGGCTGGCCGACAATGAACGCATACTCTGTGCCTCGCCCGATTACCTGCGTCGCCGGGGCACACCGGCACAACCGGCAGACCTGCTGACGCACGACTGCATCGTGCAGACCGGGCACCACGACACGCCCCATCTCTGGCGGCTGGAGGACGCCATCGGCCAGACGCATCAGTTGCGCGTAGCAGGCGTTTTCCGGAGCAATTTTGGTGACGCCCTGCGTCACGCGGCCCTCAACGGACTGGGCATTGCCATGCATTCGGTGTGGCATGTGCATGACGATCTGAGGTCGGGGCGCCTTCAGCAGGTGTTGCCCGATTGCAGGCTGCCCGCCAGTGGCATCCATGCCGTGACGCCGGCCCGTACCCTGACACCGGCTCGCGTGCGCCTGTTCGTCGCGCATCTGGCGAAAGTGTTCCGGCATCCTTCCTGGGCTAACTGATGTCCAGGGCCCGGCTACCTGTCGATGTTGAACATGCTGGCCAAGGCTTCCGCCAACGGACGCCTGCGCCCCTCTTGCTGAACGCGAAGGAACCGTCCTCCCTTGTACCCGCCCGGCATCGGCACGAGCAACCAACCGGCGCAAAAGTGTTCCAGCCCACCATGGACATCATGGCGCGAGACAGTTAACATTCGGTACAAACAGGTCAGACCTGACAGACTTCTGGAGCAAACCCATGCAAACCTGGCAGATGCAGACCGCCAAGGCGCGGTTTTCAGAGTTGGTCAAACTCGCGGCACAGAAAGGTCCACAGGACATCACCCTGCACGGGAAGTCTGTGGCCGTGGTGCTGTCTCGTGAGCTGTTCGACCGCCTCTCTGGCAGCCAACAATCACTGGTGGATTTCATGCGCGCGTCCCCTCTGGCCGGACACGATGAAATCAACATCGAACGCGACCACGGCCCAGGCAGCCTGCCGCGCGAGGTGTCGTTTTGAGCTACCTGATCGACACCAATGTGCTGTCCGAGCTGCGCAAGCGACAGCCTGATGCCAACCTGGTTGCCTGGGTTCAGGCCCGTACCCGCGAATCCCTGTACCTGTCCGTGCTGAGTCTGGGGGAAATCCGAAAAGGCGTCGAAGGCGTGGCCGACGCGGCCTTTCGCCGGACGCTCACTGACTGGCTGGAAATCGAATTGCCCAGATACTTCCTGGGCCGCATACTGGATGTGGACGCCCCTGTCGCAGACTGCTGGGGGTGTCTTCAGGCCGGTGCAGGCCGCACCCTGCCGGTCATCGACGCCCTGCTAGCGGCAACCGCCGTGCAGCACCACCTGACACTGGTCACACGCAACATCAAGGACTTTGAAGGACTGGGGGTTGCGCTCGTCAATCCCTGGCAAGCGTGAGACCCAGCCAACCCGCTCATCGTCATGCTGGGCCGAGCCAGCTGGTCTTCCTGATCACAACGATCCTGATCGGCTAGCTGATACGCCATCATTCGCTGACTAACCGAATTCTCTCCCCTAACATATCGCCAACAGACTATTGAAGGTTCAAGAAAAGGGATTCAGCAACGGAACGCCTGTTTCAGAAAAATCCCTGATGTTGCGGGTCACCAGCGTCAAACCGTTCAGGCAGGCTGTCGCGGCAATCAGCTTGTCCAGGGCGTTTTCAGGATGAGGCACCCTCAAAGCCCCCCAGAGCATGGCCACCTCCGAATCGACCGGCAGGATGCGATCCTGATACGCCTGGATGAGCTGCATCAGCCAGCGTTCAAGCCGCTCGGCCTGATCAAGATCGCCTCGGTGCCGAATCAGCCTGACACCCCGCTGCAACTCGCCTATCGTGATGGCCGACAGGTAAAGCGCCTTGCCGTTCCGATCCGCCTCACGCAGAAATACCGATACCCCGCCATTGGCGGCTTTTCCCTTTCGAGCCTCACTGATGACGTTGGTGTCAATCAAAAACACTGCTCGCCGCCCCACCGTCCTGCTGTCGCTCGAAATCCTCATCCCGTCCGACGTTCGGCATGCTGGCCAGAGCCTCCGCCAACGAGCGCCTGCGGGGCTGTTGAAGACTTTCCTGCAGGATGGCACGGTGCTCAGCCTCGGCACTGCGACCGTCGGCTGCCGCGCGCTGCTTAAGCGCGAGCACCAGCGCTTCATCCAGACCCCGTACCAGCAGACTCGTCATGTTGTCAGCCTCCTTCGATGCAAACCCAAGTTGATATCAATGATATCAAACATCGAGATTGATTAGACGCTACGGCATTGCCTTCTGACGGCTGGGGCTCTGCTCATGAGAGGACATTCATCGGCACGATACAGCGCCAGGCCAGTCAGGTGGGATCGACTGAACCCAGCTGGCGAATGGCCCGCAGAATCGCCGGCATGCTGGCCTTTAAGGGCTGCTGCCCCGTCTGCGCGGCCACGATCATGCCCTCTCCAATGAGGAAAAGCATCTCGGCAGCAGCCTTCGCCTGTGAGACCCCCCCCGCTTTCAGCCGTGACAGCAGGATGTCACGGATCTGCGCCTTGTGCCGGGCAGCATGCTGATGCGGCATCGTTTGCTCATCGGCATATTCGGCACTGGCATTGATGAACATGCAGCCGTGGAAATCATTCGACCGTGTCCACGCGATGATGAAATCCAGATAGGCCTGATCCGTCTGGCTGGGAGGACGTTTTTCCAGGGCAGCCTGCATGCTGTCGATGAACCTCTGATGGCGATACGCCAGCACGGCATCGATCAGCCCTTCCTTGCTGCCAAAGTGGGCATAAAGGGTACGCTTCGTGGTGCCCGCCCGCTGGGCCAGCAGCTCCACGCCACAAGCGTGAAAGCCCTCCCGATAGAACAGATCATGGGCAGCGATGAGGATTTGTTGCCGGGTATCCATGCGATCTCCTTGCCAAAAGTAAACCGATCGGTTTACCATCAGCCTTGAATATACCGATCAGTATACATGCCTGATGCTTTCATACAAGGAGATTCCCGTGCGAGAGAGGATTTTTTCTGCCACCGAACCTTGTCCACCGCGCCTGCCCTGGCGCTCGATTGCCATTGCCTGGGGCGGCGCCGCGCTGGCGACAGCTGCCTTTGCCGGGCTGGCCAGTGGCAGCCAGCTGGCCCTGATCCTCGGCTCTTTCGGCGCCAGCTGCCTGCTCGTGTTCGCCTATCCACAAAGCCCCTTTGCACAGCCCCGCAACGTGATCGGTGGCCATTTCATCGCATCACTGACCGGCCTGGTGTTCATGGCGATCTTTGGCGCCCAGTGGTGGTCGATGGCTCTCGCCGTCGGCAGCGCAGTCGCACTGATGCTGGTGTTCCGCATGCCACACCCGCCCGCGGGCTCGAACCCGCTCATCGTCATGCTGGGCGGAGCCGGCTGGTCTTTCCTGCTCACACCCACCCTGATCGGCTCGCTGATCATCGTGCTGGTCGCACTGATCTACAACAATCTGAGCCACCCGAGGCGGTATCCGACCTACTGGTGGTAGTCCTCTGCTCATGGCCTCGGGCAGTTCAGGCTGCTGATCTTCTCGCCGATCTCGTCCCGCACGGCCCGGAGTTTCTACCGCAATTCCGGGCAGAAATCCTGCGGCTGATCATGCGAACTGTCCGACGATTTTCTCGGACAGTCCGCCAACTATCCGCCCAACTGTTCGACCGCACGAGCATGAACTGAAGCAGAATAGGCCACATTCCGATAGCGCCCCGCGTCCCTGATGCCCGCCCGGCATAGAGCCTCTGCCATGACTGCCCCAACCACGCCCGCCCACCTCCCCCCCCGCACCTGGCTCTATTTCCTCGCCCAGTCGATCAACCTGACGACCGCCGTCATGTCGGTGTCGATGGCGGCATTGGTGGGGGCAGCGCTCGCGCCTGCGGCGTGGGCTTCGACCATTCCCTATGGTTGCCAGTTTCTGCTGGTGATGCTCGGTACGCTGCCGGCGTCGCGCCTGATGGCGCGGTGGGGGCGTCGGCCCGCCTTTCTGCTCGCGTGTGCACCGCTGGCCTTGTCGGGGGTTACCGGTTTTCTGGCCATCGAGCATCGGCAATTCGGGCTGCTGATCCTCTCACACGCCTTGCTGGGTCTCTACATCAGCTTTGCCAATTTCAACCGCTTTGCGGCAACTGACGGGCTGGACGCCGCCCAGCGCCCGCGGGCGATTTCGCTTGTGGTGGCGGGTGGCCTGATCGCGGCGTTCACCGGGCCGCTGCTCAGCAAGCAGCTTCAACAGGTGGCAGGGCTGGGCGAATTTGCCGGCGCCTATCTGGTGTTCGTGGCGCTGGCCGCGTTGGCCTTCCTCATCAACCTGATGATCCGCCCGACACAGACCGTTGGCGCTGGCAGCACCACCCCAAGCAGCCCAGCACCAGGCGGCAGCACACCAGGTAGCAGCACATCGGCGGGCACCGTAGCGGTTGGCAGCCCATCATCGGCCAGCAGCCGCCCGACGACGATGCCGCTGTTACGCACTGTTTTCCGGGATCCAGGCACGCGGCTGGCGGTACTGATCGCGGCCTTGGGCTACGGGCTGATGAACCTCCTGATGATCCAGACCTCGATCCAGCTCTCCACGGGCCTGTGCAGCAGTTTTGGGGAAATCAGTCAGGCCATTCAATGGCATGTGGTGGCGATGTTCGCCCCCTCACTCATCGCCGGTCGGCTCGTACAACGGGTGGGCGCACAGCGACTTGCCTTGCTGGGCGTGGTGCTCACGGCGCTCAGTGCCGGCCTCAACCTGGTGGTCGATACCTACGGCACCTTCGTGCTGGCACTCGTCATTCTGGGCCTGGGCTGGAACTTCACCTATGTGGGCGGCAGCGCGCTCTTTGCCGAGCACTCGGCCCAATTGCCGCATGCGGTGGAGCTGCAAGGCATCAATGATCTGGCCATCTCGGTGCTGGCCACGGCAGGCGCCTTCTCGCCGGCACTGCTGCATGCCACGCTGGGCTGGCAAGGCAGCAACCTGCTTGCCATCCTGCTGTGCCTGGTGCCGCTGGGGCTGGCTCTTCGGGTTTACAACAAAAGTGCGCGCTAAGATTCAGCCACCCAACGAAGGCACAGGCTCAGGCGGTAAGTCTTCTGGCGCCTGCAAATCGACCTCACTGATATCGCCAGCCCACAGGTGCTTGAGCGCTTCCAATGCCGTCTGTTCCTGCTCAGGCGTCTGCTCTGGCTCAGGCCTCAAGAGCGCCATTTCCTTCCCGTGACGGACGGCCCCGTGCAGTCTATCTTCCATGCTCAAATCCCCTGCACCCGCGGCGCCTCGATCGAATCGCCGGCGCTCGCCCCCTGCTGCGCCGCTTCGGCCTCCTGCAAGACGGCATCGAGCAGGTTCAGGGGTGCCTGTGGCACCACGGCATCTTCCGACACCATGTCAGGTGAGAGCACCCTGGCCTCGCAATTGCGGTCGTGCGCCTCGGGAAGCTGTTCGACGAATTCGATCCAGCGCGGCAGCTTGAAGTGGGCAATGTTGTCGCGCAGGTGAGTCATCAGCCGGGATTCGGTGGCGGCATCGGGGATGATGCCGGGCTTCAGCACGATCAGCGCCTTGGGCCGGATGAAACCGCCTTCGGTATCGGGCACACCGATGACGGAGGCCGCGGCCACGTCATCATGGGCGGCCAGCTCGGCCGCCACCTCGGCCGGCGAGACGAACTGCCCTGAAATCTTCAGCATGTCATCGCAACGGCCTACATAGTGGTAGTAGCCCTCGGCATCGCGCCAGAAACGGTCGCCGGTGCGCACCCATCGCCCCTGAAACACGTCACGGGTCTGTTCACGCTGGTTCCAGTAACCCAGCGCGGCGGTCGGCCCGTTCACGAGCAACGTGCCCACCTCCCCCTCGGGCACCTCCTCGTCCTGATCATCCACCAGACGCAACCCAAAACCGGGCACAGGCTGCAAGGCGGTATCGATCGCCTTGTCCGGGTCTGCCGATTTTTCGCCGCGCGGGGTCGAGAGATAAATATGCAGCATCTCGGTGGAACTCACCCCATTGAGCAGCTCCACCTCGAAGCGCGCCTCCACCCGCGCACGCAAGCCATCCGGCATGGCTTCGCCGGCCGAGACGCAAAGCCGCAGCGACAGCTCGCTGCTCTCCGGGCAATCAGGATCAGCCAGCAAACCGGCATACAAGGCCGGCATCCCGAAAAACACGGTAGGACGCGCGCCCACCACCTTGGCCGGTGCCTTGCCCGTGAGATAGCTGATCAGCTCGGGCACGGTGGGGGGCGTGGCTTTCAGCACCGACATGGCGCCCGCCACCATCGGAAAGATCATCGAGTTGCACAGTCCATAGGAGCTGAACAGCCGTGCCGCTGAAAAGCACCTGTCCCGGGAAGTCAGCCCAAGAATGCGCAAGCCATACAGCTCGGCCATCTGCACGAGGCTGGCATGGCAATGCACGGTGGCACGCGGATGCCCCTGCGAGCCGGCCGAATACACCCAGAAGCAGGGTTCATCGCTGCTGGTGTCCACCGCCTCGAAACGATCATCATCCCCGGCCGCGTCCAGAATGGCGCCGATATCACCCCCATCGGCCAGCGGCGCTTCTGAAATCAACAGGCGTTGCAGGGTCGGGATCGAATTGTGCAGCCCATCGAAAGGCGCAAAGGCAGCACGCGACACGAAAAGCGCCTTCGCCCGTGAATCGCGCAGGATGTAGTCGTAATCGTGTTTCGACAGGCCAGTGTTGACGCATACCGGCACGACCCCCGCCTTGATGGCGCCCAGGAAAATCGTTGGCCAGTCGATGGTATCGTTCAGGCACAGCAGGATGCGATCCTCGCGCCCCACCCCGATCGAATGCAGGCCCAGCGCGAAACGATCGACCCGGCGGGCCAGCTCGGCATAGGTGATCGACACCCGATCATCGACGAAAGCGACCTGATCGGCCCGCCCCGCCTGAAGATTACGCTGCAACAGGTCGTGCGCCGCGTTGTAATCCCGCGGAATGCTGGTGAGGGCCACACCGCCCACGGCCTCATCCACGTTCAACGATACTCGATCCATCCCAAGATCCTCCGCAGGACGCAGCCCTGGTGCAGCTCAGCTCCACCATGAAACACCACGCTATTGAAACTATACCCGCCTACGCCGCCGCCCGCTCCAGCCGATCCGTCAACGCCCGCCACGCCGGCAAGGCCGGCGGTCGCTCGACCAGGATGCGGGCCACCGGCAAGGCGTCGAGCTGGTGCAGCGTGTCATACAGATCACGGGCGGCCCCCGCCGCATCGGCCGGCCGGCGCCGCCAGAAAAGCCCCGCCTGCGGCGCAGGCGCCACCGGCGACCACACGGCCACCGACTCGCCAGCCGCTTTGGCCTCCGCCAAGGCCAACGGCAGCGCCTCGGCCGTCAGCAAACGCACGGGCACCGAGGGCGCATAATGAGATGGCAAAGCACCTGGCACCCGAGGTGCCCCGGCATCTTCATCTGCCAGTGCAAGCAGATCAGCTGCCAGCACCGGCTCGCCCAGGCAGGCTTCGAGCGCGGCCAGGCTCACGTGCCCCGGCCGGAGCAACACGGGCCTGCCACGTGACAGATCGACGATGGTCGATTCCAGCCCGATCTCGGCCGCCCCCCCTTCCAGCACCACCGGCACGGCCTCGCCCAGCCCGGCCCGTACATGGGCGGCCCGGCTCGGGCTGATGCGGCCGAACGGATTGGCCGAAGGAGCGGCCAATCCGGTGATCCCGTGGGGCTTCAACCTCTCCATCAGCGCCTGAAAAACCGGGTGCGAGGAACTGCGCAGCGCGATCGTCTCCTGCCCACCGCAAGCCCAGGCCGGTGCGTCGGCACGGCGCTTCAAGACGAGCGACAGCGGCCCCGGCCAGAAGGCGTCGGCCAGTTGTTGGGCGGCCGGCGTCCAATCGGCCCAAAGGCGCGCCGAGGCCGCGTCGGCCACATGCACGATCAGCGGGTGATCAGCCGGCCGGCCCTTGATGCGGTAAATGCTCGCCACGGCAGCCGCATCCGCCGCATTGGCCGCCAGCCCATAAACCGTTTCGGTGGGCAGCCCCACCACCCCGCCTGCGCGCAGCACGTCAACGGCCGCCGCCAAAGAGGCCGCCAAGGCAGGCGCTGGCCTCACACGCGCAGCATCATCCATTGGTTCACGCCCCTGATTCATCCACCAAGGGCTGCGCCAAGAAGAGGCCGATCTCTGCCGCCTGCATACGGGCGGCTTCGGCAGTGGGCGCCATCACGGTCAGGTGCCCCATCTTGCGGCCCATCCGTGCATCGTCCTTGCCATACAGGTGCAGCTTGGCCCCTGGATGGGCCAGTACGGCCGCCCAATCCGGCTCCACCGGCACGGACGAACTACCCGGCCCACGGCTGCCCGACGCACAAGCCACAGACGATGACGCCGCACCAGCCACCGGCTTGGCTTCGGCCTGCTTCGCACCTTCGGCCTGCTCTGCCGTCGTCTCACCCTTGACCGAAGTGTCAGCCGCCGCCTTCGGCGCAGATGCCTCAGAGACGGACGACGGCAGATACCAGGCATTGCCCAGAATGTTGAGCATCAGCGCGGGCCAGGTCTGCTCGGTACTACCGAGTGGCAGGCCGGCCATCACGCGCGCCTGCTGCTCGAACTGGCTGCTCACGGCCGCATCGATCGTCCAGTGCCCGGAGTTGTGCGGACGCGGCGCCATCTCGTTGGCAAGCAGGCGACCGTCGATAAGCACGAAGAATTCCACGCACAGCACACCGTGGTAATCGAGCTTTTCGGCGATGGTGACGGCCGCCTGCCGGGCCTCATCGGCCAGCGCCGCCGGCACCGGTGCCGGCACCGTGCTCACGGCCAGAATGCCGTGTCGGTGTTCGTTACCGGCCAATGGGTAGGTGGCCACCGCCCCATCACCACCACGCACGACCAGCACCGACACTTCAGAAGCCAGCGACACCCGCTGCTCCAGCACACACACCGGTGCCTGCCCGCCGGCTGCGATCGTCCAGCGCTCGAAGGCTTCCCGCGCCTCGTCCCGGCTGGCAACCCGCGCCTGCCCCTTGCCGTCATAGCCGAGGCGCGCCACTTTCAGGATGCCCGGAAACAGCTCGTCGGGCGCTTCGTCCAGATCGGCCATCGACTGGATGGGCCGGTACGGCGCCACCGGCACACCGCTGGCCGCCAGAAAGGCTTTCTCGGCCACGCGATCCTGCGCGATGGCCACCGCCGAAGCGGCCGGTGCCACACGCGTGAGCGTGGCGAGCTTTTCCAGGGCCTCGGCCGGCACGTTCTCGAACTCGGTCGTGACGGCCGCGCAGCGCTCGCCCAGCACCGTGAGCGCCGCTTCGTCCAGATAATCGGCGCGCAACTGTCGGTCGGCCACCCGGCCGGCGATGCAATGCGGATCGGGATCCAGCACGCAAACCCGGTAGCCCATGCTTTGGGCCGCCTGACAGAACATGCGCCCCAACTGGCCGCCTCCGAGTACCCCCAGCCAACTGCCGGGCGGCAGCGGCGTCCAGCCCTGCCCCGTGCTGCGGCTCAACGCCTGTCGTCCGGCACGGTCGGCAGACGACCGGGCTACACCACCATCCGCCTCACCCGTCGAGACCAGGCCAGGCTTCATGGTCTGGGCCTGCTGCGGCTGGGCCGTCATGGCATCCTGGCTGCTCGGACTCATGCGGGCAGCTCCATCTGCCGGGCCGCCTTCGTCTGACTCAGGCGGAAGGCTTCCAGCGCCGTGGCCAGATCAGGGTTGTCGAGTGCCAACTGCGCCACGGCGAACAATGCCGCATTGGCAGCCCCCGCCTGCCCGATGGCAAAAGTGGCCACCGGGATACCTTTGGGCATCTGCACGATGGACAGCAGCGAATCCTGCCCCTGCAAATGACGGCTCGGCACCGGCACCCCCAGCACCGGCACCGTGGTCTTGGCGGCCAGCATGCCTGGCAGGTGCGCGGCCCCGCCCGCACCGGCAATGATCGCTCTCAACCCACGCGCGGCAGCCTGCTCGGCATACTCGAACATGTCATCCGGCATCCGATGGGCCGACACCACCCGCGCCTCGTGCGGCACGCCAAACTGCTTCAGCAACTGGACGGCATGCTGCATCACCTCCCAGTCGCTGTTGCTGCCCATCACCACGCCCACCACGGGCGACTCAACGTCGGCGGATTGCATCATCACAGTGTCTGTCCTGTCAGTCGTTCATACGCTTCGCGATAGCGATTGCTGGTGGCCTCGATCACCGCCAGTGGCAACGGCGGCGGCGGCGCCTGCCGGTTCCAGGTCTTGACCGTATCAAGGTAGTCACGCACGAACTGCTTGTCGAAGCTCGGTGGCGAGATGCCAGGACGGTAATGGTCTTCGGGCCAGAAGCGCGAAGAGTCGGGCGTGAGGATTTCATCCATCAGCACGAGCTGGTCGTTCTCATCCAGCCCGAACTCGAATTTGGTATCAGCAATGATGATGCCGCGGGTAGCGGCATATTCACGCGCTTTCTGATAAAGCGTCAGGCTCACCGCCCGGATCTGCTCGGCCAGGTCGGCCCCCACGCGCGACACCATCTCGTCGAAGGTGATGTTCTCGTCATGCTGACCCAGCTCGGCCTTGGCGGCCGGGGTGAAGATCGGCGCATCCAGCTGTTCCGCCTGCTGGATGCCGGCCGGCAGCACGATACCGGACACACTGCCCTTGGCCAGATATTCCTGATAGCCGGAGCCAACCAGATAGCCCCGCACCACGGCCTCGACCAGAATGGGTTTGAGCCGCTTGACCACCATCGAGCGCCCGGCCACGAGCGGAATCTCATCCGGCTGCACGACCGATTCGGGCGTCTCGCCCGTGAGGTGGTTGGGCACCACATCCTTCAGGCGCTCGAACCAGAAGAGCGCCAGGTTGTTCAACACCCGCCCCTTGTCGGGAATCGGTTCGGCCATGATCACATCGAAGGCCGAAAGGCGATCCGATGTCACCATCAGAAGCCGGTCGTCACCAACCGCGTAGTTGTCGCGCACCTTGCCACTGCCCAGCAAAGGCAGGGAATGCAGGCGGTCAGAGGGGGCAAAGCTCATCGAGGCACTCCTTCGCACGAAGAAATGAGGAGGTGGGAGAACACAACAACCCGAAAGCATATCAGGCACTGATGGTTTACTCTACTCGCATGAAAACGATCTTCCCCCGCATGTCGGCATCACAGCACGCCCCTTGGCTGACGGCCATCGGCCTGGCCCTGTCACTGGCCCCCAGCCTCTCCCACGCCCAGATCAAGACCCTGCCCGATGGCAAATGGCGCCAGATTCTGGGCGCCGGCGCCTCGCTGGCCTCGGGCAACAGCGACCTGCGCAGCTTCAACCTGGGCTACGACCTGGCCCGCGCCACCGACCGCAACAGCTTTTCGCTGCGCGCCAAGGCCCTCTACAACACGGCCGAAGGCGAAACCAGCGCTCACAACAGTGATTTGAGCGTCACGGGCAAGCACAACCTGCGCGATGATTTTTATGTGTACGCCAACGGCACCTGGTTCCGTGACCGGATCGCCAAGCTCAGCCACCGGCTGAGCACCTCGGGCGGCTTCGGCTACAAGCTGATCAAGACGCCACAAACCGACTGGGAGGTTTTTGCCGGCCTCGGTTACACCCAGGATCGCTACACCATTCCCACCATCGTCGACGATCGGCTGCGCACGCGCTACGGCCGCACCGAACTCACGCTGGGCAACGAATCCACGCACCAGCTCACCGACACCACCACCTTCCACCAGCGGCTGGCCCTCTTTCCGGCCATGAACAAGGCCCGAGACCTGCGCGCCGAGTTTCTGGCCAATCTCAGCGTGGCGATGACCAAGCGACTCGCCCTCACCGCCACGGCCGAGCTGCGTTACAACAGTGACCCCGGCAATCAGGTGAGCAAGATGGATCGCCGTTTCACCACCGGCATCAGCCTGAAATTCGTGGACTGACACCCGCCGCCTGGCCGCGCCCCCTGACCGCTGGCGAGCCTCAGCCACAGCCGCGCGCTCATGCCCTGGACAATGGGGGGATGTGATGAACTCATTCGCCCCCGTAACAGGTGCTGACGGGCGTGCCCACGCCACGAATGCCCGCTGCGGGCCACCGCACGCATGGCCAGACTCTCGCCCAACCTCAACGCCATTCGCCAGGACACCGGCTTGTATCGTGAGCTGGATGTGCTGGAGCGCCTCGAAGAATCCCTGCCCGACGGCTACGAGATCTTTCATAGCGTCGCCTGGCATTCGATCGACAACGGCCAGGATCGGCATGGCGAGATCGACATCGTGATCCTGGGCCCCAACGGGCACCTGCTGCTGATGGAGATCAAGGCCGGCCATGTGCAGCTGCGCGATGGCGAGCCGATCAAGCTCTACACGACCCGCGAGCACGACATCGCCCGGCAGCTCAACGTGCAGCGCGCCGCGCTGTTGCACCGGTTGCGCGAAGCGGGACTGCATGCGCCCGTCACCACCTGCCTCGTGCTGCCCGATTACCGCATGCAGCCAGGCGGCATCGTGGCGCTGTCGCGCGAGCGGATCATCGATGCCGATGATTTCCCCTTTCTGGCCGGCCGCGTGCAGGAGCTGATGCGGGCAGGCGAAGCGCAGAGCGATCTGGAATCGCTGCACCGCTTTCTGGCCAACGAGTTTCAGGTGTCGGTGGATTTGCGGGCGCTCGATGAACAACTACAACGCACAAGCCAGCGCCTGGCCGAAGGGCTCGCCACCTGGGTGCCGCGCATTCAGGCCCCCAACGGGCTGATCCGCATCCAGGCCACGGCCGGCTCGGGCAAGACACAGCTCGCGCTGCGCTTGCTGGGCGATGCGGTCGATGACGGCAAGCGCGCGCTCTACGTCTGCTTCAACCGTTCGCTGGCCGACCACATCGGCCGGTTGGCCCCGGTCAACGCCGATGTCACCAGCTATTCCGAGCTGTGCGTGCGTTACTACCGGCGCCACTATGGCGAGCCGGATTTTGCGGCCCCCGACAACTTCGACCTGCTGGCCCGCGTCTATTGCGAAGCGGCCGATGAGCTGTCACCCGTTTATGATCTGATCATCATCGACGAGGGACAGGATTTTCAGCCGGCCTGGGTGGAAAGCCTGCTGCCGCAGCTCAAGCCCTCGGCCCGCCTCTACCTGCTCGAAGACGACGCCCAACGGCTCTACGAGCGTGCACGCTTCGACCTGGCCGATGCCGTCACGCTCACCTGCAACGACAATTTCCGTAGCCCCCGGATGATCTGCGAAGTCATCAATGCGCTGCGACTCTCGGATCAGTTCATCAACCCGCGCAGCCCATACTCAGGCGACGTGCCGGCCTTCCGCGTGTATCAGAACGAGAAATCGCTGGTTTCGGAAACTGCCGAGGCCGTTCGCAGCCTGATGAAACGTGGCATCGCGCTCTCGGACATCGTGGTACTGAGCGGGCAGGATCGCTTCGCCTCCACCGTGCTGAATGCCCGGCACATCGGCAGCTTCCAGACCAGACGCTTCACCGGCGATTACACCCCGGACGGCGACCCGATCTGGACGGATGGTGATCTGCTCGTGGAAACGATCCACCGTTTCAAGGGCCGCAGTGCCGCCGGCGTCGTGCTGACCGAGCTGGACTTCGCGTCGCTCACCGAACGCGAGCGCCGCGCGATGTTCGTCGGCATGACGCGCTCATGTCTGGCCGTGGAGCTGGTGCTCTCGGAACAGGCCGAAAGCTGCCTGGCATTGCAACTGGCGGGCTAGAGCGGCCCCATCACGGAAAACAGCCACGCCGTGCCTGCACGCGCGTGGCTGTCAAGTATGGAGGGCAGCTTTGCCGAGGCTTATCCGTCTCCGGTCAGCGTCTGATCAGACCAGATCACCCGACCGGCCAACGCGGCCTGCCCTGCCCTTCATGGCAAGACATCGATCAGGTGATCGACGCCTTGTAGATGCCATCGATGGTTTCATCCAGCGCCTTGTTGAACTCGTCGTCCGACTGCTTGGCGTTGAGCTTTTCGGCCAGTGCACGGCTGAAGGAAGCGATGATGCCCTTGTTGCGAGCCAGACGCTCGTTGGCCTCGTCACGCGGGAAGCCCCCCGACAGGGCGACGACCTTCAGCACCTTCGGATGGGCCACCAGTGCGTCATAAGCACCATCCACGGCCGGGATCGTCAGCTTCAGGATGACTTCGGACGACACCGTGTCCAGTCGAGCCAGGATGCCTTTCTTCAGCGTTTCCTCGATGGCGGCACGGTCGGCCGAGTGGATGTCCACTTCCGGCTCGATGATCGGCACCAGACCGGCGGCCAGCACCGTTTCGGCGATCGTGAACTGCTGATCGAGCACATCAGCGATGCCCTTCTCGTTGTTGGCCTTGATGACCGAACGCTCCTTCGTGCCGAACACGCCCTTGGCCTTGGCGCGGGCCAGCAGCGCGGCCAGACCCGGAATCGGCTTCATCAGCTGCACGCCGTTGGCCTCGGCGTCCAGCCCCTTGTCGATTTTCAGGAAAGGCACGACCTTCTTGTCTTCCCACAGATAGGCTGCGGCATTCTTGCCGTTGAAATCGCCGTCCAGCGTCATCTCGAACAGGATGGCGCCCAGGATCCGGTTGTCGAAGGCAGGGCTGGAAACGATACGCTCACGCATCTTGTGCACCAGCGCGAACATCTCCGTCTCGTTGTTGTACTCGGACTCCTCGACACCGTAGAGCTTCAGCGCCTTCGGCGTGCTGCCGCCACTCTGATCGAGCGCTGCGATGAAACCCTTGCCATTGGCGATGCGGTCGCGTTGTTCGGTGGTGATGGACATGGCGTGATGCTCTCCTTGCAGTTGTAGGGCGGTGGAATCACAGGCAGCGCGCAAACGGTACTGCCTCTATTCATCCACCATTCGACATTCAAGACAGGTGTGGTGCCGTACAAGTGTTGCCACTTGCCAGAAAACAGCTCATTTTAACAGGGGCGCTCCCAGCGCCAGGGGCAAGCCATTGCCGTTTTATCGGACGTTTCACACATCCAGCACGCATTCAGCGCGTGAATGTCCCGATTCGTCCCCGCAAGAACCGTTGGTGACTGTGCACGGCACGCTCTCCAACGATGACGCAAGACGCGCGCCGGGTTGAGCCGAAGACGAGGGCTGCATGAAAGCCCCCGGCACGCCCCTGAAACCCGCTCAGCGGCCGACGCCACCGATACGGATGATCTTCAGCGAATTGGTGCCACCCGATTTGCCCGTCGGCTCGCCGGTCGTGATGACCACCAGATCGCCTTCCTTGACCAGACCGTTCTCCAGCATCAGGCGCTCGACCTCGGCCAGCACGGCCTGAATGTCGTTCGAGCGGTAGCTGAGATCCACCGGGTGGCATTCGCGGAACAGCGTCATCCGCCGACGGGTGCTCTCCTCAGGCGTCATCGCATAGATCGGCACCCCGGAGTTGATCCGGCTGATCCACAGGGCAGTCGAGCCACTTTGCGTGAGCGACACGATGGCCTTCGCACGCATGTGGTGCGCAGCGAACAGCGCCGCCATCGCGATCGACTGGTCGATACGGGTGAAGGTGCGGTTCAGGAAGGCGCTGTCGAAGCTCGTGAGCAGGCGCTCCGACCTGTCGGCCTCTTCACAGATGTTGGCCATGAACGTGACCGTCTCCACCGGGTACTTGCCCGCAGCCGTTTCAGCCGACAGCATCACGGCATCGGTGCCGTCCAGCACGGCGTTGGCCACGTCCGACACTTCGGCACGGGTCGGCACCGGCGACTCGATCATCGACTCCATCATCTGCGTGGCGGTGATGGCCACCTTGTTCAGCTGCTTGGCCATGCTGATCATCCGCTTCTGCAGCGCCGGCACGGCAGCATCCCCCACTTCCACGGCCAGATCACCCCGCGCCACCATGATGCCGTCAGACGACTTCAGGATCTCTTCCAGATTACCGATGGCCTCGAAGCGCTCGATCTTCGCGATCATCAGCGCCTTGCCACCCGCCGCACGGGTCAGCTCACGTGCCATATACATGTCGGAGGCATTACGCGGGAAGGACACGGCCATGAAATCAGCCTGGAAAGCCACGGCCGTCTTGATGTCCTCCATGTCCTTGGCCGTCAGTGCCGGCGCCGACAGACCGCCGCCCTGACGGTTGATGCCCTTGCGATTCGACAGCACACCGCCCACCAGCACCGTACAATCGATGCGCGTGTCCGTCACGCTGTCGACCCGCATCGTCATGCGGCCGTCATTCAGCAACAGCGTGTCGCCGGGATGGACATCATTGACCAGCTCACGATAATCGAGGCCGACCACCGTCTGGTCACCCGACTCCACCGTGATGTCGAAGGCGAAGCGATCTCCTTCGTTGAGGAAGACCTGCCCCTCGGCAAAGGTGCCGATGCGGATCTTCGGCCCCTGAAGGTCGGCCAGCACGCCGATATCCTTGCCCAGGCTGGCAGCCACTTCACGGGCCACCCGAACCGTTTCGACGTGTTGTTCGGCCGTGCCATGTGAAAAGTTGACCCGAATGACGTTGACGCCCGCCCGGATCAGCTTCGCCAGCACCTCGGGCGAATTGGACGATGGCCCGAGCGTGGCAACGATCTTGGTGGCACGGGGTATAGTGATCATGCTGAAACTTCCTCTGACTGATGACAACCGCTTCACGCGACAACTGCGTGACGCAGCCGCCATTCTGAACCACTTGTGCCGATATTGCAGGCTTTGACCTCAATGGCGCGTGCCTTTCAGCGTTTGGCACCACAACACCGACACCGCAAGCTTCCAACCTCCGCCACGCCCATGACCGTTTCCAGGCCGACCGCCACCGAACGCTTCCTAATCCTGGATGACCCTGACGAACTGGCCGACCACGCCCGCCCCGTCGCCGGACATGCCGGCCGCCTCGAAGCCATTCTCGCGGTCGACGCGGTGCACTGCGCCGCCTGTACCCAGACCATCGCCAGCGCCATCGACGACGAGCACACCCGCATCGAGGTGAATGTCGTCTCACGCCGTGCCCGGCTGGAATGGGACGCCAGCCAGCGTCCGCTGAGCGAGGTGCTGCAGAGGATGGCCGACATCGGCTACGAGGCACGCCCCCTGCCCCTCGACATGGTGGAGCGCGCCGATCCACGCCCACGTCGTCGGGCGCTCTGGCGCATGCTCGTGGGCGTGCTCTGCATGATGCAGGTGATGATGTTCTCGGTGCCCCGCTACATGGGTGGCGACGAGATTCCCCCTGACCTGCAGACACTGATGATCTGGGCCGAGGTGATGCTCACCATCCCGGCCCTGGTTTTTGCAGCCGGCCCCTTCTTCTCGGGCGCCTGGCGGGATCTGAAGCAGCGACGCATCGGCATGGACACGCCCGTGGCACTCGGTATCGCCGTCACCGTCATCACCAGCATCATCGCCTTCTTTCAGGGCAAGGAAGTCTATTTCGATTCGGTCACGATGATCATCGGCCTCTTGCTGATCGCCCGCTGGCTCGAATCCCTGGCCCGCGAGAAAGCGGCTGCGGGCCTTGGCAACAGCATGGCCCGGCTGCCCGAATCGGCCAACCGGCTTCGCGCCGACGGCAGCATCGAGCGCGTCTCACGCCGCCGCCTGCAACCCGGCGACCGGATCTCGGTGCCCGCCGGCACCACCTTTGCCGTCGATGGCCTCATCCTGGAAGGCAGCACCGAGGTGGACGAGTCACTGCTGACGGGCGAGGCCGAACCCCAGCCACGCCAGGCGGGCATGCGCGTCGTCTCGGGCAGCCTCAACCTGCGGCACCCCGTGGTCATCGAGGTCAGTCACCGTGCCAGCGACTCGCGGCTGGCCGAACTGAACCGGCTGATCGAGCGCGCCTCCACGAGCCGCCCAGCCATCCTGCGGCTGGCCGACCGCTACGCCGGCCCCTTCCTCGTGGCCGTGCTGATCATCGCCGCCGTGGCCGGTGCCGTCTGGTGGACGATCGACCCGGATCGTGCCCCATGGATCGCCGCGGCCATCCTGATCGTCACCTGCCCCTGTGCGCTGGCACTGGCCGCCCCCTCAGCCCTGCTCGCCACGCTCGGCGGCCTGGCCCGCCGTGGCATCATCATCGACCGCAGCGACACGCTCGAAGCCTTGGCGCGCACCGATGTGGTGCTCTTCGACAAGACCGGCACCCTCACCACCAGCACGCCCGACATCCGGCTCACCCACACCTCGGCGGGCCTCTCGGAAGCCGACGCCTTCGCCCTGGCCGCCGGCATCGAACACAACTCGCTGCACCCGGTGGCCCGCGCCTTTGCCGCCCGAGCCGCCGAATTGAAGGTCCAGCCCGTTGCGATGCAGGACAGCGAGCAGCCCACACCTGATTGGCCACTACCCGGTGATGCAGCCCATCAGCCCGGCCGCCTGACCACGCCAGCAACAGCCCGGCCATCCTCCGCCGGGGCACGCCCTGCCGACACGCTCAGCGGGCACACCTGGGGCGAAGCAGGCACGGTGGACGAAGCCGACAACAATGTGCCCGCCCCTCCTCTGAACCCCAGGTTTGAAAGCGCGGTTGCCCGCATCCGTGAAGTCATCAACCTGCCCAGCGGTGGCCTGCAGGCACAACTGTCCTGGCAGGGTCACCCCTATCAAGCCACCATCAGCCCCCGCCACACCCAGATCCTGTTGACGCTCGCCCCCACGGACTCCACAGCCGGCCTGCCCGACTGGCACGCCAGTTTCGCGTTGAGCGAATCAGTGCGCGCAGGCGCCGAAGCCGTGCTGGCGGGTTTGCGCGCCGAGGGCATCGACTGCCGGATCGTCTCGGGCGACCACGCACACCGGGTAGCCCAGATCGGTCAGAGCCTCGGTTTTGCGGCCAGTCGACAACAGGCCCAGGCCCGTCCCGAAGACAAGCTCCAGACCATGCAGGCACTTCAGGCCGCCGGCCACCAGGTGATGATGGTGGGCGATGGCATCAATGATGCCCCGGTGCTGAGCCAGGCCAACGTCTCGGTCTCGCTGGCCAGCGCTGCGCCCCTGGCGCAGCATCACGCCGACGTGTTGCTCCTCGCCGAACGCCTCGACGGCCTGCTGACGGCCCATCATGCCGCACGTCGCGCCATGCGCATCGTCCACCAGAACCTGATCTTTTCCTGCTTGTACAATGTGGTCTCCATTCCACTGGCCGCGATGGGGCTGGTACCGCCCTGGCTGGCCGGTCTGGGCATGGCCGGCAGTTCTCTGGTGGTGGTGCTCAACGCGCTGCGTGCCGCCCGCTGATCATGGACATCCTCTACACCCTCATCCCCCTGTCGGTCTTCCTGATCTTCGGCATCCTCGTCGTGCTGGCCTGGGCCGTCAACTCCGGCCAGTTCGAAGATCTGGACGCCGAGGCCGAGCGCATCCTGCTCGACGACTTCGCCCAGCCGCCAGGCGCTGACACCACCAGCACGAGCACACAGGCCACAGCCGGCACGCCCCCCGTCACCAGCACACAGGCCACCGGCCCCAACGCCTGAGTTCCCAAGACGTCCCGGTGCCGCCCGGCCCCCCGATGACCGCCCGCCAGCCCGGCGGCCAGCCCACTGCCGCCACCACTGATACCAGATAACAACAGGCGTCAACCACACCTGACAGGGCGTTAGCCCCGACCAGCCGGCCATCTAACCCATTGCGACAGGACGATTCCGGTCGGGTTGACCTATATCAAGGCCAGTTTTCCCTTCCAACCGGATCATCGGACAGTCGGCCCGGCCGTTTTGCGGGCTTGTTTTATCCACGCTTCCGAGCGTTATCCCGGTACATCAACATGACAACATCGTCCATTGCCTGGAACGATCGCGTTGTCCGTCAGTTCTCCATCATGACCGTCGTCTGGGGCGTGGTGGGTATGGCGGTCGGCGTCTGGATCGCTGCCCAGCTCGCATTCCCGTCCCTGAACTTCGGCATTCCCTGGCTGAGCTTCGGTCGCCTGCGCCCCCTGCACACCAATGCGGTGATCTTCGCCTTCGGTGGCTGTGCGCTCTTCGCCACGGCGTACCACACCGTTCAGCGCACCTCGCACGTGCCGCTGTTCGCCCCCAAGCTGGCCGCCTTCACCTTCTGGGGCTGGCAGGCCGTCATCGTGCTGGCCGCCATCTCGCTGCCGCTGGGCTACACGCAAGGCAAGGAATACGCCGAACTCGAATGGCCGATCGACCTGCTGATCGCGGCCGTCTGGGTGGCCTTCGCCATTGTCTTCTTTGGCACCATCGTCAAGCGTAAGGTTCATCACATCTATGTGGCCAACTGGTTCTATGGCGGCTTCATCCTGGCGGTGGCCCTGCTGCACATCGTCAACAGCGCGTCCATTCCGGCCACGCTCACCAAATCCTACTCAGCCTACGCCGGCGTACAGGACGCCATGGTTCAGTGGTGGTACGGCCACAATGCCGTGGGCTTCTTCCTCACCGCCGGCTTCCTGGGCATGATGTACTACTTCGTGCCGAAACAGATCGGCCGCCCGGTGTACTCCTACCGCCTGTCGATCGTGCACTTCTGGGCACTGATCTTCACCTACATGTGGGCCGGCCCGCACCACCTGCACTACACCTCCCTGCCTGACTGGACACAGTCGCTCGGCATGGTGTTCTCGCTGATCCTGTTCGCACCGTCCTGGGGAGGCATGATCAACGGCATCATGACGCTGTCGGGCGCCTGGCACCGTCTGCGTGACGATCCCGTGCTTCGCTTCCTGATCGTGTCACTGTCCTTCTACGGCATGTCCACCTTCGAAGGCCCGATGATGTCGATCAAGACCGTCAACTCGCTGTCGCACTACACCGACTGGACGATCGGTCACGTGCACTCCGGCGCCCTCGGCTGGGTGGGCCTGATCACGATGGGCAGCCTCTACTACCTGATCCCCCGCCTCTGGAACCGTGAGCAGATGTACAGCAAGAACCTGATCGAGCTGCACTTCTGGCTTGCCACCATCGGCATCGTGCTGTACGCCGCCGCCCTGTGGGTGGCCGGTGTCACCCAGGGCCTGATGTGGCGCGCCCTCGAAGCCGATGGTTCGCTCACCTACACCTTTGCCGAATCGGTCAAGGCCAGCTTCCCGTACTACGTCATCCGTCTGATCGGTGGCGTGCTGTACCTGGCCGGTATGGTGGTGATGGCCTACAACGTCTGGCGCACCGTGCGTGGCGACAGCTCGGCCCCGGCCCAGGTGCCGGCAGGCAAGGCAGATGCCGCCCCGGCCGCTGGCGCGATGCCCGAGCTGAGCACCGCCCGCCAGAGCCACTAAACCCGAGGGGCAGGTCGGCGCCCCGGTGCCGACCTGTCGAATGGCCTTCTTTCCAAAGAACGACCGATGAAACTCACTCACGAACAGATTGAAACCAACCCCTGGCTGATGATCGTCCTGATCGTACTGGTCATCTCGGTGGGTGGACTGGTGCAGATCGTGCCGCTTTTCTTCCAGCGCTCCACCACCGAACCCCTGCCAGGCATGACGCCGCCCAGCGCCCTGCAGGTTGCCGGCCGCGACATCTACGTCCGCGAGGGCTGCTACAACTGCCACTCCCAGCAGATTCGCCCGTTCCGGGCCGAAACGCTGCGCTATGGCCCCTATTCGGTCGCAGCCGAGTCGGTCTGGGATCACCCCTTCCAGTGGGGCAGCAAGCGCACCGGCCCCGACCTCGCCCGTGTGGGCGGCCGCTACAGCGATGAGTGGCACCGCGTTCACCTGAACAACCCGCGTGACGTGGTGCCCGAGTCGAACATGCCCGAATACCCCTGGCTGGCCGAAAACCAGGTCAACACGAAGACGATCACCCGTCACATGGAAGCCCTGCGCACAGCCGGCGTCCCGTTCAAGGACGAAGACATCGCCGGTGCTGTCGAAGCCGTGACCGGCAAAACTGAATTGGATGCCGTGATCGCCTACCTGCAAGGCCTGGGCACCGTGCGGCCCAAGACCCAGTAATCGGGGAAGGGCTGCTCTGGCAGCTGCCTTCCTCGTCGGTCAACCCACACAGGCGGCCAACCGGCCGCCATCTGGAGGCACTGATGGACATTTCCTTGATCCGGGGTCTGATCACCCTCTTTCTGATGATCGCCTTTCTCGGCATCGTCGCCTACGCCTGGTCTTCCAAGAACAAGGCTCGGTTCGACGAAGCCGCCAACCTTCCACTGAACGAACCTACCGAGACCAAACATGGCTGATTTTTTCTCGGACTTCTGGTCCTACTACATCGCCGGCCTGACCGTTGCCAGCCTGCTGTTCTGTCTGTTCGTCCTGATCTCCAACAGCCGTCGCCCGGCCCCCACGCCAGACAACACCACAGGACACGTCTGGGACGGCGACATCCGCGAAGCCAACAATCCACTACCCCGCTGGTGGATGGGTCTGTTCCTGATCACCATCATCTTCGGTGTCGGCTACCTGGCCTGGTATCCGGGCCTGGGCAAGTTCGAGGGCATGGGCGGCTGGAGTTCGGCCGGCCAATATCAGGCTGAACGCAAGGAGGTCGAGGAAACCCTCGCACCGATCTATGCCGCTTATGTCAACAAGCCGGCTGAAGAGCTGATGAAGGACAGCGGTGCGATGGCCATCGGCCAGCGTCTGTTCCTCAACAACTGCGCCCAATGCCACGGTGCGGATGCCCGCGGCGGTCGCAGCTTCCCGAACCTGACCGACAACGACTGGTTGCACGGCGGCACGGCAGAGAAGATCACCGAGACCATCACGGAAGGCCGTAACGGCCTGATGCCCCCCCAGGCGGCCGTGTTCGACTCGGCCGCCGATGCCGAAAACGTCGCCCAGTACGTGCTGTCGCTGTCCGGTTCCTCGTCCGACGCGATCAAGGCCCAGAAAGGCAAGAAGGGCTTCACCGCCTGTGCCGCCTGTCATGGTGCCGATGGCAAGGGCAACCAGGATGTGGGCGCACCGAACCTGACCGACCGCGTCTGGCTGCATGGCGGTGGTCTGACCGGCGTGCTGGCTGCCATCAACAAGGGCTTCAACAACCAGATGCCGGCCCACAAGGAAATCCTCACGAAGGATCAGATCCATGTGCTGACGGCTTACGTCATGTCCCTGTCTCAAAAACGTTGATCAATGGAAACCCGCGAAACTCAACGACCCAGACCTTCTGCCAAGAAAACGGCTGCCGCCGAAAAGGCAGCCGCAGAAGCCTCGAACAGCGGCGGACTTTTCTCCAGCTATTCCGCCCGAGTCAAGATCCAGCCACGTTCAGTCAGAGGTCGCTATGACAATTTGCGGGTTGCCGCCCTGGTCATCACCCAACTCGTTTTCTACGGGGTGCCCTGGTTGCAATGGAACGGCCGTCAGGCCGTTCTGTTCGACCTCGACGGGCGCAAGTTTCACCTCTTCGGCCTCACCCTGTGGCCGCAGGATTTCATCTACCTGGCCGCACTGCTCGTGCTGTGCGCGCTGGGCCTGTTTTTCGTCACGGCCATTGCCGGCCGTGTCTGGTGCGGCTACGCCTGTCCGCAAACCGTCTACACCTCGCTGTTCCTCTGGATCGAGGCCAAGATCGAGGGCGACCGTCCGAAGCGACGCAAGCTCGATGCCGCGCCGATGTCGTGGTACAAGTTCCGCACCCGCGGCCTGAAGCACCTGATCTGGATCATCGTCGCCATCTGGACGGGCTTCACGTTCATCGGCTATTTTGCGCCTATCCGTGAACTGGGTCAGGCCATCCTGAACCTCTCGCTCGGCCCATGGCAATGGTTCTGGTTCATCTTCTACAGCTTTGCCACCTGGGGCAACGCCGGCTTCCTGCGTGAGCAGGTCTGCACCTACATGTGTCCTTATGCCCGTTTCCAGGGCGCCATGTTCGACAAGGACACCCTCATCATCACCTACGACAAGGAACGGGGCGACCCACGAGGCTCCCGCTCGAAGAAAGCCAACCCGGCCGAGCTCGGCCTGGGCAGCTGCATCGATTGCGGCCTGTGCGTCGAAGTCTGCCCCACCGGCATCGACATCCGTGACGGCCTGCAATACGAATGCATCAGCTGCGCTGCCTGCGTGGACGTGTGCAATTCGGTGATGGACAAAATGTCCTACCCCCGCGGCCTGATCCGCTACACCACCGAGAACGCACTCGCCAACCACCTCAACACCAAGGCCGCCATCCGCCGCGTGCTGCGCCCTCGCGTGCTGATCTATGCCACGCTGCTGTTGGCGCTCAGCACCACGCTCATCACGTCACTCGCCGTCCGTAACCCGCTCAAGGCGGACATCATCCGCGATCGGCATTCACTGGCCCGCATCGCCGACGGGGGTGGCATCGAAAACACCTATCGGTTGCAGGTCATCAACACGAGCGAGGAGAAGCTCATCGTCGACATCTCGGTCAGCGGCCTGCCGAACCTCTCCGTCACCAGCGATCGCCGCGTGGAAGTGCCTCCCACCTCCAACCTGCTGATCCCACTGAATCTGGAGCTGCCACCGGATCACGGCCAGAAATCAGGTTCACACACCGTCGAAGTCGAGCTGACCCCGGTCATCGCCGAAGGCACCGAAGGGCCGACTGCCTCGCCACGCAAGGAAAGCACCATCTTCATGGTGCCCCGCTGACCATCCCGCGCGTGTCATGCCTGCCCAAAGACGCTTGGCGCATGTTGGGCAGGCACGAATCAGGCATGACACATTCCAGCGCCAGACGTTCTGACTTACACTCGGGCATGGCCAACAAATCCTCCCCCTCCCCCGCCGACAACAAGGCCGGCAGCATGATGTCCCAACCGCTGATGTGGCTGGTGCTCGGCATTCCAGCTGCCACCGTCGTGGCCGGTTTCATCACGCTGTGGATTGCCGCCGATGGTGCCGACAAGCCGGTACCTTCCTACTTCACGAAGCAGGGGCTATCGGTGGCGCCCGACACCACACGGGAAGACCGCGCCCGTTCACTTGGTTTTACCGGTCAGCTCACCACGCGGATCGATCAGGATCGCTTGCAGATCCTTCTCGCCATCAAGCCCTCGGACATTGCCGAAACCGCGGAAGGCACGGCCAGTACCAGCCCGCAACGGATTCGACTGCTTCATCCCGCCAACCCCGACAACGACATCACCATCCACCTGCAGGCCGATGGCAACACGTGGCTGGCCAGCCAACCCGTCACCTGGACGCCCGATACCCGCTGGAACGTCGTCATCGAAGGCCACGACTGGCGCCTGCCGTTGCCGGGCCTGTTGCACATCGACCGTCTGAATCGGCACGCCTTCGATGTGAATCAACCGGCGAACCGCGCGCCGACGACGGCGCCCACCAAACGCCCAACCCACTGACAGCATCACCTCGCACCACCCTTTCCACGCCTTCGGAGAGCCCATCCGTGAACAACGCCTGGCCCCTGGTTTCTGCAGCTTTGCTGATGGGTGCGGGTGGCAGCCTGCACTGCATGGCCATGTGTGCCGGCCTGCAACGGATGACCCTGCGCGGCATCCCTGTCGTCACACAGAAAGGAACGGGCGACGAGCAAAAGATGGCCGTCTCATCTCCTGCAGCCTCGGTCGCCGCGGCCGCTGTCTCAGCTTCCGCGCTCGCCTCTGCCCCGCCATCCCCAACGACCACCGTCGGCCATGCGGCCACGTCGATCCGGCTGCCAGACGCCCGCTGGTGGCGCTTTCAGGGCGGGCGGGTGTTTGGCTATGGCCTGCTCGGTGCGGCCACCGGTCTGTTCGGGCAACAGCTGCTGGCAGCCGCCAGCTGGCAGCCCGTGTTCGAATCACTCTGGGCCGGGCTGAATGGCTTGCTGATCCTCCTGGGCTTGAGCCTTCTGGTACTCGGCCGCGAACCAAGGTGGCTCGCGGCCGCCGGCGCCCGACTGGCCGGCAGCCTCACACCGGCACGCTGGCGACACACCGAATGGCTGCGCGGCATGCTGTGGGCCTTTCTGCCCTGTGGTCTGCTGTATACCGCACTGGCCACCGCCATCCTGGCAGCCACGCCACTGGGGGCCGCTGCGGTGATGGCCGCCTTTGCCGTGGGCACGAGCGTGGGCCTCTTCCTGGTTGAAGCCGGCATGCATACGCTCCTGGTTGGCAGCAAAAAGCCGCAACTGGCCTACCGGCTCAATGGACTGTTTCTGCTGCTGCTTTCAGGCGCGGCGCTGGCCGCCGCCCTGATGGGGATGGATCACCCCTTCTGTTGAAGGCTTACAGAATGCTCTGTGAAGCCGACCACGGGTGATCGACCCGGTTGATGGCGATGGTACGGCGCTCGGCCTCGGATGTGGCCTCACCTTGCACCTTGGATTCCGGCACGCCAGACAGCATGCGCAGCCGGTCGTGAGAGATGATCTGCAATTTGCGCTGCTCGACCGAGATGATGCCCTGCTCCTGCAGGCGTGACAGCGTGCGGCTGACCGTCTCCAGCTTCAGCCCCAGGTAATTGCCGATTTCTTCGCGCGTCATCCGCAGGATGAACTGGTTCGGCGAAAAACCACGCCGCAAAAAGCGCCGTGACAGCTCCAGAAGAAAAGCACCGACGCGCTCCTCGGCCCTCATCGTGCCCAGCAGCATCATCAAGCCCTGATCCCGTACGATTTCGCGAGAAAAAATCCGGTGCAGCCGCTGTTGCAACGGTGCAAAGCGCCGCCCGATGGATTCCAGCTCGGCAAAAGGCACCACACAGACATCGGCATCTTCCAAAGCCACCGCATCGCTATGAAAACAGTCCCGACTGATGGCATCGAAGCCGAGCACATCGCCCGGCATGGGAAAGCCGATGATCTGTTCCCTGCCATCCGGCGACAGCACGCGCGACTTGAAAAAACCTGCCCGAATCGGATAGATCGCATCAAAGGGATCACCCGCCTTGTACAGATAAGCCCCCCGACGAATGCGCCGGCGTGTCTTGACGATACCGGCGAGCTGCTCGATTTCGGCCGCACTGAGTCCCTCGACCAGGCACAGGTCATGCAAGCTGCAGGTGCTGCAACTGGATGCTGCAGGCGCCGCCACGGGCGCAGGCGCCGGTGTTCGTTCGGAGGGAAAGGCGTTTTTCAAGGTGAGTACCCCTGTCATGAAGCTGACGATCCGGGAAACATGCAAGCGCAAACGGGTACGCGGAAACGGCCCCACTCCCGCATACACCCCCAGGAGCTTGGGCGGCGGGACATCGCAGACGCATCGTCGGAAAGCAACAGCAGCCGTGTACCAAACCCAGCATCAAGACGGCATCCGTCTATTATAGGCGGGCGTTGATCAAGATCAAAACCGCGGCAGAACCGATCCGGCATGCTATGCAGTCATGGACACCATGCCAACCTTCGAGCAAATCAGCCTGTTTGATCAACCCGGCCCGCGGTATACCTCATACCCGACGGCTGATCACTTTGCCGAGGCTTTCGATGCCGAAAAACAGGCGTGGTGGCTCAACAACCGCTCACTGCGCCAGCCTGGCAAGCCAGTCACGGTTTATGTCCATATCCCTTTCTGCGAAAGCATCTGCCATTATTGCGCCTGCAATCGTATCGGCACGAAGGATTTTTCACGGGCAGACCGATATTTCCAGACGCTGAAGCAGGAAATCCAGCTCTATGCTGCCCACCTGCCGGATGATGTGCCCATCTCGCAGCTCCATCTGGGCGGTGGCACCCCCACATTTTTCAACGACGAACTGCTGCGCGCATTGGTACAAACCCTCGACGAGCAGATCGGCTACCAGCCCCATGCCGAGCGCTCCATCGAGGTCGACCCGCGCACCGTCGACGCCGCGCGGATGGAAAACATCCGCCGCATGGGCTTCAACCGCGTCAGCTTCGGCGTGCAGGATCTGAACCCGGCCGTGCAGGAGGCCATCCACCGCATCCAGCCCGAGGCGATGATCGTCTCGCTGATGCAGCAGGCCAAGGCACTGGATTTCCGCTCGGTCAACATCGATCTCGTGTATGGCCTGCCCCGGCAAACGCTCGACAGCCTCGCCCGCACGCTCGACCGCATCGCCGAGCTGCGCCCTGGCCGACTGGCCATCTACGGCTACGCCCACATGCCAAGCCGCTTCAAGGCACAGCGACTGATCAAGGCATCCGAGCTGCCAGACCTGCACCTGCGCACGCAGATGCTGCACCTGGCCATCACCAGGCTGAATGAGGCTGGCTACCGTTATATCGGCATGGATCATTTTGCCCTGCCCGATGACGAACTGGCGCTGGCGCTCGACCGGGGCACGCTGCGCCGCAACTTCATGGGCTACACCGCCATGCCCGATGACGACATGATCGGCCTGGGCGTGTCGTCCATCAGCGCCATCGGCCCCAGTTATTCCCAGAATCATCGCGAGCTGAAACCCTGGACGCAGGCCATCGAGGCCGGACGCCTGCCCATTGCCCGCGGCATCGAGCTGAGCAGCGAAGACACGCTGCAACGGGCCGTCATCATGGAGCTGATGTGCCAGGGCCGGCTCGATTTCCAGTCGGTGGGCGACCGTTTCCTGATCGACCCGCTGCGCTACTTTCACCACGAGCTGATCGATCTCGAACGGTTCATCGAAGGCGGTCTCGTCACCCGTGACGACAGCGGCATCCAGGTCACACCGATGGGCCGCTACTTCTTGCGAAGCATCGCCATGTGCTTCGACCGCCACGCCCAGCTGCGTCGGCGCCAACGCGAGCAGGCACAGCACCAGCAGGTCAACGCGCATCTCTATGAAGCGCAGCCGATGCCGTTTCAACCAAAGCCAGTCTCGGCCTGAACACATCAGCCGCGGCCAGCCGCCCCTCATCGCAGGCCGCCAGCACTCATGCCAGAGCAGCCGCCTCCAGCCCCGATGACGCCAGCTCATCAGCGGCAGGCACGTCATCAGGCGACAGCTCCTCATCATCAAGCACCGGCAGCCAGCGCAGCAGCCAAGGAAACAAGCGTTTTGCCTTCTCCGCCCACAATATCCAGACCGTACTGAACCACGCCAGAACCACCTACGATGTGTACGGTCTGGAAGTGATCGAAACCACCCATGTCCTGCTGAAGGATGGGCGCCTCTACACCAACGGCAAGCCCAACGGCACCTGGCGCAAGCACGGCAAGGGCTACCAGTATCAGGGCACGAAAGCAGGCCAGGGCTGGCAAAGCCTCCAAGGCGATCCTACCCACGGCGTCACGGCCAAGACACTGCCCGGCTACTACAACGCCGACCGGGGCCATGCCTTCGGCACCACCGTGGCCGTCACCAAGAACCGGATCGAGTTCTACCCGGACGGACGCTATGAAACCGACCACTATTTCAGCGGCCACACCCAGATGGGTGACGGCATCACCACGCCCAAGGCCACGACTGCCGTCGGCAAGGGCAAAGGCATCCAGCAAGGGCGCTATGGCATCCTCACACCTTATGCCCTCGAACTGACAGGCAACGACGGCAGCGTGCGGCAGGTCATCACCTATTTTTCAGATGACAAGCGCCAATGGTTGAACCTGAACGAAACGGCCTATCAGCGGAAATGACGCTCAGCGGCCACTCATCTGCCAGGCGTGTGAGCGGCGCGCATCCAACCCGCTGCCGCTTCATGTCTCGCAGGGGCTGATGCGCCACGGACAACCAAAGCGCACTACTCGGGCAGCAGGTTCAGCTCCGTCAACACCTCACGGGCCACGCGGAAGCCCTCCACGGCGGCCGGTGCGCCGGCATAGATCGCGCTGTGCAGCAGCACCTCGCGAATTTCCTCCACCGAGGCACCGTTGTTGATCGCGCCCCGGATATGCCCCTTCAGCTCATGGCTGCGGCCCAACGCCGCCAGCATCGCGCAGGTGCACAGGCTACGGGTTTTCAGGTCGATCCCCTCGCGCTGCCAGGTGCTGCCCCAGGCATGCTCGTTGATCCACGCCTGCAAGGGCGCCGAGAACGCATCGGCCGACTTCATCGCACGCTCGACGAAATCCGCCCCCATCACCTGCGTGCGCCGCGCCATGCCGGCCTCGTGATCCTGTTGGCTCATCTTCATCTCCTTGGTTGACATTGACATCCTCCCTGGACTGTAGCGCAAAACATGTCAGATGGCGTGGTGCATCGAGACTGTCCGCACCACATGGCCCGCCCCCCGTGGCAGGGCTCGTTGCGTACCGGGCGGCCCGTCTGAACCACGACACCCAACCAGCCAGATCGCCATCAAGCCCGTTCATCCCGCCGCCCTGGTTTTTGCTGCCAGCTTCCCCTGAATATCGGCCTGCCTTTCCGGGTAATCGGCCTGTCATGCCACACGATGATCAGCCGCCAATCTTTGACATAGACGATGAATCAGATGATCAAAGCGCTACTTTCAGGGGTGATGCTCACGACACTGGCGGCTTGCAGTGGTGGCGGCAACGTTGAAGCGTATCGTAGCAGCGGCATGAATGCCGAGACGCCCGATGAAATGACCGCCCCTGTTGGCATCATGCCAGCCAACGCCGACCTGCCCGCCACCCCCGCAAACAGCACCCCGCTTCTCGATGCCTGCCCCTTTGTCGACACCATCGACACGCCGGATACGGCCGGCTGCCTCGCCGGCACCTACAGCGGCGTCGATGCCTTCACGAGCGAGGTTTGCACCATCCGGATCGATGCCAACGGTGGCATGGAAGCCAGCCGCGGCACGTTGAACATTTCAATGAATCAGCAGGACATGGCATCGGACTTCTCCAAAGTGGCCTATATCCCCAAAGCCAACCTCTCGCCGGTCGGTTACAGCATCCACTGGATGGCCACGAAAAGCGACGACAACGGCTCGGATAAAAAAGTGCTGTTCAACTTCAACGCACTGCATGACGAAAAGCTGACGATTGAAGTTCACCACCAACACCCGTCGCTCAACGAGATGACCTCGATCATCTGCGACATTCAGCGCTGACAGACAGCACGCACCAAGACAAGGCTGAAGCCCGATGCTCGGCCAAAGAGACAGGTAATCGCCGTCGCCACCGATCAATACCCGAGCGCCGGCCATACCGTTGGCTCGACCATTGATCCTGCCATCGTTGCCACGCACCACAGCTTGGCCGAGCATGACGGCGCATGGCGCAGATGACTGATGCCGTGGCATGCATGAACGTGGTTTTGGCCGTTGAACAACCTCCGCTCAACGACTTTGGCACAAAGCTGCCGTCACGCCTTTCCTTTCCGCACAGAGAACCAACATGAAAAAGAAACTGCTTTCCCTGATGATGCTGACGGCGCTGGCCGCTTGTGGTGGTGGAGGCGGTGGTGGCGGCGGTACGCCGGCCCCGGCTGGTGACAATACAGGGGGCGTGAACAACACGAGCAATACCAACACCCCGACAACGCCAAATGGCAACGACAGTGCACCAAGTCCTGCAGATGACAAGGCCGCCATTCAAGCACGCCTCGATGCCTGCCCAAGTCTGATCAGCAACAATGCTGTCGGTGCCGCAGCCTGTTTGGCAGGGATCTACGCCGGCATCGATGCTTTCACGAAGGAAAGCTGCACGGTCAAGATTGAGGCGAACGGCAACACCGAAGCCACTCGTGGCAACCTGAGGCTCCAGCTTCAACCCAATATTGCTCCATCCTACAGCAAAGTGACGCACTCAGGCCCAGGCAACTATAACCTGATCTGGGCCGTGATCGGCAAACAGGCAGATGGCATGAGTGCAAAGGTATTCCTCAACTACAACCAGAACCTCGACAAAAATCTGAAAATTGAGGTTAGCAACACCGATGAGGCCATCCACTGCCATCTCCAGCTCTGACAATCAAAGCTGATCAAAGCAGGCAGCAGCCTCATTTTCCCAGATCTTCTGATGCACACCTGAAGATACTTTCTGGGAACAACTCAGTGCATGACACGCACTGAAACCGCCTGCCCGTCACGGAAAAAGCCGACATTCCCCCACCCGGAGGTTCGTCGGCTTTTTTCATCATGGCACGGACAGAAGAGGCAAGCGGCCTCAACCAGCAGGCATAACAGTCAATGTCCCAAGCCATTTGCCATCAAATCAAATAAGGCCCTCCATCATATCCGCACCTGCCCCGCCATACAGCACGGGGCAAACGGAACGGCCATCAACCCGCAGCCGCCTCCAGCGCCGCCACGGCAGGCAACGTGCGGCCTTCGAGGAATTCGAGGAAGGCGCCGCCGCCGGTGGAGATGTAGCTGATCTGCTCGGTGATGCCAAACTTGGCGATGGCGGCCAGCGTGTCGCCGCCACCAGCAATGGAAAAGCCCCTGGAATCGGCAATGGCGCGGGCCAGCACTTCGGTGCCCTTGGCAAAGGCATCAAACTCGAAGACGCCCACCGGGCCGTTCCAGACGATGGTGCCAGCGGCCTTCAGCTGCTCAGCGAGCTTGGCCGCGGTCTTGGGGCCGATGTCGAGAATCATGTCATCCTCGGCCACGTCCTTGGCGTCCTTCACGGTGGCTTCGGCATCGGCGGCAAAGGCTTTGGCCACCACCACGTCCTCGGGGATGGGCACCTCGGCGCCACGCGCCTTCATCTTCTCGATGATCTTCTTCGCATCGGCCACCAGATCCGGTTCGGCCAGCGATTTGCCAATGGGCAGGCCGGCGGCCAGCATGAAGGTGTTGGCGATGCCGCCACCCACGATCAGGTTGTCCACCTTGTCGGCCAGTGAATCCAGAATGGTGAGCTTGGTCGAGACCTTGGAGCCGGCCACGATGGCCACCATCGGGTGAGCCGGGTTGTGCAGCGCCTTGCCCAGCGCATCCAGTTCGGCAGCCAGCAGCGGGCCAGCCGCTGCCACCGGGGCAAAACGGGCAATGCCGTGCGTGGAAGCCTCGGCGCGGTGGGCCGTGCCAAAGGCGTCGTTCACGTACACGTCGCAGAGGGCGGCGTATTTCTTGGCCAGCGCCTCATCGTCCTTTTTCTCGCCCTTGTTGCAGCGGGTGTTTTCAAGCACCACCACATCACCGGCCGCCAGCGGAAAGCCGCCTTCCACCCAGTCCGCCTGCAGGCGCACGGGCACACCCAGAAGCTCTTCCAGACGCCTGGCCACCGGCGCCAGCGAATCCTCGGGCTTGAACTCCCCTTCCTTGGGACGGCCCAGATGTGATGTCACCATCACGGCAGCGCCCTTGTCCAGCGCGGTCTTGATGGCCGGCACCGAGGCGCGGATGCGGGTGTCATCCGTGATGTTGCGGTTGTCATCCAGCGGCACGTTGAAGTCGCTGCGAATGAACACCTTCTTTCCCTTCAGGTCGAGGTCGGCCAGTCGTTTGAATTTCATCAGAAGCTCCGAGAAGCGGTCTGACAGCCAATCAGCCACCAAACCACCAGAATCATGGACAAAACAAAAGCGGCCCGATGCCCTGACCCCCTGCCACTCGTCAGTGGCAGAACCAGAACAATGGCCGCTGGATCGAAAGATGACACACCGCTGCCCCTAAAACAGGCGGGCAACGCCGTGCTGCGCGCCCAGAGGGACTTTCGCGGGGACGAGTAAGTGCATGACACGTTCCATCATCTTTCAAGGAGGGCAGGCAGGCACCTGATCAGGGCGCACAACCCGCCATCCACAACAAGTCATCCCGGCTCTGCCATCCACCCATCATGCGAGCGGGCTGAGCCGATGACCATGTCGCCAATGAATTACTTGGCGTTCATCAGCGCAACGGTGGTGTCGAGCATCCGGTTCGAGAAGCCCCACTCGTTGTCGTACCAGCTGGAGACCTTCACCAGACGACCCGAGACCTTGGTCAGGGTCGAATCGAAGGTGGAGGAAGCCGGCGAGTGGTTGAAGTCGATCGACACCAGCGGCTCGGTGTTGTAGTTGAGGATGCCCTTGAGCGCGGCGCTCTCGGAGGCTTCCTTCAGCACGGCATTGACTTCGTCCACCGTCGTGTCACGCGCGGCGATGAAGGAGAGGTCAACCAGCGAGACGTTGATGGTCGGCACACGAACGGCAAAGCCATCCAGCTTGCCATTCAGCTCGGGCAACACCAGACCCACCGCAGCAGCGGCACCGGTTTTCGTCGGAATCATCGACATCGTGGCCGAACGGGCGCGACGCAGGTCGGAGTGGTACACATCCGTCAGCACCTGGTCGTTGGTGTAGGCGTGCACCGTGGTCATCAGGCCGTTGACCAGACCGATCTTGTCATGCAGCGGCTTGACCAGCGGCGCCAGGCAGTTGGTGGTGCAGGAAGCGTTCGAGATCACGGTGTCGGATGCTTTCAGCACGTCCTGGTTCACGCCATAGACGACGGTCGCGTCCACGTCCTTGCCACCCGGCGCCGAGATGATCACTTTCTTCGCACCTGCGGCGATGTGGGCACCGGCTTTTTCCTTCGAGGTGAACAGACCCGTGCACTCCAGCACCACGTCGACCTTCAGGTCGCCCCAAGGCAGTTTGGCGGGATCACGCTCGGCCAGCACCTTGATGCGGTCGCCATTGACCACCAGGCAATCACCGTCCACTTCAACTTTCGCATTGAACGGGCCATGCGCGGTGTCGTAACGGGTCAGGTGAGCATTGGTTTCGGGCTTGCCCAGATCGTTGATGGCAACGATCTCGATGTCATGCTTCTTGCCGCCCTCGTAGTGCGCACGCAGTACGTTCCGACCGATACGGCCATAACCATTGATTGCAACGCGAATCGTCATTTTCTTTCTTCCTCAGTTTGATCAAAAAGGATCAGCGACCCAGCACCTGACGCACGGTGGCAGCCACATTCTCTGCCGTCATGCCAAAGTGCCGGTTCAGTGCCGATGCAGGCGCCGACTCACCAAAGCGGTCGATCCCGACAACCGCCTCGGGGCGATACTTCCACCAGAAATCGGTTACACCGGCTTCCACGACGATGCGTGGAAGGTCGTCAGGCAGCAAACGACGCTTGAAGCTCGTCTCCTGCCGGTCGAATGTCGTCGTCGATGGCATCGAGACCACCCGAACCCGAATGCCTTCTTCCCCCAGCTGTTTGGCCGCAGCCAGCGCCAGCGACACCTCGGAACCCGTGGCGATCAGCACGGCCTTGGCCGCCCGCGGCTTGTAAACCTCATAGGCGCCCCGACGGATGTCGTCCACATCCACCACCTCGCGCTCGATGAAGGGCAGGCCCTGACGCGAGAGCAAGAGGCAGGTGGGGCGCTCTTCGTTCTCGATGGCCGCCTGCCAGGCGATGGCCGTCTCGACCGAATCGGCCGGACGCCAGACATCCATGTTGGGGATCAGCCGCAGCGAAGCTGCATGCTCGATCGGCTGGTGGGTGGGGCCATCCTCGCCCAGACCGATGGAGTCGTGGGTCAGCACGTGGATGACGCGCTGCCTGGTGAGCGCCGCCATCCGAAGCGCATTCCGGGCATAGTCCGAAAACACCATGAAGGTGCCGCCGTAGGGGATGAAGCCGCCATGCAGCGCCAGACCATTCATCAGCGCCGCCATGCCGAACTCGCGCACGCCATAGTTGATGTGACGGCCACCGTTCAGCTCGTCATCACTGTCTTCATCGGCCCTCAGCGCGGTCACGCCCTGCCAGTTGGTGAGGTTGCTGCCGGTGAGGTCGGCCGAGCCGCCCAGCAATTCGGGCAGTGCCGGGCCAAGATAATTCAGCGCACGCTGCGAGGCAGCCCGCGTGGCGATGCTCTCACCCTGGGTGACGACATCCATGATCATGTTGTCCACGATGTCTTCCCAGTCCTCGGGCAGCACGCCGCGCATGCGACGGCTCAGCTCGGCCGCCTGATCCGGATACTGGTTCCCATAGGCTTCAAACAGATCCTGCCAGCGGTCGTGCCGCTCTTCGCCCACGGCCTTGGCATCCCAGGCCGCATAAAGGTCGGCCGGAATCTCGAAAGGGGCATAAGGCCAGTCCAGCTCACGACGGGTGGCGGCGACCTCATCCGGCCCCAGTGCCTCGCCGTGCGATTTGGCCGTACCGGCGCGGTTGGGCGAGCCTTTGCCGATCGTCGTCTTGCAGACGATGAGCGTGGGCGCAAAGCGGCGCTCACCGTTTTCACCGACGAGGCGGCCTTCGGTGCCCCACTCGCGGGCCTGCTGGATGGCTTGCGCCACGGCCCAGGCATCATGGCCATCCACCGCGTCGATCACGTTCCAGCCATAGGCCTCGAAACGAGCCGGCGTGTCGTCCCGATACCAGTGACGCACATCGCCATCGATGGAGATGCCGTTGTCGTCGTAGAAGGCCACGAGCTTCGAGAGGCGCAACACGCTGGCGAGCGAGCATACCTCGTGCGAGATGCCTTCCATCAGGCAGCCATCGCCGACGAAGGCCCAGGTGAAGTGATCGACGATGTCGAAGCCCGGCCGGTTGAACTCGGCGGCCAGCAGTTTTTCTGCCAGCGCCATGCCCACGGCATTGGCAATGCCCTGCCCCAGCGGGCCGGTGGTGGTTTCAACGCCCGGCGTGATGCCATTCTCGGGGTGGCCCGGCGTTTTGGCATGCAGCTGACGGAACTGCTGGATGTCGTCGATCGACAGGTCGTAACCCGTGAGGTGCAGCAACGAATACAGCAGCATCGAACCGTGCCCGTTGGAGAGCACGAAGCGATCACGATCGAACCAGCCCGGATGAGCCGGGCTGTGCTTCAGGTGCGCGCCCCACAGGGCCACGGCGATGTCGGCCATGCCCATCGGCATGCCCGGATGACCGGATCGGGCCTTTTCCACCGCATCGACGGACAGCATGCGAACGGCGTTGGCCATGCGGCGCGCCAAGGCTGGCTCCGGAAAGGTCGGCCAGCCACTGCTGACGAAGGACGAGGCCACCGAGGCTTGGGTGTCGTGCTCGTCGGCAAACAGCGGCCACCCGGCCGAGGATTCGCCCTCGCCTGCGCCGGCAGGCATGTCCAAGCCAGCGTTCAGGTCATTCGATAGCGGGGTATGGGTCATGGCAAGATAACTATCTGTGTCGGTTGGAGAGACAGGCTGGAAGCGGTTACTGCGAACCTCTGCAAAGTATACTGGAGCACGTTGTAACAGCTGTTTGCATTTTCTCAGGTGATGCCTCAAGTCCACTGGGGGCCTGGGTGGCAGACAGGGCACTAGAGCGTGTTATGCACTTATTCGTCCCCGCGAAAGCCCCTCTGGGCGTGCAGAACTTCGTGTCCCTCACATACCGGGACACCGCCAAGCCCGCAGAATCCTCAATGGCTTCAAGGGGTTGGCAACGCGGTGCTGCGCGCCCAGAGGGGCTTTCCCTTCGGGCTGGCCCCAAAACCGCACGCTGACGGCGTTGCCACGCTTGCGAAGGCACAAGCCTTAGCGGCGCGTGGCGCCTTGTCAGCCCGCGGTTTTGGGGCCAGCGCGGGGACGAATAAGTGCATAACACGCTCTAGCCACCGCCGGTGGAACACACAGAATCCGGGTTCAATCATCCCCCCAAGCGTCCGATACTGCTGGGATGCCTGAGCCGCGCTCATGGTCAAATACCGTGAAACCGATGCTTTTCTTCCTGATCAGCACGGTCGATGATGGCGGTCATCACCACCATGAACATCAGGCGCCTTGCCAAGCCCTCCCCCCGGCCATGAATCAGGTGCACAATGTGCCAGTGCGCTCGCATGACCGTGCACGCTTTCCCGCCGCCGTCATCCCTGCGACAGTCATCGCCGGGTTGCGCCCATCACGCAGACACCGGCCGGTACACGGCCTTCATCTCCCTGACCCATCGTACCGTGACACCCCGTCTCTTCGTGCCAGCCCTCGCCACCCTGCCTGCCCTGAACCAGCTCGACTGGCCCTCCCCCAGTCAACCGCAGTCTGCCGATGCGACGCTGGCACCGTTGCCCCTTCCCCCTTCCATCGGCCCGATCCAGCTTGATGAAAGTTCGGCACACCACCTGCTGCGCGTGTTGCGCCGGCGCGAAGGCGATGCAGTGGCCCTTTTCGACGGCCAGGGGCGTGCCTACCAGGCCGAGCTGGCGAGCACGAAGCTCGCCACCGTTCGCCTGCTCAGCGCCCTGCCCCCCGAGGCGCTCCCCCCCGTGCGTCTGGGTCTGGCCCAGTGCCTGAGCACGGCCGACAAGATGGACTGGACCATCGAAAAGGCCGTGGAGCTGGGTGTGTCGATGATCGTGCCCTTGCTGTCGGCCCGCAGTCTGGTGAAGCTCGACGCCTCACGTGCCGACAAGCGTTTGGCCCATTGGGAGCGGCTCGTGGTGGCCGCTGCGATGCAGTCTCAGCGCAACCACCTGCCAATGATGGCCCCTGTCCAGCCGCTCAAAACATGGCTGGGCAGCCTTGGCGCCCCGTCAACCGATGAAAAACGCTGGGTGCTCCACCCAGCCGGGCATGCGTCGCTGGCCCGTCAAAGTCTCGATGCGCCAGACACCCGAACGGCCTGGTTGCTCTGCGGGCCGGAATCAGGTTTGTCAGCGGAAGAGCTGACACTGGCCATCGAGGCCGGCTGGCTCCCTGCGGGCCTTGGCCCTCGGGTGCTGCGCACTGAAACGGCGGGCCTCGTCGGGCTGTCGGTGCTGCAAACCACCCTAGGTGACCTGGGGTGACGGGCAAACATGGCCGGCACCCGGGCGGCTATCACCCAGACACTTCGGCTGGCTTACGCACCGAATAGAACACCCGGAACGCGATGTTCTCGTCATAGAAGAAATCTGCCGCATCACGGAACACGTCCAGCACGGCGCTACGCTCATCGTTGGGCAGCACACTGGCATCCGGCAGATTCTCGATCAGCACGACGAAGCCAGGCGAGCTGGCATCGTCCGACGGCTTCAGATCCGTCAGACAATCATGCAGTGCATCGAGGTTGCCCCCATAGTAGGGCGGCAAGCCAAAGCCCTCACCCATTGCCTTGAGCACGGCCGCCTTGCTGTCTGCCCCCGAACAGTCGCAACGCAGCAGAATCTGGTCGGCACGCAGGGCAGCACGTTCAAGACCGGCCTTGTCATAGGCGCCGAGCGGCAACACCGCATGTCTCGGGATGTTCGACAGTGCACTCATGAGCTTCGATCTTCTTCAATGACCGTATACGGAACCGGGTGAGCGGCGGCCGAAAGCCGCCTGCTTTGTCAGGGTACGCCGAACCCGTCCAACAGGATGTTGAGCGTACCCCTGGCGCTGGTTTGCACGCGCGCTTTACTCAGGCACGAACACATGCATAAACCGCTCGGTGGGATCAGTCCGTCGCATTGACGCCCTTGATCCGCTTGAACGACTGATAATGATCATCCGTGTAGTAAAACTCGACCAGGCGGCCAGCCGCGCCACCGGCCACGATCCGCCGTGCGCCCCGGTGGTTCACCTTCGGCGTGCGCACCGTGTATTCAGTGTAGTAGCCCCGACGCTGTTTCGGCAACAACCCTTCGCGGTTGCCAAAGACGGTGCCGTCCTTCTCATACGGATAGGGGCCGCCTTTCAGGATCAGCGCGAGCGTGGCCTGCGCCTCCTTCGGCAATTCGGAGACCAGGATCTCATTGACCCCAACCCTTGCCGTGGCCCCGTCTCTCGCCGTTTGCCCTGATCTTGGCTCGCGTCTTGACTCGCTTGAACGCTCCCGTGACGGGAAGCCAGTACGACGGTCAGCGTCCTGGTCGCCTGGATCTGAAGCAGAAGCGGATGCGGCACCTGAGCCGACATCCACCTCGGTCTGTTCCTTGTCCACCGCGCGGCCCGGATCAGTCAAGACCGCCCCTGACTGTACGGAAGGCGAGGTCTGAAAACCGCCTGTCCCATCCGGTTCCTGCCCGCTCCACCACGAATAGCCGAGCACGAGCACCAGCAGGACGATGCCGATCAGCCGGGGCCAGCCTTTGATCCTGCCCGATAAAATGCGTTGAATCAGTTCTGCCAGATTCATGAGCCATTCCCAAAAGATGGCTCATCCTACGACAGAGCCAGCCCCAGGGAAAGCCCTGCACCAACCACAACCCCAGCCACCACGCGTGGGCAGCTCAGACGAGTTCGATGTCCGCCATGACCTTGCAGAGCCTGGCTGCTCGGCACCGGATCCTGGCACCTGTCATGTGCTGCTTCGTCCCGGCACGCTGACGCCACACCAGGGTTTTGGCACCACACGGGGACGACCCCATACCTCACACGCCCCATGACTGCCATCTCCCCTTCAGCGCCCGCCATTCAGGTCAAACCCCTGCTGTGGCTCGTGGCCATCGGCTTTTTCATGCAGACCCTCGACGGCACCATCGTCAACACGGCACTGCCCAGCATGGCAGCCGCGCTGGGTGAAAGCCCGCTCAGCATGCAGGCGGTCGTCGTCAGCTACATGCTGACCATGGCTGCCGTCATTCCCGCCAGTGGGTGGCTCGCCGAACGTTTTGGCACCCGCAACGTCTTCTGTCTGGCCATCTGCCTCTTCACCCTTGGCTCAGCCGCCTGTGCACTCGCCAACAGCCTCAGCCAGCTGGTGGCCGCCCGCATCCTGCAGGGTTTGGGGGCGGCCATGCTCTTTCCCGTCGGCCGACTCGCCATCCTCAGCCACGTGCCACGCGAGCAGTTTCTGGCCGCCATGAGCTTCGTTGCCATCCCCGGTCTGGTCGGCCCACTGATCGGCCCAAGCCTCGGCGGCTGGCTGGTGGAACATGCCTCCTGGCAGTGGATCTTCCTGATCAACCTGCCCATCGGACTGCTCGGCGCACTGGCCACACGACGCTTCATGCCCAATCTGCGCCGCACCAATGTGGGTCGTTTCGATCTGGCCGGTTTCCTGATGCTGATTCTGGCGATGACGGCACTCTCACTCGCCCTCGATGGGCTGGGTACCCTCGGTTGGGGGCGTCTGGCCGTTGCCGTACTGATCGTGGCCGGTCTGGCGGCACTGGCAGCCTACTGGCTGCATGCCAGCCGCATCCCGCACCCCCTCTTCCCGCCCTCGCTCTTTTCGGTACCGAGCTATCGCGTCGGCATTCTGGGCAACCTCTTCGCCCGCATCGGCTCGGGCGCCATGCCCTACCTGATGCCGCTCCTGTTGCAGCTGGCGATGGGCTTCTCTCCCGCCGAGGCCGGCATGATGCTGCTACCGGTGGCACTGGCCAGCATCGGCGCCAAACGCGCCATCACCAGCATCATCACCCGTCATGGCTATCGCCGGGTACTGATCGTCAACACGCTGCTGCTGGGCACGCTGCTCGCCTGCATCGCCCTGATGACGCCGGATCAGCCCCTGTGGCTGCGCACCACCCAACTGGCATGCTTCGGTGCCATCAATTCGACGCAGTTCACGGCCATGAACACCGTCACGCTGAAGGATCTTGGCCCCGAGCAGGCCGGCAGCGGCAACAGCCTCTTTTCGATGGTGCAGATGCTGGGCATGAGCCTGGGCGTGAGTTGCGCGGCCGCCCTGCTCCACGTCTTCTCGGCGATGACCCAAAGCCAGCCCGAAGACGGCAACCTGCTGGCTTTCCGCGCCACCTTCGTCCTGATCGGCCTGCTCACGGCCGCTTCGGCCGCGATCTTCTGGCAGTTGCCGGATGATCGGCCAAAGACACCAGCCGTTTAGAGCGTGTTATGCACCAGACGTTTTCGCGTATCTGACGCATGCCCGGCTGCAATCAGACGTGCCAGGCTCCCGCCAGCACGCCGGCCGGATCAAATTGTTGACGAATCCGGGCAAAGGCCTGGCTCAGTGACTCGGGCCAGACCACCTGCCCGGCACGGCCCAATACCCGCGCCAACTGCGCCCAGCCTTCTCGACTATCAAGCGGGCCGGGCAACAGACGCACAAGAACCTCACCCGTGGCAGGCCGACCTTGCCAGGCCACCCGAACCCCGGTGCCCTTCAGCGCCTCATCCACCGAACGCACCCAGCCACCTAAACGTGCCGGTGGCTGAGCCGGCAGCGCCAAACGCCAGCCAACGCCCAGCTGCTTCATCAGCGCCGGCGCCAACCCGGCCTGCGCAAACGAGCGCATGCAACTATCCAGCGCCGCCTGCAAAGCCGGCATCGAGGGCCAGGCCGGCCACACGCATTGATCCATGAGCTGCCAGCTCACGGGCACATCTGTGCGCCCAGCCTGCCACGGCAAATGACCGATATCGACAGCCTCGCGGCTGAACCAACCCATCCCAGACTGGGCATCGACAAGCCAACGCTCAAGCTGCCTCACCCGTGACACCAGATCTGCGGCCTCATCACCCGAAAAACGCATCAGCAGTGCAGCACCGGACGCATCCTCCCCCTTCCCACAAGGATGGGCTGCCATCAAGGCCCGGTCAGACGCATCGGATGAAAGCGCCAGACGCTGGATGTCCTCAGCCGCCAGCAACACCACGGCCGTCGGCTTGAAGCCCAGCACTGCCGGCATCACGGACAAGGCATCGGCAGCCCCTGCAAAGCCCGCCAGCAGCCAGCGGGAAGCTGTCGGCCGACGCATCAGTTTCAGGTGCAAGCGGCTGAACCAGCCCAACGTACCCGCAGACCCTGCGAGCAGATGGGCCAGATTCACCGAGCCATCGGCCGTGTAGGGACGCCCAGGCCGAGGATGAAAGCTGTCGATCAGATAACCGCCCGGCGCCCTCAAGCCATAGGGCCAATGCGGGGCAATGTCGGCCTGCACCTCAAGCGCTTGACTGAACAGTCCGGAGACGAGCTTGCCCGCCCGCCCGCTCTTCAAACTGATGGACGAGGCCGCCCCAAACGGGCCAAAGAGCTGCGCCGTGCCATCCGGCAACAACAGATCGATACCCGCCAGTCGGTCTGCCACCGTCCCCCAAGCCCAAGCGGCGGCGCCCGCATGGGCAGCCACGGCGCCCGCCACCGTCGCCCCAGCGTGCACACCGCTTTCAATCGGCAGCCACCAGCCCTGCGGAGCCACAGCCCGATTCAGCGCGTTCAGCGTCAGGCCGGGCATCACCTCGATCAGCCCCCGGTCGGTATCGAAACGGCCGATGCCGTTCAGGCTGTCGGTAGCGTCCACCAGCACAGCGCCCTCACCCTGTACTGCCGAAAGACTGGCGCGACGCGCACCTGAACCCAGCGATTTGCCCGGCAGATCATCAAATCCAGACCACACCGACGGCGGCAGCTGAGTACCGAAAAAGACGGGCAGCCCTTCATCGGCCGCGATGATCATCGCCTCGGCCACATCAGACTCGGTGGCCGGACTCAGACGGCACACCGGCATCGAAGCCCGCGGCAACGCCTGCGCCAAGGGCGGGAAAGAAACCGAGGAGGAAGAAGACGGGTAATGGCGGGGGTCAGACGACCTGCCAGACACGGCAGAAGGGATCTGACGCGATGCCTGCCCGGCAGATGAAGCATCCCCTTGCCACCAGGCAGGGTCGTAAAGTGCCCCGGCCGTCAGCAGCTCGGTCTGGCCGCACACCTGACGGCGCAGGCGCTGAACCAGACGGGCAAACGCGAATGAATCGTGCCTCTCAACCAAGGCGCCAGCGCATGTGATGAAGCGGCCTCAGATCAGAGGTCAGCCGTCTTCCGGCGCCCAGCCTGCGAAGCCGCTGCCTGCGACGGCCCACCGTTACGGGCTGCCACCGACACCGACAGGAACTCGTCTCGGCGCTTCAGCACCTTGCGGCCATAACCGAAATCATGCGAGAGGTTGGCCGCCCCCACATAGGCTTTCAGTGCGCGGCGCTCGGAGCCATAGCGCTTGATGTAATCGGCCAAAATGCTCGTACCCACCTGGATGTTGACCCGAGGCTGCCACACCATCTTCGTGCTGCCATAGGGCTTGAAGCGATCCTTGTGCATCCGGGTATGAACCTGCATCAAGCCCTGCGCCCCGACGCGGCTCTCAGCCTTCGGGTTGAAGCTCGACTCGGTCGCCATGACGGCGAGGATCAGATAGGGATCGAGGTTGTAGGCACGGCCCGATTGATAGGCGTAGCTGACATAACGCTCGATCGAAGTGGGCTTGACCCGGTACTTGCGGGAGATGTGCTGCACCACGCCCCGCTGGGCACGGTTCAGGCGGATCGGGCCGTTGTCGGCCAGTGCCACCTTGCGGGCCGCAGCGTGATACTGCTCACGGTTCGAGAGCCGCCTGGTCTGGCTACCTGCCTGGCTCCTGCCGGCCACGGCCTTGGTGCCGGCAGCCCGTTTGCTCGACGCCGTGCCCGACTTGGCCAATTTCTTGCCAGCTGAAGCCCGATTGGCAGCCACTGCCTTGGTGGATTTTGCAGGTTTGGCGGATTTTTCGGCCGAAGCGCTGCGCTTGGCCGATGCCTGCTTGCTGGCCGTCTTGGCACGTGCCGTGCTCGACGCCTTGGTCTTCGTGGAAGAGGCTGCGGCCTTCTTCGTGGATTTTGCTGCAGCCGTCCCCGCCACCGCCTTCGAGTCACTGGCGCGGCTGCTGGCCGCCTTGCTGCCCGAAGGCGTCGTGCGTTGAACCACCGGCGCTGCCTCGCTCACCCTGGCCTCGGCTGCAGGCGTGGCCATCAACCAGGCAGAGCCGGCCAGCACGGCCATCAGCACATGACTGCGACAGAAGCGCACCAGCCCCAGCCCTGCCAACAGGTCGGTCAGCATGAAGCTCTGCCGGACAGGGTCGGCAGATTCGATCGATAGCATCCGGTTGGCTGGCATAAACACAGGCTCCTGATCACACGGCACCACAATGGCATGAGCAGCGATCCAAGATGCCACCGTTCGCGCGGAAAGGAGAACTCGCGGCCCGATATCCGGCTCGCCGCCATGAACCACGCTGCACGATGGCTGATGCACCCATGCCCCGACGTTCGGCCGCCAAACAGCCTGATACGCCAGTAAGAACGAACAACTGTAAGCGGCCAGCCGTCAAACGGTTGCCGCTTCGACAATAAAACAACGTTTTTCAGGGTAAAACCCCGGTCATCTGACCAACATTATCAATGAAATACGGCACAAGCTCCAGTTTTGACGATGCATCAGATCGTCAACTGGGCCAAAATCCGCTTCACGCCAACCCGACACCCTGATCATGCCCCTTCGCTACACCGACCTCCGGGAGTTCATTCAGCACCTTGAAAGCCGCGGCGACCTGAAGCGGATCAAGTCCCCGGTCTCGCCCGTCCTGGAGATGACCGAAATCTCCGATCGCGTGCTGCGGGCCGGCGGCCCCGCCCTGCTCTTCGAGCACCCCGCCGACGGCGGCCGGCGCTGGTCTCACCCGGTGCTGACCAACCTCTTCGGCACGCCCGAGCGAGTGGCGCAGGGCATGGGCGAGGAATCGGTGGCCGCGCTACGTGAAGTCGGGCGCCTACTGGCCTACCTGAAGGAGCCGGAGCCGCCCCGCGGGCTGAAGGATGCCTGGGAGAAGTTCCCCGTGCTCAAACAGGTGATGAACATGGCGCCCAAGGTGAGCAGCCACGGCCCGTGCCGCGAGATCATCATCGAAGGCAACGATGTCGATCTGGGCACGATCCCCATCCAGCATTGCTGGCCCGGCGATGCCGCCCCACTGATCACCTGGGGACTGGTCGTCACCCGTGGCCCGAACAAGACGCGACAGAACCTCGGCATCTACCGCCAGCAGGTGATCGGCCGCAACAAGACCATCATGCGCTGGCTTGCTCACCGGGGCGGCGCACTCGACTTCCAGGAGCACCGCAAGCAGTCGCCCGGCACGCCCTTTGCGGTGGCCACCGTGCTGGGCTGCGACCCGGCCACCATCCTCGGCGCCGTCACCCCCGTACCCGACAGCCTCTCGGAATACCAGTTTGCGGGCCTGTTGCGGGGCGCCCGCACCGAGCTGGTGAAAGTGCCTGGCACCGAGCTGAACGTGCCCGCCAAAGCCGAGATCGTGCTGGAAGGCCAGCTCCAACCCGACCCGGATGGCAGCAAGACGCTGGCCCATGCCCGTGCCCTCGGCTGGCAGGGCGCCTTGCCCCCGGCGGCGCTCACCGGCTATGAAATGGCCCTTGAAGGCCCCTATGGCGACCACACCGGCTATTACAACGAGCAGGACTGGTTCCCCGTCTTCACGGTCGACCGGATCAGCATGCGGCGCAACGCCATCTACCACTCCACCTACACGGGCAAACCCCCCGATGAGCCGGCCGTGCTCGGCGTGGCGCTGAACGAAGTCTTCGTGCCGCTGCTCACCCGGCAGTTTCCTGAAATCGTCGACTTCTACCTGCCGCCTGAAGGCTGCTCCTACCGGCTGGCCGTCGTCTCAATGAAGAAAGCCTACGCCGGCCATGCCAAGCGCGTGATGTTCGGCATCTGGAGCTTCTTGCGGCAGTTCATGTACACGAAGTTCATCATCGTGGTGGACGACGACATCGACATCCGCAACTGGCAGGAAGTGATCTGGGCCATGACGACCCGCGTCGACCCGGTGCGCGACATGACGCTGGTGGAGAGCACCCCCATCGACTACCTCGACTTCGCCTCACCCGTGAGCGGCCTCGGCTCGAAGGTCGGCATCGATGCCACCAACAAGTGGCCGGGCGAAACCACCCGTGAATGGGGCGTACCGATCACGATGCCCACCGAGCTGAAGCAGAAGGTCGACCGGATGTGGGGCGAGCTTGGGTTGGGTTGAAGCGGCTGACGCAGGGCTGAGCAGGCGCGAACGACTCATTGACTCTGCGATAATTCCCGATAAAACGACGACCCCATTCAACCAAGAGCGTCTTCACGCCAGCACGCCGGCTGCCCGCCACAGGCCATGCCGGCACACCACCCAAGAGGAGAAGCCCATCATGTCCACCCCCTTTCGCCGCCCGCTGCTCAGCGGCCTGATCATCCTGGCGCTGGCCGGGTGCAGCACCACCGCGCTTGACCAGCAAAGCAGCCAGGGCGCCGCCGGCCAGACCAGCGCCCAGCACAACAAACAGACAGGCGCTGCCCAAGCGGCTGCGCTCGCCTACGACTTCCAGCTCGACATCTTCCAGCCCGTCATCGCCCATAACGGCATGGTGGCCTCCGAGCAGGGGTTGGCCAGCCGCATCGGCCTGGACATCCTCAAAGCCGGCGGCAATGCGGTGGATGCTTCTGTCGCCATCGGCTTTGCGCTGGCCGTCACGCTGCCCAATGCCGGCAACATCGGTGGCGGCGGTTTCATGATGGTTCATGATGCCAGGAGTGGTCAGTACGTGGCGCTCGACTTCCGCGAAGTGGCCCCCGGCGCAGCCGGCCGTGACCTCTTCCTCGACAAGGACGGCAACGTCGTCGATGGGAAGTCCCTCTACACCCATGCAGCCGTGGGCGTGCCGGGCACCGTGGCCGGCATGAGCCACGCGCTCAAGAAATGGGGCACGATGTCGCTGGCCCAGGTGATGGCCCCGGCCATCGCACTGGCCGAAAAAGGCTATCCGGTGAGCGAAACGCTCGCCAAAACCCTGAAAGCCGAGGCCGACAACATGGGCCGCTGGCCCGCCACCCGCGCCATCTTCTGGAAGAACGGCGCACCGCTGAAAGTGGGTGATCGGCTCGTGCAGAAGGATCTGGCCAAAACGCTCAAGCTGATCGCCGCCCAGGGGCCGGACGCCTTCTACCAGGGTGACATCGCCCGCAAGATCGTGGCCGACAGCCAGCAGAACGGTGGCCTGATCAGCCTTGACGACCTGAAGAACTACCAGCCCGTCGAGCGCCAGCCCGTGCGCGGCAACTATCGGCAGTACGAAGTCGTCACCATGCCGCCCCCGTCTTCCGGCGGCATCCACCTTGTGCAGATCCTCAACATGATGGAAGCCTGGCCCATCGGCCAGTGGGGCCAGAACAGCGCCCAGACCGTCCACCACATGGCCGAGGCGATGAAACTCGCCTATGCCGATCGCAGCGAATACCTGGGCGACCCGGATTTCGTCAAGATCCCGCAAACGGGTCTCACCTCCAAAGCCTATGCCGACAGCCTGCGCGCCAGCATCGACCCGATGAGGGCGCGCGCGGCCAACCAGATCAAGCCCGGCAAACCACAGCCCTACGAAAGTGATCAGACCACCCACTACTCGGTGGTGGACAAGGCCGGCAACGCCGTGGCCGTCACCTACACGCTGAACACCAACTTTGGCACCGGCATCGTCGCCCCTGGCACCGGCATCCTGCTCAACAACGAAATGGATGACTTCGCCGCCAAGCCCGGCGTGCCCAATGCCTATGGCCTGATCGGCGGTGATGCCAACGCCGTGGCCGCCGGCAAGCGCCCGCTGTCCTCGATGACGCCCACCTTCGTGCTGAAGGATGGCAAGCCCTGGCTCGTGACCGGCAGCCCCGGTGGCGCCCGCATCATCACGACCGTGCTGCAAACCATCAGCAACAGCATCGACCACAGCATGAATCCGGCCGAAGCCGCCGCCACGCCGCGCTTTCACCACCAGTGGACGCCGGATGAGCTGCGCATCGAACGGGGCTTTCCGGTCGACACCATCGACCTCCTGAAACAGCGCGGCCAGAAGGTCGTCGTCAAACCCGCGATGGGCCGCACCCAAACGATCCAGGTGCAGGGCAAGGAGCTGTGGGGTTACTCCGACCCCCGCAACCCGGACGGCCAGACGCTTGGTTATTGATCGTTGAAGGCGGGGCTTTTGTGGGCAAATCCCTTCACGCATGCTTTCATAAGCCCCTGTCCACGCCGCCCCGCCGGCACTCGCCCTGTACATGAAAGCCCCCACCACCACGCCGCTGACCCGAGAACTGCTGCAAAGCGACGCCTTCCTGCAAAGCTTTGCCAACGTCCCCGGCTTTGACGCCTGGACGCAGCCCCAGATCACGGCCTCTCTCGACGAGACATTGGCCCAGCGCCCGGATCCGACAGCCCCCGTCTGGGTTTTTGCTTACGGCTCACTGATCTGGAACCCGCTGATCCTTTACGCCGAAAAGCAGCTGGCCTTTCTCACCGGCTGGCACCGGAGTTTCTGCATGAAGCTGACGGCTGGCCGCGCCACACCGGATCGGCCCGGCCGCATGCTGGCGCTCACGCCCGCTTTCCATGCCGACACCCGCACCGCCGGCATGGCCTTTCGGTTGCGAGAAGAAGAACTCTACGACGAGCTGATGCTCGTCTGGCGCCGCGAAATGATCGGCGGCACCTACACCCCCCGCTGGGAAAGCATCAAGCTCGCCGACGGCCGGCGCGTGCAGACCATCGTGTTCGCCATGAATCACGAACACCCCGTCTTTGAAACCGACGCCTCGGTGGCCACCGTCGCCCCGCTCATCGTGCACGCCGTCGGCCCCTTCGGCTACAACCTCGACTATCTGCTGGATCTGGAAAAAGCCCTCACCGAATACGACATCCAGGATCCCTACATCAGCGATCTGGTCGGAGCGGTTCGGGCTTATGCGGCGTATATCTGAAGGACTAAAAAAACTGCCTGCCCAAACCCGTCGGGTCATTCCAAACGGGCATCCATCCGCTCAGGCAGTTTGCTCACCTTGGGTCGAAGTGAGCCAAGGTGGGAGCGGCGAGAGCTGGCACGCTTTCCTGGTCATCGAACAGGGGTCAAACCAGCTTGATCTGGCGCTTTCCCTGCCGATACACGATCCACCCGAGCAAAGCACCGCCCACCAGCCAGATCAGCCAAGGGAACAGGTCTTGCTTCACCGGCTGGCCGGCCACCCACGGCAGCACCGCATTCATCAACAGCGTCATGCTGACGCCCCAGCCGAAACCGCTCAACAGACTTCCACGCTTCAGTTGCTTGAGCGCCAAAGCATGATCCGATGACGACAGCTGTTCAGACTCCGACAAGCCGGCTTTTCTGGATGCCCGGATCACATAGACCGAGAAGGAAAGGTGCATGCCCAATAATGCCAGCGTCCCGAAAGAAGCCGTAGGCCGCTGATGGGTGTACGCATCAACCACCAAACTGATCAACAGCAACACTGTGCCCAGGTAATAGAAAATCAGCACAGCGCCATCAGCCAGCACACGGTCGAGCTTCTGCCGCTCCCCGTCGCCCAAAGCCTGCCGCCTGCCCAACAGGCGACGCTTCATCCGATCCATCCGATTTTCTTCCATCTCCATCCTCTCCCGTCGCTATCCAGCAGCAAGGCATGGCAGGCATTCAGCACCCACGCAACGCCAGATTGTTGCACAGCACCCGCCTCGGCCCCCCGAAACACACAGGTTCGGGCATGGGATGTTGTGCCCCAAAGCCCTGATGCACACCTGGCTTGCCTGGCAAAAGCAGCCCGGCAAGCCCTACGGCCAAGCCATCACGGCCCGCTATCTCGATACCAGCCTGCCGGTTGCAAAAACCTTCGCAGACTGGCTCAAACGCACCTTCTTCGAGTGATCGCCTGTGATGGGTGCAGACAGGGTTTCAGATCATCCGGCTCCACCAAAAGCGTCGGCATGACGGTATCAACCAGCGTGAGCCGCACCGATGGATCAACCGCCAGCAAGGCCCGCGCCAGCCGTTGCCCGAGAAACCCGGCTCCGCCGGTGATCACGATATTCATCTGTTTCTCCTGTACGGTGCGAACCAACCCAGCCCATCTTCAGTTTTTCCGCGCGGGTTGTACTCGCCCCCCACGAAGCCCTCGTAGCCCAGCCGATCGAGCAAGGCAAAGACATGCGGGTAATTCACTTCGCCCTCATCCGGCTCATGACGCTCGGGCACCGAGGCAATCTGCACGTGCCCGATCCGGCCGATCATGGCCTCGGTGAGCCGCGTCAGATTGCCATCCACGTTCTGCGCATGAAAATAATCGAACTGGATGAAGACATTGTCTCGATCGATGGCTTCGACCGCGGCCATCGTGTCGTGCTGGCTGCAAAGCAGATAACCGGGCTTCACCTGCGGACTGAGGGCTTCGAGCATCACCTTTACACCCTGCGCCCGAAAGCGGTCTGCCGCATAACGCACGTTGTCGATGAAAACTGCGAGACATGCTTCACGGCTCACGCCTTCCGGCACCACACCGGCCATCACATGCACCTGCGAACAATCCAGCCCCTGTGCATAAACCAGTGCCTGGTCGATAAGCGCACGGGCCTCCGACTCTCGCCCCGGCAACGCCGCCAAGCCCCACTCGCCCTTGGCCGGATCGCCAGGCGACGTGTTGAAGAGCACCTGCTTCAAACCGTTGTCATCGAGCTGCTGCCTCAACACATCCACCGGATATTCATACGGAAACAGGTATTCCACCTGCTTGAACCCGGCATCCGCCGCCGCCTTGAAACGCTCAAGAAACGGCCGCTCGGCAAACATCATCGACAGATTGGCGGCAAATCGTGGCATCGTCATTTCCCCCTGCCTTTCAAATCATTGACCTCATCCTCAGTCAGGTAGCGAATAGCCTGCCCCTTCAGGATGAAAAACAGCTTCGCGGTTTCTTCCAGCTCTTCGGTGTTGTCCACCGCATCGACCAGGTCCGTGCCCGTCACCACCACGCCATGATTGGCGAGCAGAAAGGCCCGACCATCCAGCGCCCGCTCGCCCAGCTCACGAGCGATGTCCGGGTGCCCTGGCGGGTAATAGGGAATCACCGGCAGCGCCCCTACCCGCATCACGTAATAAGGCGTGAAGGCGCTCAGCGCATTCCGCTCATCCAGCCCCTTCAGGCAGGAAAGCGCCGTCAGATAAGTGGCGTGCAAATGCACGATGGCCCGGCAGGCCGGGTTGCGGCGATACATCGCCAGATGAAACACCGATTCCTTGCTGGGTTTGTCACCCTCCAGCAGATTGCCCTCGGCATCGAGCACCGACAAGCGCTCGGCCTTCAGCCGCCCCAGCGATGACCCTGTGGGCGTCACCAGAAAGCGCTCCCCCGGCAGGCGTACCGACAAATTGCCCGCACCACCCACGCTGTAGCCGCGCTCATAAAAAGAACGCGCCAGCGCCACCATCTGTTCTTTTTGTTCCTGTTCCGTCATCGTTCCCCCTGCAAGCTTGGGCGGCAGAAAAGCCTCAAGATGCAAATCGACCGTCCCAACGCGCCGTGTTCAAGACATGCGCCAACAAGCTGGTGACAACGGCCTGCCGACGATGGCTGTGTTTTGGTCGATCGATTAGCGGCACATGGCCTGCGCCTCGGCAAAAAAGTCTTCGCTGCCAAAATTGCCGGACTTGAGTGCCAGATACAGATCCTGATCGAGCACGCGCAGCCACGGCACCCCCGGCGCAATCTGCCGCCCGATATGAAAACCGTCCACGCCCAGATGCTGCACGACGATGCTGGAGGTTTCTCCGCCCGCCGTGATGAAGCGCTTGACACCAGCCGCCCGCAAGCGCTGCGCAAGCTGGGCAAAACAGCGCTCGATGGCCTCGCTCGCCACGGCTGCGCCCAGCCGCTGCTGAATGGCTTTCAATTCCTCCGGCGGCACCGTGGCATAAAGCAGCGGCGCCAAGACCTCGTCCTGCCGGCTCTGTGCCCAGGCAAACAGCTCATCCACATAAGTCTCACCCTCATGCACACAGCGCTCGGCCTCGACGAACAGGGCCGATGCCTTCTGCCGATAAGCCGCCACCTGCTTGTTCGTCATCACCGAGCAGGAACCGGACAGCACGATGCCCCGCCCCTTGGGCGGCACAAAAGCCTCATCACCCCGTTTGCCCCCACTCAAGCGGGCCGCCAGATAAGCGGCCAAGCCAGAACCACCCGTCAGCAGCTTGAAGCCCTCGGCGGCTTCTGCCAAAACCGCCAACTGCGCGTTATCCACGCTGTCGGCCACCGCATAACGACATCCAGCCGACTGCAAGGCCATCAAACAATCCCGAACGTGTGCCGCGCCGCGCGCCATGTCCGGGTACGCCACCAGACCGGTTTTTCCCGTGGCCTGCGCATCCATCAGGCGCGGCAGGTTGGCATCCTTCATCGGCGTGATCGGATGATTTTGCATGCCCGACTCATTCAGCAGCACCTGCCCCACGAACAGATAGCCATTGAAAATGGTGCGGCCGTTCACCGGCAAAGCGGGAGAGATCACCGTGAAGTTTTCTCCCAGCGCATCGAGCAGCGCATCCGTGACCGGGCCGATATTGCCCTGAGCCGTGCTGTCGAAGGTGGAACAGTATTTGAAGTAGAACTGCGCACAATCCTGCGCCTGCAACCAGCGCAAGGCCGCGAGCGATTGCGACACGGCTTCATCCACCGGATTGGAACGGGACTTCAAACTGATGACGACCGCATCCACCTCAGGCGGCAGGCTACGCGCCGGCACGCCGTTCATCTGCACCGTGCGCAAGCCGTTTTCCACCAAAAAGCTGGCGATGTCACTGGCACCGGTAAAGTCATCGGCAATGACACCCAAGCGAATCATGATGCTTCTCCCTTCTTTGGCAGCTCGATGCCGCTGAAAATCTTGATGACGGCGCTGTCATCCTCCCGCCCAAAACCCGCATTGCTGGCTTCGGTGAACATGTTCAACGCGGTGCTCGCGAGCGGCAGCGGAAAGCGCAGGCTTTTGGCCGTGTCCGCCACCAGCCCCAGATCCTTCACGAAGATGTCGACCATCGACAAAGGCGTGTAATCCCCTGTGCCCCAGAACCAGCCATGCGACCTGGTTTTGAAAGCGTTTTCATTATTTCACAACACGATCCGGCTATCGGCCTTGGCAAAATTCATCACGAAAAGGCTCTTGAAAGTACTGACATGATATTCCCCCGTCAGCACCCGACGCGTGAAAGCATGATAACCGGGCATGTCGGCCGCATGCACCAGAAGCAGAAAATCATAATCGCCGGAAATTTCATAGCAGCCCATCACATCGTTTTCGGCCCGCATGCGGCGCTCGAAATTTTCCTGGCAGGCGGCATGCTGGTTGTCGAGCTTCACCATCACGAAGACGCTGATCGGCCGCCCCACTGCCTCGGGCGAGACGATCGCCACCTGACGCACGATGACGCCCGCCTCGGTCAGGGCACGAATGCGCCGCTGGCAAGTGGCCACCGAGCTGCCCACCCGTTCGGCCAGCTGCTTCAACGGCAGCGTGGCATCCAGCTGCAACTCGTTCAACAACGCACGATCCAGCTCATCCAACGGCACACCCATCTTTCACCCTCCTGTCAACACACATCATCCCTTGTTGCCTTGTCCACGGTGCCCAGCCCAAACCCATTCCCAAGTCTCCCTTGGCGTGTCCTGCGCCCCCACCAACACCGGGCATGCCGCCTCCCTCATGCCATCCCATGCGATGTGTGCAAGGCACACCCCACCGACAAAGCACCTGCTTGAGACGGGGCGCTCACCAGATCCCGCCCGCCCCCACGACAGGCCCGTCTATTTTCAAGAAAAATTATCATGCATTTACCAATTCATGAAATTTATTCTCACCTCCTGTCGTTATAGTTTCCAGATTGCACGGCGCCGGCATCCGCCGAAATCGCCCACAGTGTCATGAGCATATTTGTCCCCACGAGTAAGTTCATGACACGCGCCAGGCCAACGATGCAGCGCCCGATTCACCCATCCGGGGACGATTCACCAACCGGCTGACGAATCACCCCTTTCACCAGGAACAAGGACTTCCCCCATGACCCCGCTCGCCCGTGGCGCCGCCCTGTGTCTGCTCTCCCAGATCCTGTTCGGCGTCCTGTATCTCTTCAGTCATTGGATGCGCCCGCTGAGCGGCACCGATGTCTTCGTCTGGCGCATGCTGGTGACGGTGCCCGCCCTGCTGCTGCTTCTGGCCCGGCACAGCGGCTGGCAGCGCCTGCACGAGTTGATTCATGTCCATCTGGGCCGCTCCCCCCGGCGCTGGCTCATGTTCCTCCTCGGCACACTCATCGTCGGCAGCCAGTTCTGGCTCTTCATGTGGGCACCCGTCAATGGCGAAGGCGTCAACGCCGCCATCGGCTATTTCCTGTTTCCGCTCACGATGGCGCTAGGTGGTCGCCTGTTTCTGAAGGAACGGCTGACAAAGCTGCAAACCGTGGCACTGATGCTTGCGGCCATTGGGGTGGCGCACGAACTCTGGGCCACCCGAAGCTTCTCGTGGACGAGCCTCTGGGTATGTCTCGTCTACCCGCCTTATTACCTCAGCCGACGCCTGATGCGCATCCCGGCCCTGCCGGGGCTGACGCTCGATTTCCTGCTGATCATGCTGCCTGCGCTCGGCTATCTGTTGTGGCAAGGCGATGCCGTGCAGCTGGTGGCCAGCGAATCCCGCTACTGGTGGCTGCTGGCGGCACTGGGCATCGTCACGGCCGTCGCGATGGCCTCCAACCTGCAGGCCGGCCAGCTACTGCCCGTAGGCATTTTCGCGATGATCAGCTATCTGGAACCGGCGCTGCTCTTTCTGGTGGCCATCTGGGTGCTCGACACCCCCGTGGCTGAAGGTGCCTACCTGACCTACGGGCCCATCTGGGCCGGCCTGCTGCTGCTCGGCATCAACGCACTGCGCCACTGGAAGCGGCATCGTCGGGGATAACCCTCACGGCGCGCTGACCATGCCCCCATGCATGGGGCGTGCCATGTACGTGTTCATCCCCCTGAAAACCCGGATCAGAACAAGCTTCAGCCATGTCTGTCGAGGCAAAAACGGGATGGTCGGTGTTTGCCCAATGCCACACACTGAAGTCGAGATTGACGCAGCGCAGAAAACGATTCGCAACAGAATCAATGCAGGCCACCCGAGGATCTGCCCATGCCCGATCACGACAGCACACCCCCAACCTCCCGGTCGGCCTCAGCCACGCCCCCTTCAGACAAGCGCCTGCCCCGACGACCGGCCTATTTTCAGTGGACGGCCCTGCTCGTGGGCCTGATGGCGGCCACTGCCGTCATCGACCCCACCCTGCTGACAGGCTCCGTCGCCAACATCAGCTCGTTCTTCTATCTGAAATTCGACTGGCTGATCATGTGGCTACCACTCCTGACACTGGCCGTCGGCCTGGTGGTGGCCCTCTCGCCGCGCTTTGCCCACATCCGGTTGGGCGGCGCGGAGGCCGTACCTGATTATTCCCTTCCATCGTGGATGAACATGCTGTTCACGGCAGGTATTGGTGTCGGCATCGTGTTCTTTGGGCCGATCGAAGCACTCTGGCACTATTTTCAGTCCCCCATCGGGGCCAACGCCACCCACCTGCCCGTTCATGAGCAGGTCGGCAACGCCATGAGTCTGGCGCTGCACGTCTGGGGACTACCCGCCTGGGCGATCTACATGATGGCCGGCCTCGTCATGGCCTATTTCGCCTATGAACATGGTACCGAATGCACACCGGCAGCCCCCTTGCAGCACGCCTTCGGCCATAAGCGCTGGGCCAACCCCTTGGGTGTGCTGGTCACGGGACTGGCCATCCTGTCGATCGCCATGTCGGTGTCCTCCTCCATCGCCATGGCAGTGCAGCAAATTGCCTCAGGGCTGGGCATCATCACGGGGCTGAGCTTCGAGGCCATCGGGTGGAAAACCCTGCTGCTCGTGGCACTGGCCATCCTGTGCACCATCGGTGCCCTGCTACCCATCCAGAAAGGCATGCGCCGTCTGGGCGATGTCACCGTGGCCCTGTCACTCTGCCTGCTCTGCTTCGTCTTCGTCACAGGGCCGACGCATTATTTCCTCAGCACGATGACCGTCACGCTGGGCAACATCCTCACGCAGACCATACCTCATTCCTTCGAGCTGTACCTTTTTCACGCACGAGACTGGGTAGTCTGGTATCCGATGACCTACTGGGTGTGGTGGATCACGTGGGCGCCTTTCGTCGGGGTGTTTCTTGCAAAAATTTCCAAAGGACGCACCCTACGCGAGTTCGTGCTCGCCTCGGTGCTGGTACCCACGGGTTTCATCCTGATCTGGTTCAGCGTGTTCTCGGGCTTCAGCCTGCTCGACACGATCGAGGGTACGGGCAAACTCGCCGAGATCGCCAACCAAGGCGACTATGAAGGCACCTTCTACCACCTGCTCAACATGCTGCCACTGGCAGTGGCCACCAAACCTGTGACGGTGGCACTCTTTCTCGGTTTCATCGTCACCTCGATCGTAAGCGCCGCCATTTCGCTTGGCATCATGAGTAGCGAGGACGGGCAGCGGGAAAACCGCTTCCGCGCCGCTGTCTGGTGCATCCTGATGACACTGATCAGCTACGCCGTCATCGTCACCGGCCGGATCGAAGGCATCAAGGCGGTCGGCTCCTTTGCAGGGTTCCCCTTCGTGTTCATTTTCTATCTATGGCTGGCGGCCCTGTGGCGCCAGCTGCGACGAGACACCCAAAACCGGACCCGGCACCAAAGCAGACCGCCCCTCTCATCACTTCAACCATAACGCATGTGATGAGCGGATTCGTCCCCGCGCTGGTTGACAGTCTCTTCGCTGGTTGAAAGTTTCTCAAATGGCTGTCCACAAACACGGTTTGCACGCCACACTTGCCAAAACTCGCCATGAAAAAAGCCCTGCTCTACTGGAACCAGCCGATCCAGGACAACCTGATCGAAACACTGATGCTGCTGCTGACACTGGGCTTTTTGGCCTATGTGATCAAGCTCGCCTTTTTCGAGCAAGACGAGGATGAACCATGCTGAGCGCACGAAACGCACGCCTGCATGACCGTCCCGCCCATCCTCACCACCCGGTGCCAGCTCAAGCGCCCTGACACCCTATCCTTGACTTCGTCATCATGTCTGCCAACCCCCACCTGCCCCGTTTACCCATTGCCGAACTCGATGACAGCTGCCAGCGCTATCTGGAGCAAGTGCAACCCTTGTTGTCGGCCGATGAACTCGCCAAAACGACAGCCATCGTTCAAGCCTTTCAGGCGAACGATGGTGTGCGCCTGCATGAAGCGCTGCATCGCTTCGATCACGACATGATGCACGCCGGCAAGAGCTGGCTGATCGACACCTGGCTCACCAGCTATCTGGCCGGGCGCGAGCCACTACCGCTCGTCAGCAACGTTGGGTTCCAGCTGCAAACGGCTGATCATTCGCTCGCTGACTGGATCGCGGCACTGACTGCTGTCTGCGCCGACTACCAGCACGGTCGGATCAAGCCCACGCTCACACCGCAGGGCACCCCATGTTGCATGCACCAGTGGGCCATCCTGAAAGGTGCCAGCCGCATCCCTCGGCCTCAGGTCGATGACTATTTCATCCACCCCACCGGCGGCCATTACATCGGCATTTTCCATCGGGGACATTACTACCGGCTGCTTGCCCTGGACACCTATCACGAAGCCCGATCTGCCGAGGTTTTCCAGGCGGCGCTCATGCACATCCTCCAAGCCCCCGACGCCAACCCCTTCCCCGTGGGCGTTCCCAGCTTCCTGCCACGCGACGAAGCGGCCAATGCCTTTGCCCGCCTCGGTGCCCATCCGAACAACGCCGAGCTGATCCGGCATCTGGCCAAGGATCTGTTCCATGTCGTGCTGGTCGATGAAGCACTCGACGAAGACCACGACCTGAGTGATGCCACCTTCGCCCCTACCCAGGGCTTCTGGTGTCACAAGCCCATCACGCTGCGCTACAACCTCGCCACCCGGCGGCTTTATGCGCACAGCGAACACACGGCACAGGACGGTGGCACGCTGCAAGCTGCCATCCGGCTTGCCCGCCAGAAGCTACCAGCCCAACCGGTACACCGGCCAATGCCCTCGATCCCATCGGCTCCCTCTGCCCCCACAACGCCCGACAAAGCGTCGACGCCAGAGCGCAACCCATCCCCCGGCATGGCGAAAAACGCCCTCGGCACCCCAGGCATGCCCGGTGCACATGGCGGCCCGGCCGGTGACATTGCCGAGGACATTGCCGAGGACATCGGCCTGCAGCGGCACGACTGGGTACTGGACGATACGCTGAAAGCGAACTGGCCCATCTGGTTCGAGCGCTATGCGAAGCGAGCAGGCCAGATGCGGATCAGCACCCTGCGCATGCCCTTCGACGACTACACGATTCCGTCAGGAATCAGCCAGGATGCACTCGTGCAGTTTTTATTGCAATACGCCCAGCTGCACACGTGGGGACAAGTACGCAACACTTACGAAGCGGTCGATGTCAGCCACTTTCAGCGGGGCCGAACCGAGTGCGTGCGCCCGGTCTCCGTGGAATCCCTGCGTTTCGTGCAGCATTGGCACCAAAAGGGGCTGGATTTCCAACATCCTCAGGAAAGCCCCTCAACCAACCAGCATGCCGATCCCGATTCGACGACAGTCACCTACTTCAAGGCGGCGCTGCACGAGCACAAGGCCCGCATCAAGATCTGCAAACAGGGACTTGGCCCCAACCGGCAATTGCTCGGTCTGCAACAGATGGCCCTCAAACAGCAGCTGCCGATGCCGGCTCTCTACACCGACGATGGCTATCGGCGCTTCACGACCGACTTCCTGTCCACCTCCACGGTGGGCGATGACAGCATCACGATCAATTTCGGTTTTGCGCCAACCTCAACCGGCGGACTGGGCATCAATTACACGATGACGCCCGCTGGCTGGCTGATCACGATCAGCCACACAGCAGACCAACAGACGGATGTGGATCGCTTCCGTGCAGCGTTGAAAAGCGGCGCTCAGGCGTTACTGCGCTTCGTTCAGCTTCTCAAACCCACTCGTCAGCACCTGTGACGTGCTCCCGACCGCCACTGGCACGTGTGATCAACTGTCATCCCTGCGACAAGTTCATCACACCTGCCCGGAGACTGCTCGCCCACACATCGATGCGTGACACGCACCAGAGCGGATCGTGCACGCCCGGCGGGGCTTTCGCGCGGACGAATGAGCGCATGACATGCGCTAACCGTTCTGATACACCCAGCGTAGCAGCTCGTCCTGCGCGGCCAATGCGCGTCGTGCCTCGAAATGCCCATTGATCATCAACGACACCGCATAACGCTGGCCAGAGGCGGCCGTGACATAACCGGCAATGGCACGCACATCGTTCAAGGTACCGGTCTTGATCTGGGCCTGCCCGGCCACCGGATCATGGCGCAACCGGGTGCGCATCGTGCCGTCGATGCCCACCACCGGCAGCGAAGCCTCGAACCACCGTGCCGTCTGCGACCGGGCGGCCAATGTCAGCATGGCCACCATGTCGGCAGCCGAAATGCGCTCAAGCCGTGACAGCCCCGAGCCATTCTCCACCACCAGCGACGGCATCGCCAGGCCCTGCCCCTGATACCAGCGATGCAGCCACCGGCCAGCGGCATCCGATGACAAGGCCCCCTGACCCTTCACCGCAGCCATCTCCAGGAGCAACATCCGCGTCATCACGTTATTGCTGAACTTGTTGATGTCGTGCACCACCTCGCCCAAATTCCGCGAGGACAGCCAGGTCAGATAGGGCACGGACTGGGCGGCGGCCCCCGAACGGATCAGCGTCCTGCCAGAAAACTTGCCCCCCATTTCCTGCCACGCCGCCTTGAAGATGCCATGCACGAACTGCTGATGGTCGAGCACCGCTGCATAAAACTGCTGCGCACCGCAAGCCCGCACCTGCGTGCCCTTCACCGAGATGACGGGCTTGCCGTTCTTGCTGACGCTCTCCTTCACGCCCAGCCGCGTGACGCCGGGGCGGCAACGCCCTTTCAACACCTTCACGTCATAGCGCAACTGCACGTCAGCCAGCGGCGGATCGACCGTCAGCCGCCGGCTTTTCGGGTCGGCCATCAACCGCGTGGCCTTGAAATTCATCAGCGCTGCATAGGGCTGCACGTTATAAGCCTGAGACGCATCCCCATCGAAAGCGCGTACCGAACCGGGCTTGGCCGAGAAGCGACTGTCATCGATCAGCAGATTGCCCTTGATCGTGTGCAGGCCACCAGCACGCATGTCCGCGATCAGCGCCCGCAAATCCTCGATCAGCAACCGGGGATCCCCACCGCCCTGAATGATCAGGTCCCCCGTCAACACACCATCCTTCAGCGTGCCCTTCGTGTGAAAGCGCGTGGCCCAGTGGTAATCCGGCCCAAGCATCGACAATGCTGCGTGCGTGGTCACGAGCTTCATCGTCGAGGCCGGGTTGAAGGCCCGCGTGCCCTGATGATTCACCCGCAAACGTCCCTCACCCAGTGGTTGCACCACCAGACCGAACGCCTTCGGATCAATGCCCGACATGGTCAGCGTGCGTGTGGCCAGCGTCGTCATCGCGTCTTCCGACAAGCGTGCCCGCTCAGCCGTGTCGGTCATCGGCCACTCGAACATGGCCGCCATGCGAATGGCGCCATCAGCCTTGCCATGCAATTGCGACGGGGAGAGTATCCGGACGGCAGGTGCCTCCTGCGCCTTCAACGGTGTGGCAGACAACAATGCCAGCATCCCTGCCACCACCACACCCTGGCGAAGTCCCCCGCATGGCACTGCGGTTCGAGTGGCGCGCTGCCACACCGGACGCGCGTCCAAGCCACCCGTCCTGAGTGCCGGGCCACAGCCTGGGCCTTCAGACCCCCACCTGGCCTCCAGAACCCGTGCGATGCCTACCGCCCAAGCGCCTGAGCCGCCTTGCCAACGCCACTTCATTGCACGCCCTACACCCTATCCATACCGAAGAAAAGGCAATGGTGCGGTTGCAGGGCAACAGTTGCAGTTCAACCAGGACAGACGAATGCTGTTACCCGACAGAAGACACGACGTCAGCCATGATGTTGGCAGAATCACCACACACGGCCTGAGCCGCCGGCACGCCGTCATCCATGCCCAGAGTGGGGCCATGGCGAGGATGCATCGGTGCAGGGAACGCCCTGATCGCTCGAGCGGGTTGCATCCACCCCCTCCGGCTGACTATTATTAGCACTCTCCAGCTACGAGTGCTAACGCATGCGTCTCGGCCCCTGGCAGGCCAGGACGCTGTCTCGGCCTCGTCCTGGTCTTCGTCAGAGGGACATCCTGAAAGGGGCAACAGATGACACCACTGGCCCCGACGCTTGCGTCCACAGGCCCTTCACCGCCCGTGGTGGCAGACAGTGTCGGCCTGTCAAGCAGCCACCTCGGCAGTCTGGCTGAAAAAATTTTTCTGCCAGGGACTTGTTTTTCAGCATGGCACCCTCAGCTTCGATCACATCACACGTCGGCCTGCTCCCGCGGGCCGGCAAAACCCCATCGTCTAGAACCCTATTCAGGAGTGAACTGAATGAAACTGCGCCCCTTGCATGACCGCGTCATCATCAAGCGCCTCGACAACGAGCGTAAGACCGCCTCCGGCATCGTGCTGCCCGAGAACGCAGCCGAAAAGCCCGATCAGGGCGAAGTGCTCGCCGTGGGCGACGGCAAGATCGGTGACGACGGCAAGGCTCGTCCGCTGGCCGTGAAGGTCGGCGACAAGGTGCTCTTCGGCAAGTACTCCGGTCAGACCGTGAAGGTCGACGGCGAAGAGCTGCTCGTGATGCGCGAAGAAGACATCATGGCCATCGTCCAGTAAGGCCGGTCAGAGCACCCAACAACCCCATTCAGGAGTTTTCAATACATGGCAGCAAAACAAGTCAATTTCGGTGATGACGCCCGTGCCAAGCTGGTCGAAGGTGTCAACGTCCTGGCCAACGCGGTCAAGGTCACGCTCGGCCCCAAGGGCCGCAACGTGGTGCTGGAGCGCTCCTTCGGCGCCCCCACCGTCACCAAGGATGGTGTCTCGGTCGCCAAGGAAGTCGAGCTGAAAGACAAGCAGGCCAACATGGGCGCCCAGCTCGTGAAAGAAGTGGCCTCGCGCACCAGCGACAACGCCGGTGACGGCACCACCACCGCCACCGTGCTGGCCCAGGCCGTCGTGCGCGAAGGCATGAAGTACGTGGCCGCCGGCATGAACCCGATGGACCTGAAGCGCGGCATCGACAAGGCCGTCGCCGGCCTGATCGACGAGCTGAAGAAGCTCTCCAAGCCCACCACCAGCTCGAAGGAAATCGCCCAGGTCGGCTCCATCTCGGCCAACAGCGACGAGGAAATCGGCCAGATCATCGCCGACGCGATGGAAAAGGTCGGCAAGGAAGGCGTCATCACCGTTGAAGACGGCAAGTCGCTGAACAACGAGCTGGATGTCGTCGAGGGCATGCAGTTCGACCGTGGCTACCTGTCGCCCTACTTCATCAACAACCCGGATCGCCAGGTTGCCGTTCTCGACAACCCGTTCATCCTGCTGCACGACAAGAAGATCAGCAACATCCGTGATCTGCTGCCGGTGCTGGAGCAGGTTGCCAAGGCCGGCCGTCCGCTCTTGATCGTGGCTGAAGACATCGAAGGCGAAGCCCTGGCCACGCTGGTCGTGAACAACATCCGTGGCATCCTGAAGACCGTCGCCGTCAAGGCACCGGGCTTTGGTGATCGTCGCAAAGCCATGCTGGAAGACATGGCCATCCTGACCGGCGGCGTCGTCATCGCCGAAGAAACCGGCATGACGCTGGAAAAAGCCACCCTCGAAGAGCTGGGCAGCGCTGCCCGCGTCGAAGTGGCCAAGGAAAACACCACGATCATCGACGGTGCTGGCGAAGGCAAGGCCATCGAGGCTCGCGTCAAGGCCATCCGTGCCCAGATCGAGGAAGCCACCAGCGACTACGACCGTGAGAAGCTGCAGGAGCGTGTCGCCAAGCTGGCCGGCGGCGTGGCCGTCATCCGTGTCGGTGCCGCCACCGAAGTCGAGATGAAAGAGAAGAAGGCTCGCGTCGAAGACGCACTGCACGCCACCCGTGCAGCCGTCGAGGAAGGCATCGTCCCTGGTGGTGGTGTCGCCCTGCTGCGTGCCAAGTCCGCCGTCAAGGTCACCGGCAGCAACGCCGACCAGGAAGCCGGTATCAAGATCGTGCTGCGTGCCATCGAAGAGCCGCTGCGTCAGATCGTCACCAACGCCGGTGAAGAAGCCAGCGTGATCGTGGCCAAGGTTGCCGAAGGCAAGGGCAACTTCGGTTACAACGCCGCCAACGGCGAATATGGTGATCTGGTCGAGATGGGTGTGGTCGATCCGACCAAAGTGACCCGTACCGCCCTGCAGAACGCCGCCTCGATCGCTGGTCTGCTGCTGACCACCGACTGCCTCGTCTCCGAAGCACCGGAAGACAAGCCGGCTGCCGGCGGTGGCATGCCCGACATGGGTGGCATGGGCGGCATGGGCATGGGCATGTAAACCCCTGTCCGGCAACCCGACCGGCACGGTACGCCGTGCCGGTTCAGCAGCATCCGTCGACACAAGCGACAGGTGCCGGGTTGTCCCAAAGCTTCAGACACGAAAAGGCCGTGTGGCACTCACTTCGGTGAACCACACGGCCTTTTTCATGGGTCATGGGGATTGGTGCCTGTCATTGGACAGCAAGTCGTCCCCCCATCCGGTCTCGGGATCAGACGGCCCGATGATGTCAGACACCATCAGACCGTCATTTTGATCAGTCCGCCACCTTCAGGCGGCCGCCACGACCCAGGCCGCCCTTGACGGTCTGCGCCTTGTAGTTGCGCAACGAAATGACCATGTTGTTGTAAGCATCCATGAAGGCCGCCACGGTGGCCTTGCCCTCTGGCGTGCGCGAGAAACCACCCAGTGCCCCGCCGACACCGCCAGTCAGTGCACCGACCGCAGCCCCATAGTTCGTGGCCGTTGCATTGCCTTCCGACACGGCGATCTGCACCCCCGAGCGAATGTCATACAGACTGAGCGTCACCACCGACACCTTCGACTCCAGCGCACCGGCCAGCCCGGCCAGCGCCCCTGGCAGGAATCCGGCCAGACCACCTGCCACCCTGCCAGTCGAATCATTGTCGATCACGATGGACGGCTCCATCAGGTAGTCGGCCGCCACGCGCTGACCCTTTTGCTGCTTGGAGCCGGCACGAAACTCGCCCGAGTTGCGCTGCTTGTCGGTGATGCGGGAAATCTTCCCTTCCGTTCGGGTGTTGCCGATCGAGGTGATGACGAAGCAGTTCGATTGCTGCACGGCCACCCGCAGCAACGGTTCGATCGTCGTCACCTTCGTGGCGGCACCAAAGGCGTAATACCAATCCTGATTACGGCCATCGTCCATCGCGATCGTGCCGAGCGGCGAGTCGCAACGCTCCAGCGCATCATTGGCATTGACACTGGTGCTGCCGGCCGCACCGCCTTTGGCGGCAGAAGCATCCTTGCCCGTGCTCAACATGCCGCCCGCGCCCAGCGAGCCACACCCGGCCAGTACCAGCGCCGAAGAGAACAACAGCACCTGCCCAAGAGACTTTTTCGTCAACATCAACCCACTCCTTTCATCCGGTTCTTGCCGTCAATAGAAATACCATGCACCTGCGCGCCAATACAGCAGGTAGTTGTAACCGTGCCACCAGTAACCAAGCCAGGTGGAACGATAGGCTTCCACCCACCGACGATAGGCAATCTCATCCTGTTTGGCCTTCTGTGCCTCAACCAGCAGTTTCTTCGCTTCTGCATCGCCCTGCCCAGCTGCTGCGCTCAACCAGCTCTCGGCCGCGGCCGGATCCGGCCCCATTTCTTCCAGGCCCGACAGATAGAAACGCCCCAAGGCGAGTTGTGCCGGTGCATGGCCCCGCTCGGCCGCCGACTTCATCCAGACCATCGACTGGTAGCTGTCGCGGCGAATGCCATCGCCCCGAAAAAATCGCAAGGCCAGATCGAAAGCGGCCCTGGGATCCTGCTCGGCCTTCATCGCCAGCGCATCGATGCGCGCCTGGTTCTGGGCCTCGGCCGGGTCTTCGGCCTCCTGCACCAGCCGGGTATCGGGCGCAAACTGGCCACAACCATGATCTTCGGTGCAGATACGCACCTGCTCTTTGGGCTGGATCGGATTTGGATTGGTGCTGGCACAAGCCCCAACCATCAGGCCCAGCATCAGTACAGCCAAGGCTTGCTTGTTCATCGTGAAGACCCCTTCAACATCGATATCAATAGCCACAACCACATCCGCTGACAAGCCGCTGATGCCCGACGCGTGGCGATGGCCGATGAAAGACTTGTGGCAACCATGCGCGCCCCCTACACCTCCTCAGCACCTCAACGCCGTGTGCGGGCCGCACATCACCTCCCCCAACTACGGCAGACTGCACGCGCCATACAGCCGTCCTCCCACTGCAGCACACTCTAATATACCCCTTGTTCACCGTTGGCAATCAGCCACTTGGTCAGCGTGCACCGAGGTTTTTTACGGTGATGGGCCAATACATGACAGCCCCAGACCTTTTGAACGAAAACGGCTACGGCATCGATATGTGCACCGCCACTGCATGAAGGGGGTAAACCGGCCAACGACCCACCGTCAGGCCGGTGGGCAGCGCCTCTTATCGTGACGTGTTAAAAAAACAACAAATTCGGCTAGGCTGTGCGTGTGTTTGATCACACCGTCGAATCCACGATGCGTTACTCATCCTCTCATCCCCCCTTGTCGGTGGGACTGCCGCGCAAAGCCCTGCTGGCAGCCTCGGTGGGCCTGATGCTTTCAGCCTGTGGCAATGCCGCGCAGGTAGAAGAACTGGCCCGTACCTGGCAACAGGTTCAATCCCAACATCAGAACAACTTCAACGGCTATACCGCACCGGGCATGCCAGGTTCCAACCCCTCACCGGGGCAGCCAGGCAATGCCTCAGCCCAGATCCTGCCCAGATGGCCACTGAACACCCGCGAGGAAAGCAGTCGTCTGCTCGCCCAGGCAAGCTTTGGTGCCACGATGAAGGACATCGACGCACTGACGAACAGCACCGTCAATGCCTGGATCGAGAACGAATTTTCCAAACCCCAAACCTCCCTGCTCGACACCATCACCCTCTGGGCCAGAGAAGACAAGAAAGCAGCACCTGACATCACGGACTTTCAGAACGGCTGGTGGTTCAGCACCCAGCAGGACGACCAACTCCGGCAGCGAATCGCCTATTCGCTTTCGCAGATCTTCGTGATTTCCTCAGCCGGCGGGCCAGGCAGCTATCCACGCGGCATGGCCCATTACTACGACACGCTGGGCAAGCACGCCTTTGGCAATTTCCGCCAGTTGCTCGAAGCAGTCACGCTTCACCCGATGATGGGGTTGTATCTGACCCATATCCGGAACCACAAGACCCAGTACAACGCCGATGGCGCCAGGGTTCGTGCCCCCGATGAAAACTTTGCCCGCGAGGTGATGCAGCTCTTCACGATCGGGCTGGAGCAACTGAATCCGGACGGCACCCCGAAGCTTGGCCTGGACGGCAAGCCCATCCCCACCTACACCAACGAGGATGTGGTGGGTCTGGCACGTGTCTTCACGGGTTGGAGCTGGCGTGCCTCGGTGCGCTCGACCAACTGCTTCTGGGGCTACCACGAGCGCTGCAACCACGTCAGCAACGCCGGCCGGGAAATCCGACCGATGATGTCCTATCCGGAATTTCATTCGCTGCTCGACAAACGTTTTCTCGGCCAGCACATTCCGGCCGGTAACGCACACCCCGAGCAGAACCTGAAAATCGCGCTCGACACCCTGTTCCAGCACCCCAACGTCGGCCCCTTCATCGGCAAGCAGCTGATCCAGCGCCTGGTGACGAGCAACCCCTCGCCCGCTTACGTTGGCCGCGTGGCCGCTGCCTTCAACAATAACGGCGCCGGCGTTCGGGGCGACATGAAAGCCGTCATCCGCGCCATCCTGCTCGACCCGGAAGCGCGCACGGCCGAAGCGACCCGGCTGCCTCAGGCCGGACGGATCAAGGAGCCCCTGCTGCGCATCACGGCCTGGCTGCGTGGCTTCGACCTGACATCCACCAGCGGACGCTGGCAGATCGGGTTCACCAACTACTCGCATCAGCTGAATCAGAGTGCCTTGCGCTCGCCTTCCGTCTTCAACTTCTACCGGCCCGGCTACAGCCCGGCCAACAGCCCGATCGCCAATGCCGGCTACGTGGCGCCCGAGATGCAGATCATCAAGGAGAACAGCACCGGCCACTATGCCTATTATCTGGCCGCCATCACCGGTGCTTTCTGGATCGGCAACACCGGCATGGGGCCGCGCATCCAGACCCCCAACCCGGATGATCCGGCCACCCCCTTCAACCATCGGGATGTTCACGCGCATTACCGCCAAGCGAAGCCACTGGCCCGCACACCCGACAAGCTGGCGGACCATCTGAACCTCGTCCTGATGCACGGACAAATGGGCACAACGACCCGCAACGCGATCATCTCGGCACTGGAGGCCATTCCTTACCCGAGAAGTACCGCCAAGGCGGACGTGGATCGTACCGACACCATCCGCGTCAGCGTCGCAGTTTACCTGGCCATGATGTCCCCTGATTTTCTGGTGCTGAAATGACACATACACACTCCCCCAGCCGTCGCCAACTGCTGAAGTCCGGCCTGGGTCTGGCAGCCCTCACCGGCCCGACCGCCTTCGCCCTGGATCTCACCCACATGAGCGCAATGGCCGCCGAATCAGCTGGCAGCAACGACTACAAGGCGCTGATCTGCCTGTTCCTGTACGGCGGCAATGACCAGAGCAACACCGTCCTCGACACCCGGCCGGACGCCTGGCGAGAATACGAACGCATGCGCGTCGGCTCGATCGGTCTGGGTGCGCCCGGCAGCGCAAAAAATGCCGTACTGCCCGTCCGGCCCAACAACCTGAGCGCCTATGGCAATGCAGGCGTCGAGCTGGCTTTGCATCCGCAGCTCGTCAAGACCCGTGAGCTGTTCCGCCAGCGGCGCCTGGCCGTGGTGGCCAATGTCGGCCCGCTGATCGAACCGACCACGCCTGATCAATACCGCCAACGCCTGACACGCCTGCCGCCACATCTGTATTCGCACAACGACCAGCAGTCGGTGTGGCAGACCATGCACCCGGAAGGCAGCCACCCTGGTTGGGGTGGCCGGATGATGGACATGCTCGCCAGTGCGAACAACAGCAGCACGCTCTTCGCCAGTGCGATCTCGCCCAGCACATTGTCTTATCCGTGGCTGAACGGCCGCGCCATCCAGCCCTACAGTATCCCGCTCGCCGGCGACATCGGCATCCAGCTCGTGGGACACCTGAACAGACAAGCCATCAAGACGGCGCTGCGCGACATCCTGAGCGAACGCCGTGACAACAACCTGCTCGTCAAAACCTATCAGGAGGTGCACCGCCGCATACTGGACTATCAGGACATCATGACGCAAAACGTCGTGCCCGACACGCACGCCAGCCTCCTGCCCATTCCCCCGGAGTCCAACGGTCACGATGCACTCACGCGGCAATTACGTGCTGTTGCCCGCGTCATCGCCAGCCGACAGAACCTGGGGGTGAAACGGCAGGTTTTCTTCGTTCACCTCGCGGGTTTCGACACCCACGACAACCAGTTGGGCAACCACGGCCGCCTGATGACTCAACTCGATCTGGGCCTTGATTATTTCGATCGCCAGATGAAAGCGCTGGGCGTCGCAAACCAGGTGACGATGTTCACCGCCTCCGAATTCGGGCGCGGCATGACGAGCAATGGCACCGGCACTGATCACGGCTGGGGCAGCCATCATTTCGTCTGCGGGGGTGCGGTCAACGGCGGCATGCTCTACGGGCGCTTTCCGAACTTCGGCAAGGACGCGGGTGATGACGTGGATGGACGACTGGTGCCGCAGTTTTCGGTGGAGCAATATGCCGCTTCACTGGGGCGATGGTTCGGTCTGAGCACGAGTGACCTGCACCAACTGTTTCCCAACCTCTTCGCCTTTTCCAGCAGCCCCTCGCCTGACTTCATGAAAGCCTGAGTGGCAGCCCGAGGCCATCGACAAGGCTCATGCCGCCTGCATCATCCCCGCACCACCAACAGGGTGGCGCGGGGATGAGCCAAAGGCACGACCACACACCAGCCAGCTGAATCAGAACAGCCCATGACAGCCAGGCGAGGAACCGACAGGCTGCCCCCGCCGCCCATCCATCACCACTGTGTGATAAAAGCCACACTTCCAGATAGGCTGTGCGCATCTCTTCCTTCCTGTCAAGCAAGCGATGCGCTCCGACAACCGTCTCCCACGAACACGCCGGCTCCCTGCCAAAGCCGTGCTGGCCACCGCCATTGGCCTGATGCTCACCGCCTGTGGCGGCAGCGAACAAGTCGAAGAAATGGCCCGTACCTGGCAGCAGATTCAGGCCCAGTATCAACAGGCCAATGAAAGTGGTGCATGGGGCCAGACAGGCACGCCCGGCGCTCTGCCTGCACCTGCGCCACAAAAACTTCAGACCTGGACATTGGCCACGGAAGCCGAAGTCAGCCGCTTCCTGTCACAAGCCAGCTATGGGCCAACACGCAAAGACCTGAAAACGCTGAAAGGGAAGACGGCTAACGACTGGATCGAACGGGAGTTCAACAAGCCACAGACCCTGCTTCTCGACACGATGGATTCGTGGTCTCGACAGGATGGAAAGGCATCGAACTACCTGGATTTCCACAACAGCTGGTGGTTCTCGACGGTTCAGGAAGACCAGTTGCGTCAGCGTATGGCATTTGCGCTGTCGCAGATTTTCGTCATCTCGTCGAACGGCTCGCCCGGTCAGTATCCACGTGGCATGGCCCATTACTACGACATGCTGGCGAAGAACGCTTTCGGCAATTTCCGTCAGCTGCTCGAAGAGGTGACTCGCCATCCGATGATGGGGCTTTACCTGACCCATATCCGCAATCACAAGGAGCAGTACACACGTCAAGGCATTCTGTCTCGCGCGCCAGATGAGAACTTCGCCCGCGAAGTGATGCAGCTCTTCACTATCGGGCTGGAAGAGCTGAACCTCGACGGCACGCCCAAACTCGATGGCCGGGGCCATCCCATCCCCACCTACACCAATCAGGACATCCAGGGCTTGGCGCGGGTGTTCACCGGCTGGAGCTGGCACGCTCCCAAGCCCTCCTTTGCCTGCTTCTACGGCACAGACCCGGAATGCAACCAAGCGACCAACCCGAACCGGGACGTTCGCCTGATGATGCCCTATCCGAACTTCCATTCGATCGAGGCAAAAAAATTCCTGACAGCCCACATCGACGCCGGTATTGCGCAACCGGAACGTAGCCTGAAGATCGCGCTGGACACCTTGTTCAACCACCCCAACGTTGGCCCCTTCATCGGCAAGCAGCTGATCCAGCGTCTGGTGACGAGCAACCCATCCCCCGCCTACGTGCAACGAGTGGCCACCGCCTTCAACAACAACGGCAACGGCGTTCGGGGAGACATGAAAGCCGTCATCCGTGCCGTTCTGCTCGACCCGGATGCCCGATCGGCCGAGACTGCCCGCAACCTCAAGGCCGGCAGAATCCGCGAGCCGGTGCTACGGATCACGCACTGGCTTCGCGCCTTCGACACCTCCTCCATCAGCAAGCGCTGGCGCATCGGCCTGACCGACACCCCCGGATCGCCGCTGCACCAGACGGCCATGCGCTCGCCCTCGGTCTTCAACTTCTTTCGTCCGGGATACAGCCCGAGCAACACACCTGCCGGCCATGCCAACATGCTGGCTCCGGAGATGCAGCTCGTCAACGAAAGCAGCATCGCGGGCTATGCTTCCTTCATGGGGGGGCTCACCGGCGGTTACTGGGCAACGGTCATCGGCGGCGGCCCGGTCATGACCGTACCCGATCCAAAAAATCCGAAATCCACGATCAAGATCCGGGACATTCAGCCCGATTACCGCACGGAACTCGCGTTGGCAGCCAAGCCCGCCGAGCTGGTCAAGCACCTGGACGATCTGTTGATGAATGGCCAGATGCAGGCCGACACGCGTCAGAACCTGATCACGGCAATCCAGGCCATCGAATACCCACGAAATCCAACCGCCGACCAGCGTGACTACATCAACCGTACTCGCGTCGGTATCGCCATCTATCTGGCCATGATGTCCACTGACTATCTGGTGCTCAAATGAAATCTGCTGTAACCATGACACACACCCACGACACGACACGTCGCCAGCTGTTGAAATCCGGTTTGGCAGTAGCTGCCACTGGCCCGGCTGCCTTTGCGCTGAACCTGGCCCACATGAACCTGGCAGCGGCCCAGAGCAGCAGCACCAACGATTACAAGGCACTGATCTGCCTGTTCATGCACGGCGGCAACGATCAGGGCAACACCATCATCGCCACCAATGGCGATTCATGGAAAAACTATGAAGACATGCGGGGCGGCACCATCGCCCTGGGTGCACCCGGCGCAGCCAGACATGCGGTACTCCCCTTTCAGCCCGCCAACCTGTCTGCCTTCGGCAACTCGGGCGTTCAGCTTGCCCTTCATCCGCGCCTGCCCAAAACCCGCGAACTCTTCAGACAACGCAAGCTGGCGATCATCTCGAACGTGGGCCCGCTCATCGCCCCGACGACCGCTGAAGAATACCGTCAGAACATCACGCGCACCCCGGCACGTCTCTACTCTCACAATGACCAGCAATCCTGCTGGCAGACCTTTTCGCCGGAAGGCAACAGCCCTGGCTGGGGCGGCAGGATGGTCGACCTGCTGATGAGCCAGTACAACGCCCCCGCCACCTTTGCCAGCGCCATCGCCCCTGGCAATCGTGCAGAATCGTGGCTGGTCGGCAGGCAAAGCCGCCCCTACAGCATGCCATCCCAGGGCGCCATCGGCATTCCGATCACGGGCAGCTTGCGGCAAAAGGTCGTGGGAGACGCCTTCCGCGCCATCATCACCGCACAACGCGATGACAACATACTGGCACAAACTTATACCGAGATGTACCAACGTTCGCTGGCGCACCAGCAACAGCTGCAGGAGAGCCTCGTCGCAGAAGACCATCCCAGCCTGTTGAAAGTGCCTGGCCTGCCCGATTCGCCCCGGACACCAAACCCGCTGGCCGTTCAGATGCGTGTCGTGGCCCGCATGATCGCCAGCCGTCATCAGCTGGGGGTGCGCCGTCAGGTGTTCTTCCTGAGCCTGCCCGGTTTCGATACCCACGACTCGCAGGTCAACACCCAAGCCTGGCTGTTCGGTCAGCTGGATCAGGCGCTGGACTATTTCGATCAGCAGATGAAAGCGCTGGGCGTGGTGAATCAGGTCACGCTGTTCACCGCCTCAGACTTTGGACGCGGCATGGTCAGCAACGGTACCGGCACCGATCACGGCTGGGGAGGACACCACTTCGTCTACGGGGGCGCCGTCAACGGGGGAAACCTCTACGGGCAATTCCCGACCTTCGGTTTCGATGTGGGCCAGGATGTGCGTGGACGACTGGTGCCGCAATTTTCGGTCGAGCAGTACGCGGCCGAGCTGGGTCGGTGGTTTGGCCTCACGCAAAGCGAATTGCATGATGTGCTGCCAAACCTGATCAATTTCCCCCGAAACAGCGGTCTGAACTTCATGAAAGCCTGAGCAACACTGCCGACCACCACTCAGGCATCCCGCGATGCCTGAGTGGTGGTCATCAGCGACAGCAACTGCGCCTGATCACACTCACCCCGATTCGCTCGTCCCCTTCGACAGCCCCGCCGCGTTGCCACCCGGTTTGCCCTCCGGTATCGGAAAAACCCGGTCATAGCCCCAGTTATAAAAAAAGGCAAAGACCACATAAAAGATCACCAGACCGATGTCGGCGATCAACGCCTGCCACAGACTCATGTCGAGCCACCAGGCAATGAAGGGCACCAGCATCACCACCAGCCCCAACTCGAACAGGATGGCGTGCAGCACCCGCACCCGCATCCGCTTGTGTACCGAGCCGGTAAGCCGCTTCAGCATCAGGTCGAAGCCGTAGTTGTAGACGTAATTCCACACAGCCGCCACAGCAGCCGTGCACACGCCCAGCACGCCGATCTGCGTCAGGTCGAGATCAAAAAACCACACCCCGATCGGAATCAGGATCAGCAAAGCCGTCACCTCGAAAAGCACCAGATGACGGATTCGGTCAGCAGGGGTACGCATCAACACTCCATAACATGATCACACCCGGATCAACACCCTCGCAGCAACATGGGCAACAAGCCATCATCTGGAGCAGCCGGCGTGTGTGCCGGATAATACCGGGTCTTGTTTTCCCGTTCACCTCATCACCATCCGTCATGCTCGCTGCCATCACGATCCTGCTCCTTTATCAGCTCATCGGCGAAGTCATCACCCAGGCATTCAACCTGCCCATTCCCGGCCCTGTCATCGGCATGGTGCTGTTGTTCATCACGCTGGTGCTACGGGGCGGCCCCGATGAAAAGCTGCGGGAAACAAGCCGCACGCTGCTGCAGTATCTGTCGATGCTCTTCATTCCGGCAGGTGCTGGCGTCATGCTGCATTTCGGCACGCTGCGAACGGAATGGCTGCCCATTCTGCTGGCAGCTTCGGTCGGCACACTCATCGTGATCGTGCTCACGGCCAAGCTGATGCAGCATCTGATCAACCGTCAATCATCCGCGGGTGGCGATGACATGACACCCGGCGCTTCGTGCAAGACACGAGCGCTCAACCCGCCTTCGTCGCAAGCCACACCGGCACCGACCCAAACACCGCGCATGGCCCCCCCTGCCTTCACGTCAGGAGAACAGGCATCATGATGCAGGCATCCTTCGAGGAAATCCGGGCCTACCTCTCGACTTCGCCCCTTTTGGGGCTTCTCCTGACCTTGCTCGCCTATCAGGCGGCCCTTTGGGTGCATCGACGTGCCAATGGACACCCGCTCACGAATCCGGTGCTGATCTCGATCATCCTGGTCGTCAGCACGCTGCTGGTGTCAGGCATCGATTACCGCAGTTATTTCAGCGGAGCACAGTTCGTTCACTTCCTACTCGGCCCGGTCACGGTGGCGCTGGCCATCCCGCTCTACGCACAGATCAAGCCACTGGTACGACTGGCTGGCCCACTGCTGATCTCGCTGCTGGTGGGCGGCACGGCGGCCGTGCTCAGCGCCTGGTGGCTGGCGAGCAGCGCCGGTGCCAGCCCTGGCACCCTGCTGGCACTGGCCCCCAAGTCGGCCACGGCACCGATCGCGATGGGGCTGACCGAAAGGCTGGGCGGCTCACCTTCGCTCGCGATGGCTTTCGTGCAGATGACCGGCATTTTCGGGGCGATGACCGCGCCCTTGATGTTCCGGCTGCTGCGCATCGACGATGATCAGGTGCGCGGTTTCACGCTGGGCTTGACGGCCCACGGCATCGGCACGGCACGGGCGTTTCAGTATTCGGAGACGGCCGGCGCCTTCGCTGCCCTGGCAATGGGCCTGAACGGCCTGCTCACGGCGCTGATCGTTCCCCCGTTGATCCGGTGGTGCCTGGCCTGATCAGCCACATCCGGACGCCAAGCCAGAGAGGTGGCGTAGTGCGCCAATCCTGCCCCGCCATCGACGGCAACAGCCTCATCAGACAACCGCTCAGGCGGCTGCTGGTGAGGCTGCCCTGGATGACAACGCCCGGTAAATCAGGCCGCGGCCACCGGCGCGGTCTCGTAGCCGGCTTCGCTGAGCGCTTTGGCAAAGGCTGCCGCTTCTGTCGAACTGCCGATCGTCACCTGGCGATTGTCCAGATCGACCGTGAGCGAGGCATTCGGATCCACCTGCTTCACGGCCTCGGTGACGGCGCGCTCGCAGTGTTTGCAGCTCATGTCGGGAATCTGAAACTGGATCATCGTATCTCTCCGTGAATGGTAGACAGGTCGTTGATGGACAAGATTCTCGTCGGCCCTGCGCTTGAACTGGGTTGATCGACGCAAGAGGCATGGACAACTGCGCCTGGCACAAGGATGCATCCCGACATGGCGGCGCGTGCGAGGCATGCCGAACCAGTAGGTGACACGCTCTCTATACGTCGCGCCTGGGCACGGGGATGCCGGCCGCCCTGGCCGCCTCTTCCCCCTGTTGCAGGAAGAGTTTCAACTGCGGTGAGTCAGTGTGTATGGTGCCCAACGGGCCAACTGCCACCACCTTACCAGCTTCCACCAGAATCAGCGCATCGAAATGCGGCAACAGCGAAGGTCGGTGGATCGAGGCCACGATTGTCGCATCCCCACGCGCCTGGAAGAAAGCCTCGACCAAGGCCGCCTCGGTGGACGGGTCTAGTGCCGAGGTCGGCTCATCAAGTAGTAACAAGCTACTGGCCTCGGCTGCCACCAGCGCCCGCGCAATGGCCACGCGCTGACGTTGTCCGCCCGAGAGATTGCCGCCGCGGGCCGTGATCGGGCTGTCCAGCCCGGCGGGCATCCGTGCCACGAAGTCGCTTGCCTGCGCCACCGAAAGCGCCGCCTGGTAGCGTGCCTCGCCATGGCCGGCGCGCGCCGCTGCCGGATCCAGCGCAAGCGCCACCGCAGGATCGATCATCGGTTCAGCAGCACTGCCCGCACTCACCTCCGCTTGAGGGGCTGGCACCGCGCCCGGCTCGCTCGAAGCAGACCGGCTCAGCTCGGAGGCATCGGCCATCACCAGGTTTTCACGCAGTGTGCCACCGAACAGCTCGGCATCCTGTGGCAACAACGTCGCCACAGAACGAAGCGCAGGTGCCACGGCCGAAGCCGGCAGCGGCCCCTGCGCATCCACCTGCAACTGACCGGCCTGCGGGGCGTAAAGCCCCGAGAGCAGACGAAGCAGCGTCGTCTTGCCCGAGCCGCTCGGCCCAACCAGGGCGTAACGCTTGCCGCGCGCCAAGCCCAGGTCGACACCCGTCAAGGCGCCGCCCACGGCCTCGGGGTTGGCCGGATCTGGCGGCTGGCGCTCAAAAACCACCGAGGAGAGTTTGATCATTTGCCAGTCAGCCGGCAGATCGGGCGTCGCCCGCGTCTGGCGAGCTGCAATATCAGCTGCCAGCGGCAAGGCCCTGATGTCATCGCCGCTCTGGTAATTGACCTGCTGACGGGTGAGCGACTGGAAGTGCGCCGCCACACCAGTGATGACGCCGCCGGCCTGCAGCGCATACTCATACACCATGAAAAGGTTGCCGATCCGAACACCGTCGGCGGCACTCGAAGCCCCCCCGGCCACGGCAGCCCCTTCGGCACTGGCTGCCGCTGCGGCAGCCCCCGCCTCGGCGCCCGGCACCATGCCCTGCACCGACAGCCAAACGTAGAGCGTGAGCAAACCGATCCACAGCAAGGTATTCAGCAGATCGACGGCGGCCCACTTGCCCTCGTTATAGACGATGGCCCGCTTGACCGGCACGAACACGGCCCCCAGCCGGTTTTCGACGAGGTTCAAGACCCCCCGGTTCAGCCGCAGCGCCAACACCGACAGGATGTTCATCAGCCCGTCGGACAGGCTGGACCAGTACTCACGATCGGCCGCATTCTCTTCGGCGGCAAGTTTCATCATCACCTTGTCGAAGGCGACGATGATGACGGCCAGGATCAGATAACCGGTAACGGCCACCCCGCCCACCCACGGCGAGATCACCCACAACGCGATCACCGGCCCGATCAACCGTACCACGCTCTGCAGGTAGATGAACTGGCTCTGGGCAAAATCGTACAGCGCACGGGTCGTCAGTTGCACCCGGTGGGCCGTTTCAACCCCGTGCTGGGTTTCATGCCAGGCAAGCGGCGCGCCATAGAGCCGCTCCATCAGATCGGTGGACACCCGTTGCCGCACCACCAGCGCCACATTGCGCTCCAGGATACGGCCCGGCCCATGCAACAGCCAGCTGGCGAGTGTCGCCAGGAAGACCATGCCGAGCAGTTGCCCCGCCTGACCCAACCCCGCCAGCCCCTGCCCCTGCAAGGTGTTGATGGCCGTACCCGCCAGGGCCGGCACAGCCAACTTGAAGCCTTGCGAGGCGATCAGGAGGCCGACCGCCGCCAGCAGCGTACCGCGCTTGCCTGCCGAGAAACGCCAGAGTTCACGATAAAGAAAACCTATGCCCAGGGTGCCTGCCGTTTTGGTCATCCAATACCCGAATGGTTACTCACTGAATGGTGTGAGTGTAACCATCGTTCTGATAACCCCCTTCAGGTTGCTGGCTCCATTGGCCGCTGGGCTGACGCGCCTGTGGCCGCATCTGGCTTTGGCGGCTTTGCTGCTGTGGCTGTTGTGCAGGCTGATCAGCCGCCTGCCCCACATAGATTTCCACACGGCGATTCTGTGCACGGCCCTGGGCCGTGGCGTTGTCGGCGATCGGATCATGGCTGCCCCGCCCATCGATCATGATCCGTGACACCATCACCCCATGCGAGACCAGATAATCCCGCGTGGCGGCAGCCCGGTTGACGGACAAGGGATTGTTGATGCTGTCGTTACCCGTGCTGTCGGTGTGACCGATGATCTGCACGGTGGTGGCGGGGTTGGCCACCAGCGTCTGGGCGAAGCGGTCAAGAATCGGCTTGAACGCCGGTCGGATGGCCGCCTTGTTCACATCGAAAGAGATGTCGCTCGGGATGTCGAGCTGCAACAGGTTTTCACGGGTCTGCGTCACCTGCACGCCCGTGCCCTCGGTGGCGGCCTCCATCGCCCGCTTCTGCTCTTCCATCTGGCGAGACCAGACATAGGTGCCGATACCGGCAATTGCCCCGCCGATCAGGGCACCGTTGCGAACCCCTTTGGAGCCGGACTGCATGCCCCCCATGGCTGCCCCCACGGCGGCCCCGATGCCAGCGCCGGTGGCCGTGCGCTGCTGGGTTTCGCTCATGCCGGCGCAACCACTGATCGCCAGCGCCACCGCCACGGCGGTCGCGGTCAGCACACGTCCCGGTCGGTGTACACCAGGCACGATGCGCGGCTGCACAGGTTCAGCAGAAGCCATCACGGATCGTTCAACAACTGTCGACATGCTCACTTGATCTCCCAGCGGCTTGACCGCCCCTGAAGTCTTGAAGGAAAAGACGATGTCATGCACGCCCGAAGCGCTTGGCATCCGGCGCAGGACAAACACGCGCATGACGCGCTTCAGCCATTATCGGACACAACCTCGGCCCACGCAGAAGAAGACATGACCGTTCGTCGGGCTAGGCTGCCGCCAGCCCCCCGCCCTGTCACACGCGGATGCGCTGCACACCGGTGGCGGACAACGGCCACCGGGCAGGCAACCAAAACCGCGCGAGCGCCAATAAAGGCTCTAGAATCCCGCCTGATGCCGCCAGCGCGCCCGTCTGCCGGCCGTTTTGAAGGAATCCTCCGATGCGCAAGCTCTTCAACTTCAGTGCAGGCCCGGCCATGCTGCCCGAGGCAGTGTTGCAACAGGCCGGCGAAGAACTGCTCGACTGGCACGGTACCGGCATGTCGGTGATGGAAATGAGCCATCGTGCCCAGGACTACATGGGCATCCACGCCCAGGCACAGGCCAACCTGCGCGAGCTGCTCGGCATTCCTGAGCACTACAAGGTGCTGTTTCTGGGCGGCGGGGCCTCGTTGCAGTTTTCGGCGCTGCCACTGAACCTGCTGCCTGAAAGCGGTAGCGCCGACTACATCGATACCGGCATCTGGTCGGGCAAGGCCATCGAGGAAGGCAGGCGCTACGGCAACATTCGGGTGGCCGCCACCGGCAAGCCAGATCGCTACACGGCCCTGCCGGCCCCCGACAGCTGGCAGCTCGACCCCTCGGCTGCCTATGTGCACCTCTGCACCAACGAAACCATCGGCGGCGTCGAGTTTCATCAAACGCCAGATGTGGGTGAGGTGCCACTGGTGGCCGACATGTCGTCGAACATCCTGTCTCGGCCCATCGATGTCTCCCGCTACGGCATGATCTATGCCGGCGCGCAGAAGAACATCGGGCCGGCTGGCCTGACGATCGTCATCATCCGGGAAGACCTGCTCGGCCGTGCGCGTAGGTCGACGCCGTCAATCCTCAGCTACCAGGTGCAGGCCGACAACGACTCGATGCCGAACACCCCGCCCACCTATTCGATCTATCTGGCCGGCCTCGTGTTCCAGTGGTTGAAGGCGCAGGGGGGACTGAGCGCCATCGAACACAAGAACATCGACAAGGCCAGACTGCTCTACGAAGCCATCGATGCCAGCGACTTCTATCACTCGCCCGTGCGCCCCTCGGATCGCTCTCGCATGAACGTGCCCTTCCGGCTTGCAGACGACGCACTGAACGAGACATTCCTCAAAGGCGCCGCCGAACGGGGGCTGGCCAACCTGCAGGGCCACCGTTCGGTAGGCGGCATGCGTGCCTCCATTTACAACGCCATGCCACGCACCGGCGTCGAAGCACTGGTCGATTATCTGCACGAGTTCGAAAAGACTCGCGCATGACATCTGCCACGCGCCAGCCCACGTCGGCGCACTGACCTTCGACCTGATCACGAGGATCACCACATCCGATGAGCAAGACTTCCTTCACCGCCACCCTTCGCCAGCGCTGGCATCAGGCCGACTCCATGCTCTGCGTGGGCCTCGATCCCGATCCGCGCCGCATCCCGGCCCACCTCGGCACCGGTCATGTGGCACTGGGCCGTTTCTGCCGCGAGATCATCGCGGCCACCGCCGATCTGGCTTGCGCCTTCAAACCCCAGATCGCCTACTTTGCCGCGCTCGGTGCCGAAACGCTGCTGGCCGAGCTGATCGAGGAGATTCACGAACAGCACCCTGGCATCCCTGTCATTCTCGATGCGAAACGCGGCGATATCGGCAGCACCGCCCAGCAATATGGCATCGAAGCCTTCGAGCGCTTCAAGGCCGATGCCCTCACGCTCAGCCCGTTCATGGGTTTCGATTCGATCGAACCTTACTTCCAATGGGCAGGACGCGGGCTCATCCTGCTGTGCCGAACCAGCAACCCAGGTGGCAACGATCTTCAGGCACTACGGGTTCAGGTGCCCGGCTCATCCAGGCAGCCTGGACAAGGAGCACCCCAGCCCTCGGACGAAGCCACGCTCACAGGTGGCCTGATGAGCGCCACACTGCAAGCCAGCCCCCCCAATCGCTTGGACGGCACACGTCCGAAGGCCGATACCGGTTTCATCAGCAGCGGTGGCAGCCTGCAAACCGCCCAGGACGCCCCCCGGCCAACGGCCGACGCCCAGCCCGACACGTGCCTGCTGTATGAACACCTGGCCATGCAGGCCGCCGGCCCGTGGAACCGGAACGGCGAGCTGGGGCTGGTGGTCGGTGCCACCTTCCCGGCCGAACTGGCCCGTGTGCGGCAGTTGGCACCCTCGTTGCCGCTGCTCGTGCCTGGCGTCGGCGCCCAGGGCGGTGACGTGAACGCCACGGTGAAAGCCGGTCTGGATGCCGACGGCCACGGGCTGATCATCAACTCGTCGCGTGCCATCCTCTATGCCTCGGCAGGCACCGACTTCGCCGACGCCGCCCGCCGCGTGGCCACCGAGACGCGCGACGCGATTCGTGAGGCGAAAGCGCGAGCGCTGGCAAAAACGGGAACTGCCTGACGGGGCATTGCCTGATCGTGTGAAACACGTGCAGCTTGGCACAAGATTTTCCAAAGCATGAGGCGCAGCGCTTCACAAAGCCTCGACGATCTGTGTATAATGGCGGCTGTTGCTTAGCAGCAAACGTGGAGATGTAGCTCAGCTGGTTAGAGCGCACGACTCATAATCGTGAGGTCGGTGGTTCAAGTCCACCCTTCTCTACCACCCCATTTCAGCATTTGGGACTTCATCGCGCCAAAGCGCTAGCCCAGATGCATGGCAGGGGCAGTCAATCAGGCCAGAAGCCCACCCCGCCAAGCTGTTCCAAAGCCCCTGTTCGGGGCTTTTTGTTTATCCGCCCCCCATCCCGTCCAACGCGCCCCCTGCCCTCTCATCCCGCAGACCGGCGCGTGTCATCCGGCATGCGTTCTTCCGCCCCACCCTCAGCCCGTCCGAGCACAGCAGAGCAGTCCGCACCGTCGATCTTCAAGCTCTCCATTCCGGTCGCCATGGGCTACATCCCGCTCGGCATGGCCTTTGGCTTTCTACTGACCCAGGCTGGTGCAGCCTGGTGGCTGGCACCGGTGATGAGCCTATTCATCTACGCGGGTGCAGCGCAATTCATGGTGGTGCCCATGCTGGCCAGTGGGCAGACGCTCGCGGCCATCGCCATCGCCACGCTGGTCGTGAACCTGCGTCACATCTTCTACGGCTTGTCGGTGCTCGACCGCCTGCCCGACAACCGCTGGGCACGCACCTATCTGGCCTGGGCGCTCACCGACGAAAGCTACTCGCTGATCACCACCCTGCCCGCCGAGGCCACGCCCCGGCAGGTGGAGGGGGTGGCGATGATCAATCACGCCTGGTGGATTCTGGGCAGCACGCTGGGCGCCGTCATCGGCACCAACGTCTCGCCCTCGCTGCAAGGCTTCGATTTCAGCCTGGCCGCCCTCTTTGCCATTCTGGTCGTGGCCCAGTGGCGCAGCCACCATCAGGTGGCGCCGCTCGTGACGGCCGTGATCAGCTATGCCGTGGCCTGGTTCATCATGCCCAGTCAGGCACTACTGATCTCGATCGCGCTCTCGGTGCTCGTCTGCATCGTGCTCTCCCTCAAAACCACCCGTCAGGAGGCCGCCAGATGATCAGCGTCCAAGATGCCCTGATGGCCACCGTCGTCATGGCTGCCATCACGTTTGCGCTGCGGGTGTTGCCCTTCGTGGCGGCCGGTTTCTTGCGCAGCCACCGCATCATCCGCGAGTTGGGCCGCTTTCTGCCAGCAGCCATTCTGGCACTGCTGCTGATCCACACGCTGCTCGGCTTCATCACGGCCGACTGGCCCACCGTCGGCATCCTGCCCGTGAGTGTGGCGATCAGCGCCACCCTGCTCTTGCAACTGCGCTTCAAGAATGCGCTGCTGTCCATCTTTGGCGGCACGGGCCTTTATGTGCTGCTGCGCAATCTGGATGCCTTGTCAGGGTCGATACCATTTCTGTCGTAAGCCCGGCGCCTTGCGCCACACGCGCGGCTTGCCGGTGTCCTACCCCATGCGCGTCGTTCAAGGGTTGATGTGTTTCCATCAGCATCGCAGCGCGTCACCAAGCCGGTTTCGGCCTCTGTCTCGACACCCCTACAACAATCTTCCATCGAGCGATCATGTACCATTTTTGATGCGTACTGTTTCAAAAAGGCACATGACGATGATTTCCCGAATCTCCTCCCCATTGGCACTGGCTGTTTCGGTATCTGCCGCACTCGGTCTGGCTGCCTGCGGCAGCTCGGATGGCAGCAATCAGTACCCTCACCCCACGCTCACCGGCGCCAAACCGCTCGTGGTGGGCCACCGTGGCGCCAGCGGTTACCTGCCCGATCACACCCTGGAGGGCTATCGACGTGCCATCGAGTTGGGGGCCGATTTCATCGAGCCGGATCTGGTCTCGACCAAAGACGGCGTACTGATCGCCCGGCATGAGCCGAACATCACGAACACCACCGATGTGAAGGATCGGGCCGAATTTGCCAACCGCAAACGCAAGATGATGGTGGATGGCGTGGAGGAAGAAGGCTGGTTTGCGAGCGACTTCACGCTGGCCGAAATCAAGACGCTGCGCGCCATTCAGCCCCTGGCCGAGCGGGATCAGAGCCACAACGGCCGCTATCAGATCCCCACGCTTGAGGAAGTGATCGAGCTGGCCAAGACCGAAGGTCAGGCCAAAAACCGTGTCATCGGCATCTACCCCGAAACGAAACACCCCACCTATCACCAGAACCTGAAGCTGCCGCTGGAAGACAAGCTGCTGGCCGCACTGGCCAAGCACGGTTATGTGGCCAAGGATTCTCCTGTCATCATCCAGTCCTTCGAGGTGGGCAACCTGAAGTACCTCCGCAGCAAAACCCAGGTGCGTCTGGTGCAACTGATCGACGGCAACGACCAGAACCCGGATGGCAGCATCGACCAGTCGCTGCCCTATGGTCAGCCCTATGATCTGACCGTGGCCGGTGACAAGCGCACCTTCAAGGATCTGCTGACGCCTGCGGGCCTGGCAGAGATCAAGCGTTATGCCGATGGCATCGGGCCGTGGAAAGCCTATCTGATTCCGTCGAAGCAGACGCTGGGCGCCGATGGCAAGCCGGTGGATCTGAACCAGGATGGCAAGATCGACGAACGCGACCGCACACTGCTGCCCGCCACCACCGTGGTGAGCGATGCTCACAAGGCCGGGCTGTTCGTGCATCCGTACACCTTCCGCAACGAAGCCCGTCGTCTGGTCTCCAACGACAACGGCAACCCGATTGCCGAATACCAACGCTTCTACCGGCTGGGCGTGGATGGCGTGTTCAGCGATTTTCCGGACTTTGCCCGTTCCGCGCGGGATCTGCTGAACTGAGTGACATGTTTTAGCCTCAAAACAGGCTGAGCCACTGCTGCACCTCGATGAGTGAGCTGGCGATCCGGTGTCCCAGACGCCGGGTCTCTTCATCGGGCAGCACCAGATCGGGCACCTGAATGGCCGTCATGCCGGCGGCCAGCGCTGCCCTCACGCCCGTGGGTGAGTCTTCCAGCACCAGACACCGACCTGGTTTGACACCTAATCGTTTTGCCGCTTCCAGATAGGTATCAGGCGCCGGTTTGGGATGAGGCACATCCGTGCTGCTGACCACGGTCTGAAAATAACCCAGCAAACCGGCAGCGGCCAGTTTCTTGCCGGCCAAGGGCTGCCGGGTGGATGTCCCTACGGCACAGGGAATGTTGCGTGCCGCCAACCAGTCGAGCAGGGGCAACACGCCCGGACGATGCGGGATGCCCGCGAGCGCCGCCTCCGAGTAGCGGGCAAAGCCACGCCGCAACAACTCGGCCGCATTGTCAGCGCCAATCCGCTCGGCCAACATGGCCTGACACTGCGGGCTGGCCTTGCCCACCATCGACAACCAGAAAGCGGGCTCGATCTGCGCGTCCATCTCTTCAGCCACCGCCACCAGACTGGCGGCGATCACCCGCTCGCTGTCGAGCAGCAGGCCGTCCATGTCGAAAAGCACGGCAGCGGGCAGGGCCGACAACGGCGACAGCACGGGCGATATCCCCTGCCCTGATGCGAGCTGAACCGATGCACTCGGCACCTGCGGCCTCGACGCTTCCTGTTGCCTTGATGATTCCTGTTTCCCCGAAGACGCCTGTCGCCCGGACGACGCCTGCTCGCTGAACAATGATGCTGGCGATGACGGCATCAGTACCTCCCCTTTCTCTTTCTATGTGTCGATAACCCAGACATCTCCATGACCGACTGGCATGGCTGGCCATTGTGCAGCGGAAGGCATCCGGCTTGGCCCCCTCTCGCGCAACCAATGCACCGCGCGCATCACGCCGGCATGGGTGACCCAGACCTCTGGCGCAAGCTGCCCTGACGAACGGATCAGGCGACCAAAGCCGGCATCCAAGCCTTCAGCTATCCGGCCGGCAGACCCGATCATTGCAGCCGTGCAATGTGGTGACGCAGGTTCCATTTCCGTGTCATCAGCATCAGGCCCGCGTTCCGTTTCCCCAATCGCGCAGGATGGCGCTGTCGCAGCACACAACCCCCGTTCCACCCGTGCCAGAAACATCCGAACGCTCTCCCCCGTGCCACCAGCCCGGTAATCGGCAAAATCATCCGTCCATGCCCGCAGTTCGGCGGGCGGAATATCGGCCCAAGGCTTGCCTTCCCACTGCCCAAAATCCATCTCGGCCAGCCAGGCGAAACTGCCCAGCAGCTGAAGATCGGGGCGACGTGCCTGCACGGCCTCGGCCAACACACGGCACCGACTCGCCGGCGACGTGCGCACGACCATGCCTTCGGGCAATTGAGCTGCCAGGCATGAGGCCACCCGATCCAGTTCAGGGAGATCGACCGCCACATCCAGCCGCCCATAGCATAGCCCATCCACCCCCACCGGTTTCGGATGGCGCACGAGCCATAGACGTGTTTTGGCCTTCTGCTCCACCGCTTCGGCCGGCACCGGCGCCTGCGCCTGCGCCTGCGCCCGAGCCTTCGGCTTCGACAATGGCTGCGGTTGCGGTTGTGGCTTCATCTTCGGCCCCGGCCACACCTGCGACTTCGGCTGTGACCTCGATTCAATCTTCGGTTGCGGTTGCGCTTTCATCTGCGGCGGCATCTTCGATGACGACGTCATCCTCGGCGGCGTCGGCTTGACCCAAGACCTCGTCTCACCACCCCATCAAAGCCACAAGAGCAGGCCCCCCTGCTGCACCCGCCGGGATGTTGGCAAGCACGGCCCAGGCCAGCACCAGATAAGCGCCGACTTCCACCAACTGCTGCGTGGCCCCCAGGCAATCCCCCGTCACCCCGCCCAGCCGCCACCGGAAGATGCGCCCCAACTGCCAGGTGAGCAGCCCGCCCACCACACAGACAGCCAGCAGCGCACGCAGGCCAAAACCTGCCCCGATCAGCCCCAAAGCCGGCAGGCACCACAGCGCGGCAACCAGCAGGGTGCGCCCACTGATGTCTTCGGCCACCGAGCGGGATTTGCTGGCGCCAGTCTGCGCCACGCCGGTTGTCTCAAGCCCGGCCTTTTCGACCTCTGCCATGGCCGCAGGCGTCTCGGGCACCGAGATCATGGCCGCCAGCGGTTGCTGCGCTTCCCCGCCTTCGCCGGGCGCCTCTGCCACCGCCTCGGCCCCCACATAACGAAGCCAGCGCACCAGACACAATGGCGCCCCGCGCGACAGCACATGCACGCCCACCAGCGCCATCATCGCCTTCGATGGCCCGGCCAGCACGACGAGCAACCACAACAGGCTGATCTTCAACAGGAGCACCAGCGACAGCGTGATGACGCCATAGGTGCCCAGTCGGGAATCCTTCATGATACGCAGCGCCTGCGCCTTGGGCGCAAAACCGCCCAGTGCATCGCCCACGTCAGCCAGCCCATCCTCATGGAAAGCCCCCGTCAACCAGACGGAGGCCATCAGCGAGAGCAGCACGGCCACCAGCGAAACCAGCAAGCCGCCCACCATCGCAGGCAGGGAAGCCACAAGCCACAACGCAAGGCCCCCCTCACCATTGCCGCCTGCTCCCCCCACTGCCACACCCGTTGCAACGCTCAAGGCAGGCAAGGCCGCTTGTGCTGCACCAGGGACCACAGCCCCCGTTTCAACGGGAAGCGGCGGCAACGCCACCGGGAGCATCACGCCTGACGGCAGCAGACAGGTCAGCGCCAGCCACAAGACAAGCGCCGAGACACTTCCCACCACCCAGCCAACCCCCGGAAAATGCCCAGCCGCTGCCCGCATCATTGCCGGGCTGAAACCCACCCAGGCCATCAGCCGCCCCGGCAACGGCAGACGGGTGAAGAACTGCAAGGCCAGCAGAAAATGCCGTACGCCACCTGCCAGCCCTCCCGAAGCCGACTCAGACAACGCCGTGCCGCCCGCCCCGGCTGCAACGCCGGAGGCTGGCGCATCCTGTGCAGAAGCCGATGACACGTGATCCGCTTCCCGGTTCACCGTTTGCTTAGGCGCTGATTCATCCATACACCCCCCTGGCTGTTCGCCGACAAGCCCTGTTCAGGCGGACGGCGCGGCCCGCGAAAGCACCGTCTCCAGCATCGCCACCTCGTTCAACACCCGGCAGGCCGATTCCAGCAGTGGCCACACCATCGCTGCGCCCGAGCCTTCGCCCAGCCGCATGTCGAATTGCAGGAGCGGCTCGGCCTTCATCACGGCCAGCATCAGCCGGTGGCCAGGCTCCGCCGACACATGCGAGAACACGCAGTAATCGAGCACCGCCGGCTGAAGACGCGAAGCCACCAGCACCGCCGCACTGGTGATGAAACCATCGACCACGATCACCCGGCGTTCCAGCGCCGCCTGCAGCATCACCCCCACCATCGTGGCGATCTCGAATCCGCCCAGTGTGGCGAGCACGGCCAACGGCTCCTTCACCTCGGCATGTTTGACAAGCGTGGCAGCCAGCACCGCCTGCTTGCGCTTCAACCCCTCCGCGCTCTGCCCCGCCCCTGGCCCCACCATCCCCTCGATCGGCAAATCGGCCAGGCGCGCCAGCAACAGCGAAGCCGGCGAGGTGTTGCCGATGCCCATCTCGCCCAGCAACACCGCATTACCCGGCAGCCCGGCCACCAGCTCACGGCCATGGCGGATCGCCTGCCGGCACTGATCCATCGTCATCGCCGGCTGCTGGCTGGCATCCGCGGTGCCCCGCCCTACCGAGCGCGATAGCAGGCCCGGCTGCTCGGGCAGCGGTTGCACCACGCCACAATCGACCACCACGAGCGACAAGCCGTGCTGGCGGGCCAGCACGCTCACCGTGGCATCGCCCGCCAGAATCGTCTGCATCATCAAGGTCGTCACGCTCGACGGCCAGGCCGACACACCTTGCGCCACCAACCCATGATCGCCCGCGCACAGCAACATGGCTGGCTCAATGAGGTGTGGCTCATCGGTCCCCAGTATCTGCGCAATCCGCGCCGCCAATGACTCCAGCTTGCCAAGCGAACCGGGTGGACGGGCCTGTGCATCGAGCCGACCCTGAATGCGATGAGCCACCTCATCATCAAGACCAGGCGAAATGCTGGGGATGCCATCAAACGCTGCCAGGTCGCCAACGGATGCTGTCTCCGCCAGGGATGTCGAAATGTGCATGTCAAAAATCAGAAAATGAATGACCGTTTTGAGAGGATCGGGCCCATCCGGGCAGCAGCGGGCAACAGCCATCATCCAGGGCACTGCCCACCCCGGCGTTGTCGATGGGGCAGATCATCCGCCAGAGCCGACGCGCGCCACCCACCGCATGGCACAGCAGGCAAAGAACACCCGCCGAAACGCCCGACAGTATAGTGGGATGAACGATCAGCCCTTGATCAGGCTGGCCAGCACGCCCGGCTCGAAGCTCGCCCCAAGGTGGTCGGCCAGCCCATCGAAGACATCCGCCCACGGCCGGCCCTTCACACCAAAGAGCCTGCTCAGCACCTGATCGTTTTCAAAGAGGCCGTGCAGATAGATGCCCAGCACATTGCCGGCCGCGTTGCACCAACCCAGCGCATCCGGCAACACCGACTGTGAGCGGGCATCCGGTGAATGGGCATCATGCCCCACGTCCAGCAGCGGTGCCGATAGCCCGATATCCCGCGACCTGATCGGTGGGCTGAATGACTGCACCGATGTACGCCCCTGGTGAATCTCGTACCCCGAGACCTCCAGGCCCGACAAGGCCGACCACGGCCCGGCCGGCAAGGCATCGAAAGCAAGGCGCCGACGGCGCAGCACCTTCTCCGGTTCGAACACGGTGGCAAGCGACAACAGCCCCAGACCACTGGCCGAACCCTCGACCCCATACGGGTCTTCAAGCCTCTCGCCCAGCATCTGCAAGCCCCCGCAGATGCCCAGCACCGCCCCACCCAGGGCCGTATGCGCCCGAACCCAGTCATCCAGCCGCTCACGCTTCAGCCAGGCCAGATCGCTGCTCGTGTGCTTGGAGCCGGGCAGGATGATCCAGTCGTCAGTCGACAATGCCGGTAACGAAGCACCATCCCGCACCATCACGAGCCGCACACCCGGCACCGAGGCCAGCGGCTGGAACTCGTCGAGGTTGCTGATGCGCGGCGGGGCGATCAGCGCGATTTGTCTGGCGCTTCGAGCTGACAACGCTTTTCCACCCGCCCCCGTCTCGGCCTGTGTCGAACGGGTCACTCGGTCAGTCGACAGTCGGGGGCTTGTCATCGACGCGCCCGCCGCCTCGTCATCATGCCAAATGGCCGCTGCCTTCTCCGTCTGATGCGAGGCCGCATGGGGGGCAGAATGCCCAGACAGGACATCAACCGCAGGGGCGTGATCATCGTCCCCGAGCCGATCCCGATACTGAAACCAGCCATCTTCCTCCGGCAGCCCGTGGCCCGTCCACATCGGCACCGTGGCCACCACCGGCACACCCGTCATCTCCTCCAGCATCTGCGGCGCCGGCGCCAGCAGGCTGGCATCGCCCCGAAAGCGGTTCAGCACGAAACCTTTCAAAAGCTGTCGATCCTCGGGCGGCATCAAGGCCCAGGTGCCATACAGATGGGCAAAAGCGCCTCCCCGGTCGATATCCGACACGAGCAGGCAGGCCGCCCCCACATGTCGCGCCACCCGCATGTTGACCACATCCGTGCTTTGCAGGTTGATCTCGGCCGGCGACCCCGCCCCCTCGATCACGATCACATCGTATTGGCGGCGCAACGCATCGAGCGTGCGGGCGATGATCGGCCACGTATGCTGATGGCGCGCACGCCACGGCAACGCCGTCAGCTCGGCACTCACCTGCCCCAGCAGAATCACCTGACTGCGCGTATCGGCCTCGGGCTTGAGCAGCAGCGGGTTCATCTGCACCGTGGGTTCCACCCCGGCAGCCAGCGCCTGAAAATACTGCGCACTGCCAATCTCTCCCCCCGCCACCACCCGCGCGTTGTTGCTCATGTTCTGCGCCTTGAAAGGCGCCACGCGCAACCCCTGCCGCGCATACCAGCGGCACAGGGCCGTGGCGATCCAGCTCTTGCCCGCCCCACTCGTGGTGCCCAGTACCATCACGCAATGGGCCAGACGCTGATCCATCTTCATCGGCACCGCATCCATCGGTTCAGCCACGATGCCCCCTGCTTGACGGACACATCCACGCGCCGCCTCCATCCCGACACGGTGCCTGCCCGATCCGCCCGAACACATGCCTACGACACAAGCTCGACGAACGCCTCATCAATCCTCGATCCCGCGTTGAGCCGGCACACCCGCCTCGAAAGCGTGCTTGATCTTCGTCATCTCGGTGACGGTATCGGCCAGCTCGATGATCTCGGGCGGACAACGTCGCCCTGTCAGCACCACATGCACATGCGGAGGACGAGTTTTCAGCGTTTCGAGCACCGGCTCCAACGGCAGCCAGCCATAGATCAGCGGATAGGTGATTTCATCCAGCACCACCATGAAATGCTCGCCACCCAGGATCTTCTCACGGGCACGTTCCCAGCCATCACGCGCGAGCTGCGCCGAGCGCTCCAGATCCTGACTCTTCCAGCTGAAGCCATCGCCCAGCCCCTCGATCGGCATGCCCAGCTGCTCGAAGACCCGATGCTCGCCAAAGCGCGCACTGGGCACCTTCATGAACTGATAAATATGCACGGCCTTGCCGCGCCCATGCGCCCGCATCGCCAGCCCGAACGCTGCCGTGCTCTTGCCCTTGCCATCGCCGGTATTGACGATGATCAGCCCGCGCCGCTCGCCCTCGGGCTTCTCATAGGGGCGCTCGCGTGGGGGTTCTTCTACTTGCATGTGGTTTTGCTCCTTAAGGTCAAAGACCAAGAAAAATCAATCGACTCAAACACTTACCCTTTTGAACAACACAGCATGAATCACGCCCCTCATTCAATTTCCATCACCTATTGTGAAGTTATTCACCTAACGCAAACATGACGAACCATACCATAACAACGAAAAGCACAGACAACATCGAAACAAACCGATGAAATCAATCCTCAAACACTCAATCCCTTTAGCAATAATAATTTCAGCCCCACTGATAGCAAACACATGCCAGAACAACGAAATCCTAAAAGAAATCCAGATAAAAAACAAAGACGACACAAAAACCTCAAAAAACGTCTCAGAAATAGTTGAAAAACACATCCCCAAAGGAACAACAGAAGAGGATGCAAAAAAAAATCTTAGAAAAAAATGGATTCAAATACCACCCGCGAAATCATATACACCCAAAGACAGCAATAGGATCAAACATAGACAGACACTGGAGTCTTCTCGGTCTCTATTACGACGAAACCAGAATAATCCTTCACATAGAAGAAGGGAAAGTAAAAGAAATCGAAGCATGGTTGTTTTTTGATGGACTTTAAATAAACAATGGCTCGCTCTCACTTACCCCCCCATCCCAGCAGTGAACGCCGGATCTGCAACAACACCAACTGCATACCATAAATACATTATTTACACAAACGCCGAAGGAGATAAGTTTGCGATCCGAGCAGACCATAATGGTCTGACTCAAACTAACGGGCCTCTTCGATACTCGGGGCGGTTCATATCACCTGCCGCCCTTCCGGTAAGACCAGCAACCACAGATAAATCAGCCTTTCTCAATGCGCTGTCGTCCAACCCCATGATCCGAGCAACACGGTGGGTTCGAGACGACCTTTAGGATGATGGATGTCGCCCGCCCCACGCCCCTACATCCGCGGAGAACGCTCGCTCACATCCCGGCACTACGGACGAGTGCCCCCTCCACACACGCCCGCATCAAGCGCGCCCCTTCCGCCACCCGCGGCCCCGGCCTCACCAGCACGTCGAGCTGTTCCCCACTGAAAAGGCACACCCGGCCCGCCTTGATCGCCGACAGGCGCGCCCAGCCGGGTCTGGCCCGCAGGGTAGAGAGGCCGGTAGCGGCCGGATCACTGATCATCATCAGCTCGGGGTTGGCCCGCAACACCCATTCGCGGCTCATCGGCACAAAACGCTTTCCTTGGGCGGCATCGGCCGTCAGCACGTTCTGCAAGCCAAGCCGCGTGAGCATCTGCCCGATGAAGGATGCGGGCGCCGCCACGTAAGGCTTGGGGTCGATCTCCACATAGGTGCGCATGCCTCGGCTGGCCTTCGGCATGGCAGCGGCTTCGGCCGCCACCTGTTGCTCGATGCCCTGCCAGATGGCAGTGGCTTTCTCGGCCGGGAGCCCCAGCGCTTGGGCCAAAGCATGCAGCACCTTGCCGATGTCCTCATGGGATTCTGCCGAGAGCGCGAGCACGCGAATGCCCAGGCGCTTCAGCCGTGCCACCGGCACATCATCACCCTGCCGTGCCGGCAGCAGCACCAGATCAGGACGCAGCGCCGCAATCGCCTCCACATTCAGCGTGGGATAGGCATCGAGGCGGGGCAGCTTGCCCAGTTGCGCGGGCCAGTTGCTGTGCCGATCCACCCCCACCAGACGCCCACAGGCGCCCAGCACGCAGACAGATTCGGTCAGGGTGGGCAGCAGAGAGACGATGCGGGTCGGCATCTGAGGCTGAGGCTGAGG
>JAUNKF010000012.1:0-4364 GCA_030532895.1 Lautropia sp. | reverse complement strand
TGGGCAGATGATGTTGAAGCCAACCGGGCCGACTGGGTAGGCACCTCCTGTTGCGTTGCCTGCCTCTGCCCGGCCGCCACATTCCCCACGACCATCGGCATCAGCAAGCCAGCCAGTGCCCCCACTTGGAAGCACCTCATCCACCGTAGCAAGCGGTGTCCCTGCCCCAAACGCCACCGGTCACGCCCTTCAGGCGCGCAGACCGACGAACGGCGCTTGACAGGATCAATGCGGAATGTCTTGACGAGCATGGTGCCTCAAGCGTGTTATGTACTGACTCGCCCCCGCGCTGGCCTCAAAACCGCATGCTGACGGCGTTGCGAACCTTGCGAAGGCATCGGCCTTGGCGGCGCCTGACGCCTTGTCAGCCCACGGTTTTGGGGCCGGCCCGGAGGAAGCCACCCCACGAAACGCGCCATTCTAACGAAGCGCCCGCGAACAGCTTTCACGCCCTGGCGCTCGCCGCCTCCACCGCCAGACCCCGGTGCACAGGCGTCCGACGTGCGCCAGACCAATCCCCCAAAAACAACAAAAACCGACGCTGATCGGCCCGATCTTCATCCTCCGGTGCCAGCCGATCACAATGCGCGGGTTATCGGGTTATTCATTGGCTGTCATGCGTTTCTTCGATCGTCTGCTTTCCCGTCGGCTGGTGCCCGCGGCCCAACACGATGCCCTGCCCGCCGGCGCCCAGCGCACGAGCGCCCTGACGGCGGCCAACGCGATGGACGATACCCACCATCAGACACTCCTGGCCCCGCAGGCTCATTTCCGGCGTCGCCGCAGCCTGCTGCGCCGCACCAGCGCGCTGCTGATACGGCCCCAGGTGCTGGTGGCTACCACGGCCTGGACGGTGGACACGATGATTCTCACCGCCACGGCAGCACAAATCCGATATTTCCCCGACAATACGCAGCTTGGGAGAATCCGTTTCGGCCACTTCCCCGATGCCAGCCTGAATGGCAAGCCCATCCGGCTCGGGCCGGGCGTGCGGATTCTGAATCAGGAAAACCTCGTTGTGCCACCGGCCAGCCTGCATGGCAAGAGCCATGTCGTTGCCTATCAGACCGGTGCGCTCAATGAAATCGTGACGATCTGGATTCTGAGCGAGGAAGAGTATCGGGCGCTGAAGAAGCGCCGCAGCTGAGGCAGACGGGCCACCCCGTCCACAGAGAGCCAGATGGACGCAGCGCCTGCACTCGGCGCACGGCCATGACGCGCCCCTGCCCGGCCAGCCCGCCGACACCACCCTTCCATGGTTCGAAGCCCCGCTCGTGGCGAACGCAGTGCCCGTTGCATCCCTGCCGGAAAACGGCACTGCCCAGCAAGGACAAGAGCGTATGACCCGCAAACTTTACCTGCGCACCTTCGGCTGCCAGATGAACGCCTATGACAGCGAGCGCATGGCCGATCTGCTGGCCGAACACGAAGGCGCCGAGCTGACCGACAACCCCGAAGAGGCCGACATCGTGCTCTTCAACACCTGCTCGATCCGCGAGAAGGCGCAGGAAAAGGTGTTCTCCGATCTGGGACGCTTTCGGGCCATGAAGGCCGAGAAGCCGAACCTGATCATCGGCGTGGGCGGCTGTGTGGCCAGCCAGGAGGGTGAGGCCATCGTCTCGCGCGCCCCTTATGTGGACGTGGTGTTCGGCCCGCAAACGCTACACCGGCTGCCCCGCATGATCGAGGCCCGGCGCGAAACCGGCAAGCCGCAGGTTGACATCCAGTTTCCCGAAATCGAGAAGTTCGATGCCCTGCCCCCGCCCAGCAAGGCCGGCGGCAGCGCCTTCGTCTCGATCATGGAAGGGTGCAGCAAATATTGCAGCTTCTGTGTGGTGCCCTACACCCGTGGCGAAGAAATCTCGCGCCCCTTCGACGACGTGCTGGGCGAAGTGATCACGCTGGCCGAACAGGGCGTCACGGAAATCACGCTCTTGGGCCAGAACGTGAATGCCTATCTGGGCCAGGTCGAGGGCTTCGATGCGCCGGTGGATTTTGCGCTGCTGCTCGACTACATCCACGACATCCCCGGCATCGAGCGTATCCGCTACACCACCTCGCACCCGCGCGAATTTACCGACCGGCTGATCGACGCCCATGCCCGGCTGCCCAAGCTCGCGCCGCTTGTTCATCTGCCCGTTCAATCCGGCTCCGACCGCATCCTGGCCGCCATGAAGCGCGGCTATCTGGCAGCCGAGTTCCGCTCGATCGTGCGCCGCCTGCGCGAGGCCAGCCCCGGCATCGGGCTGACCACCGACTTCATCGTGGGCTTTCCGGGCGAGACCGAGGCCGACTTCATGAAGACGATGAAGCTCGCCGAGGACATCGTGTTCGACGACGCCTATTCCTTCATCTACAGCCCACGCCCCGGCACCCCTGCCGCGAACCTGCCCGACGACACGCCGCCCGAAGTCAAGGTGGAGCGGCTGCAACGCTTGCAAGCACTGGTGCAACGTGGCTCACTCGCCATCGCCGAAAAGATGGTCGGCAGCCACCAGCGCGTGCTGGTCGAAGGCCCTTCACGCAAGAACGCCGCCGAGCTGTCGGCCCGCTGCGCCAACAACCGCATCGTCAATTTCCCCGGCGACGCCAGCCTGATCGGGCAGATGGTGGACGTGCACATCACCTCGGCCATGAGTCATTCACTGCGCGGCGAGCTGATCGACCCGGCCAGTGCCCTGCAATCGGCCCGTTCGGCCACATCCTCACACGAACCCAGGATGCCCACCGAACGGCCCGACAGTCGGGCAAGCCTCGTGCGGCCGGTGTCGTTATGAGCCTTTCCGGGCAGGCGTGGCATCCGTCGACGGCCGTATCCATTGACGGCCATCCCATTAACGGCCATCCGCTCAGGGCCACCTGCCTGCACCGGTATTTGAGCATTTGATGAAACGATTTGCCTTCATACTGTTTGGCTCCGCGCCTTTGTTGGCTGCCTTACCTGCCATGACACAGGCCGCCCAGCATCATGAAGCAGGCAGCGCCTTCTCCGCCCTGCCCGCCCTGCTGAATCAGGCCCGTGCGCTGATCCCGCACAACCCCAAAGCCGCCTATCAGTTGCTGGAGCCGCATACCTGGGACTATGCCGGCTCAAGGGATTTTGATTATCTGCTGGGCGTGGCCGCCCTGGAAAGTCAACAACCCAGCGAAGCCGTGACAGCGCTGGAACGCGTGCTGACGCACTACCCCGACGACGTGCCCGCACGCACCGACATCGTGCGCGCCTATCTGATGTTGAAGGAGCAAGCCAGCGCCGAGCAGGCACTGCGGCAATTGGTGGATACGGCTGATCTGCCTTCTGAAGCCCAGCAACAGGTGCAACAGTATCTGGACATCCTCGCCCGACAGAACACGGGAGAAACCCGCCGCTGGCGGCTGGGGCTGGACATCAGCGCCGGCCACGATGACAACGTGAACGTCGGCAGCAGCCATGCCCGCTGGATCATCGACGACGGCAAGGCACTGAACCCGCTGCCCGGCAGCCAGCCCCAGGCCAGCCCTTATCTCGATCTGGCAGCCAACCTCAGCCATCTGTACCCGGTGACGGAAGCGCTCGAATGGAGCAGCAGCCTGCAAGCAAGCCAGCGCCTCAACACCCGACAGCACCCACAGGACATGGGCAGCCTCAGCGGCTCAACCGGCCTTGCCTACACCCTGGGCCAGCATCGCCTCTCTGCCGCCCTCAACCTCCAACAGATGATGCTGGATCAGCACCGCTTCCGCCGTGCCAGCGGGTTGATCGGTCAGTGGCAATATCAGTACAACCCTGCGACACAATTAGGTGCCTACGCACAGTGGTTCCGACTGGATTTTCGTAACCAGCCTTTCCGCGATGCCAACCGAAGTGTACTCGGTACGACACTCGCACGGGTGCTGTCGGCCACGTCGGGCAGCGTCCTGCTCGCCAACCCTTATATCGGCCGTGAATACACGCGGCAACCCATGCCCACGCTGAGCTTCAGGCTGGCCGGGCTTCGCCTCGGCTATCAGCATCACCTTGGCCCCCAGTGGCGCGCCAACCTTGGCCTGCAATGGGAAGAACGCCGCCATCGCGGACCCGACCCCCTCTTTGGCCAAACCCGCCACGACCGCCAGCTGGATCTGCGCCTGGGCCTGGAGCGCCCACTCGGCCCCCAGCTCACGCTCGCCCCACAAATCGCCTACACCCGTAACCATTCGACCCTTGCGCCCAACGACTTCAAGCGGCTTCAGGTGTCAGTGGGGGTGCAGTGGCGGTATTGATGCCAAACCAGAGACTCCGCCGGCAAGATTACCGCTACTGCCAATCCTTCCAATAAAGGCTCATGCCAGAACAGTCGTTATTTTTCGATAACCGCCAAGATAATAATTAATTGCCCTGTAAC
>JAUNKF010000036.1 GCA_030532895.1 Lautropia sp. | reverse complement strand
GTTCGCAATGGTCAGGATGAGCGTCAAGCGAGTCTCCGTCTATCGGTTGGTTCGGCATTCATGGGCTGCGCATGAACCGGGCTGTGTCCTGTGTGCTTTCGCAGGACGGCCAGGAAGCGCTGAGTGTTGGGCATGGCGGTTGGCAGGGTTTCGATGGCGTCAAGCGTGATCTCTGCCGGCAATTCGCGTTGTTCTTCGGGCAGTTTGGCGCTCTTCATCGCAAATGCCAGTGAACGCTCACTCATGAACGGGCTGCAGAGTGCTGCATACCGTCCCAGGGCGGTGAACGCCCGGCAGATGAAGTTCGGGTCATCACCGCCTACATCGAGCTGATTGAGGGCTTCGAGCCGTTGAGCATGGATGTTCACGCACTTCAGGCCGAGAGTGAGTGCTGACTGACGAAGAAAGGCGGCTTTCTTGCCGACCGGTTCCACCAGGGCGATGGGCCGCTCCGGATGCATGATGGCCAGCAGGATGCCAGGGAAGCCCGCGCCGCTGCCGATATCGGCCAACGGTGCTTGCGGATCAGGCAGATGCCGCTCGACCGAGGGCACGATGGCCAGGCTGTCGAGCAGATGCTCGTCGATCAGGACGCGCGTATCGCTGTTTCCCAGGAGGTTGTAGGTGTGATTCCACTGAAGCAGCAAGGCTGCCCATTGGTTCAGTCGCGCCAGCTGGCGTGCTTCAAGGTGAAGCCCCAGTGTGTTCAAGCCCGCTTCGAGCCGCTCACTGTCGGTAGAGCGCCATTGCGTGTTTTGCCGCTGAGACGACGCGGTGCGACGAAGCTGACTCATCCTTGCACCTTGTCAGTGGTCTGACGTCGCTTGCCTTGCTGCTTTTTCAGGTGAACCAGCAGCAACGATACGGCAGCAGGTGTCATGCCTGGCAAGCGACTGGCCTGCGCAATCGTTTGTGGGCGATGGCTGCTCAGCTTCTGTCGTACTTCGGTAGACAGGCCGCTGATCTGATCGTAGTCGAGATCATGCGGTAGCAGGGTATTTTCCTGCTGCGCCATGCGCGCGACCTCTTGCTTCTGACGCTCGATATAACCTTGATATTTGATCTGAATCTCGACCTGTTCAGCCACTTGGGGATCGTCCAGTGCGTCATTGGCCAGCAACTCGGGCAGGAAGGTACGCAACTGCTTCAGCGTGACATTGGGCCGCTTCAAAAGATTATGAAGTGAGTGCTCACTAGCTATTGGTGTGCCGATTGCTTCGCTCAGTTCAGCCTGCTTTGCATGCGCCAGTACTTTGTCGTTGAGCAGTGTGGCACGCATATGGGCAACTTGCTGCTCGATGGCGTCGCGTTTTTCATTGAAGCGCCGCCAGCGCGCATCATCCACACACCCGAGCTCCCGTCCGATCTCCGTCAGACGCAGATCTGCATTGTCCTCACGCAGACTCAGACGATATTCCGCACGGCTGGTGAACATCCGATAGGGTTCCAGCACGCCTTGGGTGAGCAGGTCGTCCATCATCACGCCCAAATAGGCTTGATCACGTTTAGGCGTCCAGGCGGGTTTGTCCTGGGTGTAACGAGCAGCGTTCAAACCGGCCAGCAAGCCTTGGGCCGCAGCCTCTTCATAGCCAGTTGTTCCGTTGATCTGGCCCGCGAAGAACAAGCCCTGGATATGCTTCGTTTCCAGGCTGGGCTTCAACTCGCGAGGATCAAAATAGTCGTACTCTATAGCATAACCGGGGCGAAGAACGTGTGCCTTCTCTAACCCGACCATGGAGCGGACGACCGCAATCTGGGTATCAAAGGGCAGGCTGGTCGAAATGCCATTTGGATAGATCTCGTGCGTCGTCAGCCCTTCGGGCTCAAGATAAATTTGATGAGAAGGCTTGTCTGCAAAACGGTGAATCTTGTCTTCGATGGATGGGCAGTACCTCGGCCCAACACCTTCGATCACGCCGGTGAACAGGGGAGAGCGATCCAGGGCACCCCGGATGATGTCGTGCGTTCGCTCATTGGTGTGTGTTACCCAGCAGGGCAACTGCTTCGGGTGCATGCTGGCGTCGCCCATGAAAGAAAACACGGGCGTTGGGTTTGAGTCGCCAGGCTGTATGCCCAGTCGGCTGTAATCGATACTCTTGCCATCGATACGGGGAGGCGTGCCTGTTTTCAGGCGGCCCTGCGGCAGCGCGAGGTCGCGAAGCCTGGCTGCCAACGTCTTCGACGAAGGGTCGCCTGCTCGTCCTGCCTCATAGTGATCCAGGCCGACATGCACTTTGCCGTTCAAGAAGGTGCCGGCTGTCAGAACGACGCAACGCGCATGGAAGCGGATGCCCAGCTGAGTCACCACACCGATGACACGATCGCCCTCAAGTAAAAGATCGTCAACCGCTTGCTGGAAGAGGGTCAGACCAGGTTGGTTTTCAAGGCCATGACGAATGGCCTGGCGATAGAGGACGCGATCGGCCTGCGCGCGGGTTGCCCTTACCGCCGGGCCTTTGCTGGCGTTGAGGGTTCGGAACTGGATGCCAGCCCGGTCGGTTGCGATGGCCATGATGCCGCCCAGCGCATCAACCTCTTTGACAAGATGTCCTTTACCAATCCCACCAATGGAGGGGTTGCAGGACATCTGTCCCAGCGTATCGAGGTTGTGGCTTAAAAGCAAAGTGTTGGCGCCGGTTCGAGCCGCCGCGAGGCTGGCTTCTGTTCCGGCATGGCCCCCGCCCACGACGATAACGTCGAAGGTTTCTGGGTAAGTGCTCATGCGCCATTATAAATCGGCTAGCCCTTCTTTTGGCACCCCAGGGTGTTGTTTCACGTGGAACAAGGGGGGCAAAAAGGGATGAGGGAGAGGGGCGCGGGAGAGAGGGGGCGTATCGCCCGCCGCGCCGACTGTATCCGATCCGCGCTTGTTTTGCTTATCAAAAGCGTGAGGAATGGGTAAAAGAAAAAGACGATTGGTCGGCTGCCTTCGGAGCGGAGGGCGGGAATAGGGGTGGAGGGGGGGAGAGAGAACGCGTGTCGGAGAGAGGAGGAGAAGGGGGCGAAACAACTGCATTGAATGGGAAAATATTCGAACCGGAAAAGGAGAGAGTAGGCAATACAAACGGCACATTAGAGCCGAGAAGGATGTGGGAGGAAGTGGGTGTGGCGAGAATGAAGGTAGGTAGGGGGGGCGAAAAAAACATGACTGCAGACGAAGAGGTGCGCATATGGTGGACGTGATGCACCGAGGGTTTTTTGTGTGAGGCAGAGGCATATCATGACGCCATTAAGAGAGGGAGGAGGAAACGGTCGGTCGATGTTGGTATGCCATCAGAAAGACAGACGATGACAGCAGCCAGCAGCCGCCCAGCAGCCCCGGCCCACCCAAGAATCCGTGAGGCCAAGTTTCACTACTTTTTACGCATTCCAGCTGAGCTGATCGATTACAGGTCTTCCCGAAGGGCCCTGATGGCCGAATCAATCCAACACGCCTCCCTCGAGGTGCCGCTGAAGAAGACGCTTACGGAACGGGCCTTGCCTTGCTTGGCCAGGCGAGCTGAAACCCCACCCCTCCAACCCCCACACACCAGGAGGGGGGCTACAGCAAGGGGCCGGAATCCAGGCCAGAGGGCGCGAGACCAACCAGCATCATGATCTCAGCGGTAAGACGGGTATTGACCGATGGATGGCAGGCCGTTGCGTGTAGAGTGCCAAATTGAATCCGTGAAGGCGGCTTTTTGAGCCGCCCCTGATTCCGAAACTGAGCGGCGCGCGCTTCAGGGGTTTCATTTGTGGCGCTCTATATATGCGGTTAGGGAGAGAGGAGATTCTGGCACTGATGGCCGAGTTCAGTACGGCACCGAGGTCAGACCGAATCTGATCAGCTCTGTTACGGATCGAGGGTGATTGAGGCTAGGAGGTGAGTGACAGCTTTGCAATCCAGGGCGCTGGAGGAGTCGTTTACCTCCGGTCATCTTCTTTGACGCCTTGCGGGTCAATAGCCGTGAGAATGGGGGGGCACCGTGGGGTTCGCAACAAAAGGAAGGCACCGCGTTACTTGGCCTGTGGTGGGGGGCCCATCCCAGATTTATGGTTAGTAAATCGTGTGCTGGAATAGAGCGGTTTTGGGCGGACTCTTCTCTCTAAATCTTTTCTCTAACCTTCTTCTCCTCTGGTCTTGTGTTTCAGTTCTTATACTCCTCTAAGACTTTGGGCGGAGCTTTTCTTTTGTTAAGGGGTAAGGGGGGTGGGTATATGGGGGGGGCGAGCTTGGGGAAATTTTCTTTGGGCCAACCGGGGTACTGCCATTGTTCCACGTGAAACAAGTCTTCCTGGTAGGTGTAATCAACCTTGATTGTGTGCGGCCTGCTTTGATCGCCGCTTCTTTGCCCTTTTTGCCTCCAAATCAACCTGCATGCAACAACACCATATTTATACTCCCGTCCAGAGCCCCAGAGCCAGAAGAGCCCCCCGGAGCCAGAGTGAGAGCCGGAGGGCGGGCCGGAAGACAGGGGAGAGCGCAGAGATTGAGCCGGAGTCTGCCGTATTCTCCTGTTAAGGGGTGGTAATAACAAAATAGAAGTTTTAAACCTCTCTTCTATCTGTGTTATTTGATGAACTTGTTTTGTTGCGTGGCGCTGAAGGATGAAGGTGTGAATGGATGGAGACGAAAGGAAGGTGAGGGGTGCGGTGTGTTTAGGCAACTCCTTTAAGTCACTTCTCTTCTTTTTCCTGCCGAGCAAGAACTGAGTTTTTTGCTCCCCTCTTTTTTCCTTTTTCTGTTCGATCTCGTACAACACACACATCATGGCAGGGTGGTGGGAAGAGGGGAGGGTTAGCGGAGCCACCGCAGCCGAGATGACAATAGTCGCACCGCGAGCTTTCTTTTCTGTGCGCTTCTATCTCTCTCAGCTTCCTCTGCTCTGTGGTGTGTGGGGGGCCTACTAACACTCTTGCGTGTCTATTCCATTGCGGGGGGCTTAACCGCTCCTCCCCTCCCTCAGATAACACCATGATATGAATGGAGAATGGGAGGTGGCGATCATCTAGCTTTGAGGAGTGGGCAGCGCATATTGAGTTCATTCAGTTCAGTCCTGTACTCCCCCCGAGAAATCACATCACATAAAAAAGAAGCCTCACTCCCTCCGTCCAAGAGAGAGCTTTATCTACCTAGCTCTCTTCTTGCTTTTTTCTGTTTCGGATGTGATGTGCGACGGAAGGGGGAGGCGTAAGTAAGAGGGAGGGTATTTCTTTCATCGCCTCCCCCTTTCCTCTTGTTCCGTTGTTTCACGTGAAACAGGCGGGGGTGTTCCTTGTGCGTGGAGCCGAACGCAGAGAGGAGATGGTGCCCTTTGCAACGTGTGTCACTCGATTGACGGACGCATGTCCTGACGGTTCGGGGGAAGCAGGCCGCGGAGGAGCATCATCGATGTCACGCGAACCGCAAAGGGGGTTTGCGTTTTTTCGTCCTCCTCGCCCACTTTTTTCTTTCTGTCCGACACTTTTGGAAGATAGCAGGACAGAGAGCTAGCTTTGTGATCAAAAACAAGAAAGGTATCCACAAACATCAGAGCCGCACGCAATAGGGCTGCTGCCAACACAGGCCGTACCATATTTTCGAACAAAAGACGGGGGTAAATTTTTAAGGAGCGAGCGAGGCCCCCGGGCGCTAGGAATAAGAGAGTGACGAGAAGAATGAAGAAGGGCGTGTGTCTAACCCGCGTCGGTCGCTCGGGTCGGGTCGATCTTATCGGGGGAGATTAAAGATACGAGGCGAGGGGCACGCAGGAAGAGTAGTAACGCGCTGCTGCGTTAGACGGAGGGAGGGAGCGCCCGTAGAAGAGAAAGAAGAGGGGGGAGAGAACAGGAAAAGGCGACGCGAGCGAGGCGTGTCTCGATACTCGACTCTCTCTCCATATTTTCTTCCAAAATGCAGCAAAAGAAAGCCCAATCTCCTTTGTGCGTGCTTTCCTTATTGGAGGAGGTGGGAAAAGGGGGGAGGGGAGATGTGTTTGTTGTGGGCTCTGTGCAGCACAGAATGGGTTGGAGGGGGGGGGCCTCTCTGTGGTGGGGCTGAGGTCTCCGCCTCTCTCAGTGTTTGTTGTACGTGCAACTGTGGGGCGGTATGCGGTAGGTACTACGTCGCTGTCTCGCTTTTAGAGAAAATAGTTTCCTTAAACTTTTAACCCTCATCACACACCGCCCCTGGGAGGGAGAGAGGGTGGGGGGGGGGCAGCGGGCGCGGTCGTCGCGCTTTTTTCAAACTTCTGGTTAGAGTGGGTGTTGTGTTGTACTGGTTTCTTTTGGCGTAGCGACTACACACACGTGTCGTGAAATAGTGTGAGGCGGGGAGGGAGATGTGTAGAACAGCGACTGCATATATAAAGGCGAGACTCGGTTGCGCTAGCCTTTTAGCCTGGAGCCTCGCTGCGCTCTGCCTGCAGAATACTCTACTCTCACAGGGGCAGCAGTTGTTGTGGCGCTAGTCCGAACGGAGCTTGATCGATCAGGGGGCAGAGGAGGGCAATAGGGGCTGAGGAGCGCTCGATCTTGATTGGCTCTAGCTCAGTGTTAATCCATGTGCCTGGATGAACCGGGAAGGGAAGTTGCTGTGTCAGTGCTTTATCTTGTTTTCCCCTTTAGAGCGATGCCTCCCAAATAATTAAGCTAGGCTAGTTGTTGGTGGGCTTTTACTTTACTACTTAATACTAGCCGAGAACGTTTATTGGTTAGAGCAGGCGCGTTCTCCTCTTCTCTTTCTTTCCCTCTGCGGAAGGAGATGAAGGGGAAAAAAGGGGGAAGAGCGCGCGGTTCGGCGGGGGAACAGAGTTTTATAAAAAACCGTGGTGCTTCCCATATATTGGGGGAATGGGAACAGCGTATGTAGCTATAGAGAGGGTTTTGTTTCACGTGGAACACTTATGGCAGGTGTCGCATTTTTGTTCGCCCTCGGTGGGGCGGGGGAAGCCGCACCCTAAAACTTGTTTTTTTGCGAGGTGGAAACAACAAGTGCAACGAGGGGGGGGAGGAACTTCACTCACCTGTACATAGTGTGAGGGAGGGACGCGGTGCCTGGCTTTTCTTTTAAGGAAAAGCAGGCTGGGGCGGAGGCGGGCCGCGCTCCCCCCTATCATCTCCATACCTCATACCCACAAGAGAAGCGCGGAAGGCGGTTTTTTGCTCCAGCCAAGAGAAGAGAAGCGCTCAGAGCCGCCGGCTCCCCCGCCGCTTCCCGGCCTCCCCGCTCTTCGCCTAACCAACTTTAATTAGACCTAGCGCAACCACCGCGCGGGCGGCGCGTCTTCTCCCTTCTTCTCCTCCTCCCCTTCCGTTTCGGTGGGTGAGATAAAAAAGGGGCGGCGGGGGGCTAAGCCTTGAAGCATGCCAACTTCTCTCCTTCTGCGCGCGCGGGCCCCTTCTGGTGGCTGGCGGGTGCCGCGTCCCCCCTTTACCGTTCTTCGTTGCGCCTTTAAGAGCGCCAGATAGAGGGGAGGGAGGAGCTCCTACTCCATCATTGGACGTTGGAACCTCATCCTCTGTGACTAAACTCACCCGAGCGGAAAATGGGCCTGATGATGACGTGAAAAGATGGGGGGGGTTTATGGGCGGGGGGGGCCGGGCCCAGTGGAGGGAGGGGTTTTAAGGCTTGGGGCCGTGTATTGTTGGTGGTCGGTGGTATTTAAAGCTCTTACTTTTTTTAATACCCTTTCTCTCCACGCGAAAAAGGAGAGGTGTCCGTTCTTGCTGTTCAACAGAGACCTTTTCGTCCTCCTTCGGTCTCTTCTGACTCGCGGCTGGGCTCTTCCTCTTCCTCCCGGCGCCGCCTCCCTGGTTGTGTGTGTTCTGTTCACCCATTGATCAACTGCTGGCTGTTTGTCGTTCCGCTGCCCCGTTGCGATGATCGGGAGGGAGAAGCGGGCTTTTTCTTGTTCTTGTGATGCAACGGCTTTTCCATTTGTGCGCCTGAGAGAAGGGAGAGGGAACGGCGATGGGGATTAGTGGAAATTGCCAACAGCAAGCACCTTCTCTATGGTGGTGGTGGGGTGGGTTCTTTGTTCGCAAGCGCGCTACGTCAGAGAAGAGAAGCCAAGCGGTGTGGAGTAGGGGGGTAGGGGCGGGGCCCCCTCCTTCTTCTTCCTCTCACCATAAAGGCTTTTTGCAAAAGAGAGGAACACGCGACACGACACGAGAGCCTTCCGTGAAGACGATGCCGCCTCTTCAAAGCTAATAACCATTTAATGATCATGGTTAAAAGCATGGATATAAATAATTCCTATTTATATCCAGCCCAGCTACTGTTGAAGCTTGAATCGAGGTATCTCAAGAGAGCGTGATCAGGCTCTGATACTGGGAGCGATGCGAGGTGAACAATAAGGCGCTTGGTGTAACTTCTCCGCGGTGGTGTGCAGGTGCCGTTTGGTGCGCAGGGTAGACTGCTTCCCACCGGGGTAACTGAAGGATGCGGCAAAAAAGGAAGGGGCTCGCCAAAATGGAAGGACAAGGACACGGTCATGGACAAGGACAAGAATTGGTGCACCTGCCAGGGCAAGTGAAGGGCAAGCTGGTCGGACAAGGGGACGGGGATAGGCAGGGGCTTGAGCCTTGGCAAAAGGGGCAGGAACGACGGCTGCTGAAGCCAATTGCATTGACGATGGGTGATCCGGCCGGTATCGGGCCGGAGATCTTGATGAAGGCATTGCTGGCGTTTGATAGGCGGCCTCAGCGGCCTTTTTTCAGGCTGTATGGGGATGAGGTATTGCTCGCCTCATTGGCGGCCCGCTACGGCCTTGATAGGGGCCTCTACGAGCTTGTGTCGTGTGGGCATTTGGGGGGAGAGTGGCGAGTGGGGCAGGTGTCGGCGGCGGCGGGGGGGGCTGCCTTTCGTGCGGTTCGACAAGCTGCGCTCGATGCGATGGCGGGTGAGGTGAGGGCGGTGGTGACGGCGCCGCTGAGCAAGGCGGCGATGAACCTGGCTGGTCACCATTATCCGGGTCATACGGAGATTCTGGCGCAGCTCGCGGGTGGGGTGCCGGTGCGGATGATGTTGGCCAATCTGGAGCTACGCACGGTGCTGGTGAGCATCCATGTGCCGTTGCTGGAGGCAGTGAGGTCGTTATCGACGGTGGGTATTTTGGAAACGATCCAGTTGACGGATCGTTTTCTGAAGAGGACGGGCATGCCTCGGCCCCGCATTGCGGTGGCGGGCCTCAATCCGCATGCAGGTGAGGACGGCCTGTTGGGGACGGAGGAGCAGACGACGATCGGGCCGGCCGTGAGGATGGCTCAGGCGGAAGGGATCGACGCAAGTGGGCCGTATCCGCCCGATACGGTGTTCATGAGGGCTAGGGGGTTTCAGCACTTCGACGTGGTGATTGCGATGTACCACGATCAGGGGTTGATCCCGGTGAAGTATATGGGGGTGGAGGATGGGGTGAACCTGACGGTAGGGTTGCCGTATGTGAGGACCAGCCCGGATCATGGGACGGCGTTCGACATTGCCGGTCAGGAGAAGGCTGATCCGGCCAGCATGCTGGCGGCCATCAGGATGGCGGATCAGTTGAGCAGTTGAGCCTGGAGGGGCCGGGCCGAAGGGCTGGCCCTGAAACCGGATGCTGATGGTGTTGCCGCGCTTGCGAAGGCATCGAAGCTTGGCAGTGCGTGGCGTCTTGTCAGCCCGTGGTTTTGGGGCCAGCGTGGGGACGAACAAGTCCTTCTTCGCTGGTCAGTCCTGTGTGGCGGGCCGAGGGGCCCGCCTACATGGGATGACCGCTGTTGGGCTGGATCAGCCTGCCAGGCTGGCTTCGAGCTTCTGGCGAATTGCTTTCAGCTTGGCGGGCAGACGCTCACCCAGTTGGGCGAACAGCTCGTCATGACGCTTGAATTCGGCGCGCAGCTGATCCGGGTCGATCGTGGTGATCTTCTTGTAGAGGTCTTCGCTGAAGTCCAGACCCGTCCAGTGCAGGTCGGCATAGGCGGGTGAGGTGCCGTAGACGTGTTCGACGCCTTTGCCGGTGCCTTCCAGACGGTCGAGAATCCACTTCAGCACGCGCATGTTCTCACCGAAGCCCGGCCAGATGAAGCGGCCGTTTTCGTCCGTGCGGAACCAGTTGACGTTGAAGATCGGTGGCAGCTTGGCGCCCTTGGCTTCCAGTTTGGGGCCGAGATCGAGCCAGTGCTGGAAGTAGTCGCTCATGTTGTAGCCGCAGAAGGGCAGCATGGCGAAGGGATCACGGCGGACAACCCCTTGCTTGCCGCCGGCAGCCGCGGTGGTCTCCGAACCCATCGTGGCTGCCATGTACACACCTTCGTCCCAGCTGCGGGCTTCGGTCACGAGGGGTACCGTGTCGGAGCGGCGGCCGCCGAAGATGAAGGCGTCGATGGGCACACCGGCCGGGTCATCCCAGAGCGGGTCGACCGCCGGGTTGTTGGTGGCAGCCGTGGTGAAGCGCGAGTTGGCGTGGGCGGCTTTGCGGCCGTTCTTGCCGTCTTCGGGCGTCCAGTCGTTGCCTTGCCAGTCGATCAGGTGTGCGGGCGGCTCGCTCAGACCTTCCCACCACACGTCGCCGTCGTCGGTGAGGGCCACGTTGGTGAAGAGCACGTTCTTGTCGAGTGCGGCCACGCAGTTGGGGTTGCTCTTCTTGTTGGTGCCGGGGGCCACGCCGAAGTAGCCGGCTTCGGGGTTGATGGCATAGAGGCGCCCATTGGCATCGGGCTTGATCCAGGCGATGTCATCGCCGACGGTCGTGACCGTCCAGCCTTCGAAGCCCTTGGGCGGGATCAGCATGGCAAAGTTGGTTTTGCCGCAGGCTGACGGGAAAGCCGCTGCCACGTGGTATTTCTTGCCTTCGGGAGAGGTGACACCGAGGATCAGCATGTGCTCGGCCAGCCAGCCGGTGCTGCCGTCGTCGGCGGCGTGCTTGCCCATCGAGGAGGCAATCCGCAGCGCCAGGCACTTCTTGCCGAGAAGCGCGTTGCCGCCGTAGCCGGAGCCGTAAGACCAGATCTCGCGGGTTTCCGGGTAGTGGACGATGTATTTCTCGTCGTTGCAGGGCCAGGCCACGTCCTCTTGGCCGGCCTCAAGGGGCACGCCGACGGTGTGCACGCAAGGCACGTACTCACCGTTTTCTCCCAGCACATCCCAGACAGCCTTGCCCATGCGGGTCATGATGCGCATGCTGGCAACCACATAGGGCGAGTCGGTCAGCTCGACGCCGACCTGGGCGATGTTGCTGCCCAGCGGCCCCATCGAGAAGGGTACGACATACATCGTGCGACCTTTCATGCAACCAGCAAACAGCTTGTCGAGCTTGGCGCGCATCTCGGCGGGGGCCATCCAGTTGTTGGTCGGGCCGGCATCGATTTCCTGCTCGCTGCAGATGAAGGTGCGGTCTTCGACACGGGCGACATCGGATGGGTTCGAGCGGGCCAGGTAGGAGCCGGGGCGCTTTTCGGGGTTCAACTTGATCAGGGTGCCACGTTCGACCATCTCTTCGCAGAGGCGGTCGTATTCGGCCTGGCTGCCGTCAGCCCAGACGACACGGGCAGGCTGTGTCAGCGCCGCGATCTGGCGAACCCATTCGATGATGCCCTGGTGGCGAACTTCGGGAGGAACAGTCCCAATATCGACGGCAGAAGATGCTGATGTCATGGTTGGATTTCCTTGCGGATATTGAACAAAAGTTTGCGCTTACTTACTCTGGAGATCGCACCAGCTCACCATTTCAATGGGCATTCAGGACTGCAACGCGACGACTGCATGGTGTGATGCCTGCCAAGGTGCCGATCTCCTGTTGAACCCGAGGCAAGCAAGGCACTGAGGCCAGCGCATTGTTTGTCTTGGGCTGTGAGTAGGTTTTTCTACCCCTAATTGTGATCCTATTCTGTCTTTCTGTCCGTGGCAGAGATGACTGACCAGGCATCTGGGATAGTGCTGGTGTGACGGGATGCGCAACGAGGCCCGAAAAAGGGTCCCGCGTGAGCGGGTAATATGTTTGGCATGTGTCTGTGTGGCCGGTGTGCGGGAGCACAACATCTTCAAGCAAGGAAGGCTTGTCGCAGAAAATCCCCGTCCCTGAAAGCCTATGCAGATAAGTGAGTGCAAACTTGTGTTTTGTGCCGATGGTCAATCAACCAGAGGGAGTCGATACTGTGCAAGATCAGGCGGATCAAGCGAAGCTTGGCGAGGTTGTGTTGAAAAAACAACATGACGATACGGGTTCCACCTTATTGAATGAAGTGGGACGAGGGATCAGTCGCCCGATTCGTGTGGTGAATCCGCCGGTGGTTCGGGCCTCCAGCGTGCTCTTCGATTCGGTCGAGGCAGCCTTTCAGGAAGGTGCGCCGACTGGCCGGGGCGAGCGACATCGCGCCACCTATGCCACGGCCGGTACGGAAACCACGTATGCGCTGATGGATGCGGTGGCGGCGCTGGAAGGGGAGGGGCATGATTGCCGTGCCGCCCTCATGTCGTCGGGGTTGCTGGCCATCAGCACGGCCATGCTGGCGTTCACCCAGCCGGGAGATCATGTGCTGATGAGCGATTCGGTGTATGGCCCGGCACGCACCTTTGCCGACACGGTGCTGGCCCGCTTCGGGGTCACGACGACCTATTTCGATCCTTTGGCCGGCCCTGCGGAGCTGGAAAGGTTAGCGAGCGCTCACACTCGTATCGTCTACCTGGAGAGCCCGGGCAGCTATACCTTCGAGATCCAGGACGTGCCGGCCATCTGCGAGTGGGCAAGGGCGCGGGGTGTGCTCAGCATGATCGACAACACCTATGCCTCGCCACGGCTGGCCCGGCCTTTCGACTGGGGCGTGGATGTCTCGGTGATCGCGCTGACCAAATACTGGTGTGGACATGCCGATGTGTTGATGGGCGCCGTGGTCGTGCGGGAGGCCCTGTGGCAGCGGTTATGGGAAACGGTGCGTCAGCTGGGGGTCTGTGTGGGGGGCGACGATGCCTGGCTCGTGTTGCGTGGCTTGCGAACTCTCGATGCGCGGATGGCCGTGCATGAGAAAACGGCGCTGACGGTGGCGCGCTGGCTTGAGCAGCAGCCGGATGTCGTGCGCGTGCTACATCCGGGCCTGGAGAGTCATCCGCAGCATGAGCGCTTCAAGCGGGACTTTCTGGGCAGCAATGGCTTGTTCTCGTTTGAATTGGCACCGATGCCTGCCGACGCCGTGGCGGCGCTCTGCAATGGCCGCCGGCATTTTCAGATCGGTTATTCGTGGGGCGGCTTTGAAAGCCTGATCATGCCGGCTCATCTGCAGGGCGCCCGCAGCATCGGCCCCTGGTCAGGCGGGCCGTTAGTGAGGATTCACTGCGGTCTGGATCCTGCTGATGCCCTGATTGCCGATCTTGAAGCGGGCTTCAAGGCCATGCGGGCTCTGAAGTCCTGAGCCTGAACGGCTCAGGCGGTCTTGTGCGCTCCGCCGTTGGTGTCATGTGCTGGCGCTGGGCAGAGGCGGGGTGTGGAGAATCAGCGCGAAGTCGCCAACTATTTACACCCCAACGTCGGTTAAATTGACGATAATTTCAAGGTTCGGTTGTCAACACGGTTTTTGGCAACCGCCGATTCATGGTTAGTGCTCACTTATAGGGTAGTTCTGATGACGCCTGAAGGTCTCCTCCCGATCGATCAATTGATTAACCAGGATCTCGATGATCTGATCCGCAAAGCTCGCCCGCAGTACGAGGCGATGGCAGGCCACCATGTCTGGCTGACAGGTGGTGCCGGCTTCCTCGGCTATTACCTGGTGCTGTCGATCGGGCATTGGAACAAGACGGCCGCTGCCGACAAGAAGATCCGGCTCACCGTGCTGGACAACTATGTGCGTGGCGTGCCGGCCTGGCTCGAAGGTGCCAAGTCCGATGAGATCGTGTTGCGCAAGCATGATGTGACGCACCCGATTCCGGCAGATCTGCCGCCGGCCAACTTCATCATCCATGCCGCCTCGATTGCGTCGCCGATGTACTACCGCAAGTACCCGCTGGAGACGATCGATGCCAACGTGAACGGTCTGCGCCTGATGCTCGACTATGCGGCCGAGCGCAACCAGAAGGAACCGGGTTCGATGAAGGGCTTCCTGTTCTTCTCGACGAGCGAGATCTATGGTGACCCGACACCGGACGCCATTCCCACGCCCGAAACCTATCGTGGTCTGGTCTCGTGTACCGGCCCGCGTGCCTGCTACGACGAGTCGAAGCGCGTGGGCGAAACGCTCTGCGTGCTCTACGCCCAGAACAAGGGCGTGCCGGTCTCGCAGGCCCGTCCGTTCAACAACTATGGGCCGGGCCTGAAGATCACCGACGGCCGTGTGCTGCCCGACTTTGCCCGTGACGTGCTGGCCGGCCGTGACATCGTGATGCTCTCCGATGGGTCGCCCACCCGCACCTTCTGCTACATCACCGACGCGCTGTCGGGCTATCTGCGGGTGCTGGTCAATGGCCGTCGCGGTGAGCCGTACAACATCGGGATCGAGACGCCCGAGATCACGATGCGCGAGCTGGCCGAGAAAGTTCGCAAGCTGGCGAACGAGCTCTGGGGCTATGAGGGCAAGGTGATTCACAAACTGTCGGACGAGGGCGAAGTCTATCTGGCCGACAACCCGAACCGTCGCTGCCCGATCATCACGAAGGCGCGCACCGAGCTGGGCTATGCGCCGGAAGTCGATGTGGACACGGGGCTGCGCCGCATCCTGAACTGGTATTACTTCAATCGCGAAGCTGAGGCTGCCTGATGAAAATTTGTGTGGTGGGAACCGGCTATGTCGGTCTGGTGTCTGGAACGGGGCTGGCCTCGATCGGGCACGACGTGGTTTGCGTGGACGTGGATGCGGCCAAGGTGGATCGCATCAACCGCGGCGAGCCGCCGATCCATGAAGAAGGGCTGGAGCCGCTGTTGAAGGCCAATGTGGGCAAGCGCCTGCGCGCCTCCACCTCGCTCGCCGAGGCCATGGACGGGGCCGACGTGGCGCTGATCTGCGTGGGCACTCCCTTCGATGGCAAGCTGATCGATCTGAGCTACGTGCTGCAGGTGTCGCGCGAGATCGGCGAGACGCTGAAGGCGCAGGCCGAGGCAGCCAAGGCCGCCGGGCGCGAGCCGCACTATTGTGTGGTGACGGTCAAGAGCACGGTGGTGCCTGGCACGACCGACACCGATGTGCGCCAGGCGATCGAGTCGGTCTCGGGCTTGAAGGCCGGCCAGGATTTTGGTCTGGGCATGAATCCCGAGTTTCTGGCCGAAGGCGTGGCCGTGAAGGATTTTCAGCAGCCTGACCGCATCGTGGTGGGCGGCATCGACAAGCGCTCGACCGAGCAGCTGGCGAAGATGTACCAGCACTTCGCGGACAAGGGCGTGCCGGTGGTGCAGACCACGCCGCGTACGGCCGAGATGATCAAGTACACCTCCAATGCCTTCATGGCCACGATGATCTCGTTCTCGAATGAGATCGCGCGTGTCTGTGACGGCATCGGGGATCTGGATGCGGCCGAGGTGTTCAAGGGGCTGCACCTGATGAAGCACCTGATCTATCGTGACGGTGCGGGTGAGCTGAAGATCGCAGGTGCCTCGTCCTTCCTGTGGGCGGGCTGCGGTTTTGGTGGCAGCTGCTTTCCGAAGGATGTGAAGGCGATTACCGCGCATGCGGCCAACCGGGGCGTGCCCACACCGATGCTCGACGCGGTACTGTCGACGAACAAGACGCAGCCCGAGCGGATGATCTCGATGCTGAAGGATCGTCTGGGTGAGCTGAAGGGTCGGCAGGTGACGGTGCTGGGCGTGGCTTTCAAGCCGGGTACCGACGATGTTCGCGAGTCGCCCGCGCTGCCGATCATTGCGGATCTGGTGAAGGCTGGCGTGAAAGTGACCGCTCACGATCCAATTGCTGTCGAGACGGGGCGCAAGGCACTGGGCGAGTTTGGCGTGGCCCCGGATGCCTATGCGTTCGAGGCCGATCTGGACAAGGCGCTGGCGCCTGCCGAGGCCGTGCTGCTGGTGACGAGCTGGCCCGAGTACAAGGCTGTGCCCGAGTTGCAGCAGAAGGCCGGCCGCGAGTCGGTGCCGCTGATCGACGGCCGCCGCTTCATCGCGCGCGATGCCTTGCCGGCTTATAGCGGTATTGGTCTGTCGCTGAAAGTGAGCTGAACCAGGCGTCCGACCGGTGCTCGATGAAAAACGGCGTTGAAGCCCGAAAGGCTCAACGCCGTTTTGCCGAGTGGCCTGCAGGGGGGATGCCTGTTCGACGGGGTCTCGTCGAAACAGGATCCATGCATCTCGGCCTCAGACCATCCCGCCCAACGCAACAAGCACGTCAGGGGATTTGTTTACTTGGCTTCGTCGTCGGTATGGCGGATGACGAGCAAGTCGATGTTGGCACTGCTGAGCAGGCGCCGGGTGGCGCTGCCGAGCAGCAGGGCGCTGAAGCCGCTGCGGCCGTGCGAGGCCACGACGATCAGGTCGGCCTTCTGGTGGCGGGCGATCTGGATGATGCCGTCGGCTGGCTCATCGGCCACTTCAAAGGCGGTTTCTGGCGAGATGCCGGCTGCTTTGGCTTTGGCGGCGGCCTTGTCCAGCACTTCCTGACCGGCGGTGCGCACCTTCTCATCATGTTCGGCAGCCGTCATGTAGTTGTTCGGCACGAGGTCGCCTGCATAGAGGGGGGGCGCGTAGGGAGCACCGACGTTGGCGATGGTGACGGCTGCCTTCAGGGCATTGGCCAAGTTGACGCCGGCATCGACGGCTCGATCGGACAGCGGGGAACCATCGGTGGCGATCAGGATGTGTTTGTACATGAGGAAGGTCTCCTTCGGAGGTTGCATTCTTTTACCTCTAGGATAGACCAGATTGTCCCGTTCGGGGAGGGTGTCGCAGCGTTTTGGTGGCAGCCTTGTCCGACACCTCAACAGACGGCCTGGCGCTGGGCGGGCAGGAAGCGGGCGCTTTGGCGGAGCTGGGCTTCGAGCTGTGCAGCGGAGATGGGGGGACTGAACAGGTTGCCCTGCACCGTGCAGCGGGGCAGGAATTGTTGAAGGCAGCCGAATTCCTCTTCGGTCTCGATCCCTTCGGCCACGGCGCTGAGTTTCAGGCCGGCGGCCAGCGCGAGGATGGCGCGGACGATGGCTTTGGAGACGGCCTTGCGTGGCAGGCCCCGGATGAAGCTCCGATCGATCTTGATCTCGTCGAAGGGCAGCGTGTGCAGGTAGGTGAGGGAAGAGTAGCCGGTGCCGAAATCGTCGAGTGAGAGCGACAGCCCCAGATGTTTGAGCGCGCTGATCAGCTCGCGTACCTGGTCACCGTTTTCGATCAGCAGCGATTCGGTCAGCTCCAGCGTCAGCAGTTCGGGCGGGAAGCCACTCTGTTTGAGTGCCTGTGACACGGTGTTGATCAGGTTGCCGCGCAGTGTTTGGGCGGCCGAGATGTTGACGGCAATCTGCAGGCGGGGCAGGCCGGCATCCAGCCAGGCGCGGCCCTGCTGGCAAGCCTGGTTCAAGGCCCAGGCGCCGATGTCGGCGATCAGTCCGGAGCGTTCGGCGATGGGCACGAAGTGTTCGGGCAGGATCATGCCCAGATCGCGGTGCTGCCAGCGGATCAGCGCCTCCACGCCGGTGATCTGCAGTGTCTGGCTGTCGATCTTCGGCTGGTAGACGAGTTGCAGCTCGTTGTAGTGGATGGCGTGACGCAGGTGGTTTTCCAGCGCCAGGAAATTGGCGTTGGCCGACGCTTGCGCCGGATCGAAATATTCGATGCGATGGCCGCCTCGACGTTTGGCGATGGTGAGCGCCGTTTCGGCATGTTGCACGAGTTGGCTGGCATCCTTGCCGTGGGTGGGAAAAACCGCCAGACCGATGCTGGCCGAGATGAACAGCTCCCGGCCTTCGATGTGGATGGGTTGTGAGAGCACCTGCGACAAGGCTTGTAGCCAGTGCTGATGCGGCGCGTCACGTGGCCCACCGGGTAGTAGCGCCATGAAGCGGTCACCGCCGCAACGTGCCAGCCACGGGGAGGTCGTCATGGCCGGTCGGCGACGATCCGGGCCGGTGTGATGGCTGACGACATGATCCAGCCGCTGGCTGAGCGCCTTCAGGAAGGCATCGCCGATCTGGTGGCCCAGTCCTTCGTTCAATTGCCGGAAGCGATCGATGTCCAGCATCATCAGCGTGTATTTGCGGGGCGCCGAGCGCAGCACCACGTCGAGGCGGCGCATGAAGCCGCTGCGGTTGGTCAGTCCCGTGAGCTGATCGAGCTTCAGGAGCCGGTCGCGATAGATCTTCAAGCCCAGACACTGGCGCAGCTTGAGCAGCAGTGCGGCGCGGTTGAGCGGCTTGGACATCACGTCCATCAGGTTCAGATCCAGCGCCGGTTGCCAGAGCGAATCCCTGGGGCCCGCAGCCAGCAGGATGATGGGCAGTTGCTGCCAGAGCTTGTGTTCCCGGATGCCTTCCAGCCAGCGCAGACGCTCATGGTCATTGGCGTCGATGCTGATCAGCACGAGGGCAGGCGGATGTTCAGCCTGGATCAGTGCCTCGGTCTGCCTGATGTCGTCGGCCACGAGCAAACCGCCCAGGCGTTCCTGCGCCAGCGTGTCGCGTACGGTGTCGCGGGTGACGGCATCCTGGTCGAGTAGCAGAACGGTGTTCTGTTTTCCGATCAGTGCGTCTTCACTTCGGTTGCTGAGCAGCCCGCTGACGCTGAAATGGATATCAGGACTCACCTGTTCTTGCTGCCAAAGAAATGGGCCGTGTCGGCCACCACTGCGAGGGTTCAGAGCGCGTCGTGCACGTGTTCGTCCCCCCGAAAGCCTGTCTGGGGTGCATGACACGCTGTAGAAGATACCCCATTTGTTGCGGCGATTTTCATGGCTTCGGGATAGCGAGGGGGCTTTTGATGCGATCTGATCCCCGATGCGATGTTTGCCACAGAAGCGTCGTGCTGAATGCCACAGCTTGTTGGTTCAAAAACGACGCTTTTTCAATGGCTTGGTTTGGCCGATCGCTTCCGGTCAACCGTTGATCGGTTACCGATTGGTGGCGATGCCCGATGGGGGACGTGTCCTGCCTGGCCGATGCCGGGCTTTTCTTTCGGGACCGCCCGGCATGTCATGAAAGCGTCCGCTGCGGGCGGACTGGGGGGGCTTGCTCAGGCCGGTTGAACCTGACTGCCCTGGGGGGCAGGGGTGTGCAGCGTCTGGGTGCTGCCGTAGTCGCTATCCCCTTCCGGGATGACGCCTTCGCTCGCGATGAAGGTGGGTTTGGCAGAGCTGGTTGCCGCGGGCGCGGTGGGCTGCGCCTCGTTCTGGCTTTGCTGGGTGCGCCAGGCACGTTGCTGGGCCATTGCCTGCAGGTAAACGAGTTGTTCGGCGGCGTCGGCATCACCGCGGTGGATGGCTTTCATCAGCGTGCGATATTCGGCCATCGACTGACGCAGGCGGTTTTCGGCAGGGGGCATCATGTTGCGGATCAGCTGCAGGAAGCGGCGCAGATCGATGATGGCACGAACGAGCCAGGGGTTGGCGGCCATCTGCTGCAGTCGCTCATGGAAGCGATCCACTGCCCGGTGGTAGTCGTCGGCCCGGTTGTGGCTGACGGCGCTTTCGATTTGTTGATGGTAAAGATCGAGGGCGGCGAGGTCGTCGGCCGTTTTGCGTCGAACGGCATCGCCTGCGCAGCGGCTTTGCAACATGCCCAGCACCGGGAAGAAGGCATCGACCTCGGTGGGGCTGAGTTCGGTGACGAAGGCGCCTCGGCCTGGCACCAGTTTGACCAGTCCTTCATGGGCCAGCACCTTCAGGGCTTCACGCAATGGGGTGCGGGACGTGCCGAGTTGAGCCGACAAGCCAAGTTCATCGATGCGCTCGCCGGGCGACAGGATGCGCTCATAGATCATGTCACGCAGGCGGTCGGTCACTTCGACATGGAGGGATGAGCGGCTGATCTTGTTATTGGGTTCCATGTGATTGGCTTTGGCTCGGGGCAAAAAAGGGGCAGATCGGGCAAACCGGGCATCACGACGGCCGCTTGGCGCCGGGTTTCTGCCGAGTTGCAAGGTCTGTATTCATAATGATGAAGCGGCGCCCCGCCGGATGGCGGCAGGGGCTTGCTGCAGCGCCGTGGAGGCGGGTCGTTGCTGAAACGCGTCACACTGGGATGGACGTTGCCGTGCCGGGCGACAGGAATGCTCCGCAAACGGGGTGCGGGTGTCCGATGGGGGACGGGGGTGTCACGACGGATGGGCGATACCAGTACAAGCGGCTCTCTGAGGGTGCCAAGGGCAGGATGATGCATGCCTGGCAGTGGCCGCCTTGGTCGTCTGTCTCAATGTTCATAATATTGTACTGTTGCCGACGGCCACTTGCGCCGAGATTCGCGCCGCTGTTGTTGTTTCAAGGCTTGCCGGCACATGAGCTTGGCACGGTGGTGGGGTGAATAAGTTGATGACAGGCTCTAGAATCCCCCCATGCTTCCAGAACAACTTCATGAATTGCGCCAGCTTCTGGCGCAGGTTGTCCAGGCCACGGGCCTGGATCCGGCCTTGGCCGAGTCCATCCATCCTTCGCTCGAGCGGCCGAGGCAGGCCGGTCATGGCGACCTTGCCACGAACCTGGCCATGCAGTTGGCGCGGCCGCTGAAAAAGCCGCCACGCGAGGTGGCTCAGCAGCTCGTCGACGCACTGATGGCCCTGCCGGCTGCTGCCGGGCTGCTCGAGCGTGCCGAGATTGCCGGGCCTGGCTTCATCAACTTCTGGCTGACGGCAGCAGCCCGTCAGCGGGTGGTGCACGAGGTGCTGGCTCAAGGCGAGCGCTTCGGGCAGCAAGCGGTGTCCGACCGCAAGGTCATGCTCGAATTCGTGTCGGCCAACCCGACCGGGCCGTTGCATGTGGGACACGGCCGGCAGGCGGCACTGGGCGATGTGCTCGGTAATCTGCTGGCTTCGCAGGGCTGGCGCGTGCATCGGGAGTTCTATTACAACGATGCGGGCGCTCAGATCGAGAACCTGGCGCTCTCGGTGCAGGCGCGAGGTCGAGGCGTGTCGCCCGATGACCCGAGTTTTCCGGCTGATGGCTATCGCGGCGAATACATTGCCGAGATTGCGCGCGCTTTTCTGGCGAAGGAAAGCGTGCAAGTGGGTGATCACTCACCTGAAACGGCCACCGGCGATATCGACGATCTGGCGGCGGTGCGCCGCTTTGCCGTGGCTTACCTGAGACGCGAGCAGGATCTGGATCTGGCAGCCTTTGGCGTGCGTTTCGACGAGTATTTTCTGGAGTCGTCGCTCTATACGGACGGCAAGGTCGAAGAGACCGTGGCCCGCCTGGCGGCAGGCGGCCATACTTATGAGCAGGATGGCGCACTGTGGTTGCGTTCCACCGACTATGGCGATGACAAGGATCGGGTCATGCGCAAGTCGGGCGGTGGCTACACCTATTTCGTGCCGGACGTGGCCTATCACACGACGAAATGGAACCGTGGCTATGTGAAGGCCATCAACATCCAGGGATCGGATCACCACGGCACGGTGGCCAGGGTGAGGGCTGGCTTGCAGGCACTCGACATGGGCATCCCGGAAGGCTATCCAGCCTATGTGCTGCACAAGATGGTGCGGGTGATGCGGGGTGGCCAGGAGGTGAAGATCTCCAAGCGGGCTGGCAGCTACGTCACGCTGCGCGATCTGATCGAGTGGTCGGGCAGTGGAGATGAGGTGCGGGGCCGGGATGCCGTCCGGTATTTCCTGATTTCCCGCAAGGGGGATACCGAATTCACCTTTGATGTGGATCTGGCATTGTCACGCTCGGACGAGAATCCGGTGTACTACATCCAGTATGCCCATGCGCGGATCTGCTCGATCCTGTCGCAAGGCGGCGACACGGGGGCGGCCGACGCGCCGATCCACCGGCTGACCGCGCCCAGTGAATACGCGCTGATGGCACGGATGGCGGCTTTTCCGGGTATGCTGGCCGAGGCAGCTGCCGACCTTGCGCCTCACCAGCTTGCCTATTATCTGAAAGATCTGGCCGCAGACTTTCATACCTTCTATAACGCTGAGCGCGTGCTGTCGGATGATGCCGAGCTTCAGGCGGCGCGAATGGCCCTGTTGCGGGCCGTCCGCACCGTGTTGCAGTGCGGTCTGGCGTTGATCGGCATCTCGGCTCCGGAGAGATTGTGATGCATGTTGTTTCCAAGGTCGTGCGGAACGCTTCCCTGACGGGGGGGGCTTCGGCGAAGACACCCGCCCGCCTGCGGGCAGGAGCCTGTCCTGTCGGGCTGGCCACGCCGTTGGCACGTCAACGGGGCGGTACCTTCCTGGGCGTGTTGCTCGGCATCGTGTTGGGCCTGGGGATGGCGGCCGTGACGGCCTATGTCATTTATCAGGCACCCTTGCCCTTCATTGCCGGGCAGCCGCCGGCCAATCCGCAGGCACGGCCGGAGGTGCAGCTCGTGCCCGAGGCGCCGGTGCCTGCCGAGCCGGTCGAGAGCAATGCCGGCCTGCCTGATCCCAACCAGAACAGCTCGCGTGAGCGGGTCATGCCGCAGGTGGATCAGGGGGCAGGCGTGCGTGGCAGCGATGTCTCGACCGTCGATCTGACGGCCGAGCAGGGCGGCGCTGTCGAGCGACAGGGTGCGGCCACAGGGCGTTTCCTGTTGCAGGCCGGTGCTTTCCGGCATCCAACCGACGCAGAAACGCTGAAGTTGCGTCTGGCGTTGAATGGCCTTGAAGCCCATGTGGCCACCGCCAACGTGAATGGCCAGACGCTGTACCGTGTCCGTCTTGGCCCCTATGAGTCGCTTGAGGCTGCTAATGTGGTTCGCCGCCAGCTGGCCGATGAGCGGATCGAGGCTGCGGTCGTTCGGCTGCGGGGACAGTAAACAGTCTGCCCATCTCGCGCGTTAGGGAGGGTTAGAGCCTGTCTTGCACGGGTTCGTCAGCAGGAGGATGCCCATGCACGTGCGTCGTTGGCGCATGACAGGGCACGGGCGGGCAGACACCGTGATCGGTTCGCATCCGGCGGGTCTCCCGTCAACACAACACAACCAGGGGCCGCTGCTATCGTGCTGGCCGGCCCATTGTTCGAGGGCTTGAAATTTTGGGTATGAATCGTAAACAGTTCCTGTCGGGTGTGGCTGCCGCCGCCTTTTTTGCCATGACGCCCTTGGCCGGTGTCCAGGCGCAACCGTCCGGCTCGTATACGGAAGTGAGTGGTCGCGTACCTACTGAAGCGCCTGCCGACAAGGTCGAAGTGGTCGAATTCTTCTGGTATGGGTGCCCGCACTGCTACTCCTTCGAGCCGACCATCGAAGCCTGGCACAAGACGATGCCTGAAGATGTCGTCTTCAAGCGCGTGCATGTGCCTTTCTTCGGCCAGCCCCATCAGCAGATGTTCTATGCCTTGCAGGCCATCGGCCGCGAGGATGCGAAGAGCCGCGACGTGCTGTTCAAGGCCATCCAGGAAAAACGGATGAAGCTGCAGAAGGTCGACGAGATGGCCGAAGTGCTGAAGACGGCCGACGTGGATCCGAAGGCTTTCACGGACGCCTACAACTCCTTTGGCGTCAAAACCCAGATGCAGCGCGCCAACAAGCTGGCCGCCGCCTATGGCATCGATGGGGTGCCTGCGCTGGGCGTGAACGGCAAGTTCCTGACTGGCCCGGCCAATGCAGGTTCCAATCAGGCTGCCATCGTCGTGCTGAACCAGCTGATCGCCCGCGAGCGTAAGCCAGCCGCCAAGTGATGGCATGACGGACGCGCTGCATCGGGCATCGGCGCCTGAGGAGAGTGTGCAAGGGGGCGAGCGAGGCCGCGGTGGCCTGAAGGTCGTCATCACGGGGGCTTCCAGTGGTCTGGGTCACGCCCTGGCCACAGAGCTGGCTTCTCGATGTCCGGGCAGTACGTTCTTGTTGCTCGGGCGGCGCACCGAGCGGCTGGCCGAGCTGGCCAGCCAGCTGCCGCCGGGCACGCTGACCAGCTTCGAATCTGTGGATGTGAGTGATCACTTGGCGATTCGCGCTGTGTCAGAGCGCTTCATGGCCCAGCATGGGGTTCCCGATATCGTGATCGCCAGCGCTGGTATCAGTGCCGGTACGCTGACCGACGAGCCGGAGGATCGGGCCGTGTTTGCCAAGGTGTTTGCCGTGAACGTGCAGGGGATGTATGACACCTTCGCGCCCTTCGTCGCGCCGATGCGACAGGCCGGTCGGGGCACCCTGGTGGGTATTGCCAGTGTGGCGGGGGTGAGGGGCTTGCCGGGGTCGGGGGCCTATAGTGGCAGCAAGGCGGCGGTGAGTGCCTATCTGGAGAGTCTGCGGGTTGAGTTGCATGGCACGGGCGTCTCGGTCGTCACGATTTCGCCGGGCTTCATCGATACCGAGATGACGCGGGGCAACCCTTACCGCATGCCTTTCCTGATGCCGGCCGAGCAGTTTGCCCGCCGGGCCGTGGATGCGATCCGGGCCCGACGACGCCGTGTCGTGATTCCGTGGCAGATGGGCTGTGTGGCCATGTTGCTGCGGGTCTTGCCAGCGTGGCTTTTCGATCGTCTCTTTGCGCAGGCTGGACGCAAGCCCCGGCAGCCTGGTCTGGGGCGTTCGGGTGATTAGCGCGTCTCATGCACGCCCACAGTGCCTTTGCGGGGACGAATCCGTGCATGCGCGCCAGCGTGTTCGTGAGGTGATGACATGCGCGGGTTTGGGCCGGCCTACCGTCTCAAGGTATCCAGATGATTCGACGATTTCAGGCTGTTCGCCTGCATTCTCTTGACCGGTTCGTGTTGGCCCGATCCGCGTTTTGCGGGCCACAAGCGGGCGTCCCGCGGGCATGGCCGGTGACGGGCGCAGGCTGGCGGTTGGCGCTCATGCCCGTGCTGGTGGCGGCCAGCTTGCTGCTCAGTGGCTGCGCCGGTGCCCGTAGTGGTGGGTATTACCTGGATGACGGCCCCGGAAAGGATGATGCGAAGCGCCTGGCACGCTTGATGGCCGAGCCTGATCCGGTGCCGGTCTTCGAGAAGTTGCTTGACCGAACCAATCGTCCCTATCGAGTGATGGGGCAGGACTTCACCCCGATGACCTCGCGCCAGCCGTACCGAATGACCGGTGTGGCCTCATGGTATGGCAAACGCTTTCATGGCCGGCCAACCTCCACCGGTGAGGTCTATGACATGTATCAGATGACGGCGGCGCATCCGACCTTGCCGCTGCCCAGTTATGCCCGTGTCCGGAACCTGGAAAATGGCCGTGAGGTGATCGTGCGCGTGAATGATCGCGGGCCGTTTCTGCGAGGACGCTTGATCGATCTTTCCTATCTCGCGGCCAACAAGCTGGGCTATGTGGCCAAGGGGCATGCGAAGGTTGAAGTGGAATTGTTGAATCCGCAGCCAGGGCAGCGCCATGTCTCATCCGGCAGCCAGCCTGGCGCGCAGGGACGTACACTGTC